>NZ_LLXX01000048.1:0-3983 GCF_001440405.1 Bradyrhizobium valentinum
AGGGGCCGATCACGCTGGAGAGGCTCGGCCCGGAGATCGAGCGTTCGAGATCGGCAAGCTGACGGTCGGCCCGGATGCAATCGATTCTGCCCGAGGTAACGGCGGCGCGTCCTTCGGCCACGCTGCGATCGAACACCTGGCTGAGATCGGAACGTTCCGCCTCGTTGGACGAGGCTTCCCGGATCACCTGTGAAAACTTGTCGGCAATGGTCTGAATCCGGGGACGCGCAATGTCGCGGCAGGCCTGTGCCGAGCCGATCACGGGGCCGACACGGCCTGCAAGATCACGCACGATCGTGATATCGCCGGCGGCTTGCGCGCTGCCTCCGATACAGAAAAGCACGGCCCCGACCAGCAGGGCGATCCGGTGCGGGGTCATGGCAAGCTCCTTGAGAACAAGATCGCAGTAAGTCGGTTCTCGGGCATTGTCTGCCCTCCGTCTGGATTATGGGGTGGTGCGTTGTGGCGTGGCCGAATCCGGCTTCTCGCGCCACTGCATGAACTGCTTGAGCAATTGTCCCGACTGCTCGGATGCCGCCGGCGTGCTTGGCGGAGTGGAGGCGAGAAGGGACTGGAATTCGTTGATCGCAGGCTTTTGCGAAGCCTCTCCGGATGAGGAGAGCGCGCTCTTGATCGACTGCGCGAAGCTGGAGAACGCCGACGGCTCACCGTCGCTCTGCCGGAGTCCGGGCACGACGACGACGAAGAACAGCGCCACGAGAGCTGAGACGCCGATGGCGGCAGCAAAGCGCGCCGCGACGGTCCACAGCGCCTTCTTCGACTCCAGTTCGGGTTCGTGCATGACCTCGGGATCCAGGGGATGCGCCCGCAGCGCGTTGGATACGGCGCCTTCGAGCTGGGAATCGAACGACGCCGGCGAAAACGGCGCCTCGGTGCCGGCCTCGCGCAAGGCCGACCGCTCACGCAGCCAGCGCGGCGCGTAGTACAGGGGATCGCGCGGATTGAGATGGTCCTGCTCACTCACACTACTCATACGCTCACTCCTCATGGCACTTGGCGGGTTACCCGG
Source organism: Bradyrhizobium valentinum (assembly GCF_001440405.1). Taxonomy (GTDB): domain Bacteria; phylum Pseudomonadota; class Alphaproteobacteria; order Rhizobiales; family Xanthobacteraceae; genus Bradyrhizobium; species Bradyrhizobium valentinum. Next base: position 1,031 of record NZ_LLXX01000048.1, read on the forward strand.
CGGATTAGGTGGCGGCGAAACGGCTGCGGAGACATCGGACAGGAGTTCCAGCTCATGGAGGAGGCGCGCAGAGGAATCCCCGTCCGCCTTCCACCCGTTGCTAGGCTTGGTTGGAAGATTTGAATCAGAATGTAGGACGTCGTCCCTGTTTCCGACGACACCTGTCTGCGAGATACGATCTCGCGACCACTCCACGCCCACGGCTTCCACTGCCCTCGTCCCCTGCCGGCAAATGTCCGTCTGTCCGACGGAATGAGCTGCCAGACCCAGGGAGTCCGCCAGCGCTCATAAGTTTCACTCTTAAGTTTGTTGGAGCCGCGCGAGGACTAATTTAGGTCGGAAACGTGACGAAAGTAAGTTGAGGTCCTGTTAACTACAACCGCGCGCGACCCCTTTGCGCAAAGGCTTTGACGCGCATTCCCAAGCGGTCAGCAGCAAGAATCGGCCACAAATGCGCCGGATTTGCCGCTTGTTGCGCTGTTTTCTGCGCGCAGCGCGCGTTGTCGCATTAATTACTCGTTAACCAACTTCGTCGATTGTTAACCATTCAATAAGAAAGGCGAGTCGAGCATCATGGACGTCCGAGCGGATCCCACGCGTCAACTGGTTCGGCTGCGCGGCCGGTCCTATGTCGCGTTTGTGTTCAGCCCTGTCGTGCCGATCGTGGAATGGCTCGCCGAGATCGACGCTACGCTGGCGCGCTCGCCCGGCTATTTCGTCGGCAAGCCGATCGTGCTCGATCTTTCCTCTGTCGATCTCAGCGGCTCGGCGATCTCCCATCTTCTCGGCAGCTTGGGCGAACGCAACATCCGCGTCCTCGGCATCGAGGGCGTGGAGGAAGAGCGCCTTGGTGCGAACATGCCGCCTTTGCTGACGGGCGGCCGTACCTGCGTGATCACGCGAAGCGAGCCGGCGCAGAAGCCCGAGCCCGAAGCGAAGCCGAAGCCGACCTCACTGCTGCTCGAAAGCCCGGTGCGTTCGGGTCAGTCGATCATCTTCATCGAGGGCGATGTCACGGTGCTCGGCTCGGTTGGCTCGGGCGCGGAGATCGTTGCCGGCGGATCGATCCACATCTACGGGACGCTGCGCGGCCGCGCGATGGCGGGCGTCAACGGAAATTCCAATGCGCGGATCTACTGCCAGAAGATCGAGGCGGAGCTGCTCGCCATCGACGGCTACTACCAGACTGCAGAAGAAATCGACGAGTCGCTCCGTAATCGCCCGGCGCAAGCCTGGCTGCAGGGCGACACCATGAAAATTACCCCGCTGAATTAACCGGCTAAGGAGATCACGTATGGCCAAGGTCCTGGTCGTTACCTCAGGCAAGGGAGGCGTTGGAAAGACCACCTCGACCGCCGCGCTCGGTGCGGCGCTTGCCCAGGGCGGGCAAAGCGTCGTGGTTGTCGATTTCGACGTCGGCTTGCGCAACCTCGATCTCGTGATGGGCGCCGAACGCCGCGTGGTGTTCGACCTCATCAACGTGGTGCAGGGCGTCGCCAAGCTGCCGCAGGCCCTGATCCGCGACAAGCGGCTGGAGAATCTCTGGCTGCTCCCGGCCTCCCAGACCCGCGACAAGGATGCGCTGACCGACGAGGGTGTCGGCCGCGTCATCGCCGAGCTCAGGAGCCGGTTCGACTGGATCCTGTGCGACAGCCCGGCCGGCATCGAGCGCGGCGCGACGCTCGCCATGCGCTATGCCGACGAAGCCGTCATCGTCACCAATCCCGAAGTTTCCTCGGTGCGCGATTCCGACCGCATCATCGGCATGCTCGATTCAAAAACGGTGAGGGCTGAGCGCGGCGAGCGGGTGGAGAAGCACGTGCTGATCACCCGCTATGATCCGGCGCGCGCGGCGCGCGGTGAGATGCTCAATATCGACGACATCCTGGAAATCCTCGCGACACCTTTGATCGGCATCATTCCCGAGAGCCAGGATGTCCTGAAGGCGTCCAATGTCGGCACGCCGGTGACGCTCAACAATGCGGATAGCGCGCCGGCCCGCGCCTATATTGACGCTTCGCGCCGTCTGATGGGCGAGGAAGTCGCCATGGTCGTGCCTGCCGAGCGCAAGGGCTTCATGAACCGGCTGTTGGGACGGAGAGCTGCATGAGCATGAACCTGCTGCGGCTGTTCGGCGGCCGCAACGCATCCGCTCCGGTTGCGCGGGAGCGGCTGCAGATTCTGCTGGCGCACGAGCGCGGGCTGCTCGGCCAGTCCGACCTGCTGGTCACGCTACGGGAGGAGATTCTCGCTGTCGTGTCGAAACATGTGGCGCTCGATCCGGACAAGGTCATCGTCAAGCTGGAGCGGGGCAAGAGCGTCTCGACGCTGGAGGTCGACATCGAAGTGCCCAATGATTTCGACAAGGCGAAGGCGGCGATCCAGAGGCGCATGGCCGGTTGAGGCGAGGTATCGATCGACGACCGATTTGCCGATAGGATGAGGCGATAAACTTCGCCGGGCTCCGAGCATGAATTCGACGCGCGCAGCGCGTCGCGCTCCGCGACGTGGTGCGCTGCTGATCCGGGACCTGGCCTTGCTTTCTCGTGTCGGAGGTCCCGGCTCTGCGGAGCAGCGCGATAGCGCGTCGAAGACGCGCGTGAACGCGCTTATGGCGCTGCACCGCGTCCGGGACACGAGGCAGCGTTATCCCACCAACCGCTCGCGGCCGGCCCAGAAGCTGGCGTTTAGCACCTTCTTTGTTGACCTTGCCGACGCCGCTCATCTTGTTCTTCCTCCCGCCTGCTTTGTCTGTGGCTTTAATCGTGCCAAGGTTGGCGCGAACGCTGGCACACCAAGCAAGCGGCTCAAGCCTGGAAGAAACGCCTTGCCATCCGTCGATGCTCTCTCGCGCTTTCGCGACCGCCTCAGCCTGCCGCTGATCGCGGCACCGATGTTTCTCGTCTCCGGCACCGAGCTCGTGGTCGCCGCCTGCCGCAGCGGCGTGATCGGC
>NZ_LLXX01000048.1:4062-37947 GCF_001440405.1 Bradyrhizobium valentinum
GCAGCCCCGAACAACTCGAGCAATGGCTGACGGACATCGATATCAGGTTGAACGCTCATGCGGATGCCAGCGGTAAACAGTCAGCGCCGGTCTGCGCCAATCTGATCGTGCATCGCTCCAATGCGCGGCTGGAGCAGGATCTTGAGGTGCTGCTGCGGCACCGGCCGGAGATGGTGATCACTTCGGTCGGTTCGCCCGCGCCGGTGATCGGGCCGCTGCATGATGCCGGCGCGCTGGTGTTTGCCGATGTCGCCTCGCTTCGCCATGCCGAGCGCGCCTGCGCCGCGGGCGCGGACGGACTGGTGCTGCTGACGGCCGGCGCAGGCGGCCAGACCGGTTGGCTCAACCCCTTCGTATTCGTGCGCGCGGTGCGCGCTTTCTTCGATGGGCCGCTGGTGCTGGCGGGCGGCATCACCGACGGCTACGCCTTGCGCGCGGCCGAGGCGCTCGGCTGCGATCTCGCCTATATGGGAACCAAGTTCATCGCCACCCGCGAGAGCATGGCGGATATCAGATACAAGGAACTGCTGGTTGCGAGCACCGCCGACGACGTGCTGCTGACGTCAGCATTCACGGGTTTGCAGACCAACATGTTGCGGCCATCGATCGAGGCCGCGGGCCTCGATCCGGATAATTTGCCGCTGCGCGGCGCGATCGATATCGGCAAGGATATCGACATCGGCGTCCGCGAAAGCCGCCCCAAGCGCTGGAAGGATATCTGGAGCGCAGGCCATTCCGTCTCGGGCGTGACGGACGTGATGTCTGTCGACGAGTTGGTTGCGCGCACGCTTGCGGAATATCGTGCGGCCGCCACGCGCGTACAGCCTGGCTAGGGCGTCACGCCACGCTTCTTTCATCCTGCGCCGGTTTGAGAAAGTTCCCGGCGATTGAGCGGTGCAGTATCGCTGTGTTGCGGCAAATGCCAAGAGAATACCGCTGCAGTGGCAAACTTCCGACACAAGATGACGGCGAAAACAGGCAATCCGACATGACGCATGCGCGAAGGCGAGGCCGCTCCCGGTTTTGCCGTCGGGCGCACTTTATTCAACGAGGCTCTCGTGTCGCACAGGTTCCTCCCCTCGATCCTGCTGGCCTTCGTCCTGTGTGCGTTCCCGGCTGTCGCGCAGCAAGGCGCCGCACCGGCTGCCCCTGCCGCCGGCAACGCCGAGGTCCTGACATCAGATCAGGCGAAGCGGGCGCTCGATACGCTCTCCGACGACAAGAAGCGCGCGCAGGTCATCGAGACCCTGCGTGCGATCGCCAATGCCTCGCCGCAACCGCAGGCCGGAGCGGGTGAGCCGAAATCCGCGATACCGCTCACGGCGGACAGCCTTGGCGCACAGCTCCTGCTCACGGTGTCCGAGCAGGTCGGCGAGATCTCGCGCGAGGTCGCCGACATCGCGCGGACACTGACGCATTTTCGGGCGTTCTATTACTGGTTCGTGCGGACCACCAACGATCCGTCCGCCTATCATCAGTTGCTCGATATCGCGTGGAAGCTGGCGTTGGTGTTCATCTGCGCCTTCGCTGCCGAATGGCTGGTCTTCCGCCTCATCAAACGGCCGGTATTCCTCCTGGAAGCGCGGCTTCCGCAGATGGCGCAGGCCCCGGTGCAGACGCTGGCCGTCGCCGATCCGCCATCGTCTGTAGCGGATGTTGCCGCGGCGCCCGCGCAGCATCGGCGGCGGCTCAGCCTGGCGCGCACCTGGCAGTCGCTGGTCAGGCTGCCCTTCGTCCTCGGACGCCTCGTGCTTGAATTGCTCCCGGTGCTCGTCTTCATCGGGATCGCCACGATGTTGCTCGGCACCGGGATCGGCGATCTCTCAACCACCCGGCTTGTGATCCTCGCGGTCGTCAATGCTTATGCGCTGTCGCGCGCGCTGATCTGCGTCGTGCGGGCGCTGGCCGGCCCTTTCGGCCTGTTTCGCGTTCGTGCGGAGACCGCCGCCTATATCGAGATATGGGCACGGCGCATTGTAACGGTCGCCGTGTCGGGCATCGCCTTCGCCAACGTGGCGCTGCTTCTCGGCCTGCATCGCGCCGGCTACGCTGCGGTGCTTCGCCTAGTGATGCTGGTCGTGCATCTCTTTGTCGTTGTCGTCATCCTGCAGTGCCGCCGGCAGGTCGCCGACGCCATTCGCGCGCCGGCCGGCCGCGACGGCGCCGCGGCCAGGATACGCAATCGCGTCGCCGGCCTCTGGCATTATCTTGCGATCGCACTCGACCTCGCATTGTGGGCGGTGTGGGCGCTGAACATCCGCAACGGCTACTCGCTGCTGCTGCAATATTTCGTCGGCACCGTCGCGGTCGTGCTGATCGTGCGCCTCGCCACCATCCTGGTGTTAAGCCTGATCGACCGCGGCTTTCGCATCAGTCCGGACCTGTTGCGCCGCTTCCCGGGCCTGGAGACCCGCGCCAACCGCTATCTGCCGCTGCTCCGCAACATCGTCTCGACCGTGATTTCCTTCATCGGCTTCGTTGCACTGCTGGAGGTCTGGGGAATCAACGCCATCGTCTGGTTCTATGGCGGCCAGATCGGCAGCCGGTTGCTGTCGGCGGTGGTGACTGTCGGCATTGCCGCGCTGGCGGCGGCGGCGATCTGGGAAGTCAGTAACGCTCTCCTGGATCGCAAGATCACGGCGCTGTCGCGTGACGGCCACTACGTGCGCGCGGCGCGGCTGCGTACCTTTCAGCCGATGCTGCGAACGGCGCTGCTGTGCGTGATCGTCGCTGTCGTCGGCTTGACCGCGCTGAGCGAAATCGGCGTCAACGTCGCGCCGTTGCTCGCCGGCGCCGGCATCGTCGGCATCGCCATCGGCTTTGGCTCGCAGAAACTGGTGCAGGACCTCATCACCGGGCTGTTTCTGCTGCTCGAAAATACCGTCCAGGTCGGCGACAACGTCACGCTGTCAGGCCTGTCGGGGACGGTGGAAAACGTATCGATTCGCACCCTTCGTCTGCGCTCCGGCGACGGCTCGGTGCACATCGTGCCGTTCAGCGCGGTGACGACGATCACCAATTCAAGCCGTGGCGCCGGCAATGCGGCCGTCAGCGTCAACGTGTCCTACAAGGAGGACACTGATCGCGCCGGTCAGATCCTTCAGGACATCGTCGCCGAGATGCGCCGCGACGCGGAATTCCAGCATCTGATCCGCGGCGATCTCGAACTGTGGGGCGTCGACAAGGTGGACGGCTCGATGGCCTCGATCGTCGGCCAGATTCGCTGTACGGATGCCGGCCGCTGGCCGGTGCAGCGGGAATTCAACCGCCGCATGAAGCGGCGATTCCAGGAGTGCGGCGTGGAAATAGCGCCTACCGCTCAAACCATTCTCATGCAGGTTCCAGCGCCGGCGGACGTGGCCGCGAATGCAAAGCCGAAGCGGGCGGCCGGCTAGTTCGCCGCGATACCGCGCGTCCTAGCGGACGATGCGTCCCAGGATGTGCGCGGCCTGATCGATCTCCTTTTCATTCCATGCCGCGAAGCCGAGAAACAGGCCGTGCTCACCCGTCCTGTGATACAGCATGCTCGACAGCGGGCGGCTGACGACGCCTGCTTCGAGCAGCCGCGCTGACAGTTGCCGGTCGTTCGCCGGCCCGCTGCATCGCGCCAGCAATTGCATTCCGCCGGCCGGGGCTTCGACGCTGAGACGGTCGCCGGCCTCTGCGGCCAGCGCCCGCAGCATGCGGTCGCGGCGGCCTTTATAGAGACGCGTCATTCTTCTGATGTGGCTGAGATAGGCGCCTGAACTGATGAACTCGGCCAGCGCTTCCTGCATCGCGACCTGCGTCAACATGCCGATCTGACGCTGCGCCAGTTCGAAGGTCTCGACGAGTGCTTCGGGCACGACGACATAGCCGATACGGATGTCCGCATAGGTCGATTTCGAGAAGGTGCCGAGATAGAAAATGCGTGGCGACGGCGCGAGCCCCTGCAGCGCGGCAACAGGGCGCGCTTCGTAGTGGAATTCGCCGTCATAGTCGTCCTCGATGATGCAGGCGCCTGCTGCGTCGGCGTAGCGGAGAAGCTCAAGGCGGCGGCCGATCGGCATCAGCCGTCCCGTCGGGTACTGGTGCGACGGGGTAACGAAGATCAGGCCAGGGGCGTGCTTGCGGGAGCCGACCGTCATGCCTTGCGCGTCGAGCGGAATGGCGGAGACGATGGCGCCGGCGGTCCGCAGCGCGACATGGGCGCCGCCATAGCCGGGGCTTTCGATCCAGGCGTGATCGCCCCGCTCGAGCAGCGCACTCGCGACCAGCGTCAGGCCGGCCTGGGCGGTCGGCACGATCAGGATCTGGGCCGGCGTGGCCTTGATCCCGCGATGAACCGCCAGATGCTGCAACAGCGCCTGCTGCAGCGACGGATGGTTGATGGATCTGTCCCGCCGCGACAATGCGTTGCGCGCTGCGCGCCGCAGGCAGCGGCTCCAGAGGTCATGCGGAAATTCCCGCTCATCCGCCAGCCCCGGCTGAAACGGCCGCGGGCGCCCGGCATGGACAGGCGGCCAGTTCATTTGTGGCAGGCCGCGCGCCCAGGATGACAGTTTCAAACGGCCGGCCGCCGCGCGGTTGCCCTGCAATGGCGGCTTGCCACCGTCCAGCGACAGGCCTTTCGCCACCGCCGGACGACGGCCGGCCGACAGGCTCAGATAGCCTTCCGCGGCCAATTGCTCGATCGCAAACGACACGGTGTTGCGCGACACGTCGAGCGATTGCGCCAGATGCCGGCTCGACGGCAACCGCTGGCCGGGTTCGAGGCGTCCGCCCGTGATCAGCCCTCGCAACTGGTCGGTGAGCTGGCGCGTCAGCGTCTCGCCGCCGTCACGCGACAGATGGAGCATCCCGGGCAGCAGCTCGTCCATAACTGGCTCTGTCATTTTGCCAAGACTGGTTCTTTTGTTAGAGCCAGTTGAAAGGCTAGGCAAGGCGGATCGGGATCATGACGGGATGTGTTCAATGGCGGATCGGCTTTCAACCCGCAACGCGGCGGTGCTGCTCGCCACGGTCGTGCTGGCGTGGGGGACGAACTGGCCGGTGACGAAGATGATCGTGCACGACATGCCCCCGCTATGGGCGACGGCGCTGCGCTGCATGATCGCCGCCGCCACGCTCGCGCCGCTGTTGTGGGCGCAGGGGCAATTCATCATTCCAAGGCGCGGCGATCTGCCGGTCGTCTTCTGCACCTCGATCCTGCATCTGGTGGCGTTTTCGGCGCTGGTCGCGGCCGGACTGCAATTCGTGCCGGCGGGCAGGGCGATCGTGCTCGGCTACACCACGCCGCTATGGGTTGCGATCGGCGCCGCGATGTTCCTGTCGGAGCCCATCACGCGGCAGCGCGCCGTCGGTATCGGCTGCGGTTTGGCGGGCCTTGCGGTCATCTTCAATCCACAGACGCTGAACTGGGGTGACCGCAACGCGCTGTTCGGCAGCGGCCTGATTCTGCTCGCAGCATTCTGCTGGGCCGGCAACATCGTTTATGTCCGGGCGCACAAATGGATCTCGACGCCCTTCCAGCTCGTGTTCTGGCAGGTATTGCTGGCGGCCGCGCTGCTCTCGACCATTGCCTGGATCACGGAAGGCGCGCCGCGCATCGTGTGGACCAACCGTCTCGCCGCCCTGCTGCTCTATAGCGGGATCGTCTGCACAGCGTTCGCCAACTGGGCGATGACGATGGTGAACCGGAGCCTGCCCGCCGTCACCACCTCGCTGTGGCTGCTGGCGACGCCGCTGCTCGGCATCATCAGCGCAACCGTGATGTTGAACGAGCCGCTCGAGCCGTCGCTGTTTCTGGCGATGACATTGATCATCGGCGGCATCGCGCTTGGCACCGTCACGGGCGGATGGCGGCAATGGACGGTGCGCGTCAAGCCAGCGCCCTAGTTCGCCACGAAATACCAATCCTTGTCGTAGCGGACGAGCCGGCTCGGCGGCTTGTCCTCGAACTCGAAGAATTTTTTGGGATCGCCGCCCGGCGGCACGTGCAGGAAGCCGGTGAAATAGTGCTTCAGGCCGCGCGAGGTCAAGAACAGAACATAGGTGCCTTCGTCGGTCGGATCGACGATGATGTCGTTGCCGCCTGCGGAAACGTTGGGCTCGCGGTCGCCGAGCGCGATCAGGTTTTCGTTGTGGCTGACGTTCGGCTTGAGTTCGCCGGACTCCACCCGCGCCACGATCCGTTCGCGATTCTGCCGGTGCCAGTGGAAATTCTGCTGCAGGGCAATCTCGTGCAGAGGGGCATAGACGAGGACGGCGAGCGCCAGGGCGCAGACCAGGAAGGGAAGAGCGAATTTCAGGCCGCCGTTCCGGATGCGAAGCAGCAGCGTCGCCGACCATAGGGCGCAGCCGCAGAACAACAGTGCCACCAGCGGAACGATTGCGAGCAGGACGAAGCCGGAAGGCCAGTCCGCCATCGACAGTTCGAAGGTCGCGACCGACAGCGTGACCGCCGAAACCAGCGTCGCCGCCGCCAGCGCGGCGCGGGCCGACGGCCCGGCCGTCGTCGTCGCTGGTGTCGATCCCCCCATGGCCCGCTGTTCCGCTCCGCCGTTTGCCTGGTTCCGGGCTTGCCCTGCCGAGGCTTAACGCGCCGTTAACCATATCAGCCCCAACAATAACCCCAGAGGATGGTCCGCCGCCACGGCCGGACGGACGGCAAACCGAGGGGCATGAAATGGATCTGGACCGCTATTTTGGCAAAACCCCAGCGACCCTCGAGGAGATCAGACGGCGGGTGATGTTTGCGCTCGATCGGCATCCGTTGTGCCGCGGTATCGAATTCGACGTCGTCAGCATGCCCCGCAACCGCAAGAGCAACTGGACCGTCACTCTGCAGGCGGTCGCCCCCGACGCCGTGTGGGAGGCGTCCGATATCGTGGCCGATATCCAGGAGGCCTACGAATTGGCCGCGGCGGCCTGATTCCGATTTGTTTCGGGACGATTTCCCCAGCTTTTCGATCGCGTTACGGCTGCGATCGGCATCGTATAGCCTCATTTGTCATCCAGTTTTCGGCAAAAGGGCTAAACGTCGGCGGGAATGGAGACCTTTTTGACCAAAACGATGACGATCGTCGCACTGATCTGCTTTCTCGTGGTCGGCGCCGCCGCCACCGCGATTCTCGGCCGCGACAGCGTACCTGCGGCGCAGCCCCAACTGGCCTCGGCCCCTGCTGCTGCCGTCCAGACGCCGGTGTCGAACAAGGAAAGCAAGAAGGACCGGCTAGCCGTCGTGAGCTACGCGGCTGCAGCCTACGAACCGCCGCAGACCACCGCTGCGCTAAGCGAGCCGTTGCGCCAGGCCTATGCCTCGACCGCCCCTGTCGATATCGGGCTGCCGAAGGAGGTTGCGCCGCCTGCCGCGGCACAGGCCGCCCCGCAAGCGAAGCCCAAGGCGGTCGCCAAGCCCCAGCCGCAGAAAAACTACGCGCTGCTCAGCGACGTCCAGATCGCAGGAATCAAGGACCGCCTGAAACTGTCTGCGTCGCAGGAGTCCTACTGGCCGCCGGTGGAAACCGCGCTGCGCGCCGTCGCCCGCAAGATTCACGCGGGCCGGCAAGCCAACCCGAATGCGACCGGCGTGCCGATCGATCCCGAATCCGCGGAAGTGCAGCAGTTGAAATCAGCGGCGATGCCGCTGCTGTTCCAGTTGCGTGAGGACCAAAAGAGCGAAGTCCGCACGCTCGCGCGCATCATCGGCCTGGAAAAAGTCGCGGCGATGATCTGAGCTCTCGAGCGCTGCGATGGCAGTGCTGCCAGTTCCAGTTTCCACGCAGTGACGTGCAGGAACATCGGTCCAGTCCACGCGTTGCCCGCGTGGATGAGGGAGCCGAATTATGCGGACGTCGACCGCTTATTTTGCAGGGGTGGGAACCGTGGTCGTGGCGGTCGCCGCCGGTCTCGGCGGCGGATATCTGGCCGCAAATATCGTCAGCCCACCTTTGCAGACGGTTTCCAAGCTGGAACGCAGAATGTCGGCTGAGCCGATACCCGTCTCGACGGCGCCGGCGGAGCCGGTGCCGTATGTCACTGCGCCGGCCGCGACTAATTTGCCTTCCGCGCCCGCACAGGAACAGCAGCAAGCACAGCCACAGCCTCAAGCCCAGCCACAGCCACAAACAGAGGCGGCAGCGCCCGCTGCCAATGCTCCGCGTAGCGAAGAAAAGACCGCCAACAATGTAGCGGCCGTGCAACCCGCGCAGTCACAGCCGCAACCTTCAAAGCCCGCCGAACAGGCCGACGAAAAGACCATCGCGCCTCGGGAAGGCTACGCCAGGGCCAGCGATGTCGACATGAAGCGGGCGGCTGCCGAAAGGCGGCGCGCCGAACGGCGACAACAATGGACGGACAAGCGCCGATGGAAGCAGCCCCGTGAGCAGGAGGTCGATGTTATCGAGGAGAGAGTCCGCGAAGTGACCGAGCCGCGGCGGATCAGAATTCGGGAAGAAGGCGAGCCGAGGGAATTCTTCGGCGAGCCCAGGCGAAGGGACATCTTCGCCGAGCCGGTGAGAAGCGAAATGCCCCGGATCAGGCTGTTCGGTCAGGATGATTGATGCTTTTGCGGCGAGCGCAAATGTTGGAGCGTGATGAGAATGTCATCGCGCTCCTTTTGTTTGGACATGATCGCCGGATGAGCGTTTTCCGGCGAGAAGGCCGGTAGCGACTTTTCCCCGGATGATGCGCTATCCGCCGCGCGATTCCACCACCTTGCGGCAGCCTTCCGATAACTGCGCCTTGTTCGCGCGCAGGCAGGCATTCATCTGCGGCGGCTTGCCGACATGCTCGGCGCAAAATTTTCCGGCGTCCGAACGGCAGGCCATCTGCTCCTGCGGGGTGGGTCCGGATTGCGCCTGGACGAGCGAGGCGGCGAGCGACAGGATCAGCGCGGCGGCTGCGACGTGGATTGATTTCATCATGAATCACCTTTCGACGATAATGGAGGGTTGAAAGCGCGTGGAAGCTCGTCGAGGCTGCGCCCTCGGTCCATGCCATGTTCATGGGCGTCGGAAATCGCTCTCCAGACCCCTCCCGCGCGCCCACACCATTTTCATGGGATGTTGCCGCGGGCTCTCAAGGAGCATGTACATCTCGCGTCGGCTGCGGTGACCGATCGGCACATCGCAAAGAGCTGCACGCCCAATTCGGGAGAGATGACACATGTTGAAGAGGACAGGTTGGCTGAGCGCTGGTCTGACGGTTGCGGCGTTCTCGGCCGTGGCTTCGTTTGCGCTGGGCGCGGGTTCGGCCCAGGCCGCAGTGGTCTATTGCAAAACGGTGGGCGTACCGAAGGGCTGCGTGGTGCGGCCGACGCCGGTTGCGGCAGCGGTGGTCGCTACACCGGTCGTCGGCGTCGCCCGTGTCGGCGTCGGCGCTCCAGGCGTCGGTGTTCGTGCCGGCACGCCCATGAACCGCGGTGGCCCGGTCAACCGCGTCGGCCGTCGCTGAGGCATGATGATTATCGGAAGAAGCAACACACTCGCACTCGGGCTGTCTCCGTCATCTCAGGAATAAGCGCACTTGCGCTTATTCCGAAGGTGCGAGCCTTGCGGCGCACTTGCACCGCTGGGCGAGCCTCGAAGGATGTGCGGCCCTGCTGGTGGCCGTCGCCCTTCGAGGGCCGAGCTTCGCACGGCCACCTCAGGGTGACGGATCACTTTTTTAGCCGGCAGCGCCGTCGCTGTCGGGAAAGCGGTGGGGCAATGTCAGTCTCACGCGCGTGCCTTGATCGGTCCCTTGGGCGCAGGAGCTCAATTCCAGCTCCGCGCCACAGCGCGCCGCGCGGCTTCGCATGTTGCGCAAGCCGCGCGCCGCTTTTATCGCGCCTGCCGCCACTCCGTCAGGCGCGATCTCAAAACCCTTGCCGTCATCCTCGACGGTGATGCAGCCGCGGTCGAGGCCATCGGCGCCCGCGAGCGTCTCTATCCTCACCGTGACACGCCGCGCATTGGCATGCTTGACCGCGTTGGTCACGGCTTCATCCAACAGCCGCACGATCTGGATGACGTGCCACGGCCGCAGTTCGGGATGAACCGGCAGGCCCTGCGGGGTGACCGCGCGCCAGTCGAGTGCGATGTCGTGCGGACGTAGCTGCGCCATGGCCCGTTCGCGCCACGAGCCCAGCGCCAGCATCAGATCGCCGCCGATGTCGTCCATGGAGTCGATGACGAGGCGCAGATCCTTCAGCGCCGCGCGCGCCGCATCGCCGATTGGCGCGCTACCATTGCCACGCTCGCTCAAGGCCACGATGCTGACGAGCTGGCCGCCGAGCCCGTCGTGCAGGTCGCGCATCAGGCGCGTGCGCTCCCGCGCCAGCGCCGCGGCACGGGCGCGCTCCTCCTCGCGGGCGAAACTGGCCTTCAGCTTCTCTTCCGCCTCGCGCACCTGGGTAACCAGGCGGCTGGCAAAGCCGTCGACCTCGTTCAGCGCCCGCGCGAACCGCCAGGTCAGGCCTGCGCCGATCGCGACCAGCATCGCCGAATAGGACAGCCGCGCGGTGAAGATGCGATTGGGCATCATCTGAAATACCGAGAGCAGGTCGACAACCCAGCAGGTCAGCATGATCGTGACCGCGCAGCCGAGCAGCAGGCTCGCGACATTCCGCCGCTTCAGCATCGAGCGGGCGGTGACGACGGCTATGATGAGAAGGGAGAGGCCAACCATCGGCACGGCGAGATACAGGAACAGCGCGCGCACCATCGCCTGGCTTCCGAACAGGCCGGCTAGCGCCAGCAGCACGCCGGGAATGAAAATGATCCAGCCGTAGCGCTGCCATTTCCAGCCCGAGAACAACAGCGCAAACGTCAGCACCAGCCCGCTTTCAATCGGAGCCGAAGAAATCAGGATTACGTTGAGCCGGGAAAACGGCGTCTCGCCCATCGGCGTTTGCAGGAACGCCTGCCCGACACCCACCGCCATTGCCGCGGCCAGAACGCCATAGGCCGGCTCATGGCGCCGCATCACCCACATGATCCCCAGAATGACCGCGAGGATCGCCTGCCACGACGAGAACACCACCGGCAGGGTGACGAAGATCAGCGTTCTCAGATTATAGCTCGGACGCAACAATTCGTCCGGGCCGACCCAGATGCGATCGAGAAATCCCGTGATCGGGCCCCAGATGAACAGTTTGATCGAAACGTTGTTGGCGCCGTCGTGCAGCACCGACGCGGGGATCACCGCGATCTGCGCCGTGTTGCGGTCGGGACGGTTGGCGGCGGGGTCGCGCCGGCTGTCGAGGATCACGACGCCGTTGACGGTGACCTCGACGCCGTTGGTGAACCGCGGCAGACACCGACCAGGCACGCGCGGCCTCACCGGCCGGCCGGATGAACTGTCCGGCGAAGCGCGGCGGGTCGTTCATCGCGTGGCGCAGGGGTGAAAAATACGGCAGCGTCACCGCGCGTTCGGCGCCGCTTTCCGAGAGCCTGAACGCCGTGACTTGATATTCGCCCGGAGGCTCCGGCAGCGACTGCCGCAGCGCGAAGATGCATGCGACCACGATCAGCGCCTGCAGCAAAAGGTATTGGACGAGACGGGACGTCTGCAGCCGCCGCCGTTCGCGGCCGGGCAGTTGTTCCGCCGTCGCGTCCTCGTCGTGGCCGTTCACAGCTTGATCAAGCCTTGCTGCACTGCCTCGAACACCGCCTCGCCCCGGGTATGAACCTCGAGCTTGCGATAGATGTTCTTGATATGCCCGGGCACGGTCTGGCGCGACAGGCCGAGATGGCTGGCGATCTCGGCGTAGCTGAAACCCTTGGCGATGCCCCAGAGGATGTCGATCTCGCGCGGCGTGAGTTTGGCAGTGTTGAGCGCGGGCCCGGGCGGCGGCTCGGGCGTGTTCTGGGTCCGCCGCACGATGAAGCGCGCGATCGAAGCCGAGATCGGCGAGTGCCCGGCGACGAGGTCGCGTACGGTGGCGGCGATATCGGTCGGGAAGGCGTCCTTGAGCAGATAGCCTGTGGCGCCGACGGTAATCGCCGAGATCACGCTCTCCTCGTCGCCGAGGATCGAAATCACCATGATTTCGGTGTCGGGAAAGCGCTGCCGTGTTTCCCGGATCAGATCGACGCCGTGGCCGTCAGGCAATTGAAGGTCAGTCAAGAGCACCCGCGGCGCGCCTTCCGCCAGGCAGGCCCGGGCTTCCGCAAGCGTGCCCGCAGCCCTGACCTGATATCCGGCCTTGGCGAGCGCGTCCTGCAGCCGCCAAAGCGTCGGCGCGTCGTCCTCGACCAGCACGACCGTGATGGCCTCCGCCTTCAGCCCGTCGTTCAATGAATTCATCTGAAAACTCCGGCCGCTGTCCCTGCGACCCTCGCAAGTGTAACGCCGCGGCGGCCTTTTGCGACACCCATGTTCATGGGGCGGGATTTTACGAGATTCGGAGGAGGCGCATCAGATGGAAAAGGCTTATACGATTGCCTCTCAACGAGGCCTCCGAAATGCCGAAAGCCCCCAAGAACGCCCCGCCGGACCAGCCCGCTTCCGAATCCGGCCTTCCCGTCACGCCTGACCACGTCATGGCCGCGGCTGCTGCGATTCGCGACTCAGTCATTGTCACCGAATGCGATCAAAGCCGAACGCTGAGCGAGATCTGCGGCTGCCATCTCTGGCTCAAATTCGAGAACCTGCAGTTCACTTCGACCTTCAAGGAGCGCGGCGCGCTGAACCGGTTGCAGGCGCTGTCGCCGGAGGAGCGGCGGCGCGGCGTGATCGCGATGTCGGCCGGCAACCACGCGCAGGGCGTGGCCTATCACGCACATAGGCTCGGCATTCCCGCCACCATCGTGATGCCCATCGGCACGCCGATGGTGAAGATCGAGAACACCAGGCGGCACGGCGCGGAGATCGTCATATCAGGCAAGACGCTGGAGGAGGCCGCCGAATTCGCGCGCGCGCATGGCAAGGCAGAGAACCTCACCATGATCCACCCCTACGACGATCCCCTGATCATCGCGGGGCAGGGCACCATCGCGCTCGAAATGCTCGCTGCCGTGCCGCAGCTCGATACGCTGGTGGTTCCGATCGGCGGCGGCGGGTTGATTTCCGGCATGGCGGTCGCGGCCAAATCGCTGAAGCCGGAGTTGCAGATCGTCGGCGTGCAGGCGCAGCTCTATCCTTCGATGTACAACGCCATCAAGGGCGAGAGCCTGCCGATGCGCGGCGACACGCTCGCCGAAGGCATCGCGGTGAAGGTGCCGGGCCGGATCACCACCGAAATCATTCGCGGTCTCGTCGACGACATCATGCTCGTCACCGAAGACCAGATCGAGCGTGCGGTGGCGATGCTGATTGCGATCGAAAAGACCGTGGTCGAAGGCGCCGGCGCCGCGGGCCTTGCCGCAATCCTGGCAGCACCGGAGCGTTTTGCCGGGCGCGACGTCGGCCTCGTCCTGACCGGCGGCAACATCGACACGCGGCTGATCGCTTCCGTGCTGACCCGCGAGCTCGCGCGCGAGGGGCGGCTGACGCAGATTGCCATCGACATCGTCGACCGGCCCGGCCAGCTCGCCGCCGTCTCGGCGCTACTCGCCGAAGCCGGCGCCAACATCATAGAGGTCTCGCACCAGCGCACGTTCTCCGACCTGCCCGCCAAAGGCACCCTGCTCGAAGTCGTGATCGAGACGAGGGACCGCGCGCATCTGGAGGACGTGATGAAACGGCTCGGCGAGGCCGGATATGTCGCGTGGCTGCCGGGGCGGCGGTAGGCGTAGCGTTTAAAGTGAAGCAGATACCGGTTCGCGTAAAGAAGCCGTGTCAAGATGCTGGGCGCACATCCGTGCATTCAAAGCGACAGATGAGGGGCTCCATCAGTGCCTGCACTGAGTATGGTATCGTTGGAAAACGCGACGCATCCAGAGTCCACCGCAGCCAGCAGATATCGCTGAGCGGCACCTCTCCGTTGCTACCCGCGAATGCGTTGCTCGATGTTGGCCGCCGGTCCTCCCGCGCGGACGTTGCGAGTGCCTGATGGAACTGTTTGTGAGCCCGCCATGCTTTTCCACGGACCAATAGTTTCGACGATGATATTAATTCCGGCGACCGCGCTTTCGATTTGGCGCTGCACGCTGTCGACCTCGGATTTTAGGAACTCTTGCATTTTTTGGAGTTCGAAAGCCAATTTGTGAAGTTCGTCGATCGAATTTGTGGTCAACCGGGCGACGGACGAGTTGAATCGTTCGGCGGTGATCTCCAGCGGGCCAGAGGGATTCGCTCTCTCTTTGCTCGGTTGTGTCGCCAAAGTCGCCTCCGGCGGAGGCGTTTTCTCGTCGAGCGCTGCAGACGTTGGGGTGTCCATCAGTTCCTCCCTTGGTGCCCGCGGCCCGCTGCAATAGGCGTCGTTGAGTCGTTAGGCGATTTGGTGGCGTGGCGGTGGCGATCCGGGGCCAGGCCCCGAGATTTCCTGTTTAGCCCGGTTAAACTTCGACTGTCGGCGCATATGGGCTGCTGGATCGGGAACTGCTTTCTCCAAGCTAAGTCGACGTCCGTGGCTGGTGCGGAAATTTGCTTCAGGTCTCAACCAATCCTTGTCCGCAGGCCGTCTGCTTCACACAGGCATACTTGTCGCGCGCTTCCAGCCACCATTGGGCTGCGGTCAAAATCACCGAAGCGCTCGACGAGGCGTAAGCCACCTGATGCGATCAGCAACGGCATCTCTTGCGGAAAGATGTTTCGCATCTGCATATGAGTCTTCCAGAAATCCTTTTTTGTCGATGTCGACCAATACCAATCCACGTGACTGATTTGGGTGAGGGGATCGTATCTAAGGGTTTCCTCGACGATTATCTTACCTTGAAGATCGTGGACGATCGATCCGACGAGTTGACGCTTGTCGGGGTCGCTACTCAGTATCGCCGGATTCGGAAGGAAGGCATCGAACACAAGCCTGCCCTTCGGTGATAGATGCCGTGCGACTGACCGAAAAAAGCCTGTGAAATCGTCCAGGCTATACAGGTGCAGGACCGAATTCATTGCAACAATGATGGTTTCGAAGGTGCGTCCATTTAAGTCAAAATGGCGCATGTCCAACTGCACCAGGTCGAGTTCGACCGCCTGTGCCTCGGCGGAACGTCGCGCACGCTCGAGCATCTCGGCGGATCGATCGCCTCCGGTCACTTGCAAGCCTGATAGAGCCAGCGGAATGGTGAGACGACCGCTTCCGCACGCGAGATCGAGGACGCGACCACCTCGTTCGCCGGCTATCTCGACGTAGAAGCGCTCCATGGCCGGATCACTTGGCGCCATCAAATCGTATAGATCAGGGCGATCGTAGAGGCTGTTCTGTTCCATGAAAAAGCTCGCGTCAATCTGCATGTGGCTGCGCGCTGATAAGTCCGCGCGCTAATTCACCAGCCGCACCGCGCCGGCGTCGCTGACGTCATAGCCGCCAAGCTCGGCGGCGCGGTCGCGCAGCACGGCCTGACGCATGAAGTGGAACAGCGCCTGCGGCCCCTTCATGAAATAGTCGCGCTGCCGCATCACGAGGTCAAAACGCTCCCAGGCAAGCGGCAGGAAATCGAGGCCCGCTGATTTCGCCACGCTTCGCGTCGCGATGCCGCAATCGATGCGGCCCGCGCGGATGGCCTGGGCGATATCGGGTCCGGTCGGAAACGCGGGCTTTGCCAGTTTCAGATCGTCGAGCGCGATGCCGGCGCGCGCCAACAGCGCAAGCAGCAGCAACTGCGCGCCGGCGCCGGGTGGACGCTGCGCCATCCGCGCGCGCGTTGTCGCGATCGAGGCCATGTCGCTCAGGCCGAGCGGATTGCCTGATGCAACCAGAATGCCCTGCTCGCGCCGCGCAAAGCCGAGCACGACGGCATCGTGCAACCCCGGCGCATCGGCGACCGCATCGAGATTGGCGGTTTCGTCGTCGCCGTCGAGGCGATGCAGATGGATGGCCGCGATCATCACCTCGCCCCGGGGCAGCCGCCGCAGGCCTTCCTCGCTGCCTTCGGGGAGGCTGGCGAGACCGGAATTGCTTTCGCGCAGCGCCCATTCCAAGAGCTGATCGTGGCTGCCGCCGACAATCGGCGGCGCGGCCACCTGCGCCAGCCCGGCGGGCGCGATCAGCCCGGCAGAGACCCAGCGGTCCAGCGCTGCGCGGGGAAACAGCCAGCGCCCCGTCACCTTGCTGCAGGGCACCGCGCGTTCCGCCACCAGCTCGTAAAGCTTGCGCTCCGAGAGCCGGAGATAGTCGGCAGCTTCGTCGGTGGTGAGCAGTTCTGGCATAGGCACCAATATGCATTTGAATGCAGCTGTTACCAAAATTGACCATATCAGTGGCATCTGCGCAAGATGTCTGCCAAATGGAATTTCCATGCTCCAGGACGTAACAGCTCTTCAACTCGTGCTCTCTGGCGATCCCGCGCTGTTCGCCATCGTGCGGCTGTCGCTTTATGTGAGTTTTTCCGCGGTGGTGCTGGCCGCGCTGATCGGCATTCCGCTGGGCGCCTGGATTGCGCTGACGAAATTCCCGGGACGCCAGGGCGTCATCGTCATGCTCAACGCGCTGATGGGCCTGCCGCCGGTCGTGGTCGGCCTTGCGGTCTATCTGACGCTGTCGCGATCCGGGCCGCTCGGCGCGTTCGGCCTGTTGTTCACGCCGCCGGCCATGATCATCGCGCAGACCGTGCTGGTCACCCCGATCATCGCCGCATTGACGCGGCAGACCATCGAGGATCTCTGGATCGAATACCGCGACGAGCTGACCGCGATGAATCTCGGCCCGCTGGGCCGGGTCGCGGCGCTGATCTGGGATGCGCGCTTCAGCTTGGTCACGGCGCTGCTCGCCGGCTTTGGCCGGGCGGCGGCGGAAGTCGGCGCCATCATCATCGTCGGCGGCAATATCGAAGGATTTACCCGCACGATGACGACGGCGATTGCGCTGGAGACTTCCAAGGGCGACCTGCCGCTCGCGGTCGGCCTCGGCCTCGTGCTGATCGCGATCGTGATCGCCGTCAACGCGCTTGCCTGGACCGCGCGCCGGGCCGGCGAGCGACTGGCGGGATGACCATGCGCGCGCCCTCCGAAGAATTGCCGATTGTGTTCGATGGCGTGACGGTTGCAGCCGGGCCCGTCACGATCCTCGACGGTATCTCGCTCACGCTGCTGCCGGGTTCGCCCACCGTGCTGATCGGCCCCAACGGCTCGGGCAAATCCACACTGCTGCGCATGGCGATGGGGCTGCTCGCGCCTACGCGCGGGCGCGTCACCTGGGGTGGCCGAGAGAACGTCCCGCCGCTGAAGCGCGCGATCGTATTTCAGCGCCCGGCGATGCTCCGGCGCAGCGCCGCCGCCAATATCCGCTTCGCGCTGCGCGCTGCCAGCATCGCGCGCGCGGAGCATGCGCGCCGCACCAGCGAACTGCTCGAACTGGTCGGCCTCGCTCATCTCGCCGATCGCGCCGCGCGAAGGTTGTCCGGCGGCGAGCAGCAGCGCCTCGCGCTGGCGCGGGCGCTCGCGCGCGATCCCGCCGTGCTGTTTCTGGACGAGCCGACCGCAAGTCTCGATCCGGTCGCCACCAAGGCGGTGGAGGACATCATCCGCGCTGTGAGCGAACGCAACATCAAGGTCGTGATGGCGACCCACGATCTCGGCGAGGCGCGACGGCTCGCCGGCGACATCGTCATGCTTCACCGCGGCCGCATCGTGGAAACCGGCGCCTCCGCGTCGTTCTTCGATAGGCCGCAAACTGCCGAGGCCAAGACATTCCTCGCGGGCGAATTACTGGTTTGATGGGAGAAAAACAATGAACATGCTTACGCGCCGCTCGCTGATCGCGGTGACCGCCAGCCTCGTATTTGCAGGCCACGCCTTCGCCCAGGACAAATCGATCGTGGTGGCCTCGACCACTTCGACGCAGGATTCCGGCCTGTTCGGCCATATACTGCCGATGTTCAAGGCCAAGACCGGCATCGACGTCAAGGTAGTGGCGCAGGGCACCGGACAAGCGCTCGATACCGCGCGCCGCGGCGACGCCGACGTGGTGTTCGTTCACGCCAAGCCAGCGGAAGAAAAATTTCTGGCCGAAGGCTTTGGCGTCAAGCGCTATCCCGTGATGTACAACGACTTCATCCTGATCGGCCCGAAGGCCGATCCGGCCGGCATCAAGGGATCGAGGGACATCGTTGCAGCGCTGAGTGCGATCAAGACGAAGGGCGCCGACTTCATCTCGCGCGGCGACAAATCCGGCACACATCAGGCCGAGCTCAACCTCTGGAAGGTCGCCGGCATCGACATCGCGAAGGACAAAGGCCCCTGGTACAAGGAGATCGGGCAAGGCATGGGCGCGGCGCTGAACACGGCGTCGGCCTCCAACGCCTATGTGCTCGCCGATCGCGGCACCTGGCTGTCGTTCAAGAACCGCAACGAACTCGGCATCGCCGTCGAAGGCGACAAGCGGCTGTTCAATCAGTACGGCGTCATGCTGGTGAACCCGGCGAAGCATCCGAGCGTCAAGAAGGATCTTGGCCAGCAGTTCATCGACTGGCTGGTGTCGTCGGAAGGCCAGAAGGCCATCGCCGACTACAAGATCAACGGCGAGCAGTTGTTCTATCCCAACGCCAGCGATTCCGGCGCGTGATGGCTATGTGGCTTTCGGTTGCCCTTGCGGCTCTCGCGATCATAACGACGCCGGCCATGGCAGAGGAAACAATCTTGCTCCACGCCGCCGGCAGCCTGCGTGCCGCGCTGACCGAGGTGGCAAAGGATTTCGAAGCCACAGGCGGTGGCAAGGTGCAGGCGAAGTTCGGCGCATCCGGCTTGCTGAAAGACGAGATTGCCGCTGGCGCGAAGGCGGAAGTGTTCGCGTCCGCCAACCTGGAGCACCCGCAGGCGCTCGCGCTGGAGAAGCGCAGCGGCGCCGTGGTGCTGTTCGCGCGCAACCGGCTGTGCGCGCTCGCGCGGCCTGGCCTAGACGTCGCGCCGGCTTCGCTGCTGGACCGCATGCTCGACCCGCAGGTCAAGCTCGGTACCTCGACGCCAAAGGCCGATCCCTCGGGCGATTACGCCTGGGATATTTTTCATAAAGCCGAGAAGCTCAAGGCAGGCACCCATGCTGTGCTCGAGAAGAAAGCGCTGCAGCTCACCGGCGGGCCCACCAGCCCGCCCGCCTCGCAGGGCCGCTCGATCTATGGCGAGCTGATCTCGCAAGGCGCTGCCGATATCTTCCTGACCTATTGCACCAACGCGCTCGCCGCGCAGCGCGAGAATCCGGCGCAGCAGATCGTGCCGCTGCCCGATGTGCTTGCGGTCGGCGCCGATTATGGCCTGACCGTCATGAACGGCGCTTCAGCGCCGGCGCATAAATTTGCGCTGTTCATCCTGTCGGTGGAAGGCCAGCGCACGCTGGCGAAGCACGGTTTCGCCGCGCCCGCATTGCCGCAATAGGGGAGTTCAATGCTTCGCTCAGGCTTGGTCGCTATCGTTCTCATCGCTAGTTTCGGGCCGGCTGCGGCCGCCGACGACGGCTGCGAAAAATTCGCTTGGCCGCTCGCGCGCGACCGCGCAGCGTTCGCGGCGGCGGACAAGACGACGATTTCGGCGGGCGAAACGTTGGCAGCGCTGCCGGCGGGCGCACTGGTGATCCGCCTGCAGCCGGGGCCGCAGGCTTCCTTCGCGATGCCGCCGGAGCGCAAGCCGCGATTGGAGCAGTGGCACGGCGGCTTGGTGCGCCTTCCCGCGCTACCAAAACCCGGCATTTATCAGATCACGCTCTCCGACGACGCCTGGATCGACGTCATCCAGAACGGTCGCTACGCTCGCTCCGTCGGCAGCACCGGCCGCAGCGATTGCCCGGGCGTGCGCAAGAGTGTGCGGCTCGATCTCGATGCAAGCTCGGTCGTGCTGCAGGTCAGCAGCGTGGCGGCGGACACGATCGCGATGACGATCGCTGCGGTGAACTAGCATCGCTCTCGCCGCAGGAACTTCGCATTAATCTATGTGAACATTAGTTCAGGAAGCGAATCGTGGTCTTTATGTCGCACGCCGGAACGTCACGCGCGCCGATCGGTTAGCCCCGACACGTTCACTGGAGTTCGACGATGAAGAAGCTAGCTATCATGTTCGCCGTTGGTGCTGCCACGCTGATCGGAGGTTCCGCCGCTTACGCCGCCGACAATGCGGTGAAGGCGAAACCGTCGACGGATGTGACGCAGTCCTCGACCGACTTCAGCGCGCACCGCCGCTACTATCGCCATTGGGGCCACCACCACTACAGGCCGTACTATCGTAGCTACGGTTACTATGCGCCGCGTCGGTACGGTTACTACGGAGGACCTCGCTACTATGGTGGTGGACCCGGTATTAGCTTCAGCTTCGGCACCGGCGGCTATCGCGGCTGGTACTGAGATAACGAGCTGACAGCAAAGAGGCCCGCGAGCCGCGCGGGCCTCTTTCATTTGGCGGCAACAATTACAGTTCCCGCGCTGCCCGCGATGACTTCGCCCGGTTCGAAGCTGACGCGAGACGCACGACGGATTGTTTCCCCGCTTTGCGCGCCGATGCCTTGCCTGCCAGCAGCGCCATGCGGGCATGGGTCTTGCGGGACGCAGTACGGGCATGTCGAGCCGCCGAACTTGCGACGCGCAGTTTCCTCACGGCCGCGTACTTCTTGCTCTCGGCAACATACTTCTTGCTCTCGACAACAACGGTTTCCGCCTTGCGCACAAGCGCGCTGGCGGAAGGCGTCAGGTCGACATTCACCGCCGCGATCTGGTCTTTTCGTGACAGGCCGCCGACGCCCTCGCAGGGCGCCTTCTGCGGCAGATCGGTCGGCATGTGGACGGTGCCATCTTCGTCAGTCCAGGCTTCGGCCTTTTGGCCGGTGATGATCTTGACGTAAGCGCGCGTTTCCTTCGGCAGCGAGCTGCGGCGCGACAGCCACTTCTCGATCCTGCCGCCGCCCGCATTATACGCTGCCGCGGCAAGCCCCAGATTTCCGAACTGATCATGGAGCTTGCGAAGAAACTTTGCCGACGCAGGGATCGCCTGCAACGGATCGAACGGGTTTTTCAAACCCATTTCGACGGCCGTCCGCGGCATGAATTGCGCAATGCCCTGCGCGCCTGCATGACTGACTTCCCCGGAACGAAACCTGCTTTCCTGCCACAGCAGGCGCACGAAAAATCCGATCGGGAGATCGTGTTCCTCGGCGGCAGCCTTGACCGCTTCACAGATCACATTCGATGGTGCGGGTTCCTCATTACTCGACGCAGCGGCATGAGCCGCGGCATCAGTCGCCGTCATCGTTTCAGATGGCGCGGCGACATTTGTTGCCTCCTCTCCTTGCGAAGATTCAGCCGACGCAGTCGCAGTTCCGGCTTGGGAGTTCGATGGTGCGGCAGGTTCCGATTGCGCTTCGGCGACGAAAGATGGTTCCGTCCATACTGACTTGTTATTGGAACTTTCAAAATCCGCGGCGACTACCAACACAGCAATCACAACGGCGAAAAGATATCGCATCAACTTTCCATTCGTGGTGGGTGATGGCCGGCCGGATAGAAGTCGGATGTGGACATTTCGCGGATTAACTGCGGCAGCGAGATGGTATTCGCACCCGTAATTCTACCGAAGGGAACTTTTGGAGATCCGCGTGAGAGCGTTTTCAAGCGAAGTGGAAGCCGGTTCGCGTAAAGAAAACGCGTCAAACCAAGAATCGAGAGACCCGTTCCGATGTAATCGGAACGGAAGAGGCTCTCGTGGGCCGATTGCCTACATCGCTCTTTACGCCGCGCTATATGGTGCGTTTGGCGTGGCCTCGCCGTTCTGGCCGAAATATTTCGAAACCAGAGCGCTGACGCCAGAGCAGATCGGCATCATCCTGGCGGCTGCGTTGTTGATGCGGCTTGTCGCCGGTCCCCTTGTCGGGATGTTCGCCGACGTCGTGCAATCGTTGCGCCTTGTGCTCGCATCCTGCGCTGGCTTGGCGGCCGCAACAGCCGTTGCATTGCTGTGGGCCGATGGCTTCTGGCTGTTGCTTCTGGTGGCGTTGGTTCAAGCGTCAGCACTGGCGCCGACGACATCGATCGCCGACGCGTTGTCGGTCAACGCAGCCAGGCCGCAGATAGCGGGGAGGCCGTTTGAATACGGCTGGATTCGCGGTTCGGCGTCGGCGGCTTTCGTTTGCGGCACGCTGGTCATCGGGCAGATCATAAGCCCCACTGACCTCACGCGCGTGATCTGGCTGAATGCTGCTCTGCTTGTCGTCGCCGCCGGAGCAACCGCGTTGGTGCCCAGGGTTGCATCTCAATCGGCGCCGCACAGCGGCGCATCAATGGTTGCGAGCGAGGTTCACCGACTTCTTGGCATGGCGCGGTTTCGAATCCTGATTCTCGTCTCGGCTTTGGTCTATGGCAGCCACGCCATGCACGATGCATTCGCCGTCATCCGCTGGAGCAATGCCGGGATAGATACCTCCGTCATAAGCGTCCTGTGGTCGGAAGCCGTCGCTGCAGAAGTCATGGTGTTCTTTCTGATCGGTCCGGCATTGCTCAACCGATTCGGTGCGCGGGGCGCGGCTGCCTTGGCGGCCGCGGCCGGAATCATGCGTTGGTCGATTGCGGCAATGACGAGCTCTGTGATGGTGCTTGCGATTTTGCAGCCCTTGCACGGATTGACGTTCGCTCTGCTTCATCTCGCTTGCATGCGCATGATGGGAAGTCTCGTTCCCACCCATTTGGCCGCGACCGCCCAAGCTCTTTACGCGTTTGGTTCCGGCGTTGTGACTGCCGCATTGACGCTGTTTTCGGGATTCTTCTATGCGAGCTATGGAGGAGGGGCGTTTCTTGCGATGGCACTTCTCTGCGGCCTCGCATTGCCGCTTGCCTGGTCCGGCTTTTCCGACGCGCGAGATTCGGCGCCTCGCATCGCTTGATCGACGCGTTACCGCCAGCCGTGCCACAAGGTTTCAGACCCGTAGGTGCTTCTTGTTCGATTGATGACGGCGCGCCATTGATCGATGGCATCAGTGGCTGGATCGGTATACCCTGAGATTCGCGCTGACAGCGTGGCGCCAATCCCTCTGATGAAAGAAGCCCATAATGAGCGAGCGACTTGAAACGCTGAATAAAGCCCGTGCGCGGATGATCGAGGACAGGGACGCGCATGCGAAGGTGCTGGCCGCGCCTTTCGACCGCGAGAAGGCCGAGCGTGCCCGCAACAAGTTCATCGAGATTCAGATGCTGATCGACGCCCTGGACCGCGCGATCAGCGGAGAGGGAGCCGTTGCGCTTAAAGGCTGAGCCGGGGCGCGTAGGGCGGATTGGCGCGCCGAAGGCGTAATCCGCCGTCGCACGTAGTCAAACGGCCAGCGTAAACGCTTCGTGCACGGACGACTGGACCGCCCCGCCGGTCACGGCTCCTCCGCCCGCAACGTAGATGGCATCGCCAATGGTGGTGGCGCCAACCGCGTGCCTCGGCGTCGTCATCGGCGCATGAGACTGCCAGGTGTTCGCCTTGGGGTCGTAACTCTCCATCTGACCGAAAACGACGCCTTGCGTTATCTGACCTCTGTCCTGCACGCCGTATTCGCCGCCCATCGCGAAGAGGCGGTCGCGGTAGACGACGAGGCCATGGCCGGAACGCGCCGTAGGCAGCGGCGCGCGCTCCTTCCATGTGTCCGATACGGGCAGGTAAACGTGGTGAAGATCGGTGTTGTATTCAAACGTGTTGAAGCGGCCGCCGATGATATGGATCATGCCGTTGTAGGCGACAGCTCCGACATGGTCGCGCGCGGCCGGTAGCGCCTTTCGGATTTCCCACCTGTCGGTTTGCGGATCATAGACCTCGTGCCAGCCGACGCTGGCGCGCTCGTGGGTGGGGGCGCCGGCGCCGCCGATCAGATGTATCTTTCCGTCAAGCGCGACGGCTGCGGCAGCACCGCGCGGACGTGAGAGTGGTGCGATGGTCATCCACTTGTCCGCAGCCACGTCGTAGAAAAACGCATTCGGATCCGGATTGCGATTCTGCTCGATGAAGCCGCCAAGCGCATAGACCCGACCGGCATCCGCCACGACGGCGACGTGGTTGGCGCCGCGCGGCAACGGTGCGGCGTTGAACCAGCGGTCGTCCCTGGGATCGTAAACATGGTGATAGGCGCGGTCGACGCGTCCCTCGCCATAGCCGCCGACAATATGCATGCGCCCGGCCCAGGCCGTGGCCCAGGCCATTTCACTTCGCGGCAGCGGCAACGCCGCCTTGGGACTCCAGCGTCCCTCCGGGCCCTTCGGCGCAGGGCTTTCCACTTTTCGCTGAGCAATCTGCTCGGTTGTGAGGTGATGCGGCGTGCCTCCCTGGAGTCTGGCGTACGGGTCGGCGGAGGGCGCCGCTTCAGGCAGGGCTGTGCCTGCCGGCGTACCATGCCCCGCATGCTGGGCCAGCGCCGGCGCGCAACCGACTGCCGCGCCGGCAGCCGCGGCAACGAAAGCTCTCCGGTTCAGACGCGGCGGATCGAATGAAGACATGAGAGCTCCTGAGCCGAAGTAGCTGGATCGTCGATGGTCGTGACAAAAGGTGTGCCCGGTCAATACAACAACTCCGGAACGCGGTGCCGATGCGCTCAATTGCAGGTGAGGCCATGGCGGAACTAATCCGCCGATCCAGCATCACAACTGTTAGCTACGTCACATATGAATACTACTGGACGGTGTAAGCTCTCACTGCTCGCCGTGAGTAATGATCCTTCGGCTGCGCAAACGGACATCGATACTGAGGACAGCGTCATCGGCCGGTGGTCACTGGCCGCGACGATCGGGCTTTCGTGCATGAAAAGGCAGGTCGCGAACTGCATCGACAGGCGTCCGGCTCCGCCGGACAAATGGGCCGGCGTATGAGCAGCAAACCGAGGCCGAGGACGCAGCGATCGGCGAAGAGGAAACTGGCAACAGGCACACCAACGGGGGAACGCGCTATGGGTCAAATCGGAAGGTCTACCGACCCCTCAACCGCCGATAACCGCGACGACGTCGCAGGCAGCGAGGTCGCATCGTTCCGCTATAACAATCCCGGTGCACAATATCCCAGCGCACGCGCCGCGCGTTTCGGCCAGATCGGCTATGGCATCATCGGTGGCGGCCACAAGATCGCGCGCTTTCCCTCGCCGGTGAACGGCGCAGCCTCGAACTTCGATCTGTTGTCGCGCAGCTATGTCGGCATGCGGATCGGCGAGGCCGGAACAAAGTGGACCGGCGCGCACGGCTTTGGCGTGCCCGGCTATGATCCGAACACCATACTGACAAAGGAAATAGTCGACGATCCCGTGCAGGCGATTGCCTTGCTGAAGGCCATTGCGGGCCGCGAATCGGGCAAGGGCAATAACCTCACCGAGGAGCAGTGGCGTCAGGCCCACCGAATGTACAAGGCCGGCAGCGCCGACGCTTTCTTCGACGGTCTGCCTGCTGTAGCCGTTGCCCAGCCACCCGCGAGCGGTGCGCCCTCGGGTGCGGGTCTGGTGCAGCGCGCCCGCGCGCATATCGGCGAGCAATACGTCAACACGCAGATACCGAAGGACGACCCGCACTGGCACGGCCCGTGGGACTGCGCCGAGTTCGTCTCATGGCTGGTCTATCAGGAAGCCGGCATGCTTTACGGCTGCGTTGACAACACCGCGCCGCCGGCCAAGGCCGATGCCTATACCGGCGCCTGGAAGGCCGACCTCGAGCGGCTCGGCAAGCGCGTTTCGGTGGAGGAGGCGACGGCGACTGCCGGTGGCATCGTGCTTCGCTATCCGCCGGGCCCGGGCAAGATGGGCCACATTGCGGTATGCGACGGCGCGGGCGGCACGATCGAGGCCAAGGGGCGGCGCTACGGCGTGGTGGCCGATACGGTGCATGGCCGCGGATGGCACACCGGCATTCTCATTCCCGGCATTTCCTATGACGCAGCGGCCCCGATCAAGGTGGTCTCGCCCGCCATCATCTATGACGTCGATGCGCCGAACATGGACATGGCCGTCGTTGCGCGCATCCAGGCGGCGCTGGCCGCCAAGGGCTTCGATCCCGGTTTGATCGACGGTGAGTTTGGGTTGAATACGCAAGCGGCCGTGCTGCGTTTCCAGGAAGCCGAGGGCATGGTGGTCGATGGCGCGGTCGGGCCGGAGACGGCGGCGGCGCTCGGCGTGTCGCTCGGGGCCGAGGTGGTCAAGCCTGGCGTCGCGGTCGCGGAGACGGGGACGGTCGCTGGCCCGCCCGCGCTCGACATGCAGCAACTGCTCCCGCTCATTCTCATGTTGCTATCGAAGGAGAAACCGATGGCCGCCGATCCTGCCAAGCCGGGCCAAGGCCTCGAACTGCTGCTGCCGCTGATTCTGCAGTCGGCGCTTACCGGCAAACAACTCGACATCACGCAGCTTCTGACGGTGCTTGCGACGGGCAAGCCACTGACGACGTCGGCGGTCACGCCGATCGCCAACGCGCCGGTGCTCGCGCAGCCGGTCAACACCGTCCCGGCACCGGTCGTCTCGCAACCGATACTGCCGCTGCAGCCGGGCGCCGCCGCGGCGCCGGTCGATCCCATCATGGTGTTGCTGCCGATGCTCTATGAGCGGCTGACCGGCAAGCCGTTCCCGGGCACCGAGAAGCCGGATGCCCCCGCCGAGCCGCTTGCGCCAGCCATGTCGCGGCCGAGCGTGCAGCTCTCTACCGGCGCGCTCGGCATCGTTACGCTGCTGCAGTCGATGGGCGTTCTCAGTTTGCCTTTCAATCTGGGAGCGATCGCCGGTCAGGCGCCCGCCACAACTGCGCCGGTCTCAGGCTCGACACTGGCGACATTGATTCCGATCATCACCGGCGTGATCGGCGCCACCGGCGGCTTCGGCGCGCTGGGCGGGATCGCATCGAAGGTGCTGGGCGGACTGCTCGGTGCGTTCGGGAAGAAGTGATCAGGCGGAGATCGGTGCCGGCTTGTTCGGCGCAGTCAAAGTGATTGCGCCGGGTAGTCGTTGCGCAACAGAATTATTGCTGGCGACACCCCGCGCAAAAGCAATTGGAATTCCCAGCCGAAAATCGTTTCCTTCTGCGCGCAGAATGGCGCACGAGCGAAAGCAATCGCCATACGCCCGTCGGCCGGCTGAATTACAGCGATAGTGCACTTAGTTCGCGGCCGATGCCCGCGAGGGCGTGACGTTTCAATTGTGTGCACTGCCACCGTAATTCTCATTGCCGGCTGAAGCCACGTCTTCCTGCCTCGTTTGGACTTGGCGTGACCGGAAGGCCCGGATCCTGCTTTGACAGGTTCGCGCTGACCTGATCCATTTCCCGCATCGAGCGTGACGAGACATCCAGTTAAGGAGCGGGCCCCATGAAAGAACGGGAACTTCGAGACCTGATTGCAGACGTCAAGACCGGCCGGCTGTCGCGGCGCGCCTTTGTCCAGCGAATGATCGCCATTGGCCTGACGGCGCCGATGGCCGGGATGATGCTGAGCCAGTCGGGGGTCGCGATGGCTGCGACCGCGCTTCCCTACAAGCCGACCAAGGCCGGCGGCGGCGGCGTGCTGAAACTGATGTATTGGCAGGCCATAACCCTGCTCAATCCCCATTTCGCGGTCGGCACCAAGGACCAGGAAGGCTGCCGGATCTTTTACGAGCCGCTGGCGGGATGGGATGGCGACGGCAATCTGGTTCCGATCCTCGCCGCCGAGATTCCGAGCAAGGAGAATCATGGATTGGCCGAAGACGGCCGCTCGGTGGTCTGGAAGCTGAAACGCGGCGTCAGATGGCACGACGGCATGCCGTTCACGGCCGATGATGTCGTCTTCACCTGGGAATATGCCAAAACGCCGGAGACCGCGGCGGTCTCGATTGCCAACTATAAGGACATCACGGTCGAGAAGATCGACGACTTCACCGTCCGCCTCACCTTTGCCAAGCCGACGCCGTTCTGGGCCGATGCCTTTGTCGGCAACTACGGCATGATCATCCCAAAGCATCTGTTCAAGGATTACGTCGGCGCCAGGTCGCGCGAGGCGCCGCACAATCTGAAGCCGGTCGGCACCGGCCCTTATCTGTTCGTGGATTTCAAGCCGGGCGACATGCTCCGCGGCAAGATCAATCCCAACTACCACGTCGCCAACCGGCCGCAGTTCGATGAGGTGGAGGTCAAGGGCGGCGGCGACGCGGTGTCGGCGGCGCGCGCGGTGCTGCAGACCGGCGAATACGACTATGCCTGGAACATGCTGGTCGAAGAGGACATCCTGCTGAAGCTGGAAGCCGCTGGAAAGGGCAGGGTGAACATCACCCCGTCAGGCAATGTCGAATTCATGCAGCTCAACTCGACCGATCCCGCGGTCGAGGTCGACGGCGAGCGCGCCAGCATAAAGACCAGGCATCCGCTGTTCACCGATCCGGCCGTGCGCCAGGCCGTCAATCTCCTGATCGATCGCGCGTCGATCGAGAAATTCATCTATGGCCGCACGGCGCGGGCCACCGCGAACTTCCTCAACAACCCGGAACGCTTCCGGTCGAAAAACACCAAATTCGAATTCAACGTCGAGAAGGCCAACCAGATCCTCGAGGCGGCCGGCTGGAAAAAGGGCGGCGACGGTATTCGCGCCAAGGACGGCAAGCCGCTGAAGTTCGTGTTCCAGACCTCGATCAACGCGCCCAGGCAGAAGACCCAGGCCATCGTCAAGCAGGCGTGCCAGAAAGCGGGCATCGACGTCGAGCTGAAGTCGGTGGTGGGATCGGTGTTCTTCTCCTCCGACGCCGCCAACCCCGACACCTACACACATTTCTATTGCGACGCGCAGATGTACAACACCACCATGCCGCAGGCCGATCCGCAGTTCTTCATGAACCAGTACACGTCGTGGCAGGTGGCGAACAAGGAAAACAAGTGGCAGGGGCGCAATGTCTCGCGGTGGCAAAGCAAGGAATACGACGAGATCTACAAGCAGGCCGAACAGGAGCTCGACGCGGTGAAGCGCGCGGCGCTGTTCGTCAAGCTCAACGACCTCGTCGTGACAGACAATTACATCCAGCCCATCGTCTCCCGGGCCCGGGTCGCGGCGCTCGGCAACAAGCTGACCGCGCATATCTCGGGCTGGGACAACGATCTGTGGCAGCTCGCGAGCTGGTACCGGGAGGGGTGAGGCAAGGCGTTCGGATGTGCCTGATATAGAGGTTGAACGGATGGTGGCGGGACGATGATGGAAATAGATTCTCCGGCGCCTTGCCATCGCGGCTCCGAGCCTGCGCGATACTATCATCGCATTACGGTGTCAGCGTCACCGTAATGCCAACCCGTTGGCCCAAACCCCGAGGTCCGTAGGATCAACCCGCTCGCGGGCAAGCTCCGCGGCAGTCAAGCTGATTCTCCCTCACGCTTGCCATTCGGCTTTTGCACCACACAGAAAAGATTGCCGTCCGGATCCTGTAATACCACGTAATCAGCATTTTGCGGATACCGCCACGGATACTGTTTCGCTCCGATCGTCAGCAAGCGATGAACTTCTTCCCGCTGGTGCTCGGTATAAAGGTCCAAGTGCAGCCAGCTTCTCCTCCAGCCGCGGCGATCGCGAGCCTGAAACGATATATTGGGCCCACGGCCTTCAGGATCACAAAGGACAATCCAGCCGCCGCTCGCAGGCGCTCGCGGAATATATTGCAAAGCCTCCTGCCAAAATGCGACCATGCGCTCAAACTCATGGCAATGGATTACGATTGAGCCAATTCTGATCATCTCCGCGTCTCCGCTACGTGGATCTTATTCGTGACCACATTCTCCCGGCGGCTACGGGTAGCGGCGTTGTTCACACCCGAACCCGATTACGGTGGCAGTGTCACCGTAATGCATGAGGCCAAGCTTCGGATGTGCGGGGCGATCACGTTTCTACGCTAACTCCGTCGGCTTGCGTGTTCATGCGACCGAGCAGCCGCTCGATCATGCCGGCGTGACCAAAGCTCAAGCCGATCGAGGATGCCTAGGAGCTCGGTGCCCCTGAGCGAGAGCGAGTAGGTCACGCGCCGTGGGAACGCGGCGGTTGGGGAGCGCAGCACCAAGCCTCGATTTTCAAGCCCATCCAGACGCTCAGAAAGCACCTTCGGAGATACGCCCGGTAGAAGCTCCGCCAGCTCTCCGTGCCGTTTCGGACCGTCCTTCAGGTGCCAGAGCACAAGTGCGTTCCACCGGTGGCCCAGGAAGGCCAGCCAATCCTCGACCGGGCAATCTGCCGGGCGACGCGGTTGCGGATTGTCGAGTTCTAATCGTAGCGCAGCAGATGACAATGCAGTTCCTTCCCGTTTGGTTAGCACTGAAGGGGCGTGCTTCTCTTCTCCAACAACGAGGAGATGAGACATGACCGTGACTGAGCCAGCCCAGATGAATGAGGCATTCGCTCAAGCCTTCAACAGCCGTAACATAGACAATCTGCTCGCGCTTTACGAGGTGGATGCCGTCCTGCGCGTGGATGGAAGCG
The DNA here is from genome assembly GCF_001440405.1 of Bradyrhizobium valentinum. Taxonomy (GTDB): domain Bacteria; phylum Pseudomonadota; class Alphaproteobacteria; order Rhizobiales; family Xanthobacteraceae; genus Bradyrhizobium; species Bradyrhizobium valentinum. Next base: position 34,459 of record NZ_LLXX01000048.1, read on the forward strand.
AGCGAAGTCTGATAGGGCTCGACGCGATCGCCGGTGAGTTGCAGCGACTGCTGCAAGCGCCAGGGACAATGACGTCGCGCAATAACTTTTGCGTCCAGCACAGTGAAGTTGCTCTGCTGCGCGCGGATTGGGAACTGCGCACCCAGGACGGCTTCATCGTGGCGTCCGGCAGCTCAGCTGAGTTGGTCCGCCGCCAGTCCGATGGCACCTGGCGTTACGTCATCGACCACGCAGCGGGCGCCGCCCTGCCACGCGTCAGCTAAGTGAAAGGGCTATCATGGTCAGATCGCGACTCGAACCGAATGTCGGTCTCGGTGGTCTTGCACCGTCTTGACGATCACGCGGCTGCGCAAACGCACCAGTATCAAGATAATTCGGTAGTTAGCGGCTTCGCGGCCGGAATAAATGCAAATCCTTCCCCCTCTTCAACTACTCTACCGATACCTGGTCGACCTAGGTGAGCGCCGGCTAGCCAAATATGTGTATCCGCTGCACCTTGAAGCAACTTGATCCGGCTAGCCCTCGCTATGGAATCGTCATCGTCATAGGCCCAAGTAAGCTCGGGACGGGCAAACTGTGCAGCAGGAACGTGGATCAGGTCGCCGCAGAATAAGACATCTTCCTCGTCAGTGTTGAGGAGATAACCCATATGGCCCCGAGCATGCCCAGGTATAGCCACCGCCAGTAAATGATCGGCCAGCCGGTCTCCTCCGTTAATTGGGGCAAGGAGAGGACGAAACTCCTCCAGCTCTGGCTCGGCAAGAAACTCCTCAACGGCGTCTTGCCCTATCATAATCTTCCTCAGGCTGTTAAATGCTCGTCGACCGTCAGGCATTAGGAGACCATTGATGTGGTCGCCATGAGCGTGAGTGAGGGCGATCACAGTGATCGATGACGTTTCGACGCCTGCCTCCGCCATCGCCTCCACGAGGTGACCCATGGACGGGTCCCAACTCCCACCCGCTCCACAATCAATCAAAACACGGTCGATGCCGGAGCGGTCGAATAGGAAGCAGTTGACCGACAATCGAACCAGCGAATCGTCCTGCTGTGGCGATTCGGCCTGCCTACACATTTTGTTGTTGGGATGCCTGAGGGATTCTGCGGGCAGGTCGACATATCCGTCAGAGAGTGACCAAATCTTCCACGATCCCGAAGCGCAGCCGAAGGTATTGGCGCCTTGTGACAGAACTTCCACGGCCAACCTGCTAAGCGTGTGACGGAATTTTGTAAAGTAGCACTGAGCCGTTAGGTTTTCGAAGTCATCACTTTCTGAGCGATCTTCCAGGTTCCGTTGACCTTCAAGCATGACAACAGGTCCGTGAAGTAACGTGGCGGAATCTGCAATTTCAACTTCACAAGCGCGAGCTCTCCATCAACGTCTATCGATAGGATCTGATCGTGGCGTTCCAGGCCCTGTTGTTTCGGAGCTTTCAAATTGCGGACGGCTGCTAGCCACGTCGCAATTGGCGTCACGCTCACGTTGCCGTCGTCGCCGACCTTGGTCACGGAACTCGAGGGGTGAAATATGGACGCAAATTTGTCAGCATCCATTTCATAGGCACCGTCGAAATAGGTCTGCGCTAAAGAGCGCAAGGCACGAGCATCGGTATCCATAAGCTTGCTATCCATAAGGTTGTTATTTGGAACGGGAGGAGACTGCGCATGGCTGAAAGTCCGGTCTCCAAGCATCAAACCAGGAGCGCTGACGAGCGTAGCTCCAAAAGTCACGCTGGCAGATCGGCTCAAAAATGCTCGTCGATCCATTTTGCTCTCCCAAAAAGTCCCCGTGAACTTTAAGTTGCGCTCTTCAGATAAAGACTGAAATTGCCGGGTATATCCGTCCCAAGTTGTTACAACGAACAGCTCATAGCCCCAGCTACCTGTGCCGAGCGCCAAGCCGGCCAAAACCCGCGGAAAATTGCCTCAAGTCTCCTTGTTGCCCAAACCTAGGACAAAGTGGCTTATGAAACCAGCCGCGTTAGACAAGGTGGGGTTATGAATGGTATTCATAAATCATGAGAAACGAGCTGAACGAACTCGCTGCGTTTGCAATCGTCGCCAGAGAACGAAGCTTTACGCGGGCTGCGGCAAAGATTGGTGTGTCTCAGTCTGCTCTGAGCCACACGATCCGGGGACTTGAGCAGCGGCTCGAGTTGCAGCTTCTTGCTCGAACAACCAAGAGCGTCGCACCAACCGCTGCAGGGGCAGCTCTCTTGAAAGAATTGGCTCCGGCACTTGAGCAAATTGCTCGTGCTATCGATGAAGCCCGAAGCGTTCGGCACCGACCTGCAGGGCGCCTTCGAATTGTAATGTCCCGGTCGGCTGCTGTGATGGTATTGTTGCCGCGGCTCACGGCATTCGCGGAAGCCTACCCTGACATCGTTCTTGACGTTGTTACTGTCACTGGCCCTGTAGACCTCGTTGCGGGCGAGTTCGACGCCGGTATTCAACTCGGTGAGTACATTCAAAAGGACATGATCGCAGTACGGGTCACCCAGGAGCTGCGATTGGCGGTGATCGGATCGCCTGGCTATTTTTCATCACGAAGCATTCCGCGGAAGCCCAAGGATCTAAATGATCATCGATGCATAGGCCTGCGTCTTCCGGGCGGTCCTTATCGGTGGGAATTCGAGAAAGGACGAAAGGCGGTCACGGTCGGTGTGAATGGTCCGCTTATAATCGATGATACCCACCTCGTGATTCAGGCGGCACTCGCTGGCGCCGGCCTAGGACTCGCATTCGAAGAGCAGGTCGCAGAGTATGTTGCGAAGCGTCGCCTTATTCGTGTGCTGGAGGACTGGACGCCGCCAATTCCCGGATTCTTCATGTATTACCCCAGTCGCCAGCATCAGCCGGCTGCGCTGTCTGCACTAACGAACGCGCTGCGAGCCTCCTAACAATGGTTGGCACGCGCAGAACTGCATCTTGGCAACGTGCCGTCTGTCACCGTTTCGGATGAACTAGGGGCTGGTCGAATTTTATTGAAAAAAATGAACGTTGCCGGACGAGGGCGGACGCCCGATTGGTGCCCCTGGCCGGAATCGAACCAGCACTCCTTGCGGAACTCGATTTTGAGTCGAGCGCGTCTACCAGTTCCGCCACAGGGGCCTTCGGTCGCGGGGCAGAAGCCCGGTGCGGCGAAGCGGGCGGAATATAGCGGGCGGCCTGCGCGGGTCAACCCGCGCGGATGTGATTGTGGCGCGCCTCGACACTCCAGGTGTGGCGGGATAGGACGCTGTTGCCTATTTGAGCATGAATTATGCTCCGGAGAGCATCCGTGACATCAGAAGCTGCCCATTCCTCGCCCGTGCGCCTTGCTGCCAATCCGGCGGCCGCCGCGGCGCTGGCGATTGCGGCCGTCGCCGCGGCGACGCTGGCGGGCGCCTGGTTCTTCCAGCTCGTACTGGATATCCGCCCCTGTCCGCTCTGCCTCGAGCAGCGCTACGCCTATTATCTGGCCGTGCCGCTCGGCCTCGTGGTCGCGTT
>NZ_LLXX01000049.1 GCF_001440405.1 Bradyrhizobium valentinum
CCAGCCCGTCGCTAACGGCACGGCTGCCGCGCCCGCGCATGTCGCGCCGCCCGCTGCTCCCCCGTCGGCGACCCCGTTCCGCACCGCGCCCGATGGCGACGGCGAGGAGAAGGATCCGGCCGAAGCCGCCGCCGAAGGCGACATGGAAGACGACGAGTTCGAAAACCAGATGTCGCTCGCGGCCATCGAAGCCGAACTGAAGCCGAAGGTGGTCGAGACGTTCGACAAGATCGCCTCCGAGTACAAGAAGCTGCGGCGTCTTCAAGAACAGGATATCGCCAACCAGCTTCAGAGCGAGTCGCTCTCGCCCTCGCAGGAGCGCAAGTACAAGAAGCTGAAGGATGAGATCATCGTCGAGGTGAAGTCGCTGCGCCTGAACCAGGCCCGCATCGATTCGCTCGTCGAGCAGCTCTACGACATCAACAAGAAGCTGGTGTCGTTCGAGGGCCGCCTGCTTCGTTTGGGTGACAGCCACGGCGTCGCGCGCGAAGACTTCCTGCGCAACTACCAGGGCTCGGAGCTCGATCCGCGCTGGCTCAACCGTGTCTCGAAACTGTCCGCCAAAGGCTGGAAGAATTTCGTCCATCACGAGAAGGACCGCATCAAGGATCTGCGCCACGAGATCCAGTCGCTGGCAGCCCTCACCGGTCTCGAGATCGGCGAATTCCGCAAGATCGTACACGGCGTGCAGAAGGGCGAGCGCGAGGCGCGCCAGGCCAAGAAGGAAATGGTCGAGGCCAACCTCCGTCTCGTGATCTCGATCGCCAAGAAGTACACCAACCGCGGCCTGCAGTTCCTCGACCTGATCCAGGAAGGCAACATCGGCCTGATGAAGGCGGTTGATAAATTCGAGTATCGCCGCGGCTACAAGTTCTCGACCTACGCCACGTGGTGGATCCGGCAGGCGATCACGCGCTCGATCGCCGACCAGGCCCGCACCATCCGCATCCCCGTGCACATGATCGAGACCATCAACAAGATCGTGCGCACGAGCCGCCAGATGCTCAACGAGATCGGCCGCGAGCCGACCCCCGAAGAGCTCGCCGAAAAGCTCGGCATGCCCCTGGAGAAGGTCCGAAAAGTTCTCAAGATCGCCAAAGAGCCGCTCTCGCTCGAAACGCCGGTCGGTGACGAAGAGGATTCACACCTCGGCGATTTCATCGAGGACAAGAACGCGATCCTGCCCATCGATGCGGCGATCCAGTCCAACCTGCGCGAAACCACCACGCGGGTGCTGGCCTCGCTCACCCCCCGCGAAGAACGCGTGCTCCGCATGCGCTTCGGCATCGGCATGAACACCGATCACACGCTGGAAGAAGTCGGCCAGCAGTTCAGCGTGACACGCGAACGCATCCGCCAGATCGAGGCGAAGGCGCTGCGCAAGCTGAAGCATCCGTCGCGGAGCAGGAAGCTGCGGTCGTTCCTCGACAACTAGCTCAGGTCGTCATGCCCGGGCTCGACCCGGGCATCCATCTAACGAAAGCGCCGGGCGAAAGCCAGCCGCTTTTGTTTGGTCAGGTCGCACCCAAACTTCTCGCGCCAGCGCCCGGGGCCGCCACCCCTCTCCCCACCCTCCCCCGCAAGGGGGGAGGGAGCCGTACCAGTGTGCTCACCTCACATTGCATGTTGGCTATCCCTGATGTGATTGGCACGAGTCAGGGACGCATCGGTGGTAGGGTTCCCTCTCCCCTTGCGGGGGAGGGTTAGGGAGAGGGGTGCCGCTTGCTCTGCTGGTAGTTAAGCACGTGGATAACGCCACTCTCCGGCGATCGCGACGTTGGTTGATGTAACCGGGCCTTGCTTGCGAGGCTACTTCTTCTTCGCCCCGACCCGGCTGATGCTCTTGATCGCCAGCGGCGTGCGGCCGGATTTCTCGGCGATTTCGCGGTCCTGCTCCATGATGTAGCCGCGTGCTGGCTCGTCGCCGTCGAGGCCACCGAGCAGCTCGGAAGGCACGCGCCGGTTGGAGCGTTGCGAATCGTCTTCATAGACGACGTTGAAGAAGGCAAACTCGCCTTTGGGATTGGTCCCGGGTTTCTTGGCCATGGCCGGCCTTGTCCTCGATAGAGGCGCCGCTGTCAAAGAAAAATAACGGCGGAAAAATTCAGTCGCATGCCGGATTTTTGGCATCCCCGACGTCAAGGAAAGTGATCGTGGTCGGTCCGATCTCAACCGGACCCGGTGGCGATGTCACCGCAGCCAACCGCGGAAGATCGTCGTTCGGAGCGAGTTCCAAGGCCGCTCCATTCAGCTTCACTTCGGCGCTTTGCAGATGATCCGCCGACAGCGTGTAACGCTCGCTGGCCACGGGCAGTCGCAGGATTGCGGCGGTCGTGCGGTCCGTATTTATAGCCAGCAGCGTGACGGCCCCACGTATGCCGCGCCGGCAATGCGCATAGAGGTGCACTCCCTGATGCACGCCGGCGTCGAGAACAATTGTGCCCATAACCCTGCGCCAGAGCAGCGCCGCCCAATAGTTTGGCCGCGGCCGCAACGTCGTCTCGTCAAGCAGGCCGTAATCGCTTGCGGCCAGCGTATTGTGCGCGACCATCTGGACGCCGGCCCTGGCAAGCCGGCCAAGTTGATCGAGATATCGGAACGTATCGAGGAAGGTGGAAGCCCAGGGATTGCCGCCGCAAGCTGCCTCGGCGGTTTCGGTAAGCCAGATCGGCTTATCAGGCGCGAACTCGTCCCTAAGCGATTGGTAAAACGCGCGTGTCCGGTCCGTGCTCGCCAGCCATGCTTCCGAAACCGCGGCCTCTGGTGTGGTTTGACCGGGAGAGCATCGTTGCGAGACCGCGCCGTAGTGATGATAGGAGAAAACGTCGATGCCGGATCCGGATGCTGCAAGCAAGTCCCGCGTGTTGATGAATTCGGAGCTGGATGGCCTCGATGATTGCGGCGCGGCTGTCTCGCCGATCGAACCGGGGCCCAGAACCATCACATCCGGTTCGCTCGCCCTGATGAACGCAATAAAGGCCTTGAAGTCCCGCCCGTAAGCTGTCGCGTCATATCCCCTGGGTGCGCCGCCCATGGCGGCCAGCGTGGGCTCGTTCATGAACTCGGCGGCGGCAATTCTGCCGCCGACGGATCTGGTATAGGCGAAGAAGCGACGCGCCTGATCGCTCTGCCATAGACCTGCTGCATCCCGGACGCCGGGGCCTGTTGCCATCGAGGTGATGATCTCTGCGCTGGCCGCGCGGGCAAAGTCGATGACAGCTTTCCAGCGTTCGCGACTTAGCACCGCGCGGAAGCCGTTGGGCGGCGTGGAGGGCGCCTCATCGCTTTCGGCAAAGTAGGTGGTGTTGGCCCAGGTGCCGCTGACGCGCATGTAGGCTGGGGCCAGAGCGGCGGCCAATGCGCGTAGTCGGCGGTTCGATAGATCGACGGGCTTCCGATATTCGTAGAGGTCGGGATTGCCGCCTGCAGGGACATTTCCGGCATTCACCGCGCCGTGTGCCGACGGCGCCGAGGCGCTCGCCCTGTAAGGCTTCCAGAAGCGGCCGCCAGTGACCTCGACCATTTCCACGTTGTACGATTGAAAGCGCTCGTCGATGGTACCGAGGCGGGGCAGTTGTGAAGGGTCCACGGAAAGCATTGGCGTCTGCGCGGCGGCCTTCTGGGATCCCGCCAACGCGGCGATCGCGATTCCCATTCCGACTTTGAAACCACTGGACCTGGTCATTGCCATTGTCCTGGACGTGCCAAAGCGGACGTTGGCCCAGCATTAAACTAAGGCGCCACCAGTTCAACCCGGCGGTTCAGCGCGCGGCCGGCCTCGGTGGCATTGGAACCCACCGGCGCAAGCAGGGCCACGCCCGCGGTGCGCAGTCGCGGCGCGCCGATGCCGTAGTTCTTCACCAACTCGGCGGCGATCGCCTCGGCGCGGCGTCGCGACAGATCAAGATTGTAGGCGAATGGGCCCTGGTTGTCGGTGTGGCCGACGATGAAGACGCTCAGTCCGACTTGGGCGGTGAGCAGCTTCGCGATCTGCTCGAGGGTGGGGCGGCTTTCGGGCTTTACCTCGGCCCTGTCGGTATCGAAATAGATCCCGTAGAGCGCGATGCGGCCCGTCTCGCGAAGGCCCTTGGCCATGACAGCCGCGTCCACCATCTTGTTCTCGATCGCGCCGACTTCGGCGATGACGAGCTGCGCATAGATCTCGCGGTTGTTCTCGCTGACGATGAGGCTGGCATAGGTCTCGCGGCCGCCGTCCACCTTGCGCCCCGCAAAATAGCGGTAGTTGAAACCGTCCACCCACATCTGCGGGATCGGCAGCGCGTCGACGGCTTCCGAGAAGGGAATGCCGCCGCACGCGTCAACATCGCAGGCAAGCAGCGTTTCGAATCCGGCCTTCGCCAGTTGGGTCTCGAAATTGCGCGACACCTCCAGGATCGAGGGGCCGGGATTGGTGCGATAGGCGATGCGCGTGATGCGCCCCTCCAGCCGCCGCGCGTCGGTGGGCTGGCCATCCTTGAAGGCGGCCCCTTGCATTCGCGCCGCATCGAAATCCTTCACCTGATATCCCGTGATGACGCTGCCGCCGAACCGCCCGATGCCTGGATAGTCCCTTGCGCCGGCCACGTCGCGCGTCTGCGCGGAAGCGTTCGTCATCGCACCAAGCGACATAGCGAGCAGCAGGAGGACCGGCCTGAACAGTGTGTGCGGTAAGCTCATGGGAAATCCATTTGTTCGAGAAACGATCGAGGGGAGGGGGGAACGAAGTATGACTTGTAAAGGTCGCGCCGGCAGATCACCCGGTTCAAATTAGTCGCAATCATGGCCGTTTTCGGGGAGATTCTGTCCATGCGTTTGCCGCAACCCTCGAAGCGCGGCCAAGGACGTGCTAGAAGCCGATGCTTATTTGCAGTGCTCTCTCAGGAATGGCTTTTCCATGCTCCGCATCGCATTTGCTTTCAGCGCCACCCTGGCAATGTTCGCATGCTTCAACTCCCAAGCCCATGCCGCCCAATGCGGCAGCTCGTCCGCCGGCTATGCCACCTGGAAACAGGAGTTTGCCGGCGAAGCGCGAGCCAAGGGCATCAGCGCTCCCACCATCCAGGCTCTGATGGCGACGAACTATGCGCAGTCGACCATCAATGCCGATCGCGGCCAACGCAGTTTCAGCCTCTCGCTCGATCAGTTTCTCGCCAAGCGCGGGGCCACGACCATCGTCGCGAAGGGGCGGCAGCTCAAGCAGTCGCAGGGCGCGCTGTTCGCCTCGATTCAGCAGCGCTACGGCGTGCCGCCGGGGCCGCTGCTCGCGATCTGGGGGATGGAGACCGGGTTCGGCAGCCAGCGCGGCAATCAGAACATGCTGGCCTCGATCGCGACGCTCGCCTATGACTGCCGGCGCTCGGCGTATTTCACCGAGCACCTTTACGCGGCGCTGCAATTGATCGACCGCGGCGCGCTGTCGCCGTCGCAGCGCGGCTCGATGCATGGCGAGGTCGGCCAGACACAGTTCATGCCCAAAGCCATCCTGGCCTACGGCACCGGCAATCTCGAAAACGCGGCCAATGCGCTGACCTCGACCGCGAATTTTCTAAAGGCGCATGGCTGGCGCGCCGGCGCGGGCTACCAGCCGGGCGAGCCGAATTTTGCCGCCATCCAGGCCTGGAATGCCGCGGGGGTGTATCAGAAGGCGATCGCGCTGATGGGGCGCCAGATCGACGGCGGCGAGTGAGGGGGCTATGACTGCACTTTGCGTCCGACAGTTGTCATCAAACCAATAGGTTGTCGTCCCTGCGAAAGCACTAGTAGATGCACAGATCTTGACTGCGACGGAATGACTCGGCCGTTTGATTTA
>NZ_LLXX01000050.1:0-31318 GCF_001440405.1 Bradyrhizobium valentinum
GTCCTTGTTGCACCCGGCAGACGAAGCGCCTTCTTTTGTGACACAGTAAGACTAGAGATCCTGGTTCGAATCCAGGCCCGGGACCAATCCAGAGATCACTAAGCAGTCGCAGTCTGGGCGTTCGCACCTACTGCCGATTAACATCACTAGGTGTGGCTGCCAAATTGAAGCGCGATCACGCCATAGTGCGAACCGCTCAAGCCGAAAACTTAGGTACATTTGCGGGGAGCTCTGGTAGCGGGGAGAGACTCGAACCCCGACATCGATTTTTGTCCTGAGTGCAGTTCGCATAGCTTTTCGCGATCGGTCGAGCACGAAGCTCTGCCCGTGAGGGGCGCTATCAACTCGCAAGCCTTCGAATGCTCTGCCCTTGCGGCGCCACTCTTAGACCGCCCAGGCTCTACGGACGTCAGATCACTCCAAAAACGAGCGGCCCACACTTGCCCTCAATGGATTTTTCTAGATCTCCCGGTGCACACGTCGTGCACACGCCGGCTTCTAACCAATTGAAAAATTTGAACTCTCGCTCCAATCCATCCTGGGGAAGTTTGAGCTAGGTTCAGCCAGCGAAAGCTTGCTAGATCATCGTTTTCTTGGTTCGAATCATATCAGGCGGCGTCGGCGAGTTTGTAGGACCAAGTATGGACGACGGGATGGCGATTGACGTCGTCGATTCCGGCCATGATGCGCTCTTTGAGTTCGTGCTTTGATGTAACCCTGATGTGACGCAGGACGGAGCGGGCGAACTTGGAGAAGAAGCCCTCGATGAGGTTGAGCCAGGAGCCGTGCTTGGGCGTGAAGGTAAACTGGAAGCGGCCTGCCGGTCGTGTGTCGAGCCAGGCTCTGGTTTCCCTCGAGATGTGCGCGGAATGATTGTCGAGGATCAACTTGATCGCGGTCCTGGCCGGATAGGCGGCATCGAGAAGCTTGAGGAATTCTACGAACTCTCGGCTGCGGTGGCGGTCTTTGACGAGCGCGTGGACCTTCCCGGTGAGCAGGTCAATGCCCGCCAACAGGCTGAGCGTGCCGTGACGTTTGTACTCATGATCGCGCGCGAAGGTCGCATGTACGCCCGGCACAGGCGGCAGATCCGGCGCTGTCGTCGCGACGGCCTGGATTCCCGGCTTCTCGTCGTAGGAGACGATCGCTACCGGTTTGTCCGACTTCTTCGATCGGGCGGCGGCTTTTTTCAGGACCTGGACCTCGCGATAGACATACAGAACCTCAGCCATCTTCTGCTCGAACTCGGCGTCGCGGTTTTCAAGATAGTAGCGCACCTTGTGCGGCTTGATTTCCTGCTGACCGAGAAGCTTGCACACCGTGCCCTGAACCAGACGGGCGAGACATTCATGTCCGGACGGCGTGATCACCGGCTCCTTGCCCGGTCGCGGGCGCTCATCGAGCGCCGCCAGCGCGCCATCAGCCGCCGCCCGCTCGACGCAGCGCTGGACCGTCTGATGATGGGCGCCAAGTCTTTGTCCCACCGCAAAGAACGACGGGGTCTCGCGGTAGGCAAGCAGCATCGCAGCCCGCGATACCCGGCGCGCCGGTTCGGTCCGCGACCGCGAAAGAGCCGTCAACGTTTCAATCTCTTCGTCGGTCATCGCCAACTCGACCCCTTGCCGCCATCCTGCCATGATGAAACTCCTCGTTCAGTCAATCGCAAACGAGGAATCCACAAACAAACCTCCCGTTCCATGACTGCCAAGTTCATGGAATCGGTCGTCTAGTCGGCCACCTTGATTGGCTCAATATGAAAGACCATCGCGACATTTGGCAGATGGTTCTCCGAACTTGACATCAAGAGCAGACGATTGACGGTGTTGTCCTGGATCCCGCCCTGCAGGAACAGACCGGCAATTCGCGCTTGTTTGAGCGGGATATCGGCTTTTTGAAGACTCTGCTGCGCCGGTGTGTGCGTACGCGTGAAGCGGCCGGCCAGCCCCTGCTCAACATTCGGCTTGCGGCCGCGATCGCCGCGTTTCGTTACATACTTGAATGCGTCGCGCATAACTTGATGATACCCGAAAAACGACGTATCCGACGCTAACGCCACGACGTCAGACGCCGTTTGTGGAAACGCAAACACGGACTCACGAATAGCGCGGGCGAGCTCGGGTACCGCCATTGTTGGTATGCGTGCCGACCGGGCTGCGGCCATGAGTATTTCTTGCCAGCGAGCCGGGCTGTCGGTGACGATGCTGGCACCTGTCGCTTGAGCCAAATACATGGCCATCTCAAAATTCGGCGCCAATTTCGCCATGTTAAGGCTAGCCGCCCTCACCGCTCTCAAACGGCTCTTGCTGGAGGACGGCCAGCGGATCCTGTTCTTGAAGTCGAAGCATTGCTTGCAGCATGGTCTCGCGTTCGGCTTCGTCTTTGTCAGGAAACACCTTTTGCATCTGCGAACGCAAGGCCCGCTGCGGCATGGACATGATACCGCGCTGGGCGTCCTCCCTCATCAAGACCTTCGTGCGATGGTCTTCGTATATTCGCGGGTCATTACCGACCGATCGGGATCGCGCCATCTGCCACATCTGGTCGCGAAGATGTTTGTCAAAGTCACACGGATCAGGGATCAGATTGACCAAGCCGCGCTCGACCAACGGCATTACTGTGTAAAAGAACGCAATCGATTTGAGTACCTCCTGACGATAGGCACTCCGATTTTTGACGGGACTAAATTTGGGGTTCAGAATGCGCGCATTCACGAACGGGTGCTGAATAATCAACTCTCCAAAATACAGCGATGCCCCGAGCGCGTAGTCCGCTATCGCGTCGGGGTGAATAGCGCCGGTATAGATCGCCCGCGGCGTCCCGTCGGGCTTCGGGAGGAGCTGCAAAAGGTCGGTCTGTTCCGGCCATAGACCTTCGTACAAATGATAGATTTGCTTGATTTTCTCGTCGGTCATTTCGCGGCGGATGGTGACCCAATCTTTTTCCGTTTCGGCGAGCCCGAGCACATGCTCAAGGGCGTTGTAAAACATGATGTTGCGTTCGCGGATGCTGCGCTCGGTCCACGTTGGTCGCAACGCGGGCGGTTTCGAAGCGCAGCAGTCCTTAAAGCGTTGTCCGTAGCCGCATCCGCGCACACATCATTGGGTCGCAGGGGTTTGGCGCGGCCGGCTTCTGCAGCCATTCACGCTCCTTTTCGGTCCTGCCGAACGCGTCCTGGTAATGGACGTGACCGCTCTCGAACTTAGCGAACATCTCGCCGCCATAGTGGAAGATTTCGTTTTCGGGCGGTAAGAGAACGCGTCGGCATTCACTCCAATCTTCGGTTTCGTCCGGCTACAGCCACTCCTTGCGGCCCGCGGCAATAAAGCGGCGGGCTCTCGCTCGGATAATCCGATTGATGCGCGCAACATCGGGCGCGGCGAACTTACGCACGCGGATGAAGGCGTCGGTTCGAACCATTGAATTTCGGTAGTTTCGCGCAAAGGTCCGCTTCTCGAGCGGGTTTGCATCGGGGTTCTGCGCATATTCAAGATTGGTGAGGATCAGACAGAAGTCACGTGAGAGTGGAAAAAGTGTCTGCGACGCCTTCAGTGCGATCGACGGGTCGAGCGGATACGCGCCGAGCGTAGCATCAGGCGGTACCGCATGATTATAAATGGTGACCGGATGATCGCTGGTGATGAATTTGATCTCGGAGTCATCGGCGGCCACAATTTCGCGCACGCCCTCGGCCCAGATAGTGCAGTGCATCGAGCGAATGCCTTGCATTTCGAACATGAGATCGTTTTGCGTCAAAGCAGGATACTGCGCTTTCAACCAATCGAGTCCCTTGGGTGTGCGGATTTTCTGCACGTCGATGTATTGGAACAGAGTTTGAAAATGCTCGTGCCACTTGCCGGGGTCGTTCTCACAAAACGCTCGCACGGCCTGCGCGCCCTTGGCATCGACATCGCCAAACAATCGGCGCTCGATCTCGTCGCTGACGACCGTGCCGAAGAACGTCGAATAGAGATCTTTCTGTTGAAAGCACTGGGTAGTCGGCCAATGGATCAGGGACTTGCCAATCGTGACAATCCGACCGTCATCGAGTGCTTTCTGAGGCGGCGTGAGATCAAAATAGGCGAGCGTATTGCGCCCCGGCTCAAAGAAGCCGGCCTGATACCACCGCGGAACATAGTGATTGTTTCTTGTTGGCGACATGCCCACCGATTTGTAGCGCCGCTCCCGAGCGACGAGCTGTAAGTCCACTTCACGCGCCTATTGTATCGACGAGCCGTCAGCGCCGGGCCATCGATCGGGCACTCCTGATATGGGGTCGAATTGCCAACCGGTTAAGCCGCATGCCCACAGCGTTCAGCTTTTTCGCGGCAATACGACGAGCTAAGCCTAATGGCTCGTCATCGCAGGCCAACGCCGGCCACGTTCGATACCTGCAAAGAACGACCGGCTTGGTCCATCGGCTTTGTTGCTATACGAAACCTAGCGTTTGCTGGAAGACCGCAAAGCGAAACTTGTCGGCTTCAAGCACGCGAACAAATTAAGAACAAAAAATCAAGGACTTAATGGATGCACTTGCGATGGCAGGAACCATCCCCATATACAGTTGGTAGGTTGTCGGCCACCCCCTAAAGTTGCCACCTCACGACCGGAAGAAGCATTTATCGCGGGCCTCGTTCTCTGTCGGCATTCAACGGGCATAAGGCGGTGGCCCGCGGCGTTTCGCGGTCTCTTCATCGGCATTGATCGTTACGTCTCAGCCAGCATCCGTCAGCAGCACGGTCGATCCGCCGAGCGTGTCAAAGAACAGCGCTTCGAGCGCCATTGCATCGCGACGCGCACATGTCAGCTCATCAATGCCGATGCCACGCGCTCACGTGTCGAGGCGGCTTTTGCGGACCTGTCCGGGTGTGATCCCGAAGATACGGTGGTGATTGCCTTCTCCGGCCACGGATCGGAGTCGCACGAACTTGTGACGCATGACGCGGATCTGGCCGATCTCACGGGCACTGCCATCCCGCTCGATCTGTTGCAGGATTGGTTTTCGCGCATTCCAGCAAAGCGTTTGATCCTCTTCCTCGATTGCTGTTTCTCCGGCGGCATTGGAGCGAAGGTGCTGCACGTCGACACGAAGGCCCGGAGCATCATGTCAACCGACGCGAGGCTCGCCCAGCTTGCGGGCGCAGGGCGTATTATTTTCACGGCATCTGCCGCAACCGAACCCGCCTACGAACACCGTCGCTTCGGGCATGGGTTCCTCACCCATTTCTTGCTGGAGGCGTTGCGCGGTGCTGAAGAAGTCGTTGGCGGAGGCAAGATCTCGCTCTACCGGATGCTCGAACACGTCACGAACCGGGTAAAGGCTGCCGCGTCTCAAGTTGGAAAGCTGCAAAATCCGACCATGCGTGGAACCATCGATGGTGACATTGAATGGCCCGTGTTTGTAGCAGGCGCAAAGTATCAGGCTGCATTCCCGTCGCGATTGCCAGCCAGTGTGTCATCAGATCTCTCTAGTCTTGCTGCGGCTGGATTCCCGAGCGCACTGATTGCTGCCTGGGGCGGTGCGATCCCATCTCTGAATGCGATTCAGACAACTGCCATCAACGACTTCGGCGTATTGGATGGCGAGAATCTTGTCGTCTCGGCTCCGACCTCGTCTGGCAAGACGATGGTGGGCGAGTTAGCGGCATTGCGAAGTGTGCTGGTCGCAAGCGGGCCCTGTTCCTGTTACCGCTCAAGGCTCTTGTCGCCGACAAGCGTCGTCATTTCGCGAACGTCTATGGTGCCTTCGGTGTTCGGACGGTGGAAGCCACTGGTGAAACCGATGACATCACGCCGTTGCTTCGGGGCCAATACGATATTGGCCTCCTGACCTACGAAAAGTTTGCGGCTATCGCCCTCACTTTTCCGCACGTGCTGGCGCAGGTCGGCACGATTGTTATTGATGAAGCACAAATGATTGCCGACAGCAGGCGCGGCGCCAATCTCGAATTTGATTCGGATGCGTCGCCGTGAGGGGGTTGAACCACAATTGATCGCCCTAATGCTGATCTTGAACGCGAAGAACGCCGGATCGTGGAAGAAGAGTTTCGACGGTCCGGCTCCGGGCTGCGGGTCATTGCTGCGACAACCACGTTGGCGATGGGCATAAATACGCCCGCCTCTTCGGTAATCATTGCCGGGCTGACTCATCCCGGCGATGAACCGTATTCCGTAGCAGAGTACAAGAATCTCGTCGGTCGTGCTGGCCGGCTTGGTTTTGCTGAAAAAGGCGCCTCATATCTGTTGGCGCTCGATCCGCGTGCCGAACATGATCTCTGGTCGCGGTATGTGAAGGCGACGCCGGAGGATTTGGTGTCGCGCTTCCTCGATGAAAAGACAGATCCCCGTTCCCTTATCATCCGCGTCTTGGTTGCCGCCCGTCGCGCGGCCGGCGAAGGGGCCGCAAGTGAGGAGATCGTCGAATTCCTCGAATCCAGCTTTGGAGCCTTTCAGGCGAGGCGCGCGAGCACGGGATGGCAGTGGAGCCGAGCCGATCTTGTCTTGGCTTTGGCGGATTTGGAACAACATCACCTTTTGGAGAAAAATGCGGCAGGCGCTTTTGAACTCACCAAGCTTGGACGTCTCGCTGGAGAAAGCGCAGCTGAGGTGGGGTCCATCGTTGCGCTGGTGGACTGCCTCGCGTCGCTTCAACCCGAAGAAATTAGCGATCCTGTTCTAATTGCGGCGGCGCAAACGACTGTCGAGGTCGATCAGGTTTTGTTCCCGATCAACAAGAAGAGCACGCAGAAGGAACCACAACTTTGGCCTAATGAGCTCCGGGGACAAGGCGTGCCTTGGCAGGTTTTGAATGCGCTTCAGCGGGGGATAACCGAAAGTCATCAGGCCACGTTGCGCGCCAAGAAAGCTGTCGCCTGCTTGTTGTTTGTGTCCGGCCGAGCGATGAACGAGATCGAACGCGTGCTGACGCTTTGGTGGGGGCTTTGGTGGAGCGGCAGGCCCTATCCGCTCGGTAGCGGCACGGACTTGCGATCTTGTACCTGTTGCTGCGCGTGTTGCAGAGATATTGCACCCGACGCTTGACCTGGGTAACCGCGTCGGGTTGGCTGGCCGTTAGACTTACCTACGGCGTTCCAAGCGCGGCCGCGGAATTGGCCCAGTTTGCCGGGGCCGAACTCTTGCGGGGCGATTATTGCCGCCTCGCCGCAGCGCATCTTTGCGAGCCGGACCCCATAAGCGCTGCCTCGGATGAGCAGCTCCTTGCTTGCCTTGATGAGGACAAGCGGAAGCTCCAGCTCATTCGGGACGTTGCCAAACGGATTGCAAGACAGCGGACGCAAGCGGCAGCGTCCAAGACTCCGGTACTTGAGGCTTACGTGGCATAACGGCGGGATTGGTAGCGGCGGAGCCCCATGATTACCGATGCTGAAATCGAGCAAAAGCGGATTCGCTTGGACTGTTAGCCCCGAAGGCCCTAACCTGCTCCAATATCTCGCGAATTTCTGGTGATGGAGCAAGGCATAGAGTTCTATAAGTGTCCAAGAGCCCCAGCCAGCCGCCGACGGTCTCCGATACGCGCATAGCGCTTCATCCAGACATGGCTCCACGATCTCGCGGCACAATGCCCGAGGCTTAACAGCGTTATCCTCGAAAATTGGCTGACAGCAGAGAGCTGGACGCCGTGCGCGGCGTCCTGCCCGTCGCCTTTATCCAACCCTTGCTTCGCTTGTTGGCAACGACGCAACGAGCGGTGCCTTGATCGCGATGTTATTCTGAATGTGGACCATCCAGCCGTCCCGGTCGTTCAGCTTTCCGTCGGAGTCGATCGTCACCTCCGCCTTGCTGACCGATTGCCCGACATTGCCACCGATCACATAGGCAACTTTCTTCTCCTTATCGACCTCCACCACGATATCCGAATGGCTGATGAACCAGCCTTTCTCCACCGCATTATCGTAAGTGATCCCCGCCTGGCGCGGCCTCGCAATGAGATCACCGGGCTCGAGCGGGATTTCACCGGGCCGAAAGCCGACAAGCGACGCCTTCAGTTTCCCGTTGCGCTTGTTCTTGATCGACAGAACCATCCAGGTTGCGTGGCCCGACGAATAGGGGAACGCCGACCCGGCCCCGGCCATCTGCATGCAATAGGAAATGAATGCCGCCGACCATGCCAGATCAATAGTCCCATCGAGCTTGCCCTTGGCTTTGGCAAATTTCTTGACGAGATCGTCGTATTGCTTGCTCGGAATGGCGAGCCAATAGTTTGCAACCTGGCTGGCGAACGGCTCAACGGTTTCCTTGCGCCTGTTCGGCACTCCGTTTGATGTTTTGCTCTTCGTTGTCTTCCCTTCGGGATCGATGAACTTGTCGTCCCTGTCCTCGTCCCGACCAAACCATTCCCACTGTTCTATGGCGCGAGCAATAAGTTCTTCCTGAAATGACATCACTGATCCTTTCTTGCAATCTCAAACGTAACAACACGGCAATATGCTCCACGCGCTATCGCGCGAGGCACCATTGCGGCGTCACTTCGGCGCCGGAATGGTCAAAGCTCGAAAAGATTTCCTGGATTTGTCCGCATCCTTGCACTTGTCGGTCCCATCGTCGGACAGCACCATCATGTTCGGACTGCCCGGAATTTCAAATACCGCTTCAGGCGCGAAATCGTCTGGGAGTTTGATTTTCTTCATCATGCGCGGCTTTTTGTCGGTCCCGCTCCAGGTGAAGAGGGCGAATGGCGGCTTGATATCGGACTCCTCGGCTTTGCCGTGCGGCCCGGCAACGATGACGTAGACATTGTTTATCCATTCGATGCTGCGGATGCCGCGCCCCTCGAGATCGAGCCATTTTGGATTGCCGAAGACGGGCTTCTTGCCGGCGTCCACTACGTCGGCGGGATTGCTGAGAGGGATCACTATTGCTTCTTTGCCGGGACGCGGATTGCGAAATCCAATCAGGAGGCCACCTTCGGGCGTCGCAGCGAGGCCTTCGATATTGAAACCCTTCTTTGCTTCGGGAGCTGGCCCTTTCTTTTCATCGGGCCCGAAGGCCTTGGAAAGTCTCAGCGGCTTCAGCTTCGGGTCGTCGAGCATGCTCTCACGCAAGGCCGCATACGCGCCGGGTTTTACCGGCTCCAGACGAGGCCCATCCGGATGCGATACGATGCGGGTCGCAAACAAGCGTGACCGACCCGGCTCCGCGTTGCCATCGGAATCGCGACCATGCGAGCCGATCCAGTAGATGCGATCGCCGATACGCGCCGCCCCTTCTATGTCAGCTTCTTTGAAAACCGGTTTGCCATCAGGTCCGGGTTTCTTCTTTTTCGGAGCTTCGAGGAATTGATCCAGGTTGAGTTCTAAGATGGCAGCCTCATGTCCCGTTCGGTAGACATTGAGGACATTGCTGTCATCGTCCGCCACGGCAAAGCGATCGCGGTCAAGCGCGATCGCAGCGGAGCCGTCGCAGGCGCCGCGATACGTCGTGATCAGATCAGCGGCTTGTGCTGCCGCCACCCGGGAAGTGGTAACTGTAGATATGACGGCAATAACCAACAGGCGCAATGCAAGGGTAAGCTGGACCATGTGCCATTGCCCCAACGATCCGTAAAGCAATCACACTGCACGTGCATCGCCCGCGTGTCAAATCAGATAATACAACCCCATGTTAAATCCGTAACTGCGATCAAACGCCCGCCACCACCGGCAACTCCGCGATCATGCGAATGCCGGGCCGTCTCCGCCAATGAATCTGCGACGGCTCGACCGCCAGCTTGAGCGCGGGCCAGCGCGTGAACAGCGCCTGCAGTGCGCAAATTCCCTCGATCCGCGCGAGTTGATGGCCGAGGCAGAAATGAATTCCCGTCCCGAACGCCAGATGCCGGTTCGGCCGCCGCTCGAGATCGAGGCGTTCGGGACACTCGTTAGCCTGCGGGTCCAGATTGGCGGCGACGATCATCGCCATGATCCGATCGCCCTTCTTCAGTTTCACGCCCTCGAGATCGACGTCCTGGCGCACGTAGCGCGGCTTTGAGAATTGCACAGGCGAGACGAAGCGCAGGAATTCTTCGACCGCCAGCCCTGCACGGCTCCAGTCCGCCGCGAGCCAATCGCGGCGATCCGGATCCTTCAGCAATTCGAAAACCGATCCGCTGATCAGATGCGTCGTGGTCTCGGATCCCGCGCCGAGCAGCAGAAACACCATCGAGACCATCTCGTTCGGCGTGATGCGGCTGCCTTCCTTCTCGACCCTCACCAGTTCGGCGATCAATCCTTCGCCGCCCTGTTCCCGGGCAATCTGTAAACGTCCCTGCAGATAGCGCCGCATCCTGATGAGCCCGCCCATCAGGCGCACAAGGCCGAAGGCGCTGGTGAGGTTCGCGATCGAATTGGCCCAGGCAATGAATTTCGGCCGGTCGGCCGGCGGCAGGCCGAGGAGCTCGCAAATCACCGCAAGCGGCAGCATCCGCGCATAACGCTGCACCAGATCGACAGGACTAC
Source organism: Bradyrhizobium valentinum (assembly GCF_001440405.1). Taxonomy (GTDB): domain Bacteria; phylum Pseudomonadota; class Alphaproteobacteria; order Rhizobiales; family Xanthobacteraceae; genus Bradyrhizobium; species Bradyrhizobium valentinum. The sequence continues at coordinate 10,452 of NZ_LLXX01000050.1, forward strand.
CGGCCGCAAACAAGTCATCGGCGAGGCGATCTGCGATGGCGCGGATATGCGGTTCCATGTCAAGCACGGCACGGCGGCGGAACGCCTCGTCGACGATATTGCGCAGGCGCGTGTGGTCCGGCTCGTCCATCGTCAGCATATTGTTGGCGACTGCTGCGATGAACCTTGGCATCCACCAGGGCAGGCCGGCGAGCGACCCGCCCTCCTTCCGCAGCGTGAAAAACGCGCTGTCTTTCAGCACGCGCGCCGTCGTCTCATAGGTCGTGGTGATCCAGACCCGGCCGATGATCGGAAATTTCGTGGCGACGACGGGAGCGGATGCGCGCAAGCTCGCGACGCCCGCTTCCGGATGACGAAAAAACGCCTCGCTGGTGAAATCCACATGCTTCAGCATCGACCGCCTCGCAACGCCGTTCACGCCGCATCAAGATGGTGCGCAATGGCGCGGACGCAAGCTCGATCCTGCCGGGTTACAGTTCCTTCATTGCAGCAAAGGTCGTGGAATTGCCGTGGAGTAAGCTCCTCACACCGGCGGTGTGCCGTGGGTGTGAAACGATTCGATCGTCTTCAGCCCCCAGGCCTGGCCTTTCTTTCGCTCTTCCTCGGTCCAGACGATCGGTTTCCAATCGGGCGCGAGGATCAAGCGGGCGCCAGCGTTCGCGACCTCGACGCGGTTGCCGCCGGGCTCCCATACATAGAGGAAGAAAGTCTGCTGGATCGCGTGCTTGTGCGGGCCGGCCTCGATGTAGACGCCGTTCTCGAGAAAGATATCGGCGGCGCGCAGGATTTCCTCGCGGCTGTCGAGCGCGTAGGTGACGTGATGGAAGCGGCCGGCCCTGCCATAGTGATCGCGGGTATAGGCGAAGTCGTAGCTCTTGTTCGACATCGTCATCCACATCGCGGCTTCCGTGCCGTCGTTGAGCACGATCTGCTCGGTGGTGCGCAGGCCGAGATAGTTCTCGAAGAAGAGACGGTTCGCCTTGATGTCGACCGCGAGGCAATTGAGATGATCGAGCCGGCGGACATTGACGCCGCGCGCCGGAAATCGCTGCGCCTGGTTCTTCAGCGCGGGCTTCAATTCCGGCGGTGGCTGATACCACTCGGTCTCGTAATACAGCTCAACGATGTGACCATCGGGATCGCGGCAGCGGAACGCCGGCCCCTGCCCCATGTCGCCGTCGACCCAGCCGATATCGAAGCCGGAGCCCTTCAGCGCAGCAACGCGGCGCTCCAGCGCCTGCGGGCTGCGGGCGCGCAACGCCATGTGCTCCATGCCTGAGGTCTTTGAGGCCGTCAGCTTGAGCGAATAGCGCTCGTAATCGTCCCAGCCGCGCAGATAGACCGATTCGCCTTTTTGTCCGCTGACGGTCATGCCCATGACCTCGACGAAGAATTTCAGGCTTTCGTCCGGCTTCGGCGTCAGCAATTCCATGTGGCCGAGATGGGCGAGATCGAAAATCGGCTCGGGGGTCATGTTGCTTTCTCCTGATCGTTCAATTTTCCGGTCGTCATACCCCGCGAAGGCGGGGTATCCAGTACGCCGCGCCGTCGAGATTGACCGAAGCGCCGCGGAGTACCGGATCATCCGCCTTCGCGGATGATGACACCGTGCAGGTGCTACCAAAGCGCCCGCGTTACGTCGTCGAACAGGTCGTCCACGCTGAACGCACGCGGGATGAGCTTTTGCTGCGCGGAATAATCGATGATCAGTTGCAGCGAACGCTGCATTTCGTCTCGGCTAAAGCGCGGCGCGGCCGGCGAAGCGGCGGCGGCCGCGGACAGCAGTCGATGGACCTCCCGCACCACGTCCGGATGCTGGTCGGACAGAGCCCGGCTCACCACCACCATGTGGTTGATCGGCACCACCCTGTGCTTTTCGAACCAGGCTTTCTCTTCGGTGGCGACATCGGCAAACAGCGGCTTCAAATCCGGATGATCCGATTTTTCGCCGAGCACTGCGTCGAGTTCTCCATCGATCAGCATCTGGATGATCTGCTTGCCTGCGGGCGCCCGCTTGGTCGTATCCGTGAATTCGGCGACATGGGCGTCCTCGAACGTCACCCAGTCGATCGAATCGAGATCGACGCCGTAATCATTGGCAAGGATGCCGCGCAGCCATGCGCCGGTCGTGGTGGTGAAGGAGCGGATGCCGACGCGCTTACCGTTGAGGTCGCGTGGCGCGAGCTTTCCCGCCTTCGCATTGTAGAGCGCGTTCCCATGCTGAAACCGCGCCAGCACGACATCCGGCAACAGGACCATCGGCTTCTCAAAAGACTTCGCCATCAGATAAGTGACGATCGCCATCTCCGAGACGTCAAACGCCCCTTCGCGGACCATCGGCTTGAAGCCTTTGTTGGTTGGCGAATACTGCGCGAAATCGAACTCGACCAGATCCGATCTGATCGATCCATTCTTCAGCGCAGTCGTGCCGGGATGGTCGCCGAGCAAGGTGCGCAGGCGCATCGCCACCTCAGTCCTCCTCCAGCTCGTCGACATAAACGAGACCGGCTTTCGCCAGCGGCTCGCGCATGTTGTACATATCGAGCCCGAGCACGCCCGAGGCCAGTTGCCGCCGCTTGCCGTCCTCATCGGCGACGCGCTTCTCGCCTTTGGTGACCACATCGGCCGCGTCCTTGCGCCCGATCACCACGACGCCATCGTCATCCGCCACCACAGCATCCCCCGGCACGACATTGATGCCGGCGCAGACTACGGGCACGTTGACCGCGCCCAGCGTCGCCTTGACCGTGCCCTTGGCCGAGATGGCCTTCGACCAAACCGGAAAGCCCATTTCACGAAGCGATTTGGCGTCGCGAACGCCGGCGTCGATGACGAGGCCGCGGACGCCGCGCGCCATCAGCGAGGTCGCGAGCAGATCGCCGAACATGCCGTCGGTATTATCCGTCGTGCAACCGACCACCAGGATGTCGCCGGGCTGGCACTGCTCGACCGCGACATGGATCATCCAGTTGTCGCCGGGCTGTGCCAGCACGGTCACGGCGGTGCCGGCGGCTTCGGCCCCGCTCCAGACCGGACGCAGATAGGGCTTCATCAGCCCAAAGCGGCCATAGGCCTCGTGCGCGGTAGCGACACCGAGCACGCCCAGCCGCTTGACGAGCTCAGCATCGGTTCGCTTGATGTTGCGGACGACGACTGTCTTCACGCCAGTTCCTCCATCGCCATCGGGAACAGCCGCTGATACGCCTCGCCATAGGTCATGGGCTTGCCCGTATTGCGGCCGCCCTGCACGCCCCTCTGCAGCGCGACCCGCTCATAGTAGGCCCACAGATGCTTCTGGGCGGCGAGAATCTCGAACGTCTTGCGCTTGATCTCCCAGACCTCGTCGATGTTGAGGATCACCTGCGGCTTGAAGTTGCACATCTCGGGCTGGTGCGGCTCGAACAGGAACACCGGCGGCGCCGAATAGGTATATTTGGCGCCGGGCTTGTGACCCATCGCCTGTGCGACCACGCGGGTTTCCTGGGCGAAGTGTGCGGCGTTCGGATGATCGAAATTATAGGGATCCTCCAGCGCATGGGTCAGCACGAAGGACGGATTGAGCTCGCGATAGATATCGACCATGCGGTCGAAATGCTTATCCGTCAGCCGCAGCGGATAATCACCGGCATCGAAGAACTCGATCTCTGCGCCCAGCATCTCCGCCGCGCGCTGCGCCTCATCGCGTCGTCCGGCCTTCACCTTCTCCATCGTCGCGCCCGCTTCTTTCCAGGCGAACTGGCTCTCGCCGCGCTCGCCGAACGACAGGCAGGCGATCTTGATGCGGTAGCCTTTCTTGGCGTGCAGCGCGATCGCGCCACCCGCACGCCAGACGAAATCGCCAGGATGCGCCGTGACCACCAGGCCCGTTTTGCCAGCATTGCTCATGACCGGGATTTCCTCCTTCGATTGTTGCACGTTGCCGGCTGCACCGGCCGCGTGACTATTGTTTGGCAATTCCTGCCCGCTCGATCACTTGGGCCCATTTGTCGATATCGGCCTTCAGCCGTTCCTGGATTTCCTCGGGCGAACTAGCCTTGGCCTGGATGCCGAGATCCAGCGCGCGCTTCTTCAACTCCGGCATGTCGAGCACCTCGCGCAGCGCGGCGTTGAGGGTACTGATCACCTCTGGCGGCGTGCCCTTAGGTGCAAAAATCGCGTTCCAGGACCGCGCCTCGAAATCGCCGCCCCCCGCTTCCTTCACGGTCGGCACGTCGGGCAAGAACGTGGTGCGCACCAGCCCTGAAGACGACACGGCAATCGCCGCCTTGTCGGCAATATGCGATCGCACAGCGCTGTAATTTTCGATCGCCATCTGAATATCGCCACGCAACAGCGCGATCATCACATCGGGCGAGCTGCGAAACGGCACGATGGTAACATCGACGCCCGCGGTCGATTTGAACAATTGCGCTGCGAGGTTTTGCGTCGATCCGACATTGATGGTGCCGACATTAAGCGTGCGGGGTTTTTCCTTAGCCGCCTTGATGAATTCAGCCAGCGTCGGATATGGCGAGCCGGCTTGCGTCACGAAGATGAAGTCGAAATAGCCCATGCTCGAGACCGGAACGAAGTCGGTGACCGGATTGAACGCCAGGTTCTTGAACAGCGACACGGAAATCGCGGTCCCATTGCTGAGCAGCGCCAGCGTATAGCCGTCGGCGGGCGCGGACAGCACGGCGCGCGCGGCATTGATGCCACCGGCGCCCGGCATGTTCTCGATGACGAAGCGCTGGCCTAGCTTTTCGCCGAGCTTTTCGGTGACCAGCCGCGCCGTGACGTCGGCAACGCCGCCGGGACCGAACGGCAAGATCAGCCGAACCGGCCGGCTCGGATAGTTTTGAGCGTGGGCGATTTGCGGAAGCAGCAACGCCGCCAGCAAGGCAGCCGCCGAGCCGAATGACACGCCGCGTCGGCTCGGAGTATCTCGCTTGCGTTTGTTCGCCATCGCACTCGCTCCTTCAGAACTCGAACAACCGCGCCGGATTGTCGACCAGGATCTTCTGCTGCAACTCCGGCTCCGGTGCAAACAGCGGAATGAGGTCGACCAGATCGCCGTCGTTGGGCATCACCTTCACATTGGGATGCGGCCAGTCGGTTCCCCAGATCACGCGGTCCGGCGCGGTCTCGACGATGCGGCGCGCGAACGGCACCGCGTCATGAAACGGTGGTCCGGCGGATGACACCCGCTCGCAGCCGCACACCTTGACCCAGCATTTCTCATCGCGCGTCATCAGGTCAATCAGCGTCCGGAACGGAAGCTGATCGAGGCCGTCAGATGCCTTGACGCGCCCCATGTGGTCGATGGTGTAGCGGACCGGCAATTTTGCGAGCATCCCGGCATATTCAGGCAGATCGATCGCATCGAAATGCAGGTCAATGTGCCAGCCGAGCGGCGCCACCATCGCGACGATGTGATGGAACACCCTCATATCGGGCACGCCGCCAAGATGACGCACGAAGTTGAAGCGGCACCCGCGGAAACCGCCTTCATGCAGTTCGCGAAGGCCGCGCTCGGTAATGGTATCGTCGATATTGGCGACGGCGCGAAACGTCCCGTTGCTGATGGCAATGGCATCGAGCGCCACGCGATTGTCGGTGCCGTGCACGCTGGCATTGACGATGACGGCGCGGCCGATCCCGAGCTTGCTGTGCAGCGCCCGGAAATCCTCGAGCGGCGCGTCCGGCGGCGTATAGGGCCGTCCCGACGCGTAGGGGTATTTGTCACCGGGGCCGAAAATATGGGTATGCGCGTCACACGCCAGCGCCGGGAGTTTGAATTTCGGCGTTCGCGTATCGGGATCGGGTCCGGGGATTGTCGGCTTGTGCATGGTGCCTTCTGCAGTGTTTTTGGTCGCGCTTCACGGCAACTCGATAGTCATGAAGCCGGATTTTCTTTCCGCTTCACGGAAGCGCCTTTTGCCGCCGGCTGGGCCAGCTTCGTCCGGCGTAACGCGCCGTCTATGTGCTCGACGTCAGACGCCTGCAACGAGGCCACCGTTGCGGTTACCAGTTGCTCGATCGCTTCCGCCATATCGGCGCCGTCGGCTTCGCCGCGGGAGAGCCTTGTGACCCGCTCCGGATTGACAAGGGTGTAGTAGAGTGCGCCGAGCAGGAATTGCGAGCGCCACACGATCGTCGTTCGTGGCAGATGCGGCAGGCTTTCCCCGATCGCTTCGATGAACGCGTTGGTGGTGTCATCGAAGATTTCCGCGATGATGCGGCCCACCACGGCGTTGCCTTCCGCCGACATCACGGCGCGCAGCCGCGTGAACCGCGCCCCGCCGCCGGCGAGGTCGCTGCTGGATGAAAACGCCGGCTGTACATAGGCCCGCACGATCGCTTCCAGGCGGTCCTGAACGTCACGCACGCGCCTCGCCGCCACCAGCAACTCAATGCGGCGCTTGTTCATCGGCCCGCAGTGCCGCTTGTAGATTTCCAGCAGCAAGCCGTCCTTGCTCTTGAAATGATAGGTGATGCTGCCCGGATTGGCGCCGGCTTCCAACGCGATGTCGCGGATCGACACGGCATTGAAGCCGCGCGTCGAGAACAACAGCTCGGCCGCGCTCAGGATGGCTTCCCGCATGTTGGGATTTCGCGTCATGGCATTTGCTTTCCGTTCTCGACTTTTGTACGTTTGTACAAATGATAAGGTCTAGTCAACAAAAATCCTATTCCAGAGGAAGGCGCCCCGCATGTCCGTTTTCAGCAAGATCCTGCGCGTATTCGCAGCCGCCACGCTTTCTCTGGCGGCCACACACGCCTACTCGGAGCAGTTCCCGACCCGGCCCGTGCGCATCCTGGTGCCCTACGCTGCCGGCGGCGCCGTCGACGTGCTGGCGCGCACGCTAGCGCAATCGCTTTCGAAGACCTGGGGACAGCATCCGGTCATCGAAAATCGGCCGGGTGCCGGCGGAATCATCGCATCGCAAGCGCTCACGCAATCGGCGCCGGACGGTTACACGCTGATCCTGGTGGCAAGCGGCCATCCGCTGAACCAGTTCTTCTATCCGAAGCTGCCCTACGACACCTTCAAGGATTTCACCGCCATCAGCGAAGTCGCCTATTCGCCGCTCGCGATCGTGGTGTCCAAGAGCAGTCAGGTGAAGAATTTGCAGGAGTTGCTGGCGACCGCGCGCGAAAAGCCGGAGTCATTGTCATACGGCATGTCCGGCAACGGCACCTCGGCCCATCTCGCCGGCGAACTTCTCAACTACATGGCCAAGATCAAGATCCAGGCAAGGGCGGCGCCCCTGCCCTCACGGCCGTCATCGCCGGCGAGATTCCGATCAGCGTCAATCCGCTGCCCGAAGTCGTCGGCCAGCTCGAGGGCAACGCCGTGCGCGCCCTTGCGGTGACAACGGCCCAGCGCTCGAAGACATTGCCCGATGTTCCCACGGTCGCGGAAGCCGGCCTGCCCGGCTATGACGCCTCCGTCTGGTGGGGCTTTCTCGGCCCCGCAGGCATGGCGCCGGAATTGGTCGCCAAAATTCATAGCGGCTTGGCCGCGGCGCTGAAGGATCCGGTCGTCCTCACCGCGCTGGAAAAGATGGGCGCCACGCCGGTCGGCAGCTCGCCAAAAGATTTCGACGCCTTCATGCGCGCCGAGGCCGCGAAGTGGGAGCCGGTGTTGAAAGAGGCGAATATCAAGGTGCAGTGAGCGCCTGCGCGGCCTCCACCAGTCGGATCACCGCGCATTCGCCGGCGCGTGCAGGTGCCACAGATCGGCGCGCCAGTGCAGCACGATCGCCAGCATCAGCGCGAGACCGGCTGCGGCATAGAGCGTTCCGGTCGCCGCAAATCCGATCTCGTCGATCAGACTGCCGGCGGCTAAAAGGCCGATCGGCAGCCCGTAGATCACCATCATGCGCACGCCCATGACCCGGCCGCGGAAATTCTCGCTCGCAGTCCGCATCAGGATGACGGCGATCGAGATCATCGCGAGGCTTTGCGAAAAGCCCGCCACGACCAGGCACACGATCGCGGTCGGCACCGTCTGCATCTGCACGAAGATCAGCAAGGTCGCGTACCAGACGACGGTGGCGCCGATCATCAGCCGCGCCACTCGGAGATCGCGGATCAGGCTCAACACGATCGAGCCGGCCAGCGAGCCGATCGCAAAGCTCGCCGACAGATAGCCAAGCCCGGTCTGGTTTGTGCCGTAGATCGCCTTGGCGATATAGGGCAGCAGACCGTTGGAGAGCGGATACGCCGTCAGGTTGGCCAGGAACGCCACCCAGAGCGCGGCCTGCATCCGCGGCGTGGTCCAGACATAGGCCACGCCTTCCTTGAGGTCGCGCAACGGCGAGCGCTGCAGCGCCTCGCTGGCAGCCTCGCCCGCGAGTTGCGGCTTTGCCGGCGCCACGATGCACAGCGTCAGCGCGGTCGCGGTAATGTAAAGGCAGACGATCGCCACATAGGCCGGGCCCATTCCGAGTGCGGCAAACAATCCGGCGCCGCTCAGCGCGCCGGCGATGCGCGCGGTATCCATCGTCGTACGCGAGATACTGATCGCTCCGATCAACTGGCCATGCGGCATAATGGTCGCAACCAGCGCGCCGCGCACACCGAGATCGGATGGCCGGACGATGCCCATGACGGCCGCGACGATGAATACATAGAGCGGCGCGAGGTGGCCCGACAGCGCCAGCGTCATCAGCACGGCCGCCAGCACCGCGTAGGTCGCGCGCATCATCGCCAGCAGATCGCGGTGACCGATCCGGTCGCCGACGACGCCGAACATCGGCGCTACCAGCGTGCCGATATAGCCGAGCGAGGCGAACAGAGTGAGCAACAGGACCGACCCGGTCTCGACCAGCACGTACCAGCCGAGAATGAGCATCTCCATCTCGAACGCCCACGAGGTGAGCAGATCGGCGGGCCACTGAAAACGGTAGTTCCTGACACGGAATGGTTCGAGCGCGGAAGGCCGCGCGGGGTCGCTCAAGATGCGTCGTCGCGATTCATCGCGGTCCACCCTGCCCTGTTCTTATTCTTGCCTCACCGTCGATAGCAAGTCGCGCCCGGCGTTTCAAGCAGCCGACATGGCCCTGGCACGGTGCGACAGCAGCAGCCGCCTCACGTCGGCGGCCGATATCGCAGGACTGAACAAATAGCCCTGCATCTCGGTGCAGCCGAGGATGTACAGCAGGTTCCTTTGCTGCTCGGTTTCGACGCCCTCCGCCGTCGTCATCATGTCGCTGGCGGCCGCGATGTTCACCACCGCCTGGACGATGGATGAGGATGCCCCTGGACCTGCGATATCCTTGATGAAGGAGCGATCGATCTTGATCTTGTCGAACGGGAAACGCTGCAGGTAGCTGAGCGACGAATAGCCGGTGCCGAAATCGTCCAGCGCGATCCGCACACCCAGCTTGCGCAACTGATGCAGCGCGTCCAACGCCGCGTCGTCGCGAATGAGCACGGCCTCGGTGATCTCGAGTTCGAGCCTGCTGGCAGGCAGGCCGGAGGCTGCCAGCGCCGCCGCCACGTTCAACGACAGCGATTGGCTCCTGAACTGCACCGGCGAGATGTTGACCGCGACGCGAACGTGAGCCGGCCAGTTGACGGCCTCTGCGCAGGCCGCGTTGAGTACCCATTGGCCGAGTTCATTGATGAGCCCGGAATCTTCCGCGATCGGGATGAATTCCGCCGGCGAGATCATGCCGCGCTCGCGGTGCCGCCACCGCAACAGCGCTTCGCACGAACTGATCTTGCCGTCCTCGATATTGAGCACCGGCTGATAATAGGTCTCCAGGCTTCCGTCGGTGATCGCCTGGCGCAGCTCGAGTTCCAGGCTTCGCCGCGCCTTGGCGCGCTGATCCATGCCGGCCTCGAAGAAGCGGTAGGTCCGCCGTCCGTCGGCCTTGGCGCCATAGAGGGCGAGGTCCGCATTCCTCAACAACTGGTCGAGGTGCACCCCGTCGCCGGGCGCTAGCGCTATACCGATGCTGGCATCGGTGGTGATCAGGTGCCCCATGCATTCAAAGGGCTGCCTGATCGCCGAATGAATTTCATCAACGAGCCGGGTGGTTTCCGCCCGATCCTTGATAGCCATTTGAATGACGGCGAACTCGTCGCCGCCGAGGCGAGCCGCCACGTCGGCGTCTCCGAGGCAACCGCGCAGGCGCTCCGCGACGCCCTTGAGCAGCTCGTCGCCGGCCGAATGGCCCAGGGCATCGTTGACGGCTTTGAACTCGTCGATGTCGATATAGAGCACAGCCAGTTGCTCGCCCGGCCGGAGCGCTTCGAGCGCCTGTTCGAGCCGCGCGCGGAACAGAATCCGGTTCGGCAGGTCCGTCAATCCGTCGAAATGCGCCAGATGCGCAATTCTCTCGTCGGCGCGCGCGCGCTCGGTGATGTCTTCGATCGTGGCGACCCAGCCGCCGCCCTTCAGCGGCCGGTTGATGATCTCGATCGCCCGGCCGCCCGGAGCCTGCGTCAGCTGACGCGTCGCTTTACCGAGCGACACCTTTTGTATGATCGCGTTGCAGAATTCATCGACATCGCCGTCGAATGATCCGGTTTCCTTCCGGTGGGCGATCAGCCGCTGTATCGTGCAGCCGGGCTTGGCCACATCAGGCGATAGTCCGAACATGTCGAGATAGGGCTGGTTGCAAATGATGATCCGCGCGGATGCATCATAGAGAACAAGACCTTGCGGGATATTGTTCACGGCAATCGAAAGCTGGCGCCGCTCGGCTGCCAGCCGCTGATCGGTCAACCGGTGACGCCGCAGCAACAACCCGGCGATCACGACCAGAACGGCGACGAGCGCAAGCAGCACGCGCTCGCGAAGACTCCATGCCGACGTCGCCAAGTCGGCCGCAACCATCACCGCAAGCAGCACGCCGCACACCGCAAGCAGTTTGACCGATCCGCCCTCTTGCGCAGAACCGACCGAACCGCTCGATATTTGAAGACCACCCTCGTTGCTCACACGAAGTGCCCTTGGAATGATGGAGTTCGTCCGAATGGAACTCAGACAGCTAATCGCGCGCCCCCGTCAGTGTACGTAGTACTGATGGAAGGCGCGTTACAACTTGCGGTTAGCAATCGGTTACCTTGCACACGCGCTGGCGCCAATCCGCGATCTGGAATCGGAGGTTACCGGGACGCGGCCCCGGGCCGGCTCCTCTCGTCCGAAGTGGTAAACGAACGATTAATTCGAAGCTGGCGTCGCACGCGGCCAGAAATGCACGAAAGCCCTTATTTTTCAGCGTAACTGACATCCGGCAGCGCCGCCGGAGCTCCATCGCAAAAACGAATCCTGGCCGAGATGCCGCAGATTTAGCTGATGCGAATCCTCTCCGGCTTAACCGTTTCGCTAGTCGCGGCCGACCATAATGGGGGCCAGACCCCAATTCATGAGATCCAGGTTCAGCACCGTGACATCCTTCGGACGTGTGATTTCCGTGCGCGGCTCCCTCGCTCGGGTCGGACTTCTGGCCGCGGGCCCGATGCCCGTCGCCGAAGTGCGCGCCACCGTCGGCCGCTTCATCAGCATCCGTTGCGCCGGTTCCACCATCATCGCGATGATCACTGAAGTATCGTGCGAGGACATGCCGAACTCCGATGAATATATCGCGACCGCCTCGGTCGACCTGCTCGGCGAAATTTCCGGCGGCGAGCGCCCCAAATTCCAGCGTGGCGTCACCAACTATCCGACCATCGGGGATGCCGTCGACGTCGTCACCGCCGAGGACCTCCGCACCGTCTATGCGCCGAGCGGGTCGGACCAGATCAATGTCGGCACCCTGCAGCAGGACCGGTCGGTGATCGCCTATGTCGACGTCGAGGAAATGCTCTCCAAGCACTTCGCGGTCCTCGGCTCCACCGGCGTCGGCAAATCGACCAGCGTGTCGCTGCTGCTCAACGAGATCCTGAAAGCGCGGCCGAACCTGCGGGTATTCCTGCTCGACGTGCACAACGAGTATGGCCGCTGCTTCGGCGACCGTGCGCTGGTGCTCAACCCGCGCAACCTGAAACTGCCGTTCTGGCTGTTCAATTTCGAAGAGATTGTGGACGTGCTGTTCGGCGGCCGTCCCGGCGTGCCGGAAGAACTCGACGTTCTCGCCGAAGTCATCCCGATGGCGAAGGGAATCTACACCCAGTACCAGAACTCCGATCGTCTCGGGCTCAAGCGCATGGACCCGAAGTCGGGCAGCTACACTGTCGATACGCCGGTGCCCTACCGGCTGGTCGATCTGATCTCGCTGATCGACGAGCGGATGGGCAAGCTGGAGAACCGCTCCTCGCGCATCATCTATCACAAGCTGATTTCGCGCATCGAGACCGTGCGCAACGATCCGCGCTATACCTTCATGTTCGACAACGCCAATGTCGGCGGCGACACCATGGCGGAAGTGATCAGCCATCTGTTCCGCCTGCCGGCCAACGGCCGGCCGATGACCATCATGCAGCTCGCCGGCTTCCCAGCCGAAGTCGTCGATTCCGTGGTGTCGGTGCTGTGCCGAATGGCGTTCGATTTCGGCCTGTGGAGCGACGGCGTATCGCCGCTGTTGTTCGTCTGCGAGGAAGCGCACCGTTACGCTTCGGCCGACCGCAACATCGGTTTCGGTCCAACCCGCAAGGCGGTCTCGCGCATTGCCAAGGAAGGCCGCAAGTACGGCGTTTTCCTCGGCCTCGTCACCCAGCGTCCGGCCGAACTCGACGCCACTATCATCTCCCAGTGCAACACGCTGTTTGCGATGCGCCTTGCCAACGACCGCGACCAGGCACTGTTGCGCTCGGCAGTCTCGGATGCCGCCGCAAACCTCTTGTCGTTCGTACCCTCGCTCGGCACCCGCGAAGTGCTGGCCTTCGGCGAAGGCGTGGCGCTGCCGACGCGCCTGCGCTTCAAGGAGGTGCCGGTCCATCAGTTGCCACGCAGCGAAGCCACCATCGCGTCCGTGCCGTCGGTCTCTGCCGGCCACGACATGCATTTCGTGTCTGCCGTGCTGGATCGCTGGCGCGGCGCCACCTCGCATCGCGACGTGCCGAACGATCCCGGTATTGGCGACCGGCCCGCTGCAGCCCGCATCATGACGCCGGTGGAAGCGCCGATGCTGCAGCCCTCGATGGGGCTCGATCCCGACCGGTTCTCGCTCCTCAAGAAGCCGCTGCGCTGAGGCGGCACGCGTTCGCGCGAATTCTTCGCGCGGGCCGGTATCCACCTCAGCCAAAAACGCTATATGGTTCGGGCCAACGCCGCTCCGCGCGGTCTTAAGCCGGAACCTTTCATGACCAAGCCCGCCATCAAACGATTTCAGCCGCCCGCCATCGACAAGCTGCCGGAGGATATCCGGACCCGGATCCTCGCGGTGCAGGAGAAATCCGGCTTCGTTCCGAACGTCTTCCTGACGCTGGCTTATCGTCCTGACGAATTTCGCGCTTTCTTCGCCTATCACGACGCGTTGATGGAGAAGGACGGCGGGCTGACCAAGGCCGAGCGCGAGATGATCGTAGTGGCGACGTCGAGCGTCAACCAGTGTCACTACTGCGTGATCGCACATGGGGCGATCCTTCGCATCCGGGCCAAGAACCCGCAAATCGCCGACCAGATCGCCGTCAACTACCGCAAGGCCGACATCACGCCGCGGCAGCGTGCGATGCTCGACTTCGCCATGAAGGTGAGCCAGGAGGCCAACACGGTTTCCGAGGCCGATTTTGCCGAACTCGCGGGCCATGGCTTCAGCGACGATGACATCTGGGACATCACGGCGATCGCGGCCTTCTTTGCGCTCTCGAACCGGCTGGCCAATGTCACGGCGATGCGCCCGAACGACGAGTTCTATATGATGGGACGACTGCCCAAGCAGAGCTAAGCCGGCAGGCCCGCTCCCGGTTCCCTGCATTGCGGGACGGGATGGCTGTCCCGCACTCGCCAACATTTCATGTCGGAAGCGCTGCCGGCGTGCTAAAAGAGGCGCACGATTTTTTGCGGACCGGTAGCAGTGAAAACCCAGCGGCCTATTATTTCGGACGATGAGCACGTCGTGCTCAAGTTCCGGCCGCGTACCTCCGCCCACCCGCCCAGCCGGCGGGAAGAATCCGATCCGGCCAAGACGGCGAGCAAGACGTCCAAGACGGCGCCGGCGGCGAACGACCTGTCCCGCTACGAGCGGCCGCGCGACGAGGGCGACGATTTCCGTCAGCGCATGCTCGCCAATGTCGCCGCGCTGGCCTTCACGGTGGCGTTGACCGCGATCGGCATCTGGCTTGCGATAAGCATCGCCGATCTCCGCAAGACCCAGGATTGCGTCCTGATGGGCCGCCGCGACTGCGCACGGATTTCGGTGATGCCGCCGGGGTAATGGCGCACAATCGTCGCACCAACTCAGATCGTCATACCCGCGAAGGCGGGTATCCAGTACGCCGTGGCCTCTCGATTCAATCACTGCTGTCTCTGGAATACTGGATCGTCCGCCTTCGCGGACGATGACAGGTGAATGTGACTGCGCGTTCTCGCGACGCAAAGCGCCCGAGGTTTGCATGGACCTTTCCCTCAAAACAGAGGGAGCAGGGAATGCCGGGTGCTTGCTGCACCCGCGGTCTCGTGTGCAAATATGCAAAGAGATGCGCACACGAGCATACAGGTACAGCCGGAGCACTCCGGCATTCCCTGCGCAAGGAAGTCAACTGGCCTGAAAAGCCGAGACAAATCAACGGCGTGCGGTAGAAGTGTTCACATTTGTGTCGCGATTCCCGTTGTGCTCTTGATGGTGAAAAATATTAATCGCTATAGAGCCTTGTGGAGAGTTTGGGCGGGCTAACGTCGGCGGCAACGTTTTAAGAGGGGGCAACTTTGGGCAATAGAACAAAACTGCGCGGGATCATTGTTCTCGGTCTGCTGCTGTTTACCAGCAGAGCAAGCTTTGCCGAGATAGACACCAGTTCGGCGAATTTAATACTGCCTGCATGCCGCGAGTGGGTGAATGCTGTAGAGGGTGCCCCGCTTCGCGGAGACCCGGTGCTAAGAGGACTTTGCATGGGCACCATCGACGGCATTTTTTATGTCGATCCCAGGATATGTCCGCCGTCGAAGGGCAACAAAGTAAGCCTTGGTCAGATCGCTCGCGTTGTTGTGCGGTACATCGATAATCATCCTGCAAGGATGCACGAAGATTTCAAGAGACTTGCTCTCGAAGCCATACGGGATGCTTGGCCGTGCCAGTGATAGTCCGGAGACTAGCTACCCCTTCTCCCGCTCCGCCCGCGCAAATGCCTTGGCCTGCTCTAGCGCCTCATCGCTGGTGAGGATGTCCGGCCGCAACCGCCGCGCCAGAATGTCATCGAAGTAAAAGAATTTGGATTCCCGGCCGTCGGCGAAACGGCCTTCAAAGCTGCCGGACTTCGGGACCGCTTCATTGCCGGATAATGCGAATGCGGTTTGGCATCAGAACTGAAGGACCGGTTTAGGTGCCGCTGTGGGTCCGCTTCTTCCGCCACAACGCAAATGCGATTAAAGCCAGCACCGCCATGCGAAAGGTGCTGGGCCGCCGATGTGCATCGTTTCCTAACTCACGTCGCCGTCGCCAGTGCATAGAGATCGTTCCCTGACTTGCCTCGCCCTCGCCAACGCTAGGCCGCCGCCAAACATACGCCAGACGGTTAGGATCGTTCCTAACGTGGCGGCCCTACTCAATGTATAAAAAGAGCGATGACCATTAACAGGACCGTCAATGCTCCAAGTGCGATCACTGCAATTTTGAACCAGATATCTCGCAAAACTACTCCCGTCGGAAAACTCATACGGGAGTACCGATGATGTCTCTCCAGTCACCAATGATAGGCGATGCGGTGATGATGGAAGTTGATTTATGTTAGGCAGCCGGCGCGCGGGAGGCTTCTGAAAAGGGGGTGCCGGTAAAACTCTCCCGATGCCTCAAGTCCAATCTAGCAGCAGGCATGGCGGAATTGGTGTCGCTGCCTGTCCTCCCTTGGAACAAAGATTAAATTTACGCCGCGCCCTGCCACAGACCGCGCCTCGCCCTTGCCCCCGCGCCGCCGATCTACCGATCTCCCTCCGATTTCGCGATGATCGCAAGGCTCTCAAGTTGGTTCGCTAGCGCTGCCCAGCTACGTGAAATGTTCCTTAGCACGGTAGATCGGCGGGCTGAATTCCCAGGATTACCTGCGAGCGCTTTGTACACCGCAGCATAGGCTCTGCATTGTTCGACTGAGGGCATTTCGGCTCCGCGCGGAGCCGCCATTGGCCCTCGTGTTTGAGGGCAACCTCGTTTTTCTTTTGCAGTTCCTATTTTTCCCGTCAGACTTGACCGTGTACGTACAGGATCGTCAAATGACACCCGTCTGGATCTATGTCGATACCAGCAGGCAAGTCGGCGACTGCGACCACCTCAAGGTTTTCGCGAACCGCGACGCCGCCGATGAATGGTTTGCGAAGAACGATCCGGAGGGCGTTGCGTTCGAATACGAGGTTCTGGAATGAGCCGGAGGTGCGGCACAGTAACAGGCGCAACGAACCATGACCCTTCAGGGTGCCGCCCAAAGGGAATACAGCATGCCGACGACTAGAGCCACGCTCAAAATGATCGTCGCGATCCCGGCAATCTCGATGATGGAAACCTGCTTTGGATCAACTGCCATGCGCCATTCACCGGCGGCTGCTGGGCGACGGCGTTGATCTGGATCAAGTAAGAGACGCCATCGAGGGGAGCTTTTTTCAGCCCGCAGCTAACAGGATTGGCAACAACGTCACGGCGGTCAACAGTGCTGAGAGCAGAAGGGAAAGCGCGCCGAGCTTAAACCACTCAACCATGGCAGCCCCCTTACTCTACACAGGGGTGACCAGTGTTGATCTAGCGAAACCGAAAAGCAACGTCTTTCCTGTCACGCCTTAGTGACATGCAATATGCAGTTTGTGCCGCGGCCACCAGCCGAGCCGGAAGCGCCGATCACGCTGACCGTGGTGCAGGCGGAGGACGGGCAGCTCGGCCCAAGATCGAGATCGTGGCGGCGGCTTCGACGATGCAGTGAAATGCGACCCACACGCTAAAGCATCATTGGTCGCTTTGCGGCCGAACTGATCGCGTCCCAGAGTTTGTGTGCCAGAGGGCTCCGACTGAGGAGGCACAGCCAGTACAGCCGCTGATTGCCCGGCCCTTTGATAAGCTCGCTGTGCTTTGCCTTCGTGAGGCCTAGGCTGGCAACTTGATCCGACCAGTAATTGAGAATCGCGGACCGCAGTGCAGTCTTGTTCATCGCGTTGTAATTGATGGCGTTGCGCCATCCCGGCGCGAATGTGTTGAACTGGTCATAGTCCTCAGAGGTGTAGAGATCGACGTTACGCTGCAAGTCGGCAATGCTGATATGCACAATGATGTCGATATGCTGCAGCTTCTTGAGAATCTTGAAAAGCTCAAACGATAGCGCGCCCAAATTGTGGGGATCTAGAAACGCGAAATGCAAACCATAAGGGTGTACGTTCTGGACGATCCGCTCCATCGCCTCCACAGCGGGTCCCGGCGTCGCCACGACAGGTGCCTTGAGCGAACGCAATCGTGCATGCGTTGCGCCGAGAAGCTCTTCATTCCAGTCTGAAATCTCAATTGATGAAAACGGTCCGGGCGATTTCAGACCGCGCTTGTAAGCGGCGACCGAACTGCCGTCGATGTACTCTTTGGTATCACGGATGAGCAGACGGCCGGGACCGCAAAAGACATCGATGTAAGATGCGCCACTACGGGTATGATAATTCGAACGCGCGCCCCCCGAAGCCTGAATGTAGTCAGTGAGCAACTTGTGCTTCGTCTTCGCCCAAGCGCCGACCTTCTCAACGACCAAGCCGTCGTCACCAAGCGGGTACTGTTCTTCCCTCGACGGCATTTTTGGCGCGTCTCCCTTTGGCGTTTACAACGGGTGCGCCGACCGGAAATTCTCTCCACAGTCGGCCGTCTAATATGCCGCCGCCCTTGCCATTGCCGGGGGGGTCAAGCCGCTTCGCGTCTTCAATCGATAATCCTTGTTCTACCACGAAGGGATTATTTTCGTAGTTTCCCCACTGCTTCAAAAATGGAGCCGCGCCGACCCGCCGACATTCGGCAATAGCGTCGCGCGCCCATTGCGGATGGGTGTGCCGGATTCTGTCCGCACGCACGCCGCTCTCGCCTCCGATGATAACCCAATCTGGAGCACGGCCATCAACTTCCAAACCGCCAATCGGGCCCAATGCGGGTTCATAGCTGATGAAATGGACCTGAGCTGGCAACTTCAGTAGATGCGCGGCCCGCTGCCGATATGCGCGACCGTCCTCAGTCGTCGTTCCGAGCCAAACATTGGCGTAGCCTTCGCCCCAATCACCCGGAAGCATCTTGCGGATATTTTGCGGCCGCTTCGTCAGCAGTTGCCAATCGAGTTGATCGCACTGGCGGATAAGCGCGAACAGATCGGCACGCCAGTGTGGGTCGGCTTGATTGTCAAACACGTCGGCAAGCGAGGCGCAGAAAACGCGCTGTCGGCGACCGTGAACACGCTGGAAGTCCTGCGCCTGAGCGTTCCAAGATAACGGTTTCTTCCAATAGGCATCGGTCGTTCGTCGGCGAGGATTATTACCCCACTTCACTTGACCGCTGCGTTTCGCCCAACCTTCCGCGTAACAGAAGTCGCAGGCGGATGCTGCGCCGCCCGGTCTGGCAACTTTGGTGCATCCGACCCACGGGTTGAAGGTCGAATCGGTCCATTCGATTTTCGACTGCGCAGCCATGCCCGAATCATAACATGGATTCACCAGCGAAGTCGCGGTTCGACGCGAAGGCTCGGCGGGTTAAGATGCGCCCGCTGGATCTTGGCGACGACGCGGCCGATGATTCCTGGCCCGATCTCGGGATACTTCGCCAACTCGGCGACGACCTCGCGCACGAAATCGCTGCGGTCGCGTGACGGGATCGGCCGGGCGGCGTCGATCACGGCGCTCATTTCGTCGTCGCTGAGCGAGATCATGGCCTCAGTTAAAATACTCCACGGCCCACGGCGGGCGATCTGGGGCGGCCAAAGCACAGCCACGGAAGGCAATTGTGCGGAAAAACGTCAACCTCCGACATGCCCGATTGCCAAAAGTCCATGAGCGCGGCGCGATTGGCGGCCCAATCGGCGCGCATTTCGGGACCGATGAATTTTCTCATGTCGGTCTCGTGACCATCGCCATAACCGTCATAGCCCTGTACCGGGTATGTGGCCCGGCCGCCGAGCAGTTCGTGCCTCCGATAAGGGCCGAGGGAGAGGCGTGAGCCCCGGCGACGTCGCAGGATGGTGCTCATCGGCGCTCTCCCCGGTACTCGCCGTTCGGCCTCCAACCTCATTTCGCGCCGGGACAACATCGAGGTTTAGCCGGTGCAGACTTCGGACGATGAAACTTTGCGCGGCCAGCCGATGCTTCAAAAGTGGCTGTTCGCGCACGATGCCTTTCACTCTGAGCGCGACGCCGTCGCGGCCGATCTCTTCGTCGTACTCGGCGATGGTGTCTGCGGTCTGGCAACTCCGCAGCAGCATCTGGTGACCGGCGCTTTCCTCGATGTGAAAATCGCGGTTGATCGATCCCCATAACTCGGCACCGGCCTTGCCCAACGACGCGGGCGGAGCGAGCGGATTTGGCTTCGATGCCGGGTCGATCACCGTGAGCGTGGGGGTGTTCTAGCCACGAGCTTTCCTCCTCGCGAATGTTTTCACCCAGTTCCAACATATTCCGAGCGCCGCCGCGTTGGAATCTACTACCGTCTGAAAAAACGGACCATCCCCCCGGCCCCTTGGTCCGAGACCGAAAACCTTCACAATTGCAGACGTCTACGAGGAAGGGAATCGACAACCACTCACATATAGCCGGGATCGCGCGGAACGTAATTGCGCCAATCGCCAAATGATCGCGCCGACATGAGGACGAGGGGCTGCACGATGTGAAAGCCAAGTTCGATAACCTTGGCCATGAGTGCGTCGGCACCCCCTGGTGCGATTAGCGAGAGCTGCTGAGGTTGAAGGCTCAAAGCAGCTTCCATTGCCGCGCTGACGACCTCCGCGGAGTCAGCGCCCGACGCAACTGCGAGAGGTCCAATGTGACCCTCGGGCGACGCGTACGCGTAGCCAACGGCGGAACCGCCTTCCTCAATCCTGAATCCCGTCGCATCTGTCCGCAACAGGTACTCGTGGTGCCGGTCGCGGCGGAAGCCGAGAATGTCGCTGTCGATTTGGCCAAGCCAATCGACCGGAGCGCCCGCCGCAATCGGGCTACAGGCATAGCGGCTGCTTCTAAGCCTCCGTTGCACCACGCTCGCCGGTGCGCTGATGCGATAGAGAGGCTGCCGCGGATACAGGCCGTGCTTCGTATAAAGTCCGATTGCAGACGTATTGAACGCAAAGGTGATAAGCGCTCGATTTGTCGCCTTCAGCCGCTCCGCATGGAGCAAGGTTTTTTGGAGGAGTTCCCCGCCGACTCCCATTGCCTGCTTCCCCGGCTCTATGAAGAGCTGCGCCAAGTACCAGAAGTCGGCGAGAGTCCAGCTGAAGCCGAAGCCGATGATCGCCTCGTCGTCTTCCGCAATCCATAGGCCGGTTGCATCTTCGGACAGACAGAAGGCTTGGAACACTGGCGGCCGCAGCGGCATCGATGGCTCAAACCCATGCCGGCTCCACAGATCATTGATGCTTCGCTGAACCAGCGCGGCAGCAATCTCCAGGTCTTCGTTCCTTGCCGGGCGTATGCTAATTGGCATATCTTTCACGGGCGCCAGCCGTTGAGATGACATCGTAACGGCTAAACCACAGCGTGGCTAGGGCAGGAGCGGCTCTGTTGGTGCAACCTGATCCGACATGAAGCCTCGCCAACGGTCCTCAAGCCTAAACCGGCGCTCCGATTC
>NZ_LLXX01000050.1:31744-114132 GCF_001440405.1 Bradyrhizobium valentinum
CAACATGTCCTTCTCCTCTATTGATGCGTTCGTATGCCTTGTGCTCGGCGCTAGCGGAATATCACTACGCGAAAAGGCCGTTTCGTGGAGAATGGCGCGCCCGAAGAGATTCGTCCGGTTCGGGTCGGGCACGAGGATAGTGATCGTAGCTCTGGGAACGGCCCTAGTCCTGTGGTGAAACCCTGTGTGGTCTCACCGCTCTTCATCAGGATGCACCCACTTGTACGGCGTGATCTCCCGCTGTTGTCAACTTGATCATGCGGACAGGCGGCTTGTAACGGCGCGTGCCGCATGACCGGCATCGGAACGACGGCTCTAGCTTCCAGATCGGCGTATCACGCGCCCTTCGGATCGCTTTCAACGGCAAGCTCGCTCGTGTCTTGCATCGACAACACTCGATCTCCAACCAGCCATAACCGCCACTCAAGCATTGGCCTATTGTTGGGGACGGCTGGGCCGGACCACCATAGCCTTCCATGCGGACCGACCACGCGCTTCCGCCTCAGCCCGATCCGCCGCACGGGCGGCCTTCCTAGCTTCTTGGCGGGCCGTTTGGGCGCGCATCTTTGCGCCCAGAATCCGGCCACCCCAGATGACTTCGCGTGTCTTGGTGCTCATAGATGGCAATTACAGCGTCACCGAAGCACCTGAGCAATCCACGATACCTAGCTGCTTGCCGGGCCTCTGCCGCTTTACTTTGGTCAAGCGCTTCGTTCCGCTCCTGCCAGCGGTAAAATGGGAAAGCGCACAACAATGGCTCGGTGTTGCCTTTTGGTAACCCATGCTCTGCTCACCAAGCGATAAGGTCGGTGCTTTTGGGAGGCAGGCATATGGATGTGTATTTAAGCACCAGACGTGATCTGCTCGTTGTGAAGAAGGGATGTCCGATCCCTTCCGTTGTGACGCCGGGAAGCTGGCGCAAGAGTAAGAAACGGGTTGTCAAAGTCAGCGAGGAGATTAGGTCAGCGATTCAGGCGCACGGCTACTACACGCGCAAGCTGAGAGACGTACACCACACTAACGGCGGAACGAGTATCGCGGCGGCTTCGACAAATGTGCAATCTCTATAGTATCACCACCAACCAAGAAGCCATCCGCGCTGTTCCGCGTGATGAACCGCTATGTCGGCAACCTCGCTCCGATGCCGGGCGTGTTTCCGGATTACCCGGCTCCGGTGGTGCGCAAACACAGACGCCGATGGTGATGCGCTGGGGCATGCCGCCACCGCCGCGCGGGCGTTGCACGAGTATGTCGAGCTTGTGACTGGCCGGGATGCGATCAAGATGCTGCGCGAACGAGGCAAGCTATAAAAGGGGAACACGATGAAATATCAAATCTGGTATATGAAGCCATCGTTTATTCGCGGCATCGTTGGAAGCTCGCCTGATCCCAGTCACCTCTCGGCTACTCATGTTCACTTGAAGGATATCGAAGCAGATAATCAGGAAGATGCTTTGTCTCGCATGCGAGCGGAGAACTGGTCGCCGAATGGTGAAGCTCTCGATTTGCTTCAGAGCAAGGGACTACAGCACACAACCATGACAATCGGCGACGTACTCGTGGATGAAAGCGATGCTGTCTATCTCGTCACTGGCATTGGGTTCAGTTTGCTACCGAAGCATGAGGAGCCGCATCACTGATTATTGCGGCAAACGCCGCGCGTAGGTGCGGCCGAAGTTTTCGCACACGCGCATCGGGGCTTGTTGGGTGCCGTGGGCACCGGGCGACCGTCCCAGCTAGGCGGCCTTACTCACCTTCGGATTTCGCGATGATCGCAAGGCTCTCAAATTGGGTCGCCAACACTGTCCAGCTCCGTGAAATATTCCTTAGCACGGTAGATCGGCGGGCTGAATTACCTGCGAGGGCTTTGTATTTCGCAGCATAGGCTCTGCATTGTTCGACTGAAGGCATTTCTGGCGACATTTCGAACTGAAGGCATTTCAACTGAAGGCATTTCGATCGGACGGCACCCTTCCGCTGGGAGTCCATTGGCCACCTAAAGCGGAAACGTAGTCCTCCTTTTGCAGTTCCTATTTCTCCCGTCGGCCTTCATTCCCTCCAGAGATCAAAGGAAGACAAAGCGGCCGCATGAAGTACGCCACTGCCCGCCGCTACGCCGATCCGGAGAAAGTCGCGCGCCGGATCCTCGAGATCGCCAACGCCGTCGAGCCGATTCAAGGCCGCATCTACATCGAGAAGATCAGCGAACCGTTTCTGTTCGGGACGGCGGCGGCCCGGCCGAATATGGTGCAGGCCTCAAACTCGCCATCGACCGCGGCTGGCTCACGCTGAAGGGCGTCGCGTGCAAATACCGGGCGCGGAACGGTGTTGCGACGGGTTGTGATTGGCGGATGGAAGTTACCGATGGTTTGCCAACGCGTATGTCTCCTTATAGTAGCAAATAGCAAATACGCGCGTTGATGGTCGAGGGCCCCAAACTTTTTTGGCACTTGAGCCAAATCGGCTTGTCAATCGACCACGTGATATCCGCCATCGATGTAAATGGTGTCGCCGGTGATGAGCCGGGCGACGTCGTGTGCCAAGAACGCCGTTGCTGCACCAACATCTTCTATGCTCACAAGGCTACGCGCCGGGGCCTTGGCCTTTGCTTTTTCGAGCAGCTTGTCGAACTCAGGAATGCCGGACGCGGCTCGGGTGGCGAGAGGCCCAGGAGATATGGCATGCACCCGAATGCCCTTCGGCCCAAGCTCGGCGGAGACATACCTGACGGCACTTTCCAAAGCGGCTTTGGCGACGCCCATGATATTGTAGTTCTTCACAACGGTTCGACTGCCGTAATACGTCATCGTAAAGAGGGTTCCGCCCTTCTTCATCAATGGCTCAGCTAACTGGGCCATTCGAAGGAACGTCCAGCATGAAACGTGCATGGTCGTAAGAAATCCATCCAGCGGTACGTCAACCACGCGTCCGTGGAGTGCCTGCTGCGGCGCGAACGCAATGGAGTGCACGACGAAGTCCAGTTTGCCCCACTCCTTGGTGATCCGCTCGAATACGGCTTCCATTTGTCCCGGTACGCGGGCATCGAGTGGCATCACAATGGGAGATTCAAGAGCGCGCGCCAGCGGATCGACGTGCTTTTTGGCCTTGTCGTTGAGATAGGTGACCGCCAGATCGGCGCCGAAAGCACGGAAGGCGGCGGCGCAACCCCACGCTATCGATTGCTCATTCGCGATGCCAACGACAAGTCCCTTCTTGCCATCCAGCAGCTTCGCCTTGACGGTCGGAATCAGTCGGGCCTTGCCGTTCTTTGACATCTCGAGAGGTTCGCCACGGGCGTATCGTTCGGCAGCCTGCTTTAAGGTAGTGAAGGCCTGGCGCCGATCCTTGGCTTCGGCGGTCCTTGCTACCTCTTGACCATTCACCTTCAACTGCCCCTCGCCCCATGGAGCGACGCTGATTTCAAACCTGTCCTTTCCGAGGACCGTAAAGAATTGCTGAACGGTGGCCCCTTTGCCTACGGGCATTTCCTTATTCGGCTCCCAATTGGCAGTCTGCAATGGCATGGCGATAATCCTTTGTTGTCAGATCGAGGATTCACATTTTGCCGAGATGCGGTGCGCCGAACGTTGCCCGATAGATCGCCCAGTAGACAGCGCCGACAAAACCAGTTCCACCCACGATGTTGCCCAGTGCTACGGGTACAAGATTGTGGATGATGCCGGAGATAGTGCGTTCTGTCCTCGTTCATGCTGGCGATCGTGGGGGGCGGCAGAACTCCCCCGGATCGATCGGATAATCGATTGGTCAGCGTGCCTGGCACCCCGCGGCCTGGAACTGCCCAATCACCCGCTTCACCAGATCGCGGCTGGGCGGCAGAGTATGAGCGAGCTTGTATTCGAGGCCCATCGCCTTCCACTTGAACGAACCCATCTGGTGGAACGGCTGCACCTCCACCCATTCGACGTTCTTCATGGGAGCGACGAATCGAGCGATGCCGTCGACATTGGGGGGATCGGCGGTCTCTCCTGTCACGAGAGTGAATCGAACCCAGACCGGCTTGGACATCGCAGCCAAGCGCTCGGCAAAGCGAAGCGTCGGCGCGATGTCGCGACCGGTCACTCGCCGGTAAGTTTCAGGATCCGAACTTTTTATATCGAGGAGGACGAGATCGATTGCGGACAGATATTCCTCGTCCGCGCGATCGCCCAGAAATCCGGACGTCTGAATAGCCGTGTGAAGACCCATTTCCTTTGCGCCGGCGAATATCCGCCGGGTAAAGGCGAGCTGCACCATCGGCTCGCCACCCGAGATGGTCAGCCCTCCGCCAAGGTCACGGATGGAAGGCGCGAAGTCACCGAGGCGGCGAAGCACCTGATCGACGGAAACATAGGTACCATCCTTGAGGTGCCAGGTATCCGGGTTGTGGCAGTAGGTGCAGCGCAGGAGGCAGCCCGAGACGAAGAGAACCACGCGCAGGCCGGGTCCGTCGTAGCGCGACGACGTCTCATAGGAATGGCAGTACCCGAATGTTCCCTCCCGGTCCTTGATCTGGTCCTCATCGGGCGCGTCGGGCGAAATCCCGACCCGGAGGTCATGACGACTTCCGGGCTCCAGTGCTTGCACCGTTGGCATGGTGCACCCTCGATTAAATTTGGCCGTGGAAAGTACGGCTGATCACGTCGCGCTGCTGCTCCGGCGTCAACCGGACGAAGTTCACGGCGTAGCCTGAAACGCGGATCGTTAGTTGCGGATATTTGTCCGGGTTCTTCATCGCGTCCTCAAGGGTCTCCTTGTCGATCACGTTGAGGTTCATGTGGAACTCGCCTCGATCGAAAAAGACGTCGAAGGCTTTGACGGCCTCATCCACGAGCTGGCTTTCCGACAGATGAGCTTTCTGCGGCGCAATGGAGACGGTGTAGCTAATGCCGTCCTGCGCGTCCCTGTAGGGAAGTTTCGCCACCGACAGGCAGGAGGCGAGCCAACCATGGCTATCGCGTCCGTGCATGGGGTTGGCACCAGGTCCAAACGGCTCACCCTTCCGCCGTCCGTCAGGCGTATTGCCGGTGGCTTTACCGTAGACCACATTGGAAGTGATCGTCAGCACGCTTTGGGTATGCGTCGCATTCCGATAGGTCGGATGCTTGCGGATCTTCTCCATGAAGCTTGTAACAATGCTGGAGGCGATCTGATCGACCCGGTCGTCGTTGTTGCCGAACTGCGGCGTCGCCGTGTTGCCGACGTTTTGATAGTCCACGACCAATTCGTTCTGATCGCGCATGACGCGGATCTTGCCGTATTTGATCGCGCTTAAGCTGTCGGCCACCACCGAAAGGCCCGCGATTCCGAAGGCCATCGTTCTCAGAATGTCGCGATCGTGAAGCGCCATCTCCAGACGCTCGTAGAAGTACTTGTCGTGCATGTAGTGGATGCAGTTCATGGCATGGACGTAGGTCTTTGCGAGCCATTCCATGGTGGTGCCGAACTTGGCCATGACGTCGTCATAACCGAGGAAGCCGCCGGTGACCGGCATGGTCTGCGGGGCAATCTGTTCGCCTGATATCTCGTCGCGGCCGCCATTGATTGCGTAGAGCAGAGCCTTGGCCAAGTTGACGCGGGCACCGAAGAACTGCATCTGCTTGCCTAACCGCATTGCCGAGACGCAGCAGGCGATGCCGTAATCGTCGCCCCAGAACGGCCGCATCAGATCGTCGTTCTCGTACTGCAGCGAGGAGGTGTCGCGGCTAACCTTGACGCAGTAGCGCTTGAACGGAGCGGGCATCTTGTTCGACCAGAGAACCGTGATGTTCGGCTCGGGCGCCGGCCCCAGATTGTAGAGCGTGTGCATCATCCGGTAGCTGCTTTTCGTCACCAGAGCGCGCCCGTCGACATCCATGCCGCCGACGCATTCGGTCGCCCAGTAGGGGTCACCGCTGAACAGCGCATCGTAGTCCGGCGTGCGAAGGAAGCGGACAATGCGAAGCTTCTGCACCAGCTGGTCCCACAGTTCCTGTGCCCGTGCTTCGTCCAGCAACCCTGCCTTCAAATCGCGTTCGATGTAGATATCGAGGAAGCTCGAGATGCGGCCGATCGACATCGCCGCCCCGTTGGCCTCCTTGATGGCGCCGAGATAGGCGAAATAGGTCCACTGGAATGCCTCTTGGGCGTTCGTGGCGGGCTTGGAAATATCGCGTCATAAAGTTTCGCCATTGAGGCCAGGTCCTCGAGTGCGCGCATCTGTTCGGAAAGCTCCTCACGCATGCGGATGATCTCGTCGGTCGGCCACATGTCGTCGATCTGTGCCCATTCCGCGCGCTTTCCTTCGAGGAGGCGATCAACCCCGTATAAAGCCACGCGCCGATAGTCGCCGATGATGCGGCCGCGCCCATAGGCATCCGGGAGTCCGGTAATGATGCCGGACCTGCGGCAAGCCATGATCTCGGGCGTATAGGCGTCGAACACGCCATCATTGTGGGATTTGCGGTACTTCGTGAACGCCTCGTTGACCGCCGGATCCGGCTCGAAACCAGCGGCCTTCAGGCCCGCCTCGACCATCCGTAGCCCGCCGAAGGGGAAGATTGCCCGCTTGAACGGCTGCTCGGTTTGAAGTCCGACCACGACCTCATTGTCGCGATCGATATAGCCTGCCTTGTGGGCGAGCAGCGTTGAGGGAGATTTCGCATCGACTGCAAGGACCCCTTTCTTCCTTTCATCCGCGAAGTACGGCTGCAGTTTCGCCCATACGGCCATTGTGCGTTGCGATGGGCCAGCCAGAAAGTCCTCGTTGCCGGGATAGGACGTCACGTTCCGGACGATGAAATCGCGAACATTGATAGAGGTCTGCCAGTCTCCTGGGCGAAACCCCTTCGAGCAATCGCTTGACCTTACATCCTGCCTAAGAGCCGCGCTTGATTTCATGGTGCGCCTCCGAGCCGTCGTATCGGGATGTCGCGCCGACTTCCACGATTTCTCCAGAACTGCGGCGAGTGAGCATCCGCCACCATTGTGCTGCCAGATTCACGACCTTTGATTCATGTCAACGAAGCCGAAAACGCCGGCCACCACGTATGCCATTAATCTCCAGGGGTCAGTTCAGCGAATGGCTCTCCTATCTCTCTCTCCGGCCTCCGAAGCTGGGGCATCAAAGGTCCGATGCGCCGGCTATCAGGCCAAGTTACCTCGTTCGAACCTTGGTCACTCCGGGCTTGCGTCGCCGGTAACGACGCACATGGTTGGACTCCTGCTCGCGCACATTTTCTCGAGCGGGTCCGTCGTATCCCAAGGTCTTTTCAATGCGTCTCAAGTCTTGACCCAGCCGGGTTAAGACAAGTTTGCGGTCTTTGCCGCCAGGCATTTCGGAGCCAAACAGCCCGAAGATGAGTGGGTAGGCCGCCTCGCGAACTCTCCTGATCGCCGCGTCGGCAGCCTCAGTTTCCAGGCGACCCAAGCCCCCACGATCCACAAACGCCTTTGGGTCCTCGCCTATGGCTGCACAACCAAGCTCGGCAATTCGGTCGCTGGCCAAGCTCAAAACGATTGAAAAAGCCGATGAGAAGGAGGCCCAGCGAGGAGCGTCGTCGCTCATATGTAATCTCCCAGATGCGGAACCATATCTGCGCGTCATACTCCGCATGTGTCCGCGCGGGCTTAAATAGAATAGACGCGCACTATCAATATGCACGTCATCTTAGACGTACTAGGAGCGATCCGGAGCGAGACCTAATGCCGTCAGGAGGGCACTCCGTAGCGTGCTCAGGCCAGCAGCCACGTCGGCTCCGAGATGCACGCGCAGCGCCCGGCGATCGCGCTCCACCAGAACGTCGAAATCTCCTCTGGCTTGGGCCGCTTTGACAACACCGAAGGTGTATCGCCGTCCCGGCACGGGCAAATCAACGGCATCGTCGCACGTGATCTGAAGGAAGACCCCCGTGTTCGGACCACCCTTGTAAGCTTGCCCAGTTGAATGGAGAAAACGCGGTCCGAATTCGAGACATGTCGCGACCCGCTTGACATCGCGGATGGCTTGACGGATCTCCTGCAATATCCGCTCGTGCCCCTCGTTCATCTCAATATACGCCAGAAACGCAAAATAATCCCCCTCGTTGAGCCGGTTGAGATGCGCCTCGAGATACTGCGCTAAAGCGGGCGTGCCGTTCGCCGTTTTCGCCAGTGCGGCAGAATTCTTCTCATCCGTGAACAGCGCGATCCCGTCGGCCGTAAAGATGGGCGTCTCCGAGGGCAGCGCCCCGGTTTTCTCATATTCGTCCGTCAGCTTTCGTGATGCGATCTTGCTAGCCTCCACGTCCGGTTGATCGAATGGATCGATGCCGAGAATCGAGCCAGCGACTGCTGTGGCGAATTCCCAGCGGAAAAATTCTTCCCCGAGATCATATGGGTCGTCTATTGCAATGCGAATCACCGGGTGAAGCGCCTGTTCCAGCTCGTCCACGGCTGCGTCCTGCGCCGGGTCCACTGCGGCGGACCATCTCAGATAGACAAACAGGCGGTCGCGGCCATAGACATCTGGCTTTCCAAGCGGCTCGCGATCGATTGGAATCAATCCCTTGCCTTCCTTGCCTGTGGACTCCGCCACCAGTTGCTCCAACCAAGCGCCGAGATTCAAAATCGGCAGTGACGCCACGATTGTGATCTTGTCGCGGTGAAATTCCCGCGCCGCCACGCCGAGGATCGTGCCGAGCACGACGCCTGGATTTTCTGCAACGGGAACGGACGGCATGCAGGCGCAGACCATCTCCTCGGTCCGGTCCAGGAACATCGCCACATCCACGCCCATGATGGCCGCCGGGACCAGACCGAAATCGGAGAGAACCGAATAACGCCCCCCGATATTGGGCCAGCCGAGAAAGACGCGCCGAAACTGGTCGCGTTCGGCAACCTGCTGCATCTTCGAGCCCGGATCCGTGATGGCGAGAAAGCGACGGCCGGCTTCATTCGGGCCGACGAGTCGCTCGATACGGTCGAAGAAATATTGTTTGAAAACATTGGGCTCAAGCGTCGAGCCAGACTTGCTCGAGACGATGAAGAGCGTGTTCTTCAGATCAACTCTGCTCTCGAAAGCCTTCACCTGAGCCGGATCGGTGGAGTCAAGCACGTAAAGTTCTGGGAACCCGCTGATCGGGCCAAAGGTCGTCTTGATTACTTCCGGACCGAGGCTCGATCCTCCCATTCCCAGCAATAGGATATGGGAAAAGCCCGCATTCTTGGCGACTTCTCTAATAGCCGTCAGGCGCTCGATGTGAGCCAGCTGGTCGTTCGTAATTCCGAGCCATCCGAGCCACTGCGCTTCGTCCCTCCCGCTCCAAAGCGACGCATCTCCAGCCCAAAGCTTTCTTACCTTGCCCTCAGCGCCCCACTCCGCCAGTACCGCTTTCATTGCAACGGCAAGCGGCTCGGGCAGCGTGTACGTCAAGCGATTGAGGCTTGCCGCCGCTGCCTGCCTGGCTTGCCTCTCCACCGCGTTCAGCAGCTTCCCAAAGGCATCGGAGAAGTGTTGCACGCCGTCAACGAGAAGTTTGTCGGTGACATCCTTCATGGAAATTCCGACTTCGGCGAGCGTAGCCATTGTGTCAACGGCGGACTCCACGTCCTCCGCGAGGCTTGCGCGCGGCCGTCCGTGGTCGCGAAACGCGTCGAAGGTCGAGGGAGGCATCGTGTTGACGGTATCGGACCCAATCAGCTCCTCGACGTAGAGCACGTCGCGGTAGTTGGGGTTCTTGGTCCCTGTGCTGGCCCAGAGCAGCCGCTGTGTTTGGGCGCCCCGGCTGGCCAGCGCCTGCCAACGTCGCCCGCTGAAGAGCTCCTGATACCGCTGGTAGGTCAGCTTGGCATTGGCAATTGCGACCTTGCCGATCAAGCCGCGCAGCCCGCTTGCCTGGTTTGCATCTATCCCCGCCTGCAAACGGGCCGCGATGAGCGTATCAATCTCGGTATCAATCCGGCTGATGAAGAAACTGGCGACGCTGGCAACCTGCTTCAGGTCGCCACCCCGGTCTGCGTATGTCTCGAGGCCCGCAATGTAAGCTTCTGCCACCCGCTCGTACGAGTCCTGTGCAAACAGCAGTGTCACATTGACGTTGATCCCCTCGCCGATGAGCTCGCGAATAGCGGGAATGCCTTGAGACGTCGCGGGGATTTTGATCATCAGATTGTCACGGTCTACGGCCCGCCACAATCGCCGGGCTTCGTCAAGCGTGCCCGCCGTTTCGCATGCGAGGAGCGGCGAGACCTCCAGGCTCACGTACCCGTCACGTCTCGACGTATCGTCGTATACGGCGCGGAGGGCATCGGCGGCGTCGCGAATATCCTGAACCGCGAGTCGCTCGTAAATTGACTTTGCATCCAACGCCACCACGTCGGGCTGCTCGAGAACCGCGCGATAGTCGGAGCTTCCGGTGATCGCCTTCTCGAAGATTGCCGGATTCGAAGTCACCCCCTGCAAGCCGTCCTCGTCGATCAAACGGCTCAACTCACCGCCGGTGATCAAGCTGCGGCGGATATAATCCAGCCACACCGACTGGCCGAAGACCTGGAGCGCGCGCAGCGGGTTTTCCAGCGCGACCATCTTGGCAAGACGGCGCCGATGCCGCGCCTCGCCGGTGAAGCGAGCGTTCAGGAATGCGCCAATCAGCTCATGGGCGAGCTCGACACCGACGATACGACCGCCGAGCACCAGCACGTTCATATCATCGTGCTCAACGCCCTGGTGCGCCGAATAGGTGTCATGGCACAATCCGGCGCGGACTCCGGGAATCCTGTTGGCGGCCATCGACGCACCAACCCCGCTCCCGCAGAGCAGGATGCCGCGCTCGGCCTGTTTCTCGCGCAAGGCTCGGCCCATGGCCCCCGCATAGTCGGAATAGTCCACGGCATCTGTGCTGTGAGTGCCCAGGTCGAGGACTTCGCGATGCTCCTCGGCCAAGAAGGCTTTCACCGCCTCCTTAAGTGCAAATCCGGCATGATCCGAACCTATGGCGATGCGCATCGCTCACCTCGCTTTCGCGATTTGCAGTTTCGCCGCTGCGACGATGTTCTCGGGGGTGAAGCCGAACTTCTTCTGCAATTCCCTCAGCGGCGCCGAGGCGCCGAAGGTCTCCATTCCGATACTGTGACCACTCCGGCCGACGTACCTCGCCCAGCCGAGAGTAGATCCTTTTTCCACCGAGACGCGCGCGTTTACCGACTCCGGAAGCACCTGTTCGCGATAGTCGGGATGATCGCGGCAGTAGTACTCGAACATCTCCCATGACGGCATGCTCACGACGCGGGCTTTGATCCCTTCGGCCTTCAGCGTTTCATACGCCTCTACACACAACGCAACTTCACTGCCCGTCGCCAGCAGCAATACGTGAGGCCGGCCGTCGTCGGCATCGGCGAGAACATAGGCGCCGCGCGGCACGCCCTCCGCCGCCGCGTATTTCGTTCGGTCCAGCGTCGGCACTGCCTGCCGCGTCAGGATCAGCGCGACTGGTTCGTGGCGGAAGCCCGCGATGACACGCCACGCCTCGACCGTTTCATTGGCATCGGCCGGTCGCAGGGTGATCAGACCGGGGATGGCGCGCAGGGACGCCAGGTGCTCCACTGGTTGGTGTGTTGGCCCATCTTCCCCAACTCCGATTGAATCGTGGGTAAATATGTGGATCACCGGGATTTCCATCAGGGCGCTCAAGCGGATGGCTGTGCGCGCGTAGTCGCTGAAGATGAGGAATCCCGATCCAAACGGTCGAATCTTCGATAGAGACAGGCCATTAAGGATAGCGCCCATAGCATGCTCGCGAATACCGAAGTGGAGATTCCGTCCGGCCGGATTCTGCGCGCTGAAATCTCCGGCGCCTTCGAAGGTCAGCCGCGTTTTGCATGACGGACCGAGGTCCGCGGAACCGCCGAGCAAACACGGCACGTTCTCAGCAAGTGCGTTCAGCGCCTGGCCCGATGCATCTCGGGTGGCGATAGCTTTGCCTGGCGAAAACGCCGGAAATCCCTTGTCCCAACCATCCGGCAGTTCGCGGCGTAGTAAGCGATATCCCTCCTCGGCGAGCACGGGATATTGGCGCCGATACTCCTCAAACTGAGCCCGCCAAGCTTGGTGCAGCGCCAAGCCGCGCGCCCCGATGCCCTTCTGAAAGTGCTCGAGTACTTCATCAGGGACCAGGAACTTGGCGTCTGGCGGCCAACCATAATGACGCTTCGCCAGCCTGATTTCCTCCTCGCCCAGCGGTTCGCCGTGCGCCGCGCTCGTGTCCTGCCTGTTCGGCGCACCGTAGGCGATATGGCTATCGACGATGATAAGGGTCGGTCGATCGCTCGTGCTCTTGAACGTCCTGAACGCACGCTCGAGCATTTCCAGGTCGTTAGCGTCGCCGACGCGCGTGACGTTCCAGCCGTGCCCGATAAAGCGCGTGGCCACGTCATCGCTGTACGCCAGGGCAGTATTGCCCTCGATCGTGATGTGATTGTTGTCGTAGATCCAACAGAGGTTATCGAGTTTGAGGTGTCCAGCGAGAGAGGCGGCCTCGCCGGAGATTCCTTCCATCATGCAGCCGTCGCCGCAGAGGGCGTAGATGTCATAATCGAATAGGTTGAACCCCGGACGATTGAAGTAGCTTGCCAGCCAGCGCTCCGCGATGGCCATGCCTACGCTTGTGGCCAGTCCCTGTCCCAGTGGGCCAGTCGTCGTTTCAACGCCTGAGGTCCAACGATACTCCGGGTGGCCGGGGCATTTGCTGTCAAGCTGTCGGAAGCGCTTGATGTCCCCCAGTGTCACCGACAGTTGTCCAAGCGTTTCATACTTCGGGTTCACGGCCTTCACGCCGCTCAAGTGCAGCATCGCGTAAAGCAACATCGACGCGTGACCAACCGACAACACGAAACGGTCGCGGTTGGGCCAGATCGGATGGCTGGGATCGAAGCGCAGCACGCGTTGCCACAGGCAATAGGCCACCGGCGCCAGCGCCATCGGTGTTCCGGGGTGACCGGAGTTGGCTGCCTGTACCGCATCCATCGCCAGCGTGCGGATCGTGTTGACGCACAACTGGTCCATCGTATCGTTCGTCGAACTGGTAACGTTCGGTGCAGTGTGTGCACTAGTACCAGTTATCCCCATCGATTTCCTCCAGGATGCAGACCACGATGGCAATGTCGAAACGGAAACAGACGTAGCTCGCGGCGCCAAGGAAGCCGATTTGAACGACCCATCCCTCGTTTGCATCGGCGCCCTCATGGGCATGCGCGAGCCGCGACGGCGGGCCGGGTGGCCGCTGCGCTGTCGTCGCAACGGCACATGCTGGAAGGATTCGCATTACCAACGTTGATCTAGATCAACAGTCTGTGACGGCCGTTCTCCGCGTAGGAGTTCTTGTGCATGAGCTTAGCGGCGAGCGGCTGGACCTCATTGAAATCAGACCGGTTGTGGAACACTTCTTTCGAGCGACAGCGCGAGAAGAACCATGGACCGCGGCTGCACCAGATACGTCGCCTGCCTTATGACAGGTGCGCCCTCCCAGGGGGAGATGTCATCGGGTGAATCGAGCGAGGTGTCGATACAGCGCCGCCACCCCTGCTGATGCTCGGCCGGCACTGACGGTAACTCGAACGGCAGCGGTTCCCAATAAGCGTTCAGCATTCCGTGGAACAGAAAGCGGGCGCGCAAGCTTCGCAGCGTGAAGGCAAGAGAATGTGAGTAGTCGCTCCAATCCGGGCGTTTGAGCGCAGCCCCATGCCACTCGATGCGCGCCCGGCGAAGGAGTTGATTGAGGCTGAGGGCAGCCCCTTCCACCACGACATCACGGCGTTGGCGAAATCTGTTCAGCGCTTTGACGAAACGGTGGATGTCGCCATGCCGCTCCAGCAGACTCCAGTCGAACCAGCTGATATCAGAGTCTTGGCAATAGGCGTTATTGTTGCCTCTCTGGGTTCGGCGCACCTCGTCACCCATGAGCAGCATCGGCGTCCCCGCCGCCAACAGCTCCAGTACGAAGAAATTCTTGACCTGACGATTGCGCACCGCCTCGACCAACGGATCGTTGGCCGGTCCCTCCGCGCCGCAGTTCCAGCTCAAATTGTTGTCAGAACCATCGCGGTTGTTCTCGCCATTGGCCTCGTTGTGCTTGTGGTTGTACGAGACCAGGTCGTTGAGGGTAAAGCCGTCATGGCAGGTCACGAAATTGATGCTTTGCTCGGCTTCGCGCTCCTCGTGGCCGTAAATGTCGGGGCTGCCCAGGATCCGCGTGGCCACGCCCGACACCGAGCCGTTGTCGCCCCTCAGGAAACTTCGCACGTCGTCGCGGAACCGGCCGTTCCATTCCTGCCATCTGTCGCCGATGAAGCTTCCTACCTGATAGAGCCCTGCGGCATCCCACGCCTCTGCAATCAGCTTGGTGCCGGCCAGTAACGGGTCCGATTCGATGTCCCAGAGAACGGGCGGGTTTGGTAGCGGGCGCCCCTCCTCGTCGCGCGACAGGATCGACGCGAGATCGAAACGGAATCCGTCTACATGCATCTGAGACACCCAGTAACGCAGGCTGTCCTGGATCAGGCGGCGCACGATCGGCTGGTTCGCATTGAGCGTGTTGCCACAGCCGGTGTAATCGGCGTAACGGGATTTGTCGCTGTCGAGGATGTAATAGACGTCGTTCGCCAGACCGCGATAGGACAACGTCGGCCCAGTCCGCCCGCCTTCTGCTGTGTGATTGAATACAACATCCAGGATCACCTCGAGTCCCGCGCGGTGGAGCGCCTTGACCATGTCCCGAAATTCGTCGAGCACAGCCAGCGAGCTCTTCTGTGTGCCGTACGCCTGATGTGGCGCGAAGAACGAGACAGGCGCATAGCCCCAGTAGTTCGTCTTGCCTGGCGGGCAGTCCTGCGCGTCGAATTGGAATACGGGCAGCAGCTCCACGGCTGTGACGCCCAGATTTTTGAGGTACGGCACCTTTTCGATCAGTCCAGCGTATGTACCGCGCTTCTCGACCGCGACGCCCGCGCTGGGATGGCGAGTAAAGCCGCGCACATGCAGTTCGTAAATCACAGTCTCGGCAAAGGCCCGCTTGAGCGGCAGATCGTCCTGCCAATCGTATCGATTGGGATCGGCTACGACGCTCTTCATCGCCACAGCGATATTGTCGCCAGGCCGCGCCGCAGCTTGGCGGTCGTATGTCTCGGGGACGACTACGGCAAGCCCATAAGGGTCCAGGAGCACCTTCTCGGCGTCAAACCAAGATCCGTGGTCCGGGTCGAAGGCGCCGTGCGCCCGGTAGGCGTACACCTGGCCCGGCTGAAGGTCCGGCACAAAGACATGCCAGTAGTGATGCGTACGATGTTTATTGGCGTCGAGAGGTACGATCCTCGCCGGCTGGGAGGCATTCTCGTCATCGAACAGAAGCAGCTCAAGCAAGACTGCATGCTTCGAGAACACGCTGAAATTGACGCCGCCCGGGAGGACCGTCGCGCCGAGAGGAGCGCTCGCACCCGATGTGACATCACGGGTGGTCATCGTCCGCGTCATCCTCATCTTTCGTCAGGAACGATCGGCCTAACGTTCCAGATGTCGCGGCAGTATTCCCGGATCGAGCGGTCGGACGAGAAACGGCCGACTCGCGCGCAGTTGAGAATGGACATGCGCGTCCAGGCGTTCTGATCGGAGTACGCTTGACTGACGCGCTGTTGGCATTCCACGTAGGCCTGATAGTCTGCCAGGAGCATGTAGTCGTCGCGGGTGATCAACGATTCGACGAGGGATTGGAAGAGTCCGCGATCACCGTTCGAGAAGAACCCGGAACTGATGAGATCGATCGCCTCGCGCAGCTCCGCATTTGAGTCGTAGATGCTGCGCGGCGTGTAGGCCTCAGCCTTCAATCGTTCGACCTCCGCAGCCGTCAGGCCGAACAAGAAGAAATTCTCGTGACCCACTGCGTCGCGGATCTCGACGTTGGCGCCGTCCAGGGTGCCAATTGTTAATGCGCCGTTCATGGCAAATTTCATGTTGCCTGTGCCTGACGCCTCCTTGCCTGCCGTGGAGATCTGTTCCGACAGATCCGCAGCGGGGTACACGTGGTGACTGGTTTTGACGTTGAAGTCCGGCAAGAATACCACCTTGAGAACCTGAGAGACGACCGGGTCCTGATTGATGGCTGCGGCGACGGAGTTGATCAGCTTGATGATGAGCTTGGCCATGCGGTATCCGGGAGCGGCCTTGCCGCCGAAGATGACCGTTCGGGGTATTTCCGCGGCGCTGGAGACGCGCCTGAGTTTGTTAAAAAGAGTGACAAGGTACAAAACGTTCAGGTGCTGGCGCTTGTACTCATGCAGCCGCTTTACCTGGATGTCGAAGAGCGAGTGCGGCTCGATGATGATGCCGGTTCGCTCCTTGATGAGACCGGCCAGAACACGTTTGTTATCGGCCTTGATGGCCTGCCACTCTTTCTGGAAGTCGCCGTCGATTGCCAACGGCTCGAGATGTTCAAGCTCGTGTTCCAAATCCGCTAACCATCGGTCACCGATTTTCCGGGTTATCAGGGCGCTCAAGTTCGGGTTGCTCAGCGCGATCCAGCGGCGTGGTGTCACTCCATTGGTCACATTGAAAAATTTTTCCGGCGCCACTCGGTGGAAGTCGCTGAGTAACGTCTGCTTCAGAAGCTCGGTATGCAGGGCCGCGACTCCATTGATCGCGTGGCTGCCCACGCTGGCAAGGTGCGCCATGCGCATATGTTTGCCTCCCGCTTCATCAATCAGCGAAAGCCGCTGAAGGAGCTGATCGTCACCCGGATAGCGCAGCCGGATATCGTTCAGGAAGCGACGATTGATCTCGTAAATGATTTCCAAATGGCGCGGCAGCAGTCGAGCAAACAATGGTAGCGGCCAACGTTCAAGCGCCTCGGCAAGAAGCGTGTGATTCGTGTAGCCGCAGGTCTGCTGGGTGATAGCCCAAGCCTGATCCCACTCCATCGCGTGCTCGTCCACGAGGAGCCGCATCAACTCGGCGACGGCAATGGAGGGATGTGTGTCATTCAACTGCGCGGCCCAATATGAATGGAACTCGTCGAGCGGCTTGCCGCGCATTATGAGCAACCGGATCATGTCCTGGAGCGAGCAGGACACGAAGAAGTACTGCTGTGCCAGCCGCAGTTGCTTCCCTGCTTCAGGTTCGTCATTCGGATAGAGAACCTTCGAGATGGTTTCCGATGCGATCTTCTCGTCCACCGCACGGTAATAGTCGCCGACGTTGAACGCTTCGAAATCAAAAGATTCGGCAGCTTCGGCCTTCCACAAGCGCAGCAGATTTGTGGTGGGCACACGGTAGCCCGGGACCGGCGTGTCGTAGGCGACGCCCTTGACCACCTTCTCCGAAAGCCAGCGCATGCGATAGCGGCCGGCCTCGTCGTAATAGGGCTCGGTGCGCCCGCCGAGCTTCACATCGAATGTGATCTCGGAACGGACGATCTCCCAGGGGTTGCCGAAGCGCAGCCACTTGTCGGTCAACTCAACCTGCCAGCCGTCACGGATCGCTTGGTCGAAGATCCCGAACTCATAACGGATGCCATAGCCGATCGCAGGAACGTTGAGTGTCGCAAGCGAGTCCATGTAACACGCGGCCAACCGGCCAAGACCGCCATTGCCTAACCCGGGCTCCTCCTCCTGGTCCAGAAGGCTCGATAGATCATCTTGCCCCACTCGCGACAGCGCTTCCTCGACTGCTTGCCAGATCCCGAGATTGACGAGGCTGTTTCCAAGGTGCGGTCCGGTCAGGAACTCCGCCGAGAGATATGCAACGGCCTTGGCCGCTGTGTTCGTTTCGGTAATAGATGCTAACGTTGCTACATAGCGCTCCATCATGCGATCGCGAACAGTGTAGGCGAGGCACATGTACCAATCGTTCCGCGTTGCGTGCTGTGGCAATTTTCCAAGAAGACAGTACAGATTCTCGATCAGGGCTGTGGCGATTGCATCCGCTCCGAGGCCGGTGCGAACGTTCGTGAGAGCAATCGGGCTGGGTGCGCTGGCTCCGGAATCACTCGCGATTGCAAATCCCATGTTTCCGCCTCCGTGCTTGGCCCAACCGGCATCCCCGGCCCGGGACCGGATCATTTCTAGCCATCCTGGAGCACATCGACTCCGTCGACGAAGCTCCCCGATCCAGCAATCTGAGTCATCCTTTTTAGTTGTCAGCTTTTTCGCCTGGAGCGAGCCCCTCCGCGTTGTGGGTTCGACGGGAGAACATCGGTGCTCGCCCACAAGCGAAATCCGCCGAGAAAAGCGTTGGCATTTTCGCCTGCACGACACCGCTGAGGTAGTGCGTTTAGCTTCTTGACGTTACCTCCACCGATCACCGTGTCATCCGGCTGCAGGGCCGCCCTGAGTCGTTCGACGACGTCGGCCACACGACGACGCCACATCTTCTTGCCGTCGCGCTCCAGACCGGCCCGTCCGACGTAATCCTCGTAGGTGCCCTTCATGTACGGCAAATGACCGAGTTCCATCGGCTTTACCACGCCGTTGATGACCAAGGCGGTGCCGAGTCCTGTTCCGAGGCCTAGAAACAGCATCTTGCCACCATTGTAGCTTCCCAAGGCCTGCAGCGCGGCGTCGTTCAGCACTTTCGCGGGAAGACCGAACGCCTGCGCGAAATCAAACGCGAGCCAACCGCGCCCCAGGTTCGCAGGTTCCGCAGCCGGCCGGCCTCCCAAGACTGGGCCGGGGTAGCCGATCGAGATCACGTCATATGTCCAGTCTGCAGCAAGCTTTTTCACCTTTGACACCATTTGCCTCGAAGTGAGCTTGGGTCCGGATCGAAACGATCGACTTTCTGTTTGCCCGGAAGCAAGGATCTTTACCGAAGTGCCACCCACGTCGATGACCAGCACGCGCTTGACCCTGGGCTGATGTGCAGTCAGGGCCTTCATGGAAGACCTCACTGCATCCTGTTGATCTCGCCGCATTGCCGCACGCTTGCGTTTGCCGGCGAGCGACGACTTGATGCTCATGGCCTCTCCGCCAAATTCATGTTCGCTGTCTGGTCACCGTTCGAGTTCGCTCCAATAAGTGCCTCCTGCGTTTCCCTGATTGGCTATTCAGATCGTCAGCCCCCTACTAACGGGCCGGACGGCGAGCGGATTTTCCCTGGTCAACTCGACTTCTTCCATTTCATGGCGGACTACAAGGCGTTCACCTTCACGCAGCACGTACTCCACCTTGTCCAGGCCGATTTCGATTTCCAGCATCTGGCCGCGGTAGATCAAGGGAAATCGAAGGATGGCATTCTCCTCGGGCGCACGACGTGGCCAGAACGACAACATTCCGTCAGAGTCCCGCATACCTCCGA
Organism: Bradyrhizobium valentinum; assembly: GCF_001440405.1. GTDB lineage: Bacteria > Pseudomonadota > Alphaproteobacteria > Rhizobiales > Xanthobacteraceae > Bradyrhizobium > Bradyrhizobium valentinum. The sequence continues at coordinate 51,036 of NZ_LLXX01000050.1, forward strand.
AACCATAGGTGAGCATCATCCAGGTGCCGCCCATCGAGGCAATATGGCAGCCGTCTTTCACATTGCCGCCCACGTCGGCCAGGTCCATTAGGAGTGCCGCCATTCCGTACCGAATTGCTTTATCCATATCGCCCGTTTGTGCGGCGATGATCGCCTCGACGCACGACGACAAGGATGAGTCGCCTGTCGTCAGTGGATCGTAGAAATCAAAGTTGCGCTTCTTCATTTTTGGCGGGATAGCATCGCCCAGCAGGAACATGGCCAAGACCACGTCCGCCTGTTTGATCACTCGCTTCCGGTAAATATTCAGCGGATGATAAAATAGGAGGAGCGGATAACGGTCGCGCGGCGTGTTCTGGAAATCCCAAGGCTCTCTGTTCAGAAAGCTGTCGTCCTGCGGGATAATCTCCAGCTTCTCGTCATATGGGACATACATGTTTTCCGCCGCGCGAGTCCATGCTGTCGCCTCGGAGGGCTCGAGCGCCGTTTTGTGCACAAGCGAGTTGTATGCGTCCGGTTCTGTTTTCCGCAAGAATTCGACAACCTGAGCTGCGTAGCGCAGGTTTTCGCGGGCCATCAAGTTCGTGTATGCGTTGTTGTTTACGACCGCATTGTATTCGTCGGGCCCAGTGACGCCATTGATGCAGAACTTCCCCCCTTTTGCGTCCGAGTAGAATCCTAGGTCCGCCCACAGGCGTGCGGTTTCGACGAGCATCTCGGCGCCGTAGTCCCGCAGGAACGATTCGTCGCCCGTTGCCTGCACATACTTGCGCAGCGCGTACATGATGTCTGCGTTGATGTGATATTGTGCCGTACCGGCGGCGTAATATGCCGACGCTTCTTCGCCGCTGATGGTGCGCCACGGAAACATGGCTCCTCGATGACCTAATTCCTTGGCGCGTGCTCGCGCCTGAGGCAGCATCTTGTACCGGAACGCCAGGAGGTTCCTTGCGATGCGGGGAGATGTATAGGTCAGAAACGGCAGCAGGTATATTTCTGTGTCCCAGAAGTAGTGCCCTTCATAGGCCTGCCCGGTAAGGCCCTTCGCCGCAACACCGGTGTCTTCGGCGCGTGCCGAGGCTTGCAGGATGTGGAAAAGATTGAAACGAATCGCTTGTTGGACCTCGATGGTGCTGCGCTTTGTTCGGTCTTCCCTGATATCCCTGATCCGAACATCGCTTCGATGCCAGAAATCGTCCATGTAGTGCTCTTGGGAGGCGAGCAGCGTCTGGAATCCCTGACTCATCACGCGATCCATTGTCCACTCAGCACGGCCGCAGAGCTGTTCGGAGGAGGCCGTCTGCGAGGTGTGATAGACCATGTATTTGGTAAGTTGGATGGGGCAGCCCGGCTGCGCTTCGATTGTGAAGGCGACTTGGCCGAAGTCACCAGTGTGGGCAACCTTGTAAGAGTACGGGCACGAGCTCTCTAACGCATTGTCAGTCGCACATGCGAGCGTGAAGCGACTCTTTTCAGTCGCATGGCACAGCACGATTCGACGGTCCTTGGAATAGCTGGCTCGCTGATGTAGCACGCGGCCCGGAAAGGCTCTCGCCAGTCGTGGATCGTCCTCGTTACCGCCGGTGCCGTGTTCATTCGCCGTCATCTCCGAAGAGATCACGACAGAAGCTTGCGCATTGAGGATTGTCACACAATAGGAAATGGCGGCCACGTGCCTATTGACGAAGGAGACCAAACGTCGAGATCTAATCGACACCTGTTTGCCAGATGGAGTCTCCCAGAGGATCTCCCGGTCCAGTGTTCCGGCCTTCATGTTGAGCCGCCGGTCGTAATTCAAAAGGTGCGCATCGGGCAGCCAGAAAGGCTCGTCATCGACGAAAAGTTTGATGATCTTGCTATCGGTCACATTGCAGATCGTCTGACCGGTTTTTGCGAAACCGTAAGCTTCTTCTCCATAGATGATCGGCCGCGTTTCATAGAACCCGTTAATGAAGGTGCCGTTTTCGGCCTTGGGGCCGCCCTCCTCCGGGCAGCCGCGCATGCCGAGGTAACCGTTGCCGAGCGCCAGCATAGTCTCGAGCTGAGCCAGGAATTCGGGGTGAAACGCATTTTCGACGACGTTCCATTCGTCGGCCGGATAATCATGGGACGGCGGTCTGAGACGTTCATGATGCAGCATCGGGCTGTTTCTCCCAAGGCAGCGTGAGGTGGTCAGTCCAGCAGTTCGGCCAAATCGTCGACTACCAAATGAGCGCCATGTTGTTTCAGTTCGTCCGCATTCCCCTTGCGCGCGACACCGATCACGAGTCCGAAGTTTCCACTGACGCCGGCCTGGACTCCTGAGATGGCATCCTCGATGACAACGGCCCGTATCGGTTCAACCCCCAGCAGCTTTGCCGCAATCAAAAACGTATCCGGGGCGGGCTTCCCGGCAAGACCTTGCGAATCGATTGTGTTGCCATCGACCCGCACCTCGAAGAAGCCGTCGAGCTTGGCGGCCTTGAGCACTGCCGTGCAATTTTGACTTGAGGTGACAACGGCAGTTTTAAACTCATTGCGGCGAAGCTGATGGATGAATTGCACGGTTCCCTCGTAGGGCTCTACGCCCACATCCGCTATAATCTGGTTGATCAGGTTGTTCTTGCGGTTGCCGAGTCCGCACACTGTCTCTACCTCCGCAGGGTCGTCAGGGTTTCCTTCGTGGAGTTGGATTCCGCGTGAGCTCAGAAAGTCTCGAACGCCGTCGAAACGAGGCTTGCCGTCCACGTACAACCGATAGTCCGTGGCGAGATCGAAGGGCCGAAACGCTTCCCTTCTTTGCCTCGCACGCTTCTGAAGATATTCGTCGAACATCTGTTTCCAGCACTTCGCGTGGAGGCCGGCGGTGTCCGTTACCACACCGTCGAGATCAAATAGGACGGCGTCGTACTGGTCGCGGCTGACGCGCCTGCTATTCTGCCGCATGGTCGCTCTCCGGTTTACCAAAGAACATCCTTCCTCAGTTGCACCCCGCCTGAACCGCTCGGGTGCCCTCCAGCAACTCACCGAGGTTGCTGCCACAGAATCGGATCGCAGCCATACTGTTCGAGCTCCCGGTCAATAGTGTTCCGGCTTTCTGATCGCCCGATTATCACGCAGCCTCGTCGAGGAGCGGCCTGTTCCAAACCTGCACAGCCGGTATTTCGTGGTAGTAGCCGAGCACGCACAGGGTGCCCGTATTCAGCAGAAAGTGCTGACCGCCACTCGCTGGCAATCCGATCCAGCGCGCCGCAAATGCGCGCAACAGGTGTCCATGCGCGAACAGCGCGGTGTCGCCGGCAACCGCGCGCGAGCGGGCTATCACCCGGTCCACACGCGCAGCAACTTGTTCCGGCGCCTCGCCACCAGGGCACCCATCCCGGAAAATCAGCCAGCCCGGCGCCACCTCATCGATCTGCTTGGGCGTCAGTCCCTCGTACTTGCCGTAGTTCCATTCGACCAGGTCGGGGTCAATAATCGCTCTCTCGCCCAAGCCTGCCAACTCGCAGGTCTCTCGCGCCCGCCGCATCGGGCTGCAGAGAACAAGGCCAAATGGGTTGGCGGCGAGCACCGGTCGCATCCGTGCCGCAAGCCGGCGACCGTTGCCAGTCAACGGAATGTCCGTCGTACCGGTGTGCTGGCCATTGAGGCTCCACGCGGTCTCCCCATGTCTAATCGCGAACACGCTCACGTTTGGGCTCCGTCAGCAGGTTTAGATGTTGTCGGCCTCGGTCGAGCGAACGGCCGCAGAAGCCGCCTCCTGCCCCCATCTCCAGCCGGTGATCTCCGGCATATCGTCCCCATACCGGGCGATGAACGCCTTGTGGTCAATGAGCTTGTCGCGGATGGCCTGCTTGGCATAGGCAGCCCGCGATCCAAGCCTCGGCACGCGATCGATCACGTCGCTTACGAGGTGGAAGCGATCAAGATCATTGAGCACGCACATGTCGAACGGTGTCGTGGTGGTGCCCTCTTCTTTGTAACCACGCACATGCACGTTGTCGTGGCCCGTGCGCCGGTAGGTCAGTCTGTGAATCAGCCACGGGTAGCCATGGAAAGCAAAGATGATCGGCTTGTCGGTCGTGAACAGCGCGTCGAAATCGTGATCGGACAGGCCGTGCGGATGCTCGCTCGGGGGCTGCAGCTTCATCAGGTTAACGACATTGATGACGCGGACCTTTAGATCGGGCGCGTGCCGTCGAAGGAGGTCGACAGCGGCGAGCGTCTCCAGCGTTGGCACGTCCCCACAGCAGGCCATCACGACATCGGGCTCGCTGCCGTGGTCGTTGCTGGCCCACTCCCAAATACCCAATCCGGCTTCGCAGTGCTTGACAGCCTCATCCATCGTCAACCACTGAGGAGCAGGCTGCTTCCCCGCGACGACGACGTTGACGTAGTTTCGGCTGCGCAGGCAATGGTCGGTGACCGAAAGCAAGCAATTGCCGTCAGGCGGCAGATAGACCCGAATGACCTCGGCTTTCTTGTTGATGACGTGGTCGATGAACCCCGGATCTTGATGGCTAAAGCCGTTGTGGTCCTGGCGCCAGACATGGCTCGACAATAGGTAGTTCAACGAGCCAATAGGCCGTCGCCATGGAATGTGATTGCAAATCTTCAGCCACTTGGCGTGCTGATTGAACATCGAGTCGATGATGTGGATGAACGCCTCATAGCAAGAGAAAAAGCCGTGCCGGCCGGTCAGGAGATAGCCCTCGAGCCAGCCCTGGCATTGGTGCTCGCTGAGCATCTCCATGACCCTACCGTCGGGCGCCAGATGATCATCCCAGGGATAGGTATCCGCGGCCCAGGCACGATTGGTGACCTCGAGTGCATCCTGCCAGCGGTTCGAGTTGTTCTCGTCCGGACTGAAGAGCCGAAAATTTCGTGCCTCCATATTTTGCTTCATTACATCGCGCAGGAAGCGGCCCATGACTCGCGTAGATTCCGCGGTTACGGCGCCGGGTGCGGTCACGTCGACAGCGTAATCGCGGAAATTCGGCAGCCGCAGTTCGCGCAGCAGCAACCCGCCATTGGTGTGCGGATTGGCGCTCATGCGCCGGGCGCCTCGAGGGGCTAGGTCGGCCAACTCAGGGCGGAGCCGGCCGATGTCATCGAACAGCTCTGCAGGTCGATAGCTCTTCATCCACTCTTCGAGGAGGCGCACATGGGCCGTGTTCGCGTGCATCTCGCCCATCGGCACCTGGTGCGAGCGCCAGTAGTCCTCGGTGCGCTTGCCGTCGATCTCCTTCGGGCAAGTCCAGCCCTTGGGTGTGCGGAGCACGATCATCGGCCAGCGGGGGCGCTCCTTGAAACCCTCTCGACCCGCAGCCGATTTGATGCGCTGAATTTCCCCGACGACCTTATCCATGGTCGCGGCCATCAGCTCGTGCATTTTTTCCGGATCATCTCCCTCGACGAAATACGGCGCGTAGCCGTAACCGCGGAATAAGTGATCCAGCTCCTCGTGGCTGATACGAGCAAGAACGCAGGGATTGGCAATCTTGTAGCCGTTCAAGTGTAGTATCGGCAAAACCACCCCGTCAGTCGCCGGGTTCAGAAACTTGTTGGAATGCCAGCTCGTTGCCAACGGTCCAGTCTCGGCTTCGCCGTCGCCGACGACACACGCAGCGATCAAGTCCGGGCTATCGAAAACCGCTCCGTAGGCGTGCGAAAGCGCGTAGCCAAGTTCTCCCCCTTCATGAATTGAACCGGGCGTCTCCGGTGCAACGTGGCTGGGGATACCGCCTGGAAAGGAGAATTGGGTGAACAGGCGCTTCATGCCCCCTTCATCGGGAGAAATGTTCGGATAGACCTCGCTGTAGGTCCCCTCGAGGTAGGCGTTCGCGACCAGACCGGGACCGCCGTGACCGGGGCCAGTGATATAAATCATGTCGAGGTCGTGCTTCTTGATCACCCGGTTGAGGTGAACGTAGATGAAGTTCAAGCCCGGCGTCGTTCCCCAGTGGCCGAGAAGCCTCGGCTTGATGTGATCCTTTGTGAGCGATTGCTTGAGCAGCGGGTTGTCGTAGAGATAGATCTGGCCGACCGACAGGTAGTTGGCCGCCCGCCAGTACGCATCGATTAATGTTCGCTCTTTATTGGAAAGCGTGCTTGCCATCATTGCCTCCCTGATCACGCACTCTCGCTCAGCACGTTGTAGTGGGACGAACAGGCCAGACGTCCCTGGAATCAAGCTCGACGATCACTGCGAAAAATCGATAGACGAGGATCTCTTCTGGGCGATTGATTGGGACCATCATCGGGGCCGCCTCTCACCTAGTCCTCTCGCAGCGCATTATCTTCCCGCGCACCAGAGACCGCCGGCTCTGCGCGTGCACGGCTTTGACGCTCGAAACGGTCATCCCGCAACCGAATGACTACTTTGATCTGGATCAAGGGTTGCCAGACGCGCCCGGAGAACGGTCACTAGAGCGGTTGATCTGGATCACCGTCGGCGATGCGAGCCCTTAACCGGCATGTGCAGCTGCGAAGATGGCGCAGCTGGCCGCAGCTGGCCACCCGGCTCGAAGACACTCAGCGTGCCCTAGACGCGATTGTATGCGCAGCTTGAGCAAAGAGAGTACGCATGGACGTGTAGATTAGCGCCAAGAACGCTATCAATCCAACAAAGAGCAAAACACCAACTACCACTTCCAGATTTATGAACTGCATGTTTGGTGGTCCGCGACCGCTACGCCATCTTTCCAAGGGACTGCTTGCGGATGTCGCCGCGCTGATTGTTTGTGACGCAAGCGAGCGAAATCGAAAGTCGTTCGGCGGCATTAACAAGCTGCTTTGAGAACCCACGGCGTCTTCCCGCCAGCGTCCGTCCGATGTATCGTCTCTCGGTCTTTCGATGTGATGCACTGAACTGGCCATGGGCATGGAACATCTGCACTCTCAGACCAACGCCGCTTCGCCATCCCGGCTGGCGGACGAGCGCGACGTGATATTGAGCCCGCGCGAAAAACAGCTATTGAGGCGCTTTGCCCTTGGAAAGTCGGACAGAGTGATCGCGTGCGAAATCGGAGGCACCCATCAGCGAATTGGGGTCCAGCGCAAAAGACTTATCGAGAAACTTCAAATTCAGTCACAAGCCCAACTCGTGATATTCGCGGATCAATTTGCGGCGTGGCCTGCACGACGTACAAGCGGCAGAGAAAGGGACGGCGGTAAGGGCTGACCCAGCCGCCGTCGGATGCGCTCGGTGCGCGTCAATATTGGTACTGATTGGAACAGATCCAATTGCCGTACGCATCGTAGCAGTTGTTGTAAGCGCCGTAGGCGCCATAAGCCGCTGCAGCTCCCACCGCCGCCGCACCGTATCCATATCCGCGATAGTACCGTCCCGGGTAACCGGCCACCGGACGACCAGGACGACCGGCATATCCATATCCGGGACGACCCGGGCGGCCTGCGATGGGATGTGACGGACGCAGCCCACCACGATAGCCGCCACCGTGGAAACGTCCCGCGTGCATGGCGCCACCGCCACGGAACCCGCCGCCCCCGTGAAAGCCGCCGCCGCCACCACGGAAGCCGCCGCCCCCGCCACGGCGAGCATAGGCATCATCGGGGATCAAGCTTGCAGTCAGCAAAACAAGTGCGGCTAGTGGAGCGAGAAGATAGCGAAGCATGACAATTACCTCCCTATGAATTCCCCGACGCGGAAGGCTGCCGCACTCTCCAAGCGGACAGTTGATGTAGATCAACGGAACGCATCGTTTAGGTGGAGACACATTCGGCACCCCCTTTCAGAAGGAGCAACCGATGTGGATACTGATGTACGTCTTCTCCTATTCAGTCAGTCCGGCAGCCACAAACGACAGGGCGGAATGGCGGCTCCTTCCCAATGTGGTGTTCCAAGAATTTTCGACTGAAGAGCGCTGCAACACGGCCAAGTCAAAACTTGAGGGCAGCTTGAAGGAGGCAGGAGCCAAGCTAAGAAGTGGTTTGGAAGACCTGAAGAGCCTAGGTAAAGCCGACCCAGCGCAGGTCATTATTGCCTTCAATGTGGAGTGCGTTCCGAAATAATTGCTCATGGTCGTGCAGCCCCGGGTTGGCTCGTCGTTAGGTTGAACCCCCAACCTTAACTTTGCCCTCCGCCACATTCTTCGTAGCCGAAGCAACTCCGTCGGCGATCTGCTTCATCTGTTCTCCGGCGCTCGTGATCTGGCTCTTTAGGAATTCTGATTATCGAAAATAAGCATGCTTCTCTCGGAAATTTTTCCCCCTCCGGTAGGGTCGAGCCGAGGTACCCGGACGCGTTTCCCTGAGGCAATGCACCTCACGAATCTTTTCTCGCCATTGAAAACAACCACCGAGATTCAATCCGTGAGTCCGAGCCGGTCGAGCAAGCGCGCGACTGTCATCGACTGCCATCGACCTGCTCGCGACGTCTCGATACCAGCGCGACCAACCGCAGCAAAGCGGATTGCACTATCCGCTTTCCAAAGCGCTGCTATTTACATATGAACGTGCGATCATGTGTAAATTCGGTGTGGTTTTTGGAAGGACAAAAATTCTATGGGCCCTGCTGTTGCATACATCCGCGTCTCGAACCCCAAGCAGGCGCGAAGTGGTCTTGGCCTCGAGGCCCAGCAAGCAGCCATCAAGGCGTTCTGCACGCATCACGGCTACAAGGTTGAAGCTGAGTACCGTGAGGTAGAAACCGGCAGGGGCGCAGACGCATTGGAGCGACGACCTGAACTGGCAGCGGCGATGAAGTTTGCCCGGAAGCTCGGCAAGGGCAGCAAGGCACGTGCCGCGCCTGTGATCATCGCCAAGCTGGACCGACTAAGCCGCGATGTTCATTTCATCAGCGGCCTGATGGTGCAGCGCGTGCCCTTCATCGTCACCGAACTCGGTCCGGACGTAGATCCGTTTATGCTGCACATTCATGCTGCGGTTGCCGAGAAGGAGCGTAACCGGATCGCACAGCGGACCAAGGAGGCGCTCGCGGCTGCCAAAGCCCGTGGCCAGCAGCTGGGCAACTCCGACATCGGCAGACTTCGGAAGGCAGAGGCGCAAGAACGCGCTGCGAATCTTCGAGCCGTTATTGAACCGCTTCGTGGGCTTTCCGCCAACCGGATCTCGGCTGTCCTGAACGACCGGAAGGTTGCTGCACCGCGCGGTGGCAAGTGGCAGGCCACGCAGGTGATCCGGCTGTTAGATCGCCTTGACCTCGCTCCGGCGTGATGTGCTGCCGGCGCAATCAGTCCCTGACCTTTGCAGGCGGCGGAATCAGCAAGACGCTAGCTTTCTGCGGCACTGACAACCCGCCCGATGCGATCAGGTGAAGCTGGGCGTCGGTCAGTTCGTCAATAGGTGCGCCGCGGCGGTCGATGACCTGGGCTGGCTTGCCGTCCAGGCGGTCTGCAAGTTCCCGGATGGCTCCGAGATCGCCCTCCTCGGCCAATGTCGCCAATTTGTCCGCGATCCTGCGAAGTCGCAGTGGATCGCCCCGCAGCGCAATCCGAAGCGCGTCATTGAAGGGTTTTTCCTTGTTCACGCTGCCGATCGGTCGTCCCATAATGCCCTCCGTACCCACTTCTCTATCGATATAAGCCTACTCCTAATTCATTCGTGGAACTACGACTGCAATCCCCGACTGACAATTGAAGGGCTGTCCGCACTCATGACCAGAAGATCAGGTGGCAGAATATTAGGTGGCAAAATATCACGGAACGCCATGCGCTGTTCAATGCTTTAGTCGGCGGATGTCGCTAAGGTACGAGATCGCCGATGCTGCTTGTGGCATCGGTAGAAGTCTGCCTCCCGGCTCTCGAAGTTGGATCGCTTGCCCATCATTCTTTCTGACGGCCGGCACTGTTTTGCAAATGCTCTCAACCGTAAAGCGGTAACTGCGGGAACTGCGGAAATGCCGGTCAGATTGAATTTTCGCATTTCCCGCAATTTCCGCTTTAGAGAGGGACTTCGAAAAGACGCGGGTTTACATCCCACCGTCGGGGTGGCCGTCCCGGTCCGAACACCTTCACAAGTACCTCGCGCAGCCAACCGGTGCGCACCAGCATGTCAAGCAGGGCCTGCGTCTCGCCGGCGTCAAGCCGCTGCGCTAGCGCCTCGCGACGCACCTCCTCGCGTGACACCGTTGTCTTGTTACCGGCGTTTAGCCAGCGCAGCACCGTGCGGGCATGGCCATGCTTGTCGGAAAGTCCCACAAGGCGCAGCGCGGCCCGCCCATGCGGCCACAGATAGCTCTTCCAAAACATCACCGCACTCTCGATATGGCGCGCCTCGATCGCCTGCGGCTCGGCACCGCCGGTCCAAGCCCATTCGAGGAAGCACAGCGTGCCCGAAAGCCGCAGCACATGCCCCGTACCCTTACACCAGTACTCGCGGTCCCGCCCCTCGAGCGACTGCCTTTCTTGGTGCGCCAATTGCGCGAATTGCGTAAATACCCGTCTGGCATCCGCCGTTAACGGAACACTGCGCGGCACGAAGGCATCGTCATCACCGGCCTGCAGGTTTGCCAGCCGGGCGAAGGCATTGATGATTTCAGGATCGACCTCATCGGCATCATCGCTCGGCTCGCGGAACGGCGCCTCGGGCGGCCACGCATAGAGGAAACGGCTATAGATGCCGTCAGAGTCGCCAGCAAAACTGCGCGCCAGCAAGTCCGGCTGGAAACCGCCGACGACGCCCACGAGCAGATGAGCCAATATGACTGGCGGGCGACCGAGACGCTCCACGGTGAAGCTGTTGCCGTCCCAAGCCTCGAGCCAGAACGCGCGATCCGAACCGCCGCTGTAGCGCTCGAGGTTCATAAACAACCGGGCGAGCTCGTCGGCGATATAGATCACGCCGCGCGGCCTCGCCTCGAGCAGCGGCGCCAGCCGCTCGATCGTGCAGTCGGAGACGTAGAGCCGCGGCACCACGAACGGGCGGACGTCCTGGGCCTCGGCTGGCTTGACGGGTGGCGGCTGCCCGGCATCGACGGCGGCGGCCACGTCGTCCTTCCATTTCTTGAGCGCCGCCTTGGCGCGCTCGACGCGTGTCTCATGCGCCAATTGGCGCGCGGCGTTTTCCTGCTGCCGGCTGCGTTCCACGACCGACAACGCGCGTTTGACCACGTCGAGCGACGGAGTCTTGCCTGACCCCGAGACGCCGACCAGACAGGTCCAGCATGTCATCGGCTGCTGCCACGAGCGGGTGGCCTGTACCCGGCGCGCCACACCGATCAGACCCGAGGCGATGCCGATCAGCGGCAGCGCGATGTGTCCGACGGTGACGCCGGCGCCGCGTGACGCGTTAAGCATCCAGCGATGCACGCTCTGCGGAAATGCCTCAATTGGCAGGTCCGGCAGTTCGCCCCGGCGGCTGTCCAGAATGGACATATCCGGGTCGTCCCATTCGCCGGTGACGCGCTGTGTGCGCTCCACTTTCTTATGCCGTTGTTCCCGGTGGCCGGCGCCATTACCGCTGCCCGATTGCGCTGCGCCGTCGCCGCGGTCAGCGAGATCGTCGTGCGGCACGTTGAGACCGTCACGCAGGCCGCTCTCGATCGTCTTCATTGTCGCTCGGTTGCCATGTTCGCGCAGGTAATCGTTACCTTCGCAGGCCCGAAGCAACGTCTCGAAAATTTCGCTTTCCATCAGCCAGCCGCGCGCCGCCATGGTCGCGAGCCGGAACGCGGTTTTAAAGAGGCGTTCATTGCGCTCGCCAGTCGGCGCCGCAGCAAGCTCGGCTTCGACCCGATCGAGGGCGGCCATTCCATAGGCGCGGCCACGATCGTGGCTGGTATCGGCATTATTCTTCTCGCGGGCTTCCTCGCGCTGCGCCGGGCGCAGCATGGTGACAAGCCATTGCGGCATTGGCGGCGCGTCATGGATCGACGAGCGACCGATCATCGCAGTCCACCCGCGACCGTCAGGCAGGCGGGCGCCAGGGCCGACGACAAAGCCGCCGGCGCCGCGCACGTCGATTCCGGGCGGCAGTGAACCGCGGCCGTTGCCCAGCGCCTTGCCGTTCGGCTGCCTGAAATAAACGTGCAGGCCGCCGTTGGGGGTCTTCACCAGCGGCACTTGAGGCGACAGCCCACCACGTGCGACGACGAGGGACTTGAAAGCGGCGACGCCGTCTGCGCCGCCATCGTGCCGGTCACAGTCGATTACGACGAGGTTGTTCTGGCCACAGGGGATCGCCGGCAGCGCGGCTGCGCCATCCCACCACCTGTTGATCTGATCTACATTGCAGGTCGCCGCTTCCTGCCATCCCTTCACCAGCGGACGCTTGTCGGCGCCGGCAGGAAAGATCTTGATGCCGGCGGATGCCAGCGCCAGCGCGGCGGTGATGTTTTCCTGATGCATCGCCATGGCGGGTCTCGACGCGCTGGGACAAGAAAAAGGGGACGAGGGGCGAGAGAAAAGAACCTCCCGCCCGTCGCTGTTGCTTAAAACGGGATATCGTCGTCCATGTCGTCCCGCTTGACGGCAGCCGTCGGGGCAGTGGGGGTCTCCGGCGGAGCCGACTCATTGCCGTGCGGGAAGTCGTAGCCGGCGAGCGCCATGGTCTCGTTGAACCGCGATGCGGCCGTCCAACCCGTCACCAGAAACAGCGGCGTCTTCACATAACCGTATTCGCGATGCGAATGCGCATAGCCGCCGCTTCCGAGTGTAACGACCGGCAACTGACCGGGCGCGCTGCGCCGGCGCGCGGCATAGGTACGCGAGAGTTTACCGAGCGCTCCGAATCCACCCTTCGACGAGGCGGCGAACGTAAAAACCTCCCCGTCATTGTCGGCGATCATCGGCACGTAGCTCGTAAACTGCCAGGGATCCCGCTTGTCGCCACGATCGTCGGTCTCCCAGGTCGAGGAGTCGTTGTCGCCGAGATCATCGCGGCGCGGCGGCAGCAAACGGCTGCCGATGCTGACCATGGCGTGTTCGACAGGCTTGAATTCGCGCCAGCGAACCCACCCCGTCGTCATTGCGTGCATGCCGACGACGAACGATGCGTTATGGTCGACAGGTTCGCTGCTTTCACCCGCGAGCCAATCGCCCTTGGAGAATTTCAACAGCTTGCCGAGGATGTGTTGGGGCGCCACCGCGTCGGCAAAAGCCTGAAACGGATCGGAGTCGTCGGCAATCGCGATCGCGGTGCTGGTCTTTTTGACAATTTCCTGAGTCATTTTTGCTCTCCGGTTTTCGCTTGTGCTTGCCGCCGTGTATGCAGAAATCCGCGAACACCCGACGGCATACGGCGGGCGCGGAAGGTCACCTAGTGCGGTTTTTCGTCAGGGTGGCCGCGGCCGTGCCGGCACTCCCGCGCGCGACGCCATTCCGCCGCAGACTCGAGCGTGATCAGCGTGCGCGCGCCAACTTTCATTTCGCGCGGGCCTTCACCCTGCTTTTTCAGCTTGTAGAAGAAACCTTCGCTGATGCCGTGAGCCCGGCAAAACTCCCGAATACTGAGCGCCAAGCGCGGCGTGGGCGGCCGCGAGACGGCAGCGAACTCGGTGCGGGATTTCGGCATGCTCGGCTCATGTTTCAGGGAACGTGAGCAGAAAATGCCTGATCGGCGGACGTAGAGTTGGCTGAAAACCGTCGGAAACCATCGAAAACCGGTTTTCGTCAGCTTTGACTTATTCGGCGAGCCATTGTTTGAGGTGGGATCTTAACGACGAAATCGGCGGCTGCCGATCAAAACGGGCGGCGCATTCCTCCTGTATCAGCTCAATCAATTGGGCTTTGCTCGGCAGTCGCTTGTTGTCCCTTTGTGGTTTGCCGAACTTCTTCATTAGCTGAAGTGCAATCTCTTTGATGGCCGCCCAATCGTACTCCGGAGGTCTTCCTCCCTTGTCGACCACTGTGGCCGACAAAATCGGCGATTCCCTGGTCACCGGCCACAGCCGCAATGCATCGCTCTGGCGAAGTGTTACTTCGGTGAAGGGCTCGGGTCGGCTGACTGCGTCATACCTCAGGACGTCTCGTCCCTTTTCTTCCCGCAATCGAAGGTAAGCCCATTGTCGCGATGGAATCTCGACCACAGCGCCGTGGGCGTCGAAACCCTGGGCTACCAGATGATTCTCCGACAACGCGTGCCAGAGCGCGGCCACCGCTTCCCGGATTCTCATGACGGCTCTTGAAGAAACATTGGTTCGCCCGCGTAACAATTCATCCTGGAGCGCGAGGCGACCGACCGTCGGCGCGCGGCGCGCCTCCAAAGAATATACCATGCGCGTGACGGGATCGCCGTCATTCTGCGGGCGTACTTTCCGCAGGCGACCGACCCAATGAAAACATGCCGAACAGAATTCAGGGTCCTGCTTCCTGACCAGTTCGAAATCACGCCACGCAATCCACGCCACCACCATCATGATTGTCCAGTGAGATTTAAGCTTTGGATCGAAGTCAGGAAGTTCAGGCTTCCTCTCGAACGGCTCGAGACCATGGGCAGCCGCCGCTGCCTCGGCTTGCTTCCCTGTGATCTCACCATGCTCAGCTAGCATAAGTAGGCGTTCCCGCAGCAGGTCGGGTTCAATATCGTCGGGCTCGTCAGCCATTCTCGTGCACCTCCGCATGGTGCTTCCGCAAACGAGCGACGCGGCAGAACGGTGCGGAACCGTCTTTTCGGGAGCTACCCTATCCGCGCTGTTGGCCAGCTTACGTGCTTGTCGTCGTCCCACAAGAATTTTCTGGGCTGTCCGACTTGTAGCGTCGCGGTCGTCAGCTAACGGACTATCATCGCGCCAGTGCGACCACATTCTCAACGGCTGGCGTAAGTTCCGATAACAACCCGGCGCGCGTGATGTCGTCGATGGAATGCTCGGTGATGTATTTCGAATAATGCTTTTCGATCATCGCTACGCTGGTGTTGTGCAGCGACGCCACCAGCCTGATCGGTACATTTCGCAGCAGCATGCGCGCGATGCTGGAATGCCGGAGGGCGTACATCGTAGCGTCAGGATCAGCGTCGATGGCAGTAACGACCTTGGCTACATGACGGTGATACTTCTGCCCCGGATTGTCGCCCCATGGGCTGCCATCGCTTTGCAGGAGCAGCGGCGCATGATCAGCACGGCCCTTGGCCGCCGCTCTCAATCTAGCGGCCAACTGCAGAGTGATGGGCACCGAGTAGCGCTCCAGCTTTTTCTCAGCGCGGTTTCGGGCCCCACCCTTGGCGGACTTCGGCATCATGAGCTTCGGCCGCATCGGATGATCGTGCAGGTCCTCGACGCGCAATCGCACGGCTTGGCTTGGACGTGCGCCCGTGACTGCCAGCGTGTCGGTCAATAGTCCGAACTTGTCATCGATTTCGTAGGCGCCGCCAACGAAAGCGCGCACTGTATCGTCGGCGAGGATGATGTTCCGCACTTCCTGTGCATTCGGCAGACTGGCGAGTCCGACTTCCCAAGCTTCCCGATTCTGGATGCGCTTGTCGTGCTGTGCCGCCTGCTCCAGCGCGGCGCACAGGCAACCGCACAGCCGGTTGATGGTCGACGGTGCCATCGTACTCAGCAGGCTGTCGCGCCATTTCTTCAACTCGGTGGCCACGAGCAGCGCCGCCGGCTTTGAGAGCAGCGCATTGGTGAGATGCACGCGCGGCCATCCGGCGTTGTAGGGATTGGCCCCGCGCGCAGTCAGATCGGTCTTGTAAGAGACCAGCGCGCCATCAACCGTGATCGGCGCACCGTTGCCACTACCTTCGTCACCGCGCGCCAGCTTCTTCGCCTGATCCTGCGCCTCGTGGAACGTCAGCACGTTCTTGCCGTCAGCATCCTCGAAGTCGTCGGCCAGCGCGAAGGCCTTGGTCCAGTATGCGCCGCGCCCGTCGCTCACCTTCAGCACCCACGTGCCATTGGTCTTGTTGCGCCGATACATCAGCAGGATGCCGCGTGCCAGCGACGGACCGCTGAATGGCCTGCGGCGGATTTTTAACCGCAGCCGTGCGCTGCGGCTTTCGAGTGCGCTGAAGCTGACTTTGCGCGCCATGATCGTGTCCCCGTTCTCGCGAAGTGTCGCGATCGTGTCTGTAAAGGCCTATGAAGGCGTATGACACGTTATGGGGATATTGCGCGGGTGATCAATGGCTTGCGGAGTCCACACGGCTCCATAGAACTTCACGGGACTCTTTATTTTCCCTGCGCAATGGCTTTACGGCTTATGCCGTGCTCTCCCTGGAGACGAATTCGTCTTGCCTCCATCGCTGCCGGCTTGATGGCTAATCGATCCGGTTGGATCGAAGTCGCCACCGGCAGCTTGGCACCAGCCACGGGTGTCAGGACCACACGGTTTTGCCGTACGCTTCAGCGCCGTACGTCTTGCGCGCCGTGCTCGCTCACGGATAACCGCCCTGCGAACACCTTCACGCGCCTGACGCTGCCGCGTCCACCGCATCCCGCCCCAACGTTCGTGACGATGGCCAACGCCCCTCTTCTTTGGGACGGGATGGCGGGTTTGTAGGACTGATTTGGGGTGGCGGCGAAGCGGTTTATTTTTGCAACCGAGACTGGACGGGGCAAATCAGCTTGAAGTTGTTGAAGAAAATCGTCCCATCGCGCACAGCCAGAATAGCCTCGGCCACTCGCCCGTGGGGGGCATTCCTTCTTCATTTGCATTATACCATATCGAACCGGGCGAGAATTAGGTGCAACGTCACCGCTGTTTGTGGCGGTGCAGCCGGTTCTCCGATGTCCACTGGCACCGTGGTTGCAAGAAAATGAGGGCGTGTGATGTCACGTACTGGTGCCTTGCGCTTGGGCTCTGTTCTTCTGACTGCGAGCTTGCTGCTGGCGCCCAACGGAGATGCGCGAGCCGATGACGCTGCAGGTTTCGTACAGTTGATTTGCGCGCCCGAAGTCGGCTTATTTTCAGTTCGACGCTTCCAAATCCCTAACATTCCGGATTTGGGACCTTACCTGGCCGACGGATGGAAACCCGATGAAACTGTGGTTAGGACTCTGCAACAGAAGTACGGGATTTACGACAGCCGCGCTCTGAAGCAGAATCCTTTTGAGTGCCGCATCCCTTCACTGCCGGCAGCGTCGGGTCGACGAGCAGAAGTCCCCGGCTTCCATGTGAAAGTGACGGGCCAGTACGACGCAAACAGTTCGACGGGAAGTTATCGAACCATGGCTGATCATGCGGACATTTTTCTGAATGGACAACACTTGGGCCTTGTTCCACTTAACCCGTATGGCTTCACGGTGGAAAACAGCTCTATCGACATATCGCAGCAGGAACGTGGCTTGAATATCAGGAAATGTGCAGTGTCGGTCGAGTCAGTTGATGGTAGCCAACTGAGCTGCACGGACAAATTTTTCGAAGATAAATAGGCGTAGTTGAACGCGACCCACCTGCTAGACAGTTCGCACGCCGCGCGCGATGAATCTCGGGAACGGTGCAATCTCGTCCTTCCTCACCGCAACTCCGCGTCCCGCAGCGGCGCGCGGCTCAGTGCGTTGCCGGCGGCGGTCGCTTTGCGGAGCAGCCGCATCAACTCCGCGCCCTCCTTTTCGGTCAGGCCGCGCAGCATGGTCCGCTGGGCCGCCTCGACGGCCGGCGTGATGGCGCGCAGCGTTCGCTTTCCCGCTTCCGTGATCTGCAATTCGCGGGCGCGGCGGTCGCGGCTGCTGGCGTGGCGTACCAGCAAGGCTTTCTGCACGAGACGATCGACCACGCCGGTGATGGTGGTGCGGTCATAGGCGATCAGGCCGGCGAGCGTCACCTGATCGATCCCTGGGTTGGTCCTGATGGCCGAGAGCGCCGCGTATTGAACCGGCGTGAGGTCAAAGCCGGCTTCCTCGACCTCGGCGAGGAACACGGCCACCGCAATCTGCTGGAAGCGGCGCGCCAGATGTCCGGGCATCTCATTGTTGTCTCTCACCGAAATTCTCCAAGGCTGATCCGGAATTGACAAGCATACTGATAATCAGCATGCTGAGCAATATCGTCGATGCCTCTGGTCGCCACGTACGCCGCTTACCCGTCGACCGACGCCGTCGATGAACGGCAACCTATCGGTCAAAATCGCGTTGGAGGCCAAGAACGGGAGGAGCAGGTTTCATGCAGTTTCACCTGAACGGCTTCGAGCCGGGCGACCCTGATATCGCCGATCCCGTCGAGCGGGTTTCACCTTCCGGCATGTCTGGACCTGTTCCGGCGGAAGTCGACGTCCTGATCGTCGGGTGCGGACCGGCGGGTCTGACGCTGACGGCGCAGCTTGCGGCCTTTCCTGACATCAAGACCTGCATCGTCGAGCAGAAGCCGAGCCGGCTGCTGCGCGGCCAGGCCGACGGCGTCGCCTGCCGCACCATGGAGATGTTTCATGCCTACGGGTTCAGCGAACGCGTGCTGAAGGAGGCGTGCTGGATCACTGAAACGACGTTCTGGAAGCCTGATGACGGCAAGCCCGCAAACATCGTGCGCAGCGGCCGGGTTCAGGACGTCGAGGACGGGCTGTCGGAATTCCCACATGTCATTCTCAATCAGGCGCGCGTGCATGATTGCTATCTCGATGTCATGCGCAGATCGCCCGCGAAGCTCGAACCGTATTATTCACGACGCCTGCTCGACCTTAAGACCGCATCTGCGGCGCGCTTTGAAGACCACGCGGTGACCGTCAGCCTCGAGCGGCTCGATGCTGGGCACGAGGGTGAGGTCGAGACCGTCAAAGCCCGCTATGTCGTGGGGTGTGACGGCGCGCGCAGCACGGTGCGCAAGTCGATCGGGCGCGAGCTGCGCGGCGATTCCGCCAACCATGCCTGGGGCGTCATGGACGTCCTGGCCGTTACCGACTTTCCCGACATCCGCTTCAAGTCGCTGATCCAATCGGCCAGTGACGGCAGCATCATCGTGATCCCGCGCGAAGGCGGCTATCTGGTCCGGCTCTATGTCGAACTCGCGAATCTCGACGCCGGCGAGCGGGTCACTAGTCGCAACATCACGTCGGACGATCTGATCGCGAAGGCGCGGCGGATTCTCAATCCGCATACGCTCGACGTCAAGGAGATCGCCTGGTGGTCGGTCTATGAGATCGGCCAGCGGCTGACGGACAAGTTCGATGACGTGCCGGCAGAAGAGGTCGGGACGCGCCTGCCCCGCGTCTTCATCGCCGGCGATGCCTGCCATACCCACAGCCCGAAAGCCGGCCAGGGCATGAACGTCTCGATGCAGGACGCCTTCAATCTCGGATGGAAACTCGCCTCCGTGCTGCGCCGGCGCAGCGCGCCGCAGCTTCTGCACAGCTATTCGGCCGAACGGCAGGCGGTTGCGAAGGAACTGATCGACTTCGATCGCGAATGGGCCGAGATCCTTGGCTCCGCAAAGCGCGACAACAAGGGCGCGGACGCGGCGAAAACCCAGGATTATTTCGTCCGGCACGGCCGCTACACCGCGGGAACGGCGACCCACTACCATCAGTCCATCATCACCGCCGAGCCAACCCATCAGCATCTCGCCAAGGGATTAGCGATCGGCACGCGCTTTCACTCCGCGCCGGTCGTGCGGCTCTCGGACGCCAAGCCGGTTCACCTCGGCCATGTCGCGAAAGCAGACGGACGCTTTCGGCTCTTCATCTTCGCCGGCGCCGGCGATCCCGCAGCCGCCGACTCCCCTGTTCGCTCCCTGTGCGACTTCCTGCGCGAGAGTCCCAAATCTCCCGTCAGAAGGCACACGCCCGCGGGCGCAGATATCGATTCAGTGATCGATGTCCGTGCGGTGTTCCAGCAAGCGCATTCCGAGCTCGCCATCGAGGCAATGCCCCCGCTCCTTCTCCCGCCAAAGGGCCGCTACGGACTTCGCGACTACGAAAAAATGTTCTGCCCCGATCTGAAGAGCGGCCACGACTTCTTTGCGATGCGCGGCATCGATCGGAACGCCGGCTGCATGGTCGTGGTACGGCCGGACCAATACGTCGCGCATGTGCTCCCGCTCGATGGCCATGCGGCGCTTGCGGCATATTTCGACGGCTTCATGTTGCGGGCGGAGTGAGCGCTGGGGTGATTGCGGCGGACTTTCGCTGACGCCGCGGGCCGGCTCCCCGAAAGCGCCCATTTTTGTCGCAAAATCCAACGCAACGGGAACGGGCCGCCTCCATTGAACTAAGCGGTCTGCTCCGATATACGGGCACTCGACTCCGGCCGAGGGAACAGGGCCTTCCGGGGCCGTTCACGCCGCCTCCTCAGAGCCGTTCCGGATTATCTCCAATATATCAAAGGCTTAATGATGTCTTCCACATTCGATCAGATCGCCAACATTATCGCGGAGACCTGCGACATTCCGCGCGACACGATCAAGCCGGAGAGCCACGCCATCGACGATCTGGGAATCGACAGCCTGGACTTCCTCGACATCGCCTTTGCCATCGACAAGGCGTTCGGGATCAAGATGCCGCTCGAAAAATGGACCCAGGAGGTCAACGACGGCAAGGCCACGACCGAGCAGTATTTCGTGCTGCAGAATCTCGCCGATCGCATCGACGAACTGGTCGCCGCCAAGAATGCAGCCCCGGGCGCCTAGTCGCCCGCCATGGACATTGATTACTTTCGGCTGATCGACCGCATCGTCGACCTCAATCTCGACGAGAAGAGGATCACGGTCGAGGCACAGGTTCCGACTGTACACACCATCTTCGAAGGGCATTTTCCGGGTTTTCCGATCATGCCCGGCGTGCTGCTGACCGAAGCGATGGCGCAGAGTTCCGGCTGGCTGATACTTGGCGTCCTGAAGTTCGAGCGCATGCCGTTCCTGGCCATCGTGAAGGAAGCCAAGATGCGGGGTTTCGTCAGTCCCGGCTCGCTGCTGACGATCGAGGCGAAGCTCGAGCACGAAGGTTCCGGTTTTGCCGTCACCAAGGTCAAGGGGCGTGTCGGCAAGGAGTTGAAGTGCAGCGCTGAACTCACTTTCGGCCTGGCCCCCTTCCCCGACCCGGCCTTGCGCGTGCACATGGACGCGATGGCCAACAAGATCGGCTTCCCACTGCAGGCGATAACGCATGACTGAGCCAAAATCCCCGGGTGCAAAAGAAGTCTGGATCACCGGCATCGGCATCGTCTCCTCGCTCGGTGAAGGGCTGGACGCGCATTGGGATGCGCTGAACGGCAAGAAGATCAACATCGACGACAAGCGGTTTGCGCCCTACATCGTGCACCCGCTCGCGCCCGTCACCTTCGACGCCCAGATTCCGAAGAAGGGCGACCAGCGCCAGATGGAAGCGTGGCAGCGCATCGGCACCTATGCCGCGGGGTTGGCGCTGGATTCGGCCGGCGTGAAGGGCGACAAGGAAATTCTCGGCCGGATGGATATGATCGTTGCGGCCGGCGGCGGCGAGCGCGACCTCGCGGTCGACGTCGCCATCATGACCGCCGACGCCAAGGGTAATTCGAGCCCCGCCTTTCTCAACGAACGGCTGATGAACGATCTGCGACCGACGCTGTTTCTGGCCCAGCTCTCCAACCTGCTCGCCGGCAACATCGCCATCGTGCACGGCGTATGCGGAACGTCGCGCACCTTCATGGGCGAGGAAGCGGCCAGCATCGATGCGGCACGTATCGCCCTCGCCCGCATCGAGTCCGGACAGAGCGAGATTGCGCTGGTCGGCGCCGCCCATAATGGCGAACGCTCCGATCTCCTGGTCCTCTACGAATTCGGCGACTACAACCTGAAGGAAAAGTTCGCCCCCGTGTGGCAGCGCGAAGACCAAAGCGGCTTTGCGCTCGGCTCCGCCGGCTGCTTCCTGGTGCTGGAATCCCGCGAGCATGCCGAAGCGCGCGGCGCCAAGCCCTATGCGAAACTGACCAAGGTGGTCGCCGATCTCGCCCAGCGCAAGCAGCCGGGCGCGGTGACCAAATCGCTGGAAGCGCTGTGGCCAAAGCTCGGCATAGCCGGCGACAGCGGCAATCTGATCACAGGCGCGACCGGCGCCGAGCCGGTGACCTCGGAAGAGAAGGCGTTTTTGCGCCAGCACCCTGGATTTGCGGTGCGCGCCACCGGAACGATGTTCGGCCACACGCTGGAGACCCAGTTTCCGCTGGGGCTGGCGCTTGCGGCGCTCTCGCTCTCCCGCGGCGCGCTGTTTCCGCCCAACGATCCGACCGGGTTCGAGGTTGAAAAGACTGATAGCCCGGACCAGATTGTGGTGCTGGGGGCCGGTCACTGGCAGGGCGAAGGCATGGCCCTGGTCGAGGCCATCAAGTAGAGCGTCGTGGCCGAAAGCGCGCTTTCGCCACGGCTAGATGCAAGAGAGGCGCGCGAAACGCGCATTCAGGTTACGGCGCAACGTCGGGGGAACCAATGTCAGCACCACGCGATAAATTCGGCAGGCCGATCGTTGTCGTCACCGGCATGGGCGTGGTGACGTCGCTTGGCGCGGGCAAGCAAGACAACTGGCGCAAGCTGACCGAGGGTGTATCAGGCATCAAGACCGTGACGCGTTTCCCAATCGACGGCCTGAAGTCGACCATGGCGGGCACGGTCGACTTCGTCACCGTCGATCCCGTGACCTCGACGGGGCTGACCGAGCGGCTGGCCGAAATGGCGACCGAAGAAGCGCTTGGACAGGCCGCGATCGGAGCCAAGGCCGACTTCCCCGGCCCGCTGTTTCTGGCGGTGGCGCCTGTCGAAGTCGAATGGCCGCAACGGCTCGAGCTCGGGCGTGCGATCGGAAAAACCGAATTCGGCTATGACGACATGCTGCGCATCAGCGGCGGTGGCCGGTACACAAAATATCATCATCGCTTCATGTTCGGCTCGGTGGCGAGCCACCTCGCCGAAGCTTTCGGCACCAAGGGATCGCCGATTTCGCTCTCCACCGCCTGCGCCTCCGGCGCAACCGCGATCCAACTCGGCGTCGAGGCGATCCGCCGCGGCGATGCCGACGCTGCACTGTGCGTAGCAACCGACGGCTCCGTCAATCCGGAAGCATTGGTGCGCTTCTCGCTGCTGTCGGCCCTGTCGACGCAGAACGATCCGCCGCAGGCGGCTTCAAAGCCGTTCTCGAAGAACCGCGACGGTTTCGTGATGGCGGAAGGCGCCGGCGCGATGGTGCTGGAAAGCTATGAGTCGGCAACCGCCCGCGGCGCCAAAATTCTCGGCGTGGTGGCCGGTTGCGGCGAGCTGACCGACTCGTTCCACCGCACCCGCTCCAGCCCGGACGGCAAGCCGATTATCGGCTGCATGCGCAAGACGCTGGCCGACGCCGGCCTCGAGCCGGAACAGATCGATCATATCAACGCG
Source organism: Bradyrhizobium valentinum (assembly GCF_001440405.1). Taxonomy (GTDB): domain Bacteria; phylum Pseudomonadota; class Alphaproteobacteria; order Rhizobiales; family Xanthobacteraceae; genus Bradyrhizobium; species Bradyrhizobium valentinum. The sequence continues at coordinate 74,210 of NZ_LLXX01000050.1, forward strand.
CACGGCACCGCAACGCCGGAAAACGACAAGATGGAGTACAACACGACAGCGGTGGTGTTCGGCGAGCATCTGCCGAAGATTCCGGTGTCGTCGAACAAATCGATGGTCGGGCACACAATTTCCGCAGCCGGCGCGGTCGAGGCCGTGTTCTCGCTGCTGACGCTGGAGCATCAGCGGATTCCACCGACCATCAATTACGAAATTCCGGATCCGGCGATCCTGTTCGACGTGGTCGGCAACAAGGCGCGCGACGCCAAGGTTACCGCCGTGATGTCGAACTCGTTCGGCTTCGGCGGGCAAAACGCCTCGCTGATCCTGACGCGCGAACCGGTGTAGCGGTTACGGCCCTGCATTTGCGATGAACCGCCTGCTCCTACGCACCAAGGCGCGCCTGCGCGACGCCGCCAAGCCGGTGGCGGAATTAGCCGTCGGCGCGCTGACGGTCGCGCTGTTGCGCACCACCCGCTATTTCGATCCGGACAAAACCGCCAATTTCTTCGGCCGTGTCACCCGCTTCATCGGGCGACGGCTGCGCGAGGACCGCATCGGGCGCGAAAACCTCAAGGCCGCCTTCCCCGAGAAGTCGCCGGAGGAGATCGAGACCATTCTGACCGGGGTGTGGGACAATCTCGGCCGCATCGGCGCCGAGTTCGCCCATCTCGATCACATCTGGGACTACGACCTCGACCATCCGGACAAGCCGAGCCGCATCGAGTTCACCCCGCGGACCAAGCAGATTTTCGATCACCTGCGGGACGACGGCAAGCCGGCGATCATCTTCGCAAGCCACCTCGGCAATTGGGAAATCCCCGCGCTTGGCGCGGTCGCGCATGGGCTCGATTGCGCGATCCTGTTCCGCCGGCCGAACATCGAAGCCGCCGACCGCGCCATCGAACGGATCCGCGCCGTCAAGATGGGCACGCTGGTGCCGGCCGGCCGCGAGGCGCCGCTCAAGCTCGCCGAGGCCCTGCAGAGAGGCCAGCACGTCGCGATGCTGGTCGATCAGTACATGGGCAACGGCGTCGAGGTGACATTCTTCGGCCGCAAGACCAAGGCCAACCCCACGCTGGCGCGGTTGCTGCGGCAGGTCGAATGCCCCGTGCACGGCGTGCGCATCATCCGCCTGCCCAACCACCGCTTCCGCGCCGAGCTATCCGAAGAGGTCAAGCCGGTGCGCGATGCGTCGGGACAGATCGACATCCAGGGCACGATGCAGGCGGTGACGTCAGTCGTCGAAGGCTGGGTGCGGGAATATCCGGATCAGTGGCTGTGGCTGCACCGGAGGTGGCGGTAGGTCTGCCGCTCCCTCCCCGTCCTATCCGCCGAACAGCAGGCCGAGGCTCCACGCCTTCATCGCCACGGTCGATACCAGGACGAAGATAATCTGCAGCAGCGTGCGCGTTGAAAAGAAGGTGAGGATGTTGGACATGTGATGCTCCCGGAGGGAGCTATAGATTCTGCTTCTGGTTTCGGCAACAGGAGTTTGTCGCCCAGACAAGCCAACACGTCGCGCGAATGCGGGCCCCGATGCCCATTCGGGACTACGTGCAACGAGCTGGTCATTCCGGGATGGTGCGTAAGCACCAGACCCGGAATCTCGAGATTCTCAGGTGCGCAATTGCGCACCATAGTTCGATGCTTCGCATCGCCCCGGAATGACGGCAGAGCCGTCACCTCCCCGTCTTCACCTTCGTCCAGAGCCGGTTGATGATGCGCTGCGTCGCGGGGTCGCGGCCCTGGATGACAAACAGCTTTTTCTGCATCGCCTCATCCGGATAGATATTCCTGTCGTTGAGGATTTTCGGATCGATCAGTTTCTGGCTCGCCAGATTGCCGTTGGCGTAGGACAGGAAGTCGGAATTTTTCGCGGCGACGTCCGGGCGGTAGAGGTAGTTGACCAGTTCATAGGCCTCCGCGACGTTCTTGGCGTCAGCAGGAATCGCGAGATTGTCGAAGAACATCTGCGCGCCCTCTTTCGGAATCGTGTAGCCGATCTCGACGCCGTTCCTGGCTTCCGCCGCGCGGCTGCGCGCCTGCATCACGTCGCCCGACCAACCTACCACGAAGCAGATCTCGCCGGACGCCAGCGCGCCCAGATACTCCGAGGAATGAAACTTGCGGACGTTGGGCCTGATCTTGCTGACGAGATCGGCGGCCTTTTCCAGATCGGCCTGCTTGGTCGAATTCGGATCGATGCCGAGATAGCTGAGCGCCGCGGGCAGAATGTCGTCGGCGGAATCCAGCATGTGGACGCCGCAATCCCTGAACTTGGCAAGATTTTCCGGCTTGAAGACGATATCCCAGCTATCGATCTTCGCGTCGGGCCGCAGAATTTTCTGCACCGTCTTGACGTTGTAACCGACACCCGTGGTGCCCCACATGTAGTTGGCGGCGTAATTATTGCCGGGATCATAGGACGCGAGTTGGCCCGTCACCACCGGCCAGGCGTTGGCGAGATTGGGCAGCTTCGACTTGTCGAGCTTGAGGAAGACTTTTGCCGTGATCTGGCGCTGCAGGAAATAGCCGGTTGGTACCACGACGTCGTAGCCTGACTTGCCCGCCAAGAGGCGCGTCTCCAGCGTCTCGTTGGCGTCAAAGGTGTCGTAGACCACCTTGATGCCGGTTTCCTTGGTAAAGTCTTCCAGCACCCCCGGCGCCATATAGTTCGACCAATTGTAGAAATTGACCGTACGCTCCTGCGCCCACGCGGGCGAGAGCGACAGCGCGACAGTCATCGCGCCGATCAGGCAAAGCGAGCCTCGGACTGGATCGCGCATCTTCTACCTCTTGCGACGGCCGTGCACCGCGTCCGACAGGCGTTCCAGCGCGGTATCCAGCGTTTCGTCCTTCTTTGAAAAACAAAACCGCACCACCGAGGTCACCGCATCCTGCTCGTAGAACGCCGAGACCGGGATCGCGGCGACTTTGTAGTCGGTCACGATGCGCTTGCAGAACTCGACATCCGTCTCGTTGAGCCCGAGCGGCGACAAATCGACGGTGAGAAAATACGTGCCCTGCGATTTCAGCACGGGAAAGCCGATGCTCTCCAGCCCCTTCGTCAAACGGTCCCGGCTCCGCGCCAGTTCCTTGCGCATGTCGTAGAAATAGTCATCTGATTTGCCGAGGCCGTAGGCGACGGCGGCCTGCAGGTTCGGCGCAGTGGTGAAGGTGAGAAACTGGTGCACCTTGGCCGCTACCCTGAGCAGCGGCGGTGCGGCGCAGACGAAGCCGACCTTCCATCCCGTCAACGAAAAAATCTTGCCGGCGCTGCCGACCTTGATGGTGCGGTCGCGCATGCCCGGGATCGTGATCAGCGGGATATGCTCGCGGCCGTCGAAGATCACGTGCTCCCAGACCTCGTCACAGATCGCGATCGTATCGAACTGCTGGCAGAACCGCGCCAGCAATTCGAGGTCCTCGCGGGGATAGACGACCGCGGCCGGATTGAGCGGATTGTTGAACAGCACCGCCTTGGTCTTGTGATTGAAGACGCTTGCCAGCATCTCTTCCGTCAGCCGCCAGCCCGGCGGTTCCAGCCGCAACAGGCGCGGAATGCCGCCGGCCTGGCGGATGATCGGCAGATAGCTGTCATAGACCGGCTGGAATACGACGACCTCGTCGCCGGGTTCGACGACGGCGAGGATGGACGCCGTCAGCGCTTCGGTGCCGCCCGAAGTCACCATCACCTCGGTCATCGGATCGAGCGCGAGCTTGTGCCAGCGGCCGTAATGGGCGGCGATGGCCTGCCGCAGCTCCGGGATGCCCATCATCGACGGGTACTGGTTGTAGCCGTTCACCGTCGCGTCGGCCGCCGCACGGCGGATGTCCTCCGGGCCGGGATCGTCGGGAAAGCCCTGCCCGAGATTGATGGCATTGTTGTCGCGGGCGGCCTGCGACATCGCTTCGAACACGGTGACGGGAAGGTCGGCAAAGACCTTGTTCATGGACGTCATGGCGCGTCAGCCGCCGGTCCTGGTCTGCAATCCCGCAGCCTTCCACGCCAAAATGCCGCCCGCCAGATGCTTGTCATAGGGCAGACCAGCAGCCTGCGCCGCTAAAGACGCCGTCACCGAGCGCTTGCCGGAGCGGCAGGCGAACACCACCTGCCTGCCCTTGGGATCGGGAATGCCGGCCGGGTCGAACGACTGCAGCGGCACCACCACACCATCAGGATAGGCTTCCACCGCGACCTCGTTCGGCTCACGGACGTCGACCAAGAGATAGCGTCCCTCCGCCATTCCCTTCGCCACGTCTTCCGGCGTTAAATCGTGCACCTGATGGTCCGCCACGCAATCCTCCTGACAAGTCGCCGCGAGGGATCCAATGGGTCCCCGCCAAGCGGGCGCCAAAGTCGCCCCTCGCGGGAAGAAAATCAAGCGCCGCGAACGGTTTAAACGGCCGTCAAAACGCGCTGCCGCCCCGCGCTCCTATCCTCTTTCCGCCCTGTTTTTCAGGTCAGAAGTTCTTTCGCTATGGGCCAGGTGCCTGCCGGCGTTTGAGGACCGGCAGCCCGGTAGCCTCGACGAAGGTAAAAGCCGCGCGCGTTTGAGCTTGCCTCAGCGCGCACCGAAGGGAACTGCCGGTCGCGGATCAGCCCTTCGAGCCTATCGAGCAATCCGGCACCTACGCCCTGCCCGGCACATTCCGGCGCCGTGTACAGGCCTTCCAGCCTGTCACCGGAAATGGCCCCCCACCCCGCGACGATGCCGCTCCGTTCGGCAACCCATACTTCCAGCTCACGCAGCTTCCGCTCCATGCCGGATGGCGTGAGCTTAGCCGCCCAAGCCTGCGCCTCGGCGACGGTCATCGTTGGCGGCGCAAGTTCAAGGATCGATCGTCGCCGAATGTCGCAGAGACGGTTCGCGTCGTTGCGCATCGCCGGGCGGTAAACGGCACCCATCTTTATCTGCCCCGCGTCAAACGGACCTGCCGAACCGGTTTTCTTTTGTCGGTCCGTTGCGCGATCCATCGTGTACCCGCCGGCAGCGACATCCTCGACCCCGGAAGGCGACGATATCGCAGCCGCGACGTTTGCAGAGTGGGTACCGTGACCGTCCTCGATCGCCAATCGGCGCTACGTTCGGCTAACGGAGGGCGAGCGGCCGCAGCGTCGTGCCGGCCACGGTGCCGCGGATGGCGTTTGTGGTCAGGATATAGGCGAACTCGTAGACGCGATCTGCAGCGAGCCGCTCGAGGTTGTTGAACTCCAGGATGTGGACACCCTGCTGGACCAGCAGATAGACGTGGACCGGGATGAAGCTGCCGCCAACGGCCTGAGAGTCGGCCGGCTTCGGCGGCCCATATTCGAGCCCGGACGTATCGGAACCGAGCACAAGCGCGCCCTTCTCCTCGACGAGCCACTTCGCGGCTGTCAGGCCGATGCCCGCCGAGTCGTGCTGGCCGATCTTGGCGTGGTCGCGGCCGTTCTCGCCCCAGTAGCGGGCGGTTCCCGTGCGCAGCAGAACGACCGTGCCAGGGGTGACGTCGACGTTCTGCGCCTTCAACGCGCCCTCGATGTCAGCGACAGTGATTTCATAGGAAGACGGAAGGGCCTCCACGTTCTTGAAGCCCGCAACGTCGACCAACACGCCCCGGGCGACGATCGGCGGGATCGTCGTCACGTCGGCCTTGCGAACGCCGAAGTCGCCGCCCCACTCGTCGGACGTGAAACCGTTGTAAAACTCGTTCTTCGGTCCATGCGTAATGTGGCCGAGCCCATCAATCTGGGTCGCCACGTTGTCGTTCATGAAGATCGCGTTGCTATGCCAGGCGGTGATGCCCGTATTGCCGCCCTCCGGCGTAGTGAACGATAGATCCTTCTGGCTCCTCACGCCCGCAGGCGACCGGAAGCTCATGATTTCTCCCGGGCTGTGGCCGGGCCATTTGTATGAATAGCGGTCGTATGGAAGGCCGAGATCGTAGACCTTACCCTGTGTCACGAGTTTCAACGCGGCCAAACGTGATGCATCGGTCATCTCGTTGAGGTTTCCGACCTCGTCCTGAGGCCCCCAGACCCAGCCCCACCCTTTTCCTTTTGACCATTTCTTCATGCCACCGTCCTGCGCAAAGCCGTTGCCGGCGGCGAATGCGAGAACGATTACGGCGAGCAGGAATCGCGAAACTACCTTCATGGAATCCTCCTGGAACGACATGAATAGCTCAGCTTGCCCAGTCTAGGCCTGAGCTGACGGTGGGATCAACGAGATTGTCGGTCGGGGGCCGGCCGACCGATTCCATCGCGCGCAGATGGCTCACGTGCGGCAAAAGCCGATAGCCCGGCTCGGATGTCTCGCACCACAGGTGAGCCAGTTCACATCAGGGCGCGACAACGAGGATTAAAATGCCCATGCCCACCTGGCGTGAAACAACACACCATCGCGTGGGCGGCAAAACGGAGTCTTCCGATGAAATCCGTATCAGGACTGACGGCAGCTACCTTGCTGCCGGGCATCATCGCTGCTGCGCTGCTCAGCGCATCAGCGCGCGCCGATGTCGTCACTGACTGGAACGTGACCACCAGTACCCTGGTGTCCAGCGACATCGGCAACAACCCCCGACTGCGCACCCTGGCCATGGTGCATGTTGCGATGTCGGATGCGATCAATACCGTGCATAACCGCTACACCCGCGTGGTCGCGACGGTTCCGGCTTCACCTGACGCGTCGGCCGAAGCCGCGGCCGCGACGGCCGCGCGGCAGATCCTCATTCAGATCTACCCGGCAAAGAAAGACAAGATCGAAGAGGCCTACGCGGCATCGCTCAAAGCGATCCCTGACGGGTCTGCCAAGGACGAAGGCATCAAGCTGGGTATGGCGGTCGCCGACGCGGTACAGGCCGACCGCGCAAACGACGGCACCAACGCTCCCGACACTTACCGGCCGCACACTGCCCCGGGGATATATGTGCCGACCACGCTGCCGATGTTGGAGCAATATGCGCATGCGAAGCCATGGGTGTTTGGGAGTGCCGACCAGTTCCGGCCCGGCCCGCCGCCGGCACTGTCGAGCGCCGAGTGGGCCCGGGACTACAACGAGGTCAAGAGCCTCGGCGGCACCAAAAGCACGGCGCGTACCGCTGAGCAGACCGAGGCGGTCAGGTTCTGGGATAACATTAATTTCGGCCCGGCATGGCAGGCGGCGGCACGCGAGCTCGCCATGAAGCATGAGATGCCGCTCGCCGAATGTGCCCGACTGTTCGCGCTGCTCAACATGAGTTTGGCGAACGCCTACATCGTCAATTGGGACGCGAAGTACACCTACAATCTCTGGCGCCCGGTCACCGCGATCCGCAACGGTGACCAGGACGGCAACGATGCCACCGTGCGCGATGCCGGCTGGACCTCGTTCAACCCGACGCCGATGCATCCGGAATACCCCTCGCAGGCGACCATCAACGCAACCATCGCGTCGGCGGTTCTGGAATCGGTGTTCGGTCCCGTGAAGGCCATTCCTTTCACGGCAACCGACGTGCGGGATGCGAAGCGGACGCGGCCGTTCGCCAGCTTGGCCGATATGGCCGAGGAGCAGAAGAATGTCCGCGTGTGGGGCGGCGTGCACTATAGATTCGCGATCCGCACTAGCGAGGACGTGGGCCGAAAGGTCGCGGCCTATATGATCGAGAATACGCTCAAGCCGGCGCGTTGAGCGCTTGAGCCGGCCACGCGCGAAGCCCCGGATGTGAATCCGGGGCTTTCACGCAACTTATCCCGCGAATGTTCGCTAACCGAAATAGACTGGAACTGATTGATCGACCCTCAAGCGCGGCGAATGACCCACCTCGGACCGTCGAACGCGCGCGAAAAAAAATCAACTGGGATGGAGACGGCAAATGGACATTAGAGCCGCACTGAAGGAGCTATGTGAAGCCTTCAACGCGCACGATCTTGATCGCATCATGGCATGCTTTTCCGACGATTGCGTCTTGGAGATGCCGAGGGGAAGCAGGCCCTGGGGCTCCCGTTTCGAGGGCAAAGGGAATGTACGAGAAGCGCTGGCGGCACGCTTTGAAGGCTTGCCCGATGTCCACTACGGCAACGATGAGCATTTTGTGGATGCGGCTGCCGATACCGGCATCTCAAAATGGACCCTCACAGGCACCACCCGCGAGGGCACGAAAAAGGAGGTCCGAGGTTGTGACTTCTATACGTTCCGCAATGGCAAGGTGATCCGCAAGGACTCGTACTGGAAAATCGTCGATTGAGATTTTGGTATTGGGCACCCGAAGCGGACATCGTTCCTTCAGAAGGCTCTTTCTTCGCTGTGCATTATATCACCCATAGCTGAGGGGAAGCGCGCTCTGCCTTGCGTCGCGACTTTGTCGTGACACTTCCGAAAATAGGGCGTACTCATGCGTGCGCTGATCAGCGGCCAAAGCGCCTTGCGATAATTCCCGAATGGCGCGTGCAACGGCGACCGGCTGATCAAACAAGCTTCATAGATCAAAATATCGTCCGCGTGGTGCCGAGCTAGTGCAGCAGCCCCATCGCGAAGTCGCTTGACGTTCCGATATGCAAACTCAAGGGGTGTTCTCGAAGAAGGAGAGCTTCCATGAAACTTCGTGCAGCATTGTTCTTTGCGGCCGCACTCGGCGGTGCCGCTGCCATGTTTGCCCCTGCTACAACGGCCGAGGCTGAGCCCAACAGCCAGATCACCATCCTTTACGACGCATTCGGCACCGATGCCGCGATGAAGAAGGATTGGGGCTTCTCCGCGCTCGTGGAGGTCGCCGGTAAACGAATTCTATTCGACACAGGCAACGATCCAGATATCTTCGCAGCTAACGTCAAGGCGAAGGGTATTGACCTCACCAACATCGATTTCGTCGTCCTGTCGCACCGCCACTCCGACCACATGGCCGGCCTGAACTATGTTCTAAGCGTGAATCCGACGGTGAAGATCTACGCACCCAGGGAAGGATTCGGCATTTACGGCTCGTCGCTGCCATCGAGCTTCTACCGCAAGGATGAGACTTTGCCGCCCGAGATGCGCTACTACGACGGCAGGCCGCCGGAAGTCATGAAATTCGGCACCGCCTGGCAGGGCGCCAACATCGAGCTGATAGACAAGACCACGGAAATCGCCCCAGACATTACTTTGATAGCACTGGTATCCGACGCCCCTGGCACGAGGGAGCTCAAGGAGTTGTCCCTGGCTGTCAACACTTCGGACGGTGTAGTGCTCGTGGTCGGCTGCGCGCACCCGGGGGTCGAAAAAATCGTCGAGGCGGCGACGGCCATCAGTCCCAAAATTCGTCTGATCGCCGGCGGCTTCCATCTCGTCGTCGCAGCGGACGACGTCATCTCCAAATCCGTGGCAGCGCTCAAGGATACGTTCAAGGTAGAGAACATCGCTCCGGGCCACTGCACGGGTGAGCCGACCTTCGCGGCGTTGAAGCAGGCGTTCGGTGATCGCTACCTTTATGCGGGCGTTGGCACCTCGCTGCCTTTGGGACCAAGCACGGGCTCTGTTGGCCGACGTGGCGAGGGGCCCGCGTTCCAAGAGGACGACCTAACCACTTATCGAAACCTCGCTCGCCGCGAAGACCCCTTCGGCATTCGCCAGGCGCGGAGCCAACGGTCAAAGCTTTCGCACCTGTGAAGGCGCTCAACGCGCCTGAGCACGATCGACGCACAGCGCAGGACGAGATGGCGCTATTGCCATAAACGGCGGAGGGGTGACCTCTCAGAGATGCGCCTGAAGGTCAGAATTGACTACCTTTCGGAAGTGAAGAACCGCCCCGGCGGTGTCTGTTGACCGGAGGCAAAGCGGACTTCATCCGCCATCCGCGCACGTCGAAAAATGCCCCAAGGGAACACCGGTAACACACGGGGCTGCAGTCCTTGACGTCACCCCCATTCGTGTCCATATGTCGGGCTGTCGACACTTGGCCGAAAGACTGGGCCGCTTTGCCTTGCGCTACTGACAGGCACGCACGTTTCAGACCCTTCTCCAAAAAATCGATCAACCGACGAAGGTGCCGATCCATCGGTGCTTCGATCTTCCGTGCACAGTCAGAAGGAATATCTCCGTGCAAAAGAGCGCTGTGCAGTGGTCCAACCGGCAAGAGAGCTTTGGGCCTCCCAATGGGAGCGATGACGTCCTCGACGCGCGGCGTTGGAGGCGCATTTTGGACGACTACAGCACCCCAAATCGGCTGCGCAGCATTGCCGAACTGGCGATCACGGCTTTGCCGCTCATCATGTTGTGGACCGCGGCCTGGTTCACGTTCTCCCTTGGCTATGCCTGGGCCTCATTACTTATCGCGATTCCGGCTGCGGGCTTTCTCGTACGCCTGTTCATGATCCAGCACGACTGCGGTCATGGCACCTTTTTCGCCAGCCGTCTGGCGAATGACTGGGTCGGCCGCGTCCTTGGCGTGCTTACGCTCACGCCCTACGACTGTTGGCGCCGCTCGCATGCGACGCATCATGCCACCACCGGCAACCTCGATCGCCGCGGTACCGGCGATCTCGATACGCTGACCGTGCGCGAATACCGCGCCCTTCCCTGGTGGGGTCGCCTGAAATACCGCCTTTACCGCCACCCGCTGATCATGTTCGGGGTCGGGCCAGCCTATCTGTTTCTTTTGCAGCAGAGGCTCCCGGTCGGCCTCATGCGCAATGGTTGGCAGCCTTGGGCCAGTACAATGGCAACCAATCTCGCGATTGCCGTCATCGTCGCTACGCTCACATGGTTTATCGGCATCAAGGCGGTCCTGCTCGTGCACCTTCCGATTATCCTCCTCGCCGCCACCGCCGGCGTATGGCTGTTCTACGTGCAGCATCAATTTGAGCACACGACCTGGGAGCGCGACGAGAGCTGGAACCTGCATCAAGCCGCTCTGCACGGCAGCTCACATTACGAACTGCCGGCGCTGCTACGCTGGTTCACGGCCAACATCGGTGTTCACCACGTGCATCACCTTTCCAGTCGCATTCCCTATTACCGGCTGCCGCGCGTGCTGCACGACCACCCTGAATTGCGCGACGTTGGTCGCATAACGCTGCTGCAGAGCTTCCGGTGTGTACGGCTTGTGTTATGGGACGAGGCGCAGCGCCGCTTGGTGTCGTTCCGGGAAATCAGGGCGCGGGACGTTTAGGAAGCAGTGACAATCTCGCCGCCCCGTCACCGTAGCGGCCGCGGCTTTCAGACATCACGTCATATCCGGCTTGAGTCGTAAGGCGCTTGGTCCTGCAGCGCGGCATGCGCGAATGCGCGGCCGGCGCTGCCGCGCGCCGCGGCCGGAATGACCAGGACTTCAGCGCAGGGTTGCCACTGCCGGCTGGCGCGCTCCACAAAAAAACAACAATCCGGTCAACTAATGGGCGCGCATCGAGGAACGTGTCATGGTGCATCGCACCGACATCGCCGGGCGCAGCATGAGGCAGGCAAGTCCTGGCCATGACGGCGTATGCCGCCCTGCCCTGAATGGCGCCTTTCCCGACAACAACTTCTCACTCAGCCGACAAGACGTGCTGCTGTCTCCTCACGACGGTAGCCGCGCCGGCCGATGCATCGATCTCGAACTCCTGACCGTAAACTTCTTACCCTATGAGGCTTTGACGCCAGAGCATCCTGCAAGCGACGAAAATTCGGCCCAACAAACAAACGACAAGGGGAGGATACAGATGACTTTCCATGAGCGATATCTCGCCGGCTGCGCCGCGCTGGCGGTGGCTGCCCTGGTCACTGCCTCGCCGACGCACGCTCAAGCGCCGACGCAGCCTCAAGAAGCGGCCTTAAATGCCGAGGCGGCCCAGAACGACTGGCCGACCTATCACGGCACTTACAAGTCTTACCATTACAGCGGCCTCGACCAGATCAATACCGGCAACGTCAAGAATCTCGAAGTTGCCTGGATGCATTTTCCGGAGCGCGCCACCCGCGGCGTTCAGTCAACGCCGCTGGCCCTTGACGGCGTGCTGTACTATTCGGGCTCCTACAGTCGCATCTATGCGCTGGACGGCGCGACTGGCAAGACAATCTGGGCCTACGCGCCGGAGCTCGATGAGGACCTGGTCTCCAAGCAGACGCACTCGCCCTACAACCGCGGCATCGCCATCGGACACGGCAATCTCTATGTCGGCACGGTCGACGGGCGCCTGATCGCGCTCAATCTAAAGGACGGCAAGCCAGTATGGGACACCAAGCTGCTGGACTCCAAGAAGATGACTGTCGGCTTCACCGGCGCTCCGCTGGTGGTGAAGGACAAGGTGATCATCGGCGCCCAAGGCGGCGAATGGCCCCATCGCGGGCCGATCTTCGGCGTGGACGGCAAGACCGGACAGAAGAAATGGGAGTTCTTCACGGTCGCCGGTACTGAAGAGGCCATGAAGACCTGGGGTGGCGACTCCTGGCGGACCGGCGGCGGCGGCGGCTGGATGCCCGGAACCTATGACCCGGAAACCAATACGGTGTGGTGGGGCACCGCCAACCCCGCCCCGCTCTATGACTGGTCGGGCGCGGACTGGAAGAAGAGCGGACCGCGGCCGGGCGACAATCTCTACACCACATCGGTCATCGCGCTCGATCCTGATAGCGGCAAGCTCAAATTCTATCATCAGGAGCTGCCGCACGATGCCTGGGATTTCGACTCTTCGGTGGGCGAGTTCGTCATGCTCGATCGTGGCGGCAAGAAGCTCGTCGTGCACGCCAACAAGAGCGGATACGTCTTCGTCTATGATCGTTCCAACGCCAAGGTCGAGAACGTCTGGCCGCTGGTAAAGAACATCAACTTCGTCAAGAGCATCGATCCGAAGACCGGTGAACTGATCGGTCGCCGTGACTTCTCGGAAGGCAAGGTGGACCCGCCATTGTGCCCGGCAATCATGGGCGGCATTAGCTGGAACTCTGGCGCCTACAGCCCCAAGAACGGGCTCTTCTACCGGATCGGGCAGGAGTGGTGCATGGAGCTGACCGTCGAGAAGACCACGCCGGTCCTGGAGCCGATGGCCCAGCTCAATCTGGGCGCCACGTTCAAGGCTGTGGCGCCACCGGACGGACCGGCCCGTGGTCATCTCAGCGCCCGTGATCCGGTGACCGGCGCCAAGAAGTGGGAGGTCAACTACAAGTACCCGCCGCTCGCCAGCGTTCTGGCCACTGCGGGCAATCTGGTATTCGTGCCTGATGCCGAAGGCGTCGTGCACGCCTACAATGCGGACACCGGCGAAGAGCTCTGGTCGCGCAACAACGGCGTGGGGCATAATGGCGGCATCATCAGCTACATGGCCGGTGGCAAGCAGTACGTCGCCGTACCGGCGGGCTGGGGCAGCCTGGTGGGCGACGAGTTTGTCGCGCTCTTCGGCGAGCCCTTCAAGAGCATGTCGAAGAATACCGGAGCCCTGGTGGTCTTCGCGCTCAGGCAATGACGATGGCGCGGGCGGCAGGGATTGATCTCTCCCTGCCGCCCTGCCGACCAATACGTTGCCGCTCTTGCGTCGATACATTGCCGCGCTGCGGTGAATACGGATGCTGGAATGCGAATACCGTTTGTAACTGCTGCTTCCCTGGCCATCATCTGGCCATGGCTGTCGACAGCCACGTTCGCCCAACAGTCGGCTCCTGCGGGCTCGCCAAGTCCACCGGCGCAAGCTGAAGCCTCGCCGAACGACCTCGATGGCCGGACAATGTTCACAAGCAACTGCGGCTTTTGTCACCAGGATGGCGGCCGCCATCCTGGCAGGGGTCCGAAGCTGTCGAAGTCCGAGCGCAGCGACGAATACCTCATCGAGCGTATCAAGAAGGGCAAGACGGGCGCCATGCCTGCGTATGGTGAGGTGTTCAATGACGCCCAGATCGGCGCGCTTCTGGCCTACATTCGAGGGCTGGATGACTAGGGCGCCTTGTGCGGCGTATCGCCTCGCCCGGTACGCGGCAAGCCTATCGCTGCTCGTTCTCTGTAACGCATCTGCCGATGCCCGCTCGCTGGAAGCCATCACCGAGCGCGGCGCGTTGACGCTCTGCGCCAGCCCCAACGCGCTGCCGTTTGCAAGCAAGTTGGGACCCGTACCGGGATTTCAGATCGAACTCGGCGAGAAGATTGCCGAGCAACTCGGCGTCAAGCTGACGCGGGAGTGGGTGGTCAGTGCGATCCAGTATCGCCGCGCCGATTGCGACCTCGTGCTCGACGTCATCGCGCGCAAGGATACGGAGCCCCCAGGCGGTGTGCGGGTTTCGCGTCCCTATCATCGCAGCGGCGTCGTGCTCGCGGTGCGCAGCGATTCGCCGGCGTCGTCGCTGGCAAGTCTCGGTTCCGATCAGCGGGTCGGGGTCGCGGTCGGCTCATTGGTCTCCATGACGCTCGCCAAGGGCGGCACTGCCACGTCTCCGTTCGTGTTCGAGGACGATATCGTCGCGGCGTTGGCCAATCGCGAGATCGAGGCAGCCGCCGTCACACCGATGACGGTCGGCTGGTTCAACCTGCAGCATGCCGACAAACCGTTGCGCCTGATTCCGGCGTTCGACAACGATCAGGATTTGAACTGGAATATCGCGGCTGGGCTGCTTCGCCCCGACGACAAGCTGCGGCAGCGTGTCGATGCGGCGATCGAGGCCCTGCTCGCCGATGGCACCATCGCGCGGATCTATGCTCGCTACGGCATCGAGCTGCGACCTCCGCAGTGAGGCTGCGGTAGCGGTTTGGGCGGATTGTTACGAAACGTTCGCCGATGTCTGAGAATGGCCCCAACTGAGACATGGACGACGCGCGCGAATCTGCGTCATTGCCTCGCGTGATGCATCTGCAGCTCGGCAATGCGATTATCGGCGCGTCGAAGCCGCCGGCAGAGCTCGCGGTTGATGTTCTGCATCACCATCACATACGCATGGATGTCGGACTTGTAGCACGTGTAGAGTTTTTGGGCCGTAAGCTCATACAGCACGGTTGGGCTCTCCGCGACCACGGTGGCCGATCGATTCTGCATTTCGATAAGCGTCATTTCGCCGAAAAAATCACCAGGCATGAGATCCGCCATGCGAATGACGCGCCCGGAATCTCCCAGTTTGCTCACCACCAGCTCGCCGGAGTGAACAATGAACATCGAGCGCCCCGGCTCTCCTTCCGCGACCACAGTGGCGCCGGCGTCGAAGCGGCGCTCGACCAGCATTGACGCCAGGAGATCGAGGCTTGCGTCCGAGAGGCCGCCGAAGAAAGGGGTGGCGACCAAGAACGCTTTCAGATCGGGAGAGCTGACAGCCATCACCGTAACATACTCCCGCTGCCGGACGCGGCAAGCGGGCCAAACCGACAGGATGTATCTGAGAAGAATACTTGTCTGAGAAGAATACTCGCTCGAAGTGTCGGGCTGCCGATCGAGCCGGCAAAACGAAAAACCCCGGCATGAAGCCGGGGCTCGAAAAGCCACGGCGTACATCCGGCCATGACGATCTGGCTCTACTTAGCACGCAGTTTTTGAAGAAAGTGTGACGTTGCTTCTCGAGTCGATCGGGCAGCTTTACTGACCGACCCCCTCGCCGTCTGAAGGCAACTGCGACGTCGGGCGCTGTTTCATCAGCGCGTCCATGCCGTTCCGGTGCAGCCAGAGCAGCCCCATGGCGAGCTGGCGCAGGTCATTGCGGGCCGCACCAACAGGCAACCTTCTTGCACGGCGCAATGCGTCGGCAGCTTGCTTTTCCAATGCTGAGAGCTGACGTTTCACCTACAGCTCCGACCTAATCTCGCATGCCGGAGCTGTCTATCGCATTTCACGCGCAAGCTTTGTGAAGCGGATCACTGGCGGCTCAGGTTTGCGCTGCATCGCGGCGCTTGGAGCATGAACGGATCTCAATTTGCTTTTCGCAACCTGCAATCTCATGCGGCTGGATTCGGCCGGACGTGCTGGGCTGGAATGCTCTCGTCTCGTTCCAGCGGCAGGGTAAATTGAAAGACGGCGCCGCGGGGTTCGTTCGCGCTTGCCCACATCCGTCCCCCGTGAGCCTCGACCATCGACCGGCAGATAGCGAGGCCCATGCCCATGCCCTTGGGCTTCGTGGTGTAGAAGGCCTTGAAAACGTGCTCTACATCCGCCGGGTCCAGGCCCGGGCCGGAATCGCGAACCGTGACGAGCACGCCGCCGCCGGCCTCCCTCCCGGTGTTGATCCGGAGCTCGCGCCTCCCCCAGTCGATGCCGCCCATGGCTTCAATGGCATTGAGGATCAGGTTCAGGATCACCTGCTGTAGCTGGGTACGATCGCCTTCCACCATCGGCAAGCCGGGCGCGAGTTCGGTCTGTAGCGAGATGCCATGCTTGACTACTTCGCTTCGGGTCAGCACGACCATTTCGACGATGGCTTCATTGAGGTCGAACCGATCCTTCCGCGGCGGCAACTTGTTGATGAGGGCCCTGATCCCGCCGATGACGTTGCCGGCGCGCTGGCCGTCCTCGACGATACGGCCGAGGGAGTCGCGAACCTCGCCGAGATTGGGCGGCTGAGCGCGCAGCCAGCGCAGGGCGGCCTGGGCGTTGGTAACCGTCGCGGCGATCGGCTGGTTGACCTCATGGGCGATCGAGGCCGTCAGTTGTCCCATCGTGGTGACGCGATTGACGTGCGCGAGCTCCGCCTGCATGGCGCGCAAGGCTTCTTCGGCAAGCCTACGTTCGGTGATGTGTCGCCCGACGCCGCGGTAGCCGACGAAGCGCCCCGTATCGTCAAACACAGGCAGCCCGGAGACAGACACGTAACGCTTGCTCCCGTCGGGAGCAAGGCGCGCGAGCTCAAAATCACGGAACGGCAGGTGGGCATCGAGCGTCTCCCGGTGCTTGCGCCAGGTCTCTTCATCAGGCTCCACGTAAGGCACTTCCCAACGTGTCTTACCGATCTCGGAGCCCGACGCCGGCGCGTCGGCAAGGCTGTCCGCGAACTCCTGGTGAATAAAGCGATGCTGCGCATCGGTCTCCCAATACACGTCGAAGGAGAACTGCACGAGGGTGCGAAAGCGCTCCTCGCTCTGCCGCAGCGCCTCTACCGCCCGCTTGCGCTCGGACAAATCGAGGACAAAGCCAACGCCTTGATTTGCACCTTCTTCGAACATCGCCCCGCCGATCAGCACGGGGACGCGGCTTCCGTCTTTTCGCACGTACTCTTTCTCGAATGGTTGCGCAGTCCCGCTCCGCCTGAGCTCCGCCTCGGTGCGCGCGTCGCGCTCGTGCCATTCCGGCGGCGTCAGCATTGCCCGGTGCAGGCGACCCGAGGCGAGATCCTCCCGGTCGTATCCCACCATGCGGAGAAACGCGTCGTTGGCCTCAAGAATGCGTCCGTCCACTTCCCAGATGATGATCCCGATGATGTTGGCGTCGACCAGGCGCCGGATCTTCTTTTCGCGCTCTGCGACATCGTTCTGGAGCCGAACGTTCTCCTCTGTCGCTTTTCTACGCCGTCTCGCTTCGAGCCGTGCAAGCGCCAACGCCACCCCTGCCAAGGTTGCGACAATGACGACGGCCGCAGCAATCAACCAGGCTTTGCGTCGCTCGAGTGCCTCGGCGCGCTTCTCGTGATCCACGAGCAAGAAGCGCTCGTGGTCCACCATCTGGTCGATTTGCGACCTTATCTCGTCCAGGCTGCGGATCATCGCCAGCGCCGCCAGCCCGGAGGTGCTGGCCGTTTTGACGATGTCATCGATCTCGCGCAGCTTTGCTGTAACGGTCAGCGCCAGATGTCCGGCACGATGGTTCTGCAATGGATCGCTCGCTACCAGAGCCTGCAGCGCCTGGGCGTCTCGGCGTACGCTTTCGTCGGAGACGCCGTAGGCCTTGAGATATGAGGGGTCGAGAGTCAGCAGATACCCGCGCCTTTGGGCCTCCACGTCGGCGATGACCGTCCGCAGCCGATCCAGCGTCTCGAGCACCTGGCGGCTACGCTCGAACAAGAGATCTGCCGCTTGTCGCTCCTGACGATACTGGATGGCGAGAAACCCGGTCGCGGCAACTACAGCCAGAAGCACCGCGACCACGAGCGTCAGCGGACGAGCAAACCACCGAGAGGACTGGCTCAGAGGGACTGACATGGCCTTAAGCCTTCGATGCTCGCGAGAGTGGCTGTTTTCTGATGCCGCCGCAACGTATTGCTAGTATAATCGAAACACAGCCAGGCCCGCGCGGGTGAAATAGAAACCGGCATGCTCGGCCGCGCAGATTACACCGGCTCAGGGAGCCCGTCAGTTCCCTCGCAACGGCCAGAACGTCACGGGCAGCCCGCTCGCGTATTGTGAAGAACTACCCTCGGGCAGGAGCAACCCGCATGGCTCCGAGTGAAAAGTCGCCGCGCGGTCGAGGGCCGGCTAGCCGGCGCAGCTTCGTCAAGGGATTGGGGGCGGCGTTGCCGGCTCTCGCCCTGCTGCCGCGGTGGGGTTTCGCAGAGGATGTCGCCGCGACTTATGCCAACGCTGCGATAGATTGGAAACAATTTGCGGGGCAGACGGTCACGCTTGCGGGCGCGATCCATCCCTGGTCGAACGCGATCACTCCACTTTTGTGGGATTTCACCAAGCTCACCGGTATCAGCGTCGTTACTGACTTCCGATTGGAGACCACATATCTGGGCGCGCTGCCGATCCAGCTTGCTCGTGGCGGCAGTACACCCGACGTCTTCATGTTTACGACCTATGGCCAGGGCATCTCGGCAGGATGGCTCGAGCCGCTGAACGCCTATTATTCCGACAGGTCCCTGACCGATCTCGGCTGGTATGACGAGAGCGACCTTCTCAAGACCGCTCGCGCCTTTCCGTTGTGGCGGGACGGCGAACGCTACGCCTGCCCGATCACTTCAGAGGCGGTGACCTTGTTCATCAACGGCGATGCGCTGGCAGCCAGGAATCTGCCCGTTCCCCAGACTTTCGATGAGCTGCTCGCCACCGCCAACGCAATCAAGACCAATGAGATGTCCGGAATCGCCATGCGGGCCCAGGCCGGCGGCAATTCGTCTGTGCCGGCCATGAGCTTCGTGTTCTCCTATGGCGGGGACATGGTCAAGGACAACAAGGCCGCTTTCGCGAGCCCCGAGGCGATCGCGGCCGTCGAGATGTTCGGTCGATTGCTCAGTCAAGCCGGGCCTCGCGGTGTAGGCGGCTACGAATGGTACCACGTGCTGGACGACTTCCTTCAGCGCAAGACGGCGATGGCGATCGATAGCAGCAACTTCGCTACCGACATCTCCAATCCGGCGAAGAGCCAGGTCGCCAGGCAGGCCGTGTTTGCTGTCCATCCGCATATCGCCGGTCGCACGCCGGTGCCGTTCATGTCGCACTGGCAGGCGTGCATCAATTCCAGGTCGCGAAACAAGCGGGCGGCTTTCCTGTTTCTGCTGTGGGCAACTAGCAAGCCGACCTCAATGCGGACCGCCGCAGCGGGGCTGGCGACGACACGCGTATCGGCCTGGTCGAGCGAGGACTTCAAGAAGGCATTCGGTTCCCAAGCCGCGGAGGCGGCGCTGACCAACTTGCAGAATGCCGATGTCGACCGCGCCAAGGCGATCCTTTTCCATCCGCAATCGAGACCGATCCTGGATGCTTTCATGATCGGCGTGAATGAAGTGGTCTCCGGAGCGAGATCGGCGAAGGTTGCGATGACTAGCGCCGCCGAGAAAGCCAATGCGGTGATCCGCGGATAGCAGATCCGTTCCTGCCCCTGCACGAGTTACGGCTGCTGCATCAGCAGCCCATGACTTGCTCCACCCCGCGGCCAATATTGCGGCCGCGCTGCGATCGATGAATTACTGCCAGCCGCTGCTATCAGAGCCATCGAGCGCGTTTGAAGCGCAGGTAAAGCACTGTGCAAAGCAGCGCGATAACACCAACGATGACAAAGTAACCGTACTGAGTCTTCAACTCGGGCATATTTTCGAAATTCATGCCGTAAATCCCGGCGATCGCGGTGGGTACGGCCAGTATCGCAGCCCAAGCGGCCAACTGCCGCGTGATCACGCCTTGACGCTGCTGCTCCAATAGATTGCTCACCTCAAAAACCGAAGTCAGAACGTCTCGCAAGGAGTTCACCATCGCATCGACGCGTCGCACATGGTCCAGGACGTCCTGGAAGTAGGGACGAGCGTTGGCGTCGAGACACGGCGTATCGAGGTGTACGAGCCGGCCACAGACCTCCATCATGGGGCCGATGATCCGCTTAAAACGGATGAGTTCCTGTCGCAGCCCGAAGATTCGCTTGACATCTGCGCGGCTGAGGAAGCTGTCGAGAGCGCTTTGCTCCATGACCAGAACGCGTTCCTCGATCGTTTCGACAATCGGCAGATAGCCATCAACGATAAAGTCGAGGATGGCGTGGAGAACGTAGTCCGGGCCCTGGCCCAGCAGGCTAGGCGCCGCTTCGAGTTGCGCGCGAAGCTCGCTATGCGCCCGCGCCGAGCCATGCCGAACCGAAATGATGAAATTCTTCCCGACAAAAATTGCGGTTTCGCCGTAGGCTATGAGATCGTGCTCAAGATGAGCGGTGCGGGTCATTACGAACAGTTGGTCGCCATAGACATCAACCTTCGGTATTTGGTTCGCTTTGAATGCGTCCTCAATCGCAAGAGGATGAAGCCCGTAGTTCTTCTCAAGCTGCTCAAGCTCTCGTTTCGAAGGTTCGAACAGTCCGATCCAGACAAACTCGGATTTGCCCTTGCAATCGATAGGCTCGTCCAATGAAACGGCTTTTGCTTTCTTGCCCTTGCGATACAGGTGGG
The DNA here is from genome assembly GCF_001440405.1 of Bradyrhizobium valentinum. Lineage (GTDB taxonomy): Bacteria > Pseudomonadota > Alphaproteobacteria > Rhizobiales > Xanthobacteraceae > Bradyrhizobium > Bradyrhizobium valentinum. The sequence continues at coordinate 94,882 of NZ_LLXX01000050.1, forward strand.
CTGCCACGACGCTCACAACGAGCTTCCTCCGAACCTATTGAGTGGGGCACCATCCTATCACGTAAATTGCCTGGGCTCAGAACTCATAGCCAGAAGATGACGGCTGCCGACTTGTCGCGGCGCTCATTTTGACAGGGTCGGGCCAAAGGCGACATCTCTTCTTTGGTTCAGTATAGTGAGACTCGGAGCCTGAGCTTCGTAGATCGGGGTAAGGGGTTAATTGATGAAGAGGATCTCGGCGGACATGATACCCGAGCACTTCTGGCAAATTAGGTTCGATCAAAACCACGATTCGAACACGCCGACGCTGCCAAGCATTTCCGAAAGCCCGAACTGCCAGAATTTCGCGTACGCTCTGCTCAAGCACTTCGGATTCGAAATATTTCCATTTCGGTCGAGTAACCTATGGGAGGACAGCAGCGAGACCTATGTGGTGTCAGACGACTTGAGGCCGCTCGACCTTTTGCTTTTCAATCGGACCCAAAATCCTTGGGGAGCGCATGTCGCACTTCACCTTGGTGAGGACCATGCTATTCATCTGAGCAAAAAGCAGTCAGAACCGGTGATCTGGCCGTTGGCCCAATTCCTCGAGCTTGCTGAGTATCAAACCTTCATCGGGGCAAAGCGGCTCCGAAAAATTGGCGTTTGCCCATAGTCGAAGAGCGCTAATTCGCCTTGTCCGCTTCGGGCTTCAAGGCGCACATCGACCGACGATCGGCGTTTATCGGTCGCCGCTAGATCGTGACCTGCGTTCCCACTTCCACCACCCGCCCCGTCGGAATTTGGAAGTAATCCGTGGCGTCGTTGGCGGAGCGGCTGAGGCGGATGAACAGCAAATCCTGCCAGCGGGGCATGCCCGAATGCACGGCCGGCTTCAGTGCGCGGCGGGACAGGAAGAACGACGTCGACATGATGTCGAACTGCCAGCCGAGCTTGCGGGCGATTGCCAGCGTCTTCGGCACGTTGGGCGATTCCATGAAGCCGAACCGCAGCGTCACCCGCGAGAAGGTCTCGCTGAGCTGCTCCATCCGTACCCGCTCGGCGTCGTCGATCCGCGGCGTCGGCGCAGTTTCGATGGTGAGAATGACGTTCTTCTCATGCAGCACCTTGTAGTGCTTCAGGCTGTGCATCAGCGCCGTCGGCGCGCATTCGGGGTCGGAGGTCAGGAACACCGCAGTGCCGGGAACCCGCTGCGGCGGGCGCTTCTCCAGCATCGCCACCAGCTCGGCGAGCGGAAACTCCAGCTTGCGTGATTTCTCGAACAGCAGCCGACTGCCGCGACGCCATGTGTACATCAAGAGCATCACGATGCCGCCCAGAGCCAGCGGCACCCAGCCGCCCTCGAACACCTTCAACAGGTTGGCCGCAAGGAAGGTGATGTCGAGGAAGAGAAACGGCGCGATCAGGGCTGCCGCCGCGACCGGTGACCATCTCCAGACCCGCCAGATCACGACAAAGCCCATCATGGCGGTGACCACCATGGTCCCAGTCACGGAAATTCCGTAGGCCGCGGCCAGCGCGCTCGACGAGCGGAACAGGACCACCAGCAGCATCACCGCAACGAACAGCAGCATATTGATGCGGGGAATGTAGATCTGGCCGGAATGGGCTTCCGAGGTATGGCGAATTTCGAACCGCGGCATCAGGCCGAGCTGAATTGCCGTGCGCGTCAGCGAATAGGCGCCGGTGATGACGGCCTGGCTCGCGATCACGGTCGCCATCGTCGCCAGCGCCACCATCGGGATCAGCGCCCAGTCCGGGAACATCAGGAAGAACGGGTTCTCGATCGCCTTGGGGTCGGCAATCAGCAGCGCGCCCTGCCCCAGATAGTTTATCGCCAGCGACGGCAGCACGATGAACAGCCAGGCGGTCTGGATCGGCCGCTTGCCGAAATGGCCGAGGTCGGCATAGAGCGCCTCTGCGCCGGTGACGGCGAGAAACACTGCGCCCAGCGTGATGAAGCCGATCATGCCGTGATGGAGCATGAAGGAGACGGCGTGGAGCGGGTTGAACGCCGACAGCACTTCGGGGTGGCGCGTGATCTGCGGCACGGCCGCGATCGCGATGACGGCGAACCAGAGGCACATGATCGGTCCGAAGAATGCGGCAACGCGCGCGGTGCCGTGGGACTGGACCGCAAACAGCGCCACCAGAATGACCAATGTCAGCGGCACGACATAGTGTTCGAAGGTTACGGTAACGAGCTTGATGCCCTCGATCGCCGATAACACCGACAGCGCCGGCGTCAGCACCGCGTCACCGTAAAACAACGCGCCGGAGATGATGCCGAGCAGCACGATTGCGCCGCCGCCCTTGGTGACCGCACGCTGCGCCAGCGCCATCAGCGCCAGCGTTCCGCCCTCGCCGTTGTTGTCGGCGCGCAGCAGGATGACGACGTATTTCAGCGTCACCACGACGATCAGCGCCCACAGGATCAGCGAGAGCACGCCCAGCACCGCCTGCGGGTTGGCGGTGCCCGCGTGTCCGCTGGCCGCGACGATAGCTTCGCGCAACGCGTAGAGCGGGCTGGTGCCGATGTCGCCATAGACGACGCCGATGCTGCCGAGCATCAAGGCCTTGAAGGTGGCGGTGGAATGCGTTTCGCCATGCCCATTGGCCGCGGGCGTTTCCGCCGCGGGGATCACAAACTGGACTGACATGAGACGGGGCCTCGGTCGTTTGCCGCACTGCACAAATGCAGAAGGGCAGCCCTATACTCCCGGCGCGCCCCGACGGGTTAGCCGGATTTCAGGCCTCCGCTATGCGCGGGTCGCATAGATAGCCGAATGCTTCGCCGCGAAAATGTTCACGGATTATCAGATAGTTACCTGAGTTCCGACCTCCACGACCCGCCCCGTCGGGATCTGGAAGTAGTCGGTGGCATCGTTGGCCGACCGGCTCATGGCGATGAACAGATGGTCCTGCCATAGCGGCATGCCCGACTGCGCCGACGGCTTGAGCGATCGCCGCGACACGAAGAACGACGTCGCCATGATGTCGAACTGCCAGCCGAGCTTGCGCGCAATCACCAGCGCCTTGGGCACGTTCGGCGATTCCATGAAGCCGAACCGCAGCCGTACGGTGGAGAACTTCTGGCTGATAGTCTCCATCTTGACGCGTTCGGACGGATCGACGCGCGGCGTCTGGGCGGTCTCGATGGTCAGGATCACATTGTGCTCGTGCAGCACCTTGTTGTGCTTGAGGTTGTGCATCAGCGCGGTCGGCACGAAGCTCGGATCTGACGTCAGGAACACCGCCGTGCCCTTGACGATATGGGGCGGACGTTTTTCCAGGCTCTTGATCAGGTCCGCCAGCGGCACCTCGATGCGCCGCGTCTTCGCGGTCAGGATCGCAGCACCCCGGCGCCAGGTCCAGATCATCACCGCCACGGCGACGCCGAACAGCAGCGGCACCCAGGCGCCTTCGAACAGCTTCAGCAGGTTTGCGGCAAAGAAGCTCATGTCGACAACGACGAGGGGCAGGATCACGGCAGCCGCTGTCGCCGCGCGCCAGTTCCACAACTTCCAGATCACGACAAAACCCATGATGCCGTCGACCACCATGGTGGTGGAGACGGCGATGCCATAGGCCGACGCGAGGCCGCTCGAGGTGCGGAACAGCAGCACCAGCAGCACGACCCCGATCAGCAGCAGGCGGTTGACGCGCGGCAGGTAGATCTGGCCGGCATGCGTCTCCGAGGTGTAGCGCACCTCGAACCGCGGCAAGAGCCCGAGCTGCACCGCCTGGCGGATCAGAGAAAACGCGCCTGTTATCACCGCCTGGCTCGCGATGACGGTCGCCGCGGTCGCCAACACGACCATCGGCAACAGCAGGATTTCGGGAACCAGCCGGTAAAACGGATTCTGGATCGCCGCCGGATCGGCCAAGACCAGCGCGCCCTGCCCGAAATAATTGATCAGGAGCGCCGGCATCACGAAATAGAACCAGCCGGTCTGGATCGGTTTGCGTCCGAAATGGCCGAGGTCCGCATAAAGCGCCTCGCCGCCTGTCACGGCCAGAAACACCAAACCCATTGTCACCAGCCCGATGGTGCCGTGGGAAAGCATGAACTGAATCGCATACCAGGGATTGATCGCGTAGAGCACCGTGGGATCGTCGCTGATGTGGATCAGGCCCAAAATCGTCAGCGTCGCGAACCAGACCACCATAACCGGCCCGAAAAGCGAGGCGACGCGCGCGGTGCCGCTGCTCTGCACCGAGAACAGGACCACGAGAATGAAGATCGTCAGCGGCACCACATAATGTTCGAGCGCTGGCGTGACCAGCTTGAGACCTTCGACCGCCGACAATACAGAAATCGCCGGAGTGATCATGGAATCGCCGATGAACATCGAGGCGCCGACCACGCCGAGCGCCAGCAACGGCCAGCTTCTGCGGCCCAGCGCCCGCTGCCCCAGCGCCATCAGCGACAGCGTACCGCCCTCGCCGTTGTTGTCGGCGCGCAACAGCAGCAGCACATATTTGGCGGTCACGACGATGAACAGCGACCATAGGATCAGCGAGAGCACGCCGAGTACGATGATGCGCGATACCGGCTGGCCTTCGGCCGCGTGGGTGACGGCCTCGCGAAACGCGTACAGCGGCGAAGTGCCGATATCGCCGAACACGACGCCGATACTGCCCAGTGTCAGGGCCCAAAAGCCAGAGGTAGCCTGCCCCTCATGGGCCTCGGTAGATGTGACGCTGACAGTCATGATGGAGAGGAACGTTCTCGTCGTTGAATTGATCCGGGCGGCTATCGACGCTTCCGCGCTTCCTGTCAATCATCGACAAGCATAGCACCACACGCGATGCGGAGCTTACAAAGCAGATTCCATCGAAATGGCAGGATGGTATTATGGTAGTTGCGCGCTACGGCTTCAAGTTTGGCGGAAGCGGCGGATTTTCGCGCATCAGTGTGATGGTGACGCGACGATTTGCAGGCAATGTCGGATCGTCGGGAAATAATGGCTGGCTGTCGGCCCTGCCGCCGACGGCGTAGATATGGGATGCCGGCAGTCCCTCGCGTTCGAGGATCTGGCGCACGGCATTGGCGCGGTCCGCCGACAGATCGAACGCACTATAATCGCTGCGCGCCGGCAAGAATCCGGCAGACGTGTGGCCGACGATGTTGACCCGCAGCGGTGTCGCCTTCAACGGCACGGCCAGCTTCTGGATCAGCCGGCGGGTACGGTCGTACGGCACCTTGGAGCCGTCGGCGAACATCGAGCGGCCCTCCTGGTCGACGATTTCGAGGTTGAGCCCCTCTTTGGTTTCCTCGAACATGATGTGCTTGGACATTTCGGTCAGTTCCGGCATGTCCTGCAGCGCCTGGCGCAATGAGGCCGAGGCGAGCGCGAACTCGCGATCGACCTTCAGTCGGGCGCCGCTTTCACGCTGACGGTCCTTGTCATCGGGTGTCGGGGTATTGGAGGAATCCTCGGGGGCAATGTGCTCGACATTCTTCAGTTTCGGCCGCGTCGGCAGGCCGTCGGATTCGACGATTCCCGAATACCGGGACTCGGTCTGCACGCCGAACGCTTCGCGCATCGAGCCGGCGACGATCTTGAGCTTCTGCTGGTCCTGGCTGGAGAACGCAACCAGCATCACGAAGAACGACAGCAATAGCGCCATCAGGTCGGCGAACGTCACGAACCAGCCGTGACCGCCATGCGCCTCTTCGCGTTTTTTCTTGGCCATGCTTTATGTCCGCGCCTGGATGCTATCAGCCGATCAGGCCGGAACCAATTCGCCTTCTTCGTCGCGATGCTTTTCGGGCAGATAGGCCAACAGCATTTCACGCACCAGCGCCGGGCTCTTGGAATCGCGTATCATCAGAATGCCGTCGATGATCAGCGTGCGGTTGGTCTCCTCGTCGATCAGCTTGCCATGCAGCTTGTCGGCGATCGGCAGGCAGATCAGGTTGGCCACCAGCGCGCCGTAAAGCGTCGCCAGCAAGGCCACCGCCATGAAGGGACCGAGCTTCGAGGGGTCCGACATGTTCGAGAACATCTGCACCATGCCGAGCAGCGTGCCGATCATGCCGAACGCCGGCGCGCAATCGCCGATCGCGCGATAAATCTTCGAACCCTCGTTCAGGTGCATCAGAAAGTTGTCGCGATCGCGCTCCATGTTGTCGCGGATGAATTCGAGATCGTAGCCGTCGGCGACGTAGCGGATTCCCTTGGCAAGAAAGGGTTCGTCGGTCTCGACTTTTTCCAGCCCGACCGGGCCCTGCTTGCGGGCGATTTCCGCGATGCGGGCCAGTTCGTCGACCAGATCGCGCGCCGAGAGCCGGCTCATGGTGAAGGCGAATTTCGCGCCGAGCGGCATGCCATGGAGGATCGCGCTGAGCGGAAAGCGGATCAGTGTCGCCGCGGTCGAGCCGCCGAAGATGATGATGACGGCGTGGATGTCATAGAACATCCGGAAGTCACCGCCCATCAGGATCAGCGTCGACAGGACGATGAAGCCGGCAATCAGGCCAACGAGCGTGGTGATATCCATTCTGCACTCCGACGCATACGCGAACTACCGGCCGTCCTGGACGGTCGCGCGGCTCATCCGGAGCTGCGCAGGAGGCACCCTACGACCGCGCCATTAAAGACGCGTAAAGGTTAAACCTAAAGCGTGGTCGTAGAATTGCGGGCTGACTATCCGCACAATCTCAAGGATTCGCTAACCATAGCGGTTGGCGCTCACTGCGCCTGCACGCCGATGCCGGCGGCCTTGATGATCGGCCACCATTTTTCGATCTCGGCCTTCTGGAAGGCGGCCAGTCCTTCCGGCGTCTGCTGCGCGCGCGGCGCAACGTCGAGGCCCAGTTCGCTAAACCTTTTCTGGATCGCCGGGTCCGCTAGTGCCTCTACCGTCGCGGCGTTGAGCTTGGCGATGACATCCTTCGGCGTGCCCTTCGGCGCCCAGAAGCCGAACCAACCCGACATATAGAGGCCGGCCACGCCGCTCTCATCCGCAGTCGGGATATCGGACATCGAGGCCGAGCGCGCTGGCGAGAGATTGGCGAGCGCCTTGATCTTGCCGGCGCGGATCTGCGGCAGCGCCACTGCGCCCTGCACGACCAGCAAGTCCACCGTGCCGGACACCAGATCGGTCATCGCCGGTCCCGCCCCACGATAGGGAATGAACTGCACTTTCTGCTTGGTCAGGTTCTCGAACAACACGCCGGTAACGTTCGCCGCCGCATTCTGGTTGACGAAATTGATCTTGCCGGGGTTTTCCTTCATCCACGCGACCAGCTCGGCAAGCGTGTTCGCCGGCAAGTCTTTCTTGGCGACCATGAGCTGGGGATTGTTTGAAACAAGCGCGATCGGCTCGAAATCCTTTTCGAGGTCGTAGTCGAGCTTGTAGATGATGCTGCCGACATGGGTATCCCATTGCCCGATGTCGAAGGTGTAACCGTCAGGCGCGGCGCGAGCGACGCGGCCGACACCGATGCTGCCGCCGGCGCCGCCGACATTTTCGATCACGACGGACTGCCCGAGGTTCGCGCGCATCCGCTCGGCCATGATCCGGGCGGCGGTGTCAGTCGATCCGCCCGGCGGGAACGGCACGATCAGCGTGATGGGCCGCGAGGGGTAGGTTTGCGCCTCGGCAACCACAACGCCGGAGAGGATCAACAACGACAGCGCCGCCCAAAATCCTCTCATGACGTTCCCCCTCGCCTGTCTCAGGAATCCCGACTTCTTGTCAGTGAATCTCCGCCGAGCGCTTCAGCGCCTCTTTCAGTTTTTCGAGCGTGAAGTCCGGGCTGCGCGCGATCTCCAGGATCGGCGTTTCGCGCCGGCCGCAAAGTTCGGCGGCCTCCGGAATCTTCGCTGCGATGTCGACGGGGATCACGATGGCGCCGTGCTGGTCGGCGTGGACGAGGTCGTCGGAATGCACGGTCATGCCGGCGACGCGCACCTCGCCGCCCCAGTTTTCGGCATGGACCCAGGCATGCGACGGCCCGATCGAACCGGCCAGCGCCTGGAAACCCGGCGCCCATTGCGGGATGTCGCGGATCGAGCCGTCGGTGATGACGCCGAGGCAGCCGAGCGCCTTGTGCACATTGCTCTGCACCTCGCCCCAGAACGCGCCGTAGCCGACATCGGCGCCGTCGATATCCTGGATCACGGTGATGCGCGGGCCGAAACCGGTGCCGACATATTCGTAGTAGGCGATGCGGCGGCGTGCCTGCTCGTCGGGCGGAAGGGTGGATTTGAGCACGGAGCGGATCGTCACGGTGCGGGCATAGCCGACCATCGGCGGCAGGTCGGGGAACGGGCAAACCAGCGGCTTGGTCGTGTAGCCGATCAGGCGGCGTTCGGGTGCGACGATTTCCATCGCATTGCAGATCGTCGGCGTGTCATAGCGCGCCAGCGCCTCGAGGACGGAAGCGGGCAACGGCGCAGTCACGGCTTTGTTCACGGCGTTTTCTCCTGATTTCTTTCGGCCGGCTGTTTTTGAAAGCCGTGCATCACAAGCCCTATAGCCGAGATTGGACGTGAACCCAACTCGGCCTCAGCTCATGGCAGATATCAGATTACGGGCGCGCTCAGTTCAGCCGCGCCGGCCGCTCGTCCTCGGTATCGCTCGCGGCCGGCGAAAAGGTCGCCGCGGGAGTTGACGGCGCGGCCGCTTCAGCCGTCGCAGACGGCGGCGCGGCGGCGGCGGCATTGCGCTCATGGTCGCGATAGGACTTCCAGCCCCACGGCAGGCTCAGGAGATAGAGCACCGAGCCGATCGACAGGATATGCCAGGGATAGCCGATCAGAAGTGCGACGAAGAACACGACAGAGACGAAAACCGGCAGCACCATTTCCGGCGGCACCCGCATCCGCACCGTCTTGCCGGAAAAGACCGGCAGCCGCGACACCATCAGGAACGCGATCAAAAGCGTATAGGCCGCGGTCAGCATGGCCGGCGGCTTCGAGACGCCGAGGAACGCCAGATAGAACGGCAGCATCGCAAGGATCGCACCGGCCGGCGCCGGCACGCCGGTAAAATAATTCGCCGCAAAGGCGGGTTTGTTCGGATCGTCGATACTGGCATTGAAGCGCGCCAGCCGCAGGCCGCCCGCGATCGCAAACACCATCGCCGCGATCCAGCCGCCATTGTTCAGCTCTTGGAGCTGCCAGAAATACAGCATCAGGCCGGGCGCAACGCCGAAATTGACGAAGTCTGCGAGGCTGTCGAGCTCGGCGCCGAATTTCGATTGCCCCTTGATCATGCGCGCGACGCGGCCGTCGACGCCGTCGAGCACGGCTGCGAACACGATGGCGGCGACCGCGAGCTCCATCCGCCCTTCCATGGACAGCCGGATCGCGGTCAATCCGGCGCAGATCGCAAGCAAGGTGATGACGTTGGGCACCAGCATCCGCACCGGGATCGGGCGAAATCGGCGGCGGCGCAGTTCAGGGTACTTGGGATCTGGGGTCAGCATGACTGCTAGTATATAGCAAGCGCCGGCCTTGTCCGCCATTGGCGGCGGCCGCCCCATTTTGGTGACCGGGACTGGTTAATCGGCGCGAAACGTCCGGCCCTGCTCGCTGGAGCCGAAATCGGCCAAAATCGTCTCGCCGGCAACCGCCGTCTGGCCCTCGGAAACCAACGATCGGGTGCCTTCGGGCAGATAAACGTCCAGGCGCGAGCCGAAACGGATCAGGCCGAACCGTTCGCCTGCGCCGATCGACTGGCCCTCGCGCACGAATGAGACAATCCGCCGCGCCACTAGGCCGGCGATCTGGACCACTCCGATCCGTCCGTTGGTCGTCGAGATGACCAGCGAATTGCGCTCATTGTCTTCGCTGGCCTTGTCGAGCTCGGCGTTGATGAAGGTGCCGGGCCGGTAGGCGATGCGGTCGATGCGGCCCGCCACCGGGCTGCGGTTCACATGGCAGTTGAACACGCTCATGAAGATCGAAACGCGCGGCAGAGGCCGGTCGCCGAGACCGAGTTCGGCCGGAGGCAGCACTTGCGCGATCATGGAGACGCGGCCATCGGCCGGCGACACCACGATGCCGTCGCGCACCGGCGTGACACGGACGGGATCGCGGAAGAACAGCGCGCACCACACGGTCAACCCCGCGCCGATCCAGCCCAGCGGTGTCCAGATCCAGAACAGGATTAGGCTGACCAGCGCAAAACCGCCGATGAAGGGATAGCCCTCGGGATGGATCGGCGGGATCTGCGCGCGGATGGAGTTCGCAATCGACATCGAGGCTCACTGTTATCTGGCCAACTTCCCGTTTCGGAAAGTAGCGCCCGTATTTGGATTATTCCGCGGCGGTTGCCAAGGGATCTTTAGACAAGGGATCTTTGGATTTGGGCAGGTCCTTGGGCTGATCGTTGAGCAGATCATCGACCGGCGGCGGGGCGCGGTTCGGCGCCTCGTTGCCGTCGTCGATCTGCGCGAGCTTCTCCCGCGCCGCCTCGGCTTCGCGCTGCCTGTTCCACATACTGGCATAAAGCCCGCCGCACGCCAAAAGCCCAGCGTGGGTGCCGCGCTCGGCGATGCGCCCTTGATCCAGCACGATAATTTCATCGGCGCCGACGATGGTTGAGAGCCGATGGGCGATCACCAGCGACGTGCGGCCACGCGAGACGCGCTCCAGCGCTTCCTGGATTTCATGCTCGGTGTGGCTGTCGAGCGCCGAGGTCGCTTCATCCAGCACCAGGATCGGCGGCGCCTTCAGCACGGTGCGCGCGATCGCCACGCGCTGCTTTTCGCCGCCCGACAATTTCAGGCCGCGTTCGCCGACCTGGGTTTCGTATCCCTTCGGCGAATTGCGGATAAAGCTGTCGATCTGCGCTAGTTGCGCCGCCTCTTCCACCTCGGCATCGCCGGCGTCCCAGCGGCCGTAGCGGATGTTGTAGCGAATAGTGTCGTTGAACAGCACGGTATCCTGCGGCACCATGCCGATCGACGCGCGCAGGCTCGCCTGCGTGACGTTCCTGATGTCCTGGCCGTCGATCAGGATTTTTCCGCTGGAGACGTCATAGAGGCGGAATAGCAACCGCGAGATTGTCGACTTGCCGGCGCCGGAGGGACCGACGATCGCGACCGTCTTGCCGGCGGGCACCTCGAAGCTGAGGCCTTTCAGGATCGGCCGCTCCGGATCATAGGCGAAGCGCACGTCGTCGAAGCGCACATTGCCCGGGCTGACGACCAGCGGCGCAGCGCCCGCGATATCCTTGATCTCCGGATTGCGCGACAGCACGCTGAACATCTTTTCGATGTCGATGATCGCCTGCTTGATCTCGCGGTAGACCATGCCCATGAAGTTCAGCGGCTGGTAGAGCTGGATCATCATGGCGTTGACCATGACGAAATCGCCGACCGTATTGGTGCCGTTGCGCACGCCGAGCGCGCACATCAGCATGGTCGCGGTGAGGCCGAAGGTAAAGATCACCGCCTGCCCGGTGTTGAGCACCGCCAGCGACGTATAGGTTTTCACGCTGTTGCGCTCATAGCGCTCCATCGAATGATCGTAGCGCTCGGCCTCGCGCCTTTCCGCGCTGAAATATTTCACCGTCTCGTAATTGAGTAGCGAATCGATCGCCTTGGTGTTCGCCTCGGTGTCCGAATCGTTCATCTTGCGACGGATCTCGATCCGCCATTCGGTCGCGAGGTAGGTGTAGTACATGTAGATCACGACGGTAACAGCGGTGACCAGCACGTAGCGCCAGTCGAATTGCCACAGCAGCACGGCCATCAAAAGCGAGACCTCGACGATGGTCGGGATCAACTGCAGGATCACCATCCGCACGATCACCTCGATGCCGGTGCGGCCGCGCTCCAGCACGCGCGTCAAGCCGCCGGTCTTGCGCTCCAGATGAAAGCGCAGCGACAATTCGTGCATGTGAACGAAGGTGATGTAGGCGAGCTTGCGCACCGCATGCATCGCGACGCGGGCGAAGATGCCGTCACGCCATTGCGTCAGCACCGCCATCAATACGCGCACCGCGCCGTAGCTTGCGGTCATCAGCAAGGGCGATGCGATCAGCCACAGCATCCAGTTCGACGCTTCGACCGGCGCGGAGCCCGTGCCGTTCAGCGCGTCGATCGCCCATTTGAAGGTGAACGGCACCGTCAGCGTTGCGAGCTTCGCGGCCAAGAGCAGCACCATCGACCAGACCACGCGCATCTTCAGGTCCGCGCGGTCGCCCGGCCAGATATAGGGCCACAGATGCACCAGCGTCCCGATCAGGGTCGCTTTTTCGGGAGCGTTGTCGGCCGCAGCCTGGGCGGGATCGGAGCGCGAATCAGGGTCAGCCATCGCGCTCGCGCCCAACGCAAAATGGCGCACCGGCCGCCGTCAGATGGTTTCTGATGATCTGCATAGGCCCGTCATATAGAGCGTTTAACTCTCCCGTACAGCCTTGAAAGATAAATCTTTCCCCCGTTTGGTTTGATTTCGGGCCTATTTCTGCTGCAGGGTCGAAACGAGCCAGACTTGAGCTTTACTGGGTGCAGTGCCACATGATCTGCATGGATCAAATCAAAACCGAACAAATCAAAACCGTTTGTGTCTATTGCGGCTCCGGCGCCGGCTCCAGCCCCCGCTTTGTCGAAGCTGCCCAAGCCCTGGGAAAGGCTTTTGCCGAGAACAATATCCGGCTCGTCTATGGCGGCGGATCGGTCGGGCTGATGGGCGCGGTCGCCAAGTCGACGCTGGATCACGGCGGCCTGGTCACCGGCATCATCCCGGATTTTCTGAGATCACGCGAGCATGCGCTGTCACGCGTTCAAGAAATGATCGTCACGCCCGACATGCACGAGCGCAAACGGCTGATGTTCGAACGCTCTGACGCCTTCGTGGCGCTGCCCGGCGGCATCGGCACGCTGGAGGAGCTGGTCGAGCAGATGACCTGGCAGCAGCTCGGCCGCCACTCCAAGCCAGTTCTGCTCGCCAATGTCGACGGCTTCTGGGAACCGCTGATCGCGCTTCTGGCGCACATGCGCGAAACCGAATTCATCCGCCCGTCGCTGGACATCGACTTCCTCAAGGCTGAACGGGTCGAGGACATCGTGCCGCGTCTGCGCGCCGCCGCCGCTCGCGCTCCGGCAGGCACCAGGGAAATGGCGCCGGAATTGGCGCGGAAGCTGTAAGTCCGCCCTATACTACGTCGCGGGAAACGTCACCGCCTCGATGCGATTGCCATCGGGATCGACGACGAAGGCGGCGTAATACTTCACGCGATCATGCGGCCGAATTCCTGGCGCGCCGTCGGAGCGGCCGCCCGACTTCAGCGCCGCGGCGTAAAACGCATCGACATCGCCCGTTGTCTTGGCACGAAGGCAGATGTGCATGCCGCTCTCGGGCGGCACGGGCGCCATGCCGGCGCGCAGGTTGATCCAGAACTCGGGATAGGTTTTGCCGAAGCCGATGGTGGCGGGGCGGGAGACGAGGCGTAACAGGCCGAGGGCTGCGAGCGTGGCTTCATAGAAACGCGCGGAGCGTTCGAGGTCGGCGACGCCGACGGAGATATGGTCGATCATTTTCGTCTACCCCAGCCGTCATTCCGGGGCGCATCGAAGATGCGAACCCGGAATCTCGAGATTCCGGGCTCGATGCTTCGCATCGCCCCGGAATGACAGCATCAATCACCTCACACCGGCGCGCCTGATTTCACCAGCTTGTAGACCACCGAATCCATCAGCGCCTGGAACGAGGCGTCAATGATATTCGGCGACACGCCGACCGTGATCCAGCTATCGCCGTTTTCGTCCTCGCTCTCGATCAAGACCCGCGTCACCGCCTCGGTGCCGCCATTGAGGATACGCACGCGGTAATCGATCAGCTTCAGGCCCTCGATGTATCTCTGGTACTTGCCGAGGTCCTTGCGCAGCGCGACGTCGAGCGCATTCACGGGGCCGTTGCCTTCCGCCGCCGAGATCAGCCGCTCGCCGGCGACATCGACCTTGACCACCGCCAGCGCCACCGTGACGCGCTGGCCGTTGGCGTTGTAGCGCTGCTCGACATTGACGTCGAACTGCTCGACCTTGAAATATTCCGGCACCCGGCCAAGCGTGCGCCGCGCCAGCAGGTCGAACGAGGCGTTGGCGGATTCATAGGCATAGCCCGCCGCTTCACGCTCCTTCAACTCCTCGACCAGACGCGCCAGCTTCGGATCGCTCTTCTCATAGGTGATACCGGCGCGATCGAGTTCGGCCATCACGTTGGAGCGGCCGGCCTGATCGGACACCAGCACCTTGCGATGGTTGCCGACGGATTCCGGCAAGACGTGTTCGTAGCTATGCGGGTCCTTCATCATAGCCGAGGCATGAATACCTGCTTTGGTGACGAAGGCGCTTTCGCCGACATAGGCCGCATGCCGATTGGGCGCGCGGTTGAGCATGTCGTCGAGCGTGCGCGACACCTTCGTCAGCGTCGCCATCTTCTCCGCGGTGACGCCGATCTCGAACGCGTCGGAAAATTCGTTCTTCAGGCGAAGCGTCGGGATCAGCGAACAGAGATTGGCGTTGCCGCAGCGTTCGCCGAGCCCGTTCAGGGTGCCCTGGATCTGCCGCGCGCCGGCGCGCACGGCAGCCAGCGAATTTGCAACCGCCTGCTCGGTGTCGTTATGGGCGTGGATGCCGACATGGCTGCCCGGCACATGTTTGATGACGGTACCTACGATGGTCTCGATCTCGTGCGGCATGGTGCCGCCATTGGTGTCGCACAGCACCACCCAGCGCGCCCCGGACTCATAGGCCGCCTTGGCACAGGCCAGCGCGAAATCGGCATTTTCCTTGTAGCCGTCGAAGAAGTGTTCGCAATCGACCATCACCTCGCGGCCGGCAGCCTTCGCCGCGCTGACGCTGTCGCGGATCGAGGCAAGGTTCTCCTCGTTGGTGGTCTCGAGCGCGACCCGAACCTGATAGGCGGAGGATTTGGCGACGAAGCAGATCGCGTCGGCCTTGGCCTCGATCAGCGCCGCGAGCCCTGGATCGTTCGAGGCCGAACGGCCCGGACGGCGCGTCATGCCGAACGCCGTGAATTTGGCGTTCTCGAACTTTGGCCTTTCCGAAAAGAATTCGGTGTCGGCCGGATTGGCGCCGGGATAGCCGCCCTCGACATAATCGATGCCGAGATCATCCAGCATCTGCGCGATGATCTGCTTGTCGTGCAGCGTGAAATCGACGCCGTTGGTCTGCGCGCCGTCGCGCAGGGTGGTGTCGAAGAGATAAAGGCGTTCGCGGCTCATGTCGGAACTCCCGGCCCGGCCCCTGCCAGCGCCTTTTGCATCGTGGTGTTGGCGAGCCATTCGCCGTTGAGCGAGACGGTGTTGCGCTGTTTGGCGGCATAGCCGCGTTTCTTGAAGAAAGGCTCCGCGGTATCGCTGGCGTCGACCGTTAGATGCTTGGCGCCACGTGCGCCGGCCAGTTTTTCCAGCGCGTCGACCAGCATCGACGCAACGCCCTGCCCGGCCACGCTCGGATGTACATAGAGCATATCGATGTGGTCGGCGCCCTTCAGCGAGGCGAATCCAACAGGCGCGTTCTGGATGGTCGCGATCAGCGTCAGTTGTCCCGCCAGCTTCTTGCCGAACGCTTCTTCGTCCTCGGCAGCCTGAGCCCAGGCTTCCTGCTGAGCCTCGCTGTAATCGTCGCCGGTCAGCCCCTCGATGGCGGCAACGAAGATCGCCGCCAGCATCGGAACATCCGCCGGCAAAAACGGTCGCAAGCCAGGTTTGGGCAACGCCTGTCCCATCGCGTCAAAACACTCCGAACAGTCTCAAAGCCAGCACGATCGCGGCAACGATCAGCGCCCATTTGATGAAGATGTAATAACGCCAGTGTTTCGGGAAGGGCGTATCGGGTTTTTCCATCACGCGACCTCCCATGTCGTTACAGGTTTTCCGTCGGCATCCTTGCCGTCCTTGATGGCAACGCCCATCGCGGCGAGTTCGTCCCGGATGCGGTCGGATTCCTTGAAGTCCTTGCGGGCGCGCGCGGCCGCGCGTTCCGCGATCAGGCGATCGACCTGCTCCGGATCGATGCCGCTGGCCTGCTGCTTGCGCCCCTTCCACTCGGCAGCACTCATTGAGAGGAAGCCGAGCAGCCGGAGCGACGCCGCAAACTCGCCGCGTTCTCGCGTGCCACCGGACGCCGCCGCATTGCGCAGGCCGTGCAGGACAGCCATGGCCAGCGCCGTGTTGAGGTCGTCATAGAGCGCCTCAACCAAGGCGGGCGACGGCTCGCTGGCCACGGCGTCGGCGGCGACCGCGTACCAATCGTCGAGCGTCTTCGCGCTCTCTTCCGCACCCTTCAGGGTCCAGTCGAGCGGTGAGCGATAATGCGTCTTCAGCATATTGAGACGCAGCACCTCACCCGGCCAATCGGCAAGCATGTCCCGGATCGTGAAGAAGTTGCCGAGCGACTTCGACATCTTCTCGCTCTCGATCTGCAGGAAGCCGTTGTGCATCCAGACATTCGCCATGCGGTCGGAATGGAAGGCGCAGCAGGTCTGCGCGAGTTCGTTCTCATGGTGCGGGAACACCAGGTCGATGCCGCCGCCATGAATGTCGAACTTCTCGCCGAGATGCTTCCAGGCCATCGCCGAGCATTCGATATGCCAGCCGGGGCGGCCTTGCGCCTTGATGCCCGATGGTGACGGCCATGACGGTTCGCCCGGCTTCGACGGCTTCCACAGCACGAAATCGGTATTGTCGCGCTTGTAGGGGGCGACGTCGACGCGGGCGCCCGCGATCATCTCGTCGAGCGAGCGTTTCGACAACGCGCCATAGCGCGGCATCACGGAATTGGCTTCGTTCATCGCCTGCGGCGAGAACAGCACGTGGTCTTCGGCGACATAGGCAAAACCGCCGGCAACGAGCTTCTCGATGATCGCGCGCATTTCCGGGATGTGCTCGGTCGCGCGCGGCTGCACCGTCGGGGCCAAGCAGCCGAGCGCGGTGACGTCGTCCTGGTATTGGCGATAGGTCTCTTCGGTGACCTTGCGGATCGCCTCGTTCAGCGGCACGCCGGGATAATCGCGTGCGGCGCGGACGTTGATCTTGTCGTCGACGTCGGTGACGTTGCGGACATAGGTGACATGATCAGCGCCATAGCGATGGCGCAGCACGCGAAACAGCACGTCGAACACGATCGCCGCGCGACCATTGCCGATATGGGCGAAGTCATAGACCGTCGGTCCGCACGCATACATGCCGACGTTCTTTGGATCGAGCGGCACAAATGGCCGCTTCTCCTTGGTCAACGTATCGTAGAGGCGCAGTTCCATGGAAACCCATCCCAGAGCCGAGGGCGATTTGAAGTTCCTGCAGTGGTAGCAGCGAGATCGATCAGGAACTTCAAATCGCAGGCGGCACTAAACTTTTAGTTTCTTGCAGCGCACCGGCTCTCGCAATCGCAACCCCATTCGCCGCAAAAACATGCGAATGTGAGAGCCGGTGCGCTGCCGGCCGGGCGTCCAGTGATCTCAGTTTTTGAGAAAAGACGGCCTCAGCCAGCGAATCGCTAGCTGATAATCTCGCGGCAAATGCTGCAGATGGCGAGGAGACCGTTCATGGTTCCACCATTGCGGTATCGGGAGGATGTCGTCAAGGCCTTGCTTGTGCCTGATTTGGGGCCGATCAGGCCGCCGAATCCCGCCCCATTCGCTGCCGCCGTTCGGGCTCATGGTTAATCATTATTAACCCTTTGGGCCTATCTGTGCGGGGCGATCCCTTGCCCCTGCCGGTGTCATTCCATGCGACTTTCCTCCGCGCTCATTACCAGCGTCTTCCTGCTTGCCGCCTCGGCGGCCTCCGCCGACAGCCGCGTCTTCATCGTCGCCAACCAGGCTGATGGTTACGGCGTCGACGAGTGCCTCGCCAGGGGCGACAAGTGTGGCGCCCATGCCGCCCGCTCCTATTGCCAGTCACGGGAATTTGCACAGGCGACCGCCTATCGCCGCGTCGATCCCGACGAAGTCACCGGCGCGATTCCAAGCCGCGGCGGCGACCGCTGCTCAGGCCCCGCATGCGGCGAATACGTCGCCATCACCTGCCAGCGCTAGAGACAATTATTCCGAAGAATCAAGGGCTGGTTGCCACATCTGCGCCCCGGAAACGACGTGACGCTGCCCCGAGAAGCAGGTATTGGATGCGGCCTTGGCCGCAGAACGCCGCCTTGGCCGCGCCATCAGGCTGACAAGCCGCGCGGATCAGCTCTCTCATGGCCGGATATGCTGGAAATTCGCAACGCTCCCCTCTCCCTTCGGATTTTGACCTGCACCATCCTGCTCGGCATCGCCGCCCAGGGCGCACCCGCCGTGGCGCAGACGAACGAGGACGCCATGGCGCAGATGAGCCAGGACGCCCCGCCGCCGCAGCAGCAGGGCGCGCAGGCCAATCCGATCTGCATCCGGCTCGAAGGACAATTGGCGACCATCGACCGTGGCGCCGGCACCGGCGACCCGGCCAAGGATGAACAGATCCGCCGCTATCAGGAGGCCCAGGCCAAGCAGCAGGCCGAACTCGATCGGGTCACGCAGCAGGCCAAGCGCATGGGCTGCGAAAGCTCGGGCTTCTTCTCGCTGTTCAACGGGCGTTCCGCGCAGTGCGGTCCGGTGAACAACCAAATTCAGCAGATGCGTTCCAATCTCGACCAGATCACCACCAGCCTGGAGCGCCTGCGCAGCGGCGGCATCGGCGGCGCCGACCGCGAAAACCAGCGCCGCTCGGTGCTGACGGCGCTCGCGCAGAACAATTGCGGCCCGCAATATGCCGCCGCCGCGCGCGGTCCCGGTAACTTCATCGACAGCCTGTTTGGCAACAACCAGACGCTCCCGCCGCCCAGCGCCGAACTCGGCCCGCCCTCCGGCACCTTCCGCACCGTCTGCGTCCGCACCTGCGACGGCGGTTACTTCCCGGTGTCGTTCGCTACCTACCAGGCGCGATTTCAGGACGACGAGAGGACCTGCAAGGCACTTTGCCCAGCGACGGAAGCGACGCTGTTCACCTATCGCAACCCCGGCGAAGACATCAACCAGGCGGTCTCGGTCAACGGCCAGCCTTATACGTCGCTGCCGAACGCGTTCAAATTCCGCACCGAGTTCAACCCGTCCTGCGCCTGCAAGGCCGCCGGCCAGACCTGGTCGGAAGCGCTGAAGTCGGTCGACGACAGGGCCGGGGTCGAACAAGGCGACATCATCGTCACCGAAGAGAGCGCGAAGCGGATGCAGCAGCGCGCACAGCCGAAGGGCGCGCAGCCGCCCCCGGCCAAGAAGGGCACTGCGCCCG
>NZ_LLXX01000051.1 GCF_001440405.1 Bradyrhizobium valentinum
ACGTGATCTAGGCCCATAGCGCTCCTTCAATGCTCTCTGGATTGTTCGAACGAGCCGCACGGCGCCCGAGCTGGTCGTAAAGACGGAGTCGCCTAAACAGGATTTCGATTTCCCGATCGCCTTTCACGAGCCGGGCGCTTCCCTCCGGAACAAGTCAGCAGCACGTCCGTTTTGGCCCCGTGGCTGCTTGACATTGCCCGTGGCCACAACGCGGCCCCAGCAGTCTCTTCCCCGAGGACCTGGGGCCGTTTTACTTTGAATACGGACAGTACCTATATGCCGGAATAGTACAAATCGTGAACAATTTGGCAAGCCTAGGAATAGGCTGTGCTGGCGCGGAACACCCAAGATCATTGCTTGAGTATCTTTTTCCCCTGGTCCACCCCGTTTGAAGATCCGATTCCGCTTCCGGATGGCCTGCAGCTCCTCACCTTGAGGGATGCCGCCAGCTACATCACGAAGCTGTCGAAAGCTGAGCACTCCGCGCCGGAATGGCAAGGCCGCCATGGAGGCGCTAATCCTCGTTGCAGAGAACAACGGCCCCACGATGTTGGCCCGGATCGGCGTCATGCGGGCGTTGAACCGTCACGTCGAACAGGTCTTTAATTCCGATCACAAAAGTCATCATTGGGGCAAGCGCAAGCTGAGAGAGACCAGTGACCGTCTTCGTCTTCGTCTACGTCGACACCAGCAAGCAGGTTGGCGATCCCGAGCACATCAAGGTGTTCGCCACAGGCTGCTGCTTTCCAATTCCAACTAGCGGAGAGCGAAATGGCTGTTGAGGTTACCGGCAAATCGCAGTTTGAAGTAGCCCACGAAATGGCGAGGTTCATTCTCATCAATATGGAAGGGCGTCAGGTGAAAAGCATAAAGCGGCAAGAGTTCTTGCATTTGGTAGCTGACTGCATCGAGGCCTTGCGGGGCATCAAGGTCAAGGAGATTATCAGCTAAAGGGTGAGGCTGGCACTCCTGCAGGGTTCAGCCTCCTCTTGTCCGCACAAGCAAGCAAGTTGGTGACGGGTTTGCGAGCAAGGACGCTGCGGAAACATGGTTTTCGAAGAACGACCCGGAAGGCGTAGCCTTTGAGTATGAGGTCCTGGAGTGAATGCCGAAGGAGGGTCC
>NZ_LLXX01000052.1:0-4624 GCF_001440405.1 Bradyrhizobium valentinum
GCGGCGCAACGACGGGCAGCGGCTCGTTCGCGATGGCGACAAGCGCCGGCGGCGGCGCCACCGTGGCGTTCGAATCGATCGATGGTCCGCCGCCGCAGGTGTTCGACCGGATGGTCAGCGTGCTCGACAGCGAATCGAAGCTACGCAACCTGTCGATCGTGTCTCGCGAGGGCGGGGCTACCTACCGCGTGCGCAGCTATCTCTCGGCGCAGGTGGTTCGCGGCAAGACCGTGATCGCCTGGGTCTGGGATGTCTATGACAACAACCAGCAGCGCGCGCTGCGGCTTTCCGGCGAAGAGCCTGCCGGCAAGGCCGGCCGCGACGCCTGGGCTGCGGCCGATGACCTCATCTTGAGGAAAATCGCGCAGGCCGGCCTTAGCGGTCTCAGCAGCATGGTCAATGGCAGCCCGGATGCGGCACCTGCACCGGCCCCCGACCGCCGCGGTCCCGCGGTGGCGAGTGCGGAAGTGGCGGCACCCGCCCAGGATGCACCTGGCGTCGCCGCGCTCAGTTTCAGCGCCCAATAAACGGCCCCGAAAAGTCCCGTATTGGCCGATTTTTAACCGGGAAAACGACGTCGATGGGTTGCCAGCCGAGGCACCTGCCTGATATCTCCTCGCTCATCAAAACGCGCCGGTTCCCGAGGATTTCTCGATATGCTGAACGTCGTATCCAGCAAGGCGCGGGGAGAAGCGTTGATGGCGGCCAAGAACGGCTCGATCAAGCTGGTTGCTGGCAATTCCAATCCCGCGCTGGCCCAGGAAATCGCCAACTGGCTGCATCTGGCTCCGACCAAAGCGGTGGTCCGGCGGTTCGCGGACATGGAGATTTTCGTCGAGATCCAGG
Organism: Bradyrhizobium valentinum; assembly: GCF_001440405.1. Lineage (GTDB taxonomy): Bacteria > Pseudomonadota > Alphaproteobacteria > Rhizobiales > Xanthobacteraceae > Bradyrhizobium > Bradyrhizobium valentinum. Next base: position 847 of record NZ_LLXX01000052.1, read on the forward strand.
AGAACGTCCGCGGTTCCGACGTCTACATCATCCAGTCGACGTCGTTTCCGGCCAACGACCATCTGATGGAACTCCTGATCATCACCGACGCGCTGCGCCGAGCCTCCGCCCGTCGCATTACGGCAGTGGTTCCCTACTTCGGCTATGCCCGGCAGGACCGCAAAGTCGGGTCGCGCTCGCCGATATCGGCCAAGCTCGTCGCCAATCTGATTACCCATGCCGGCGTCGACCGCGTGATGACGCTCGACCTGCATGCCGGCCAGATTCAGGGCTTCTTCGACATCCCGACCGACAATCTCTACGCCTCACCGGTCATGGTGCGTGACATCAAGGAACGCTTCGACCTCGGCAACGTCATGGTGGTGTCGCCCGACGTCGGCGGCGTGGTGCGCGCCCGCGGGCTTGCCAAGCGCATCAACACGCCGCTCGCCATCATCGACAAGCGCCGCGAGCGCGCCGGCGAATCCGAGGTCATGAACGTGATCGGCGACTGCGCCGGCTACACCTGCATCCTGATCGACGACATCGTCGATTCCGGCGGCACGCTGGTGAACGCGGCCGACGCCCTGATCGCTAACGGCGCCAAGGAAGTCTACGCCTATATCAGCCACGGCGTGCTCTCCGGCGGCGCCGCCGCGCGCATCGCCTCGTCGAAGCTGAAAGAGCTTGTCATCACCGACTCGATCCTGCCGACGGAAGCGGTCAACAAGGCCGCCAATATCCGCACGCTGTCGATCGCGCCGCTGATCGCCGAAGCGATCAGCCGCACCGCGTCGGAAGAGTCGGTGTCGAGCCTGTTCGACTGAACCGTCATTCCGGGGCGATGCAAAGCATCGAACTACGATGCGCAATTGCGCATCGGAGAATCTCGAGATTCCGGGTCTGGTCCTTCGGACCATCCCGGAATGACGGGCTTTAACAAAACCCGTATTTTTCGGCCTCACTCGAATCCCGGTCGCGGCACCAAGTTCATCAGCATATTGGCGTAGCCGCCGTCGACGGTGATCTCCTCGCCATTGATGTAGGACGCGCGGTCGCTCGCCAGGAACAGGATAGCGTCGGCCATATCCTGCGGCACGCCGACCCGCCGCATCGGCACCACGGCGGAGCGCCGCTCGGTCACCCCCGGCGTGTCGTAGAAGGCCTGGCTCATCGGCGTGATCACCATGCCGGGGCTGACGACGTTGCTACGGATACCGTGCGGTCCCCACTCATTGGCAAGTTGCCGCGACAGCATGATCACGCCGGCCTTGCTGACGCTGTAAGCACCGCTCTGCCCCTGCGCGTTGCTGCCGGCGATCGACGCCACGTGAACGAGGCTGCCGCGGCGATGCGCGCGCATCTGCCGGCCGAAAATCTGCGCGCAGAGAAAGTAGCCGGTCAGATTGACCGAGAGAACGCCGTTCCATTCGGCAAGCGTCAAACTGTCGAGCGCGCCGGGCCGCAGCACCGCGGCGGTGTTCACTAGAACGTGGCACGCCCCCACCGATTTCTCGATGGTCTCGGATGCGGCGGTGACGCTCTCGACGTCAGTCGTATCGCAGCGGGCGATGACATGCTCGGCGCTGAGTCTGGTAAGTTCCATACGCGTCACCTCTAGACCACGTTCATCGATATCGATGGCGGCGACGCGTGCACCAGCCTTGGCGAAACTGAGCACCGTGGCACGGCCGATCCCGCCGCCGCCACCTGTCACCACGCAGACACGGCCTGACAGGCCGAGCCAATCGGAAGATTCTTGTTCGGTTCTGACCATCGTGATTCCAATCCAACGCCATGCTCGTCATTGCGAGGAGCGCAGCGACGAAGCAATCCATCTTTCTTGCGGCTCGATGGATTGCTTCGCGGAGCCTGTCATCGGGCGCGCATTCGCGCGACCCGTTGGCTCGCAATGACGGGATGCGTCTCCTTATCCTACTATCCCCGCCGCCACCTGCCCGCGCAGTCTTTCCAAACTGTGCAGCGTGTTGGCGCAGGCTTCCGCGACCTCGACCCCCTTGATGACGAAATGCTTGCGGAAAAATTCGTGGTGCACGGCGCTGTCGTGGAATTGCTGCGGCGTCAGCACCGCCGAAAATACCGGCACCTCGGTCCTGAGCTGCACGTCCATCAGCGCCTTGATCACGGTGTCGGCGACGAATTCGTGGCGGTAAATGCCGCCGTCGACCACGAGGCCTGCGGCCACAATCGCGGTGTAGCGCCGCGTCTTGGCGAGTAGTTGCGCATGCAGCGGTATTTCGAAAGAGCCCGGCACCTCGAACAGATCGACCTGCGCGCGCGCGATATGGCGCACCTCGATCTCTTCGAGGAAGGCGATGCGGCATTCCTCGACCACGTCGCGGTGCCACGACGACTGCACGAACGCTACGCGCTGCGGCTTGACGAAACGCGGATGCACCGGCGCCGGCGGCCGTTCGGGCACGTCAGGGACGTGACCGGCTTCAACTGTTTGGGGTTGGGATTGGACTTCAGGCTCTTGCAACATCTGATTCATGGCTTTCCTCTTTCAGGACCAGAATCAGGGCATACGGAACGCCGTCGGCCCACGCGCAAAGGTGCGAGGCCGCCGCAAACCGTTCTCTTTCATCCGGACTGTAACCGTCGGCTTCGGAATCACACCGAATCTGCTGACCCTTCTCCTCGGGAGAAAAGAAGGCGCTCGCGGGCTTGGGCTACGTCACCCTTACCGCCGGTGGGGATTTTCGCCCCGCCCTGAGAACATCGGCCGTCCGGGATGGACGACCTGATTTCAGGATATGACCAACGCCGGGGCGTCAGCAAGCGCCTTTGGCATGGGGAATCGGCATGTCCCCATGCCGCCGGAACAGGGCGCACGAGCGTGATCCACGGCCGGCCTTACTCAGGCCGCCCCAATTGGGATAGTTTGCTGCCAACAGGGGGACGCTCAATATGAAACTTCTTCGCCGGAATTTCCTCAGACTCGCTGGCGCGCTCGTCGCTATGCCCGCCTTGCCGCGACTGGCGTCCGCGCTCGATTATCCAACGCGGCCGACGAAGATCGTGGCCGGCTTCGCTGCAGGAGGCGGCGTCGACATCACGGCGCGGCTGATCGGCCAGTGGCTGGCCGACCATCTCAAGCAACCCTTCGTCGTCGAGAACCGCACCGGCGCCGGCGGTAATATCGGCACCGAGGCGGTCGTGAATGCGGCGCCCGACGGCTACACGCTGTTGCTGGCGACGGTGCCAAACGCGGTGAACGCGTCGCTCTACGAAAAGCTCAGTTTCAATTTCGTCCGCGACATTGCGCCGGTGGCCGGCGTCATTCGTGTGCCGATGGTGGTGCTGGTGCACCCCGCGGTGCCGGCGCAGACCTTGGCCGAATTCATCGCCTACGCCAAAGCCAATCCCGGAAAGGTCAACATGGCCTCGGCCGGCAGCGGCAGCGCGCCGCATATGGCGGGCGAGTTGTTCAAGATGATGACCGGCGTCGACATGGTCCACGTCCCCTATCGCGGCCAGGGTCCGGCAATGACGGATCTGATCAGCGGCCAGGTGCAGATCCTGTTTGCGGCCGCGCCCGGCACCGCCGATCACATCAAGACCGGCAAGCTGCGAGCGCTCGCGGTGACGACGGCCACGCGCATGGCGGAGCTGCCGGAGGTTCCGACCGTGGGCGATGTCGTGGCAGGCTATGAAGCCAGCCAGTGGTACGGCTTCGCGGCGCCGAAGAACACGCCGGCCGAGATCGTCGACAAGCTCAACAAGGAAATCAATGCCGCGATCGCTGATCCCGGCATGAAGGCCCGGCTTTTCGCCC
>NZ_LLXX01000052.1:4728-26982 GCF_001440405.1 Bradyrhizobium valentinum
ATCGCAGACGAGACCGAGAAATGGGGCAAGGTGGTCCGCGCAGGCGGCCTCAAGCCGGAGTAAGGAGGCGCCTCGAGCTGGGCCTTCCGCGCAAAGGCCACGTATTGCGCGCCGAGCTGATGTCCCGGTGCTGGGAACGCGAAGCGCGTCATCGCAGGAAAATTAACGATCTATTAACCATTGTGGCAGACCGGCCCGATTTCTCCAGCCGCCGGACTCCGCGGCGCTCGAATCCGATTCCGGTTTGTTCTCAAATTAATAACTGTGGCCACGATCAACTGTGGACGACGCCGCTTTGGCCTGTGGACGGACTCCGGGGTCAGTTGCGCGGATTCCGCAAATCACATCACTTGAGCGTCAGCAGGCCCCGGGACGACCAGCGATCAGGGGATTGCAGTCGGCGGCGGCGCCTAAGTTCAACGCGCGCCGGGCTCCGTGTGCGTATCAGAAGAATTCAAAAACAAGGTCGAGACGGCATGTCCCTCCTCGAAAGCGTTATCGATTCCCGGAACAACCCGTTGGCGGTGGTCGAGGACATTGCCGCCGACAACAACTGGGCGTTCGAACGCTCCGGTGAAGACGAAGTCACCATTGTCTCCAGGGGCAACTGGACGGACTATCAGCTCTCCTTCACCTGGATGCCGGAGATCGAGGCGCTGCATTTGGCCTCCGCCTTCGACATGAAGATTCCGCCTGCGCGCCGCGCGGAAGTGCAGCGGCTGATCGCGGGGATCAACGAACAGCTATGGGTCGGCCATTTCGACATCTGGACCCACACCGGCATGATCATGTACCGGCAGGCGCTGGTGCTGCCGGGCGGGCTGACCGCCTCGACCGCGCAATGCGAGGTCATGCTGGTCGGCGCCATCCACGCGTGCGAGCGCTATTACCCTGCGTTCCAGTTCGTGGTCTGGGCAGGAAAGAGCGCCGCGGAAGCCATGAGCGCGGCGATGTTCGATACCGAGGGCGAGGCGTAGGGTTTCCGCCGTTCCGGCCGCCTCCGCACATTGGATGTCGTCCCCGCGAACGCGGGACCCATACGCCGTGACGGCAATCGTGCAGGACGGCGCTTGTTGCAGATATCTTGATCCACTAGAACCGCTTGTGGTTATGGGTCCCCGCGTTCGCGGGGACGACGCCTGCACTTGTGGTGACGCCCATGAACACCATCAACGCACTTCAAAACCTCCACGGCACCATCGCGCTCGCCGGCGCGGGCAAGATGGGCGGCGCGATGCTGACCGGATGGCTGGCCGGCGGCCTCGACGCAAGCCGCGTCATCGTGGTCGAGCCCCACCCGTCCGAGGACATCAAGGCGCTCGCGGCCAAGGGCGTCCGCCTCAATCCGAAGGACGCCGGCACGGCCGACACGCTGGTCGTGGCGGTGAAGCCGCAGACGTTCCGTGAAGCCGGTCCGGCGCTGAAGAAGCTCGTCGGACCGTCCACGCTCGTGGTCTCGATCATGGCGGGCACGACGATTGCGGCGCTGGAAGAAGTCTGCGGCGGCATGGTGGTTCGCGCCATGCCGAACACGCCGGCCGCGATCGGCCGCGGCATCACGGTCGCAGTGCCCGCGAAAAATGTCAGCGCCGCGCAGCGCGCCATCGCCGATGCGCTGCTGCGCGCCACCGGATCGGTCGAATGGGTCGACGACGAAAGCCTGATGGATGCGGTCACCGCAGTGTCCGGCTCCGGCCCGGCCTATGTGTTCCTGCTCGCCGAGGAACTGGCGCGCGCCGGCGTCGAGGCCGGCCTGTCGGCGGAACTTGCGACCAAGCTCGCGCGCGAAACCGTAGCAGGCTCCGGCGAATTGCTGCATCGCTCGGACCTTGCTTCGGCCACGCTGCGCCAGAACGTCACCTCGCCCGGCGGCACCACGGCGGCCGCGCTGGAAGTGCTGATGGACAAGGACGGCCTGCAGCCGCTGATGATCCGCGCGATCGCGGCAGCGACGAAACGGTCGAAAGAATTGGCGAAGTAACGTTGCCGTTATCCTCGTGGTGAGGAGGCGCGAAAGCGCCGTCTCCGGACGATGCTCGCATCGCCGGGCGAACCATGAGGCCACAGACGGGCCTTCATCCTTCGAGACGCGCGAAGACGCGCTCCTCAGGATGAGGTCAGACATCTCAGCTACTTCCCTGCAAGCCGCTTGGTAAAACTCTCCACATTGACGAGCCCGCGGGCGTGGCGGCCGTCGCCGATCTTGCGCTCGCCTTCGAAGGCTTCGACCTCGAAGCGGATCACGCGGCGCTCGACGGCTATGACCTTTCCTGTGACGCGCACCGTCGCGCCAACCAGCGACGCGCCGAGATGGCGGATATCGACCTCGGTGCCGACAGTGATCCAGCCCGGCCGAAGATAACGCCTGATGGCGTCGCTGGATGCCATCTCCATTTCCAGGATCATCATCGGCGTTGCATAGACCATCGGCATATCAGGCACGAAATGCCCGACGGTGCGCTCGGGCGGCACCACCAGCGTCCGCTCGGCGCTCATGCCGACCTTGATGAAGTCGCGTGCGTCCATGGATCGCTTCCCTTCCCTCTCCCCTTGTGGGAGAGGGTGGATCAATCGCGCGAAACGCGCGATTGAGACGAGTGAGGGGTCTCTCTCCGCGAGCCAATCTCTCGCATTGGTATTCGCCGATAGAACCCCTCATCCGGCGGACTACGTCCGCCACCTTCTCCCACAAGGGGAGAAGGAAACGAGACCGCGCTACTTCTTCGCCGCGGCAGCAGCCGCCGCGCGCTCGACGAACGTCTTGCCACCCTTCATCTTGTGGGCCAGCGGCGCTTCGTTGATCTGGATCACCACTGCATCGGCATCGACGCCGAGGTTCTTCACCAGCGCTTGCGTGATGTCGCGCATCATGCCGGCCTTCTGTTCGTCGGTGCGGCCGGCGGCCATGCTTACGGTGATCTCAGGCATTCTCGTCTCTCCCTTTGCTCTTGCTACGTTTCGTTCGCCACAAACTCAGTCCTCATCCTGAGGAGCGGCCTCTTGGACCGCGTCTCGAAGGATGGCTTTATTGTCCTCATGGTTCGAGACGACGCAAGAGCGCCTCCTCACCATGAGGGCTTAATTCCACTTCACGTCATGGCGCGCCAGCACGTCGCGCACCTTCGCGACGATCTCGCCTTCACCGCAGGAAAACTGCGCCGGACGCGTCTCCCGCCATTCCTGGTTGGAGGCGATGGCGGCGGCGGCTTTTGCGCCTTCGATCAGATCCTTGATCTGAATTTCGCCACGCGCCTTTTCATCCGAGCCCTGAATGATCACGCATGGCGAGTTGCGGCGGTCGGCATATTTGAGCTGGTTGCCCATGTTCTTCGGATTGCCGAGATAGAGCTCGGCGCGGATGTTCGCATTGCGGAGCTGCGCAACCATCTTCTGATAGTCGGCGATACGATCGCGATCGAACACGGTGACCACGACCGGGCCGAAGTCCGGCCGCGTATCGAGTTTGCCCAGCATCGTCAGCGCGGCCTGCAGCCGCGATACGCCGATGGAAAATCCCGTCGCCGGTACCGGCTCGCCGCGGAAGCGCGAGACGAGGCCATCATAGCGGCCACCGCCTCCGACCGAGCCGAAGCGAACGGGGCAGCCTTTTTCGTCCTTGGTTTCGAGCGTGAGTTCGACCTCGTAGACAGGGCCGGTGTAATATTCGAGACCGCGCACGACCGAGGGGTCGATGATGATTTGATCCGACCCATAGCCCGACGCCGTTACCAGCTTGCCGATCGCGTCGAGTTCGTCGCGACCTTCCTGTCCGACCTTGCTGTCGCGCAGCCGCGCATCGATCTGCGTGCCCTGCTCGATCGCACCAACGACCAATGCAATGTCATCAGGCTTCAGGCCGGCGCCTTTGGTAAAGTCACCCGACTCATCCTTGCGGCCCTCGCCCAGCAACTGCTGCACACCGGAAATGCCGAGACGATCGAGCTTGTCGATCGCGCGCATCACCGTCAGCCATTGTCCGTCATCGGCAATGCCTAGCGCATCGCGCACGCCATCCAGCACCTTGCGGTTATTCACCTTCACCACATACGAGCCGCGCGGAATGCCCAGCGCTTCCATCGTATCCGCCGCCATCATGCACATCTCGGCGTCGGCCGCAGGCGAGGCCGAGCCCACCGTGTCGGCATCGAACTGCATGAACTGACGGAAACGGCCGGGGCCTGGCTTCTCGTTGCGATAGACGTAACCGGCGCGGTAGCTGCGATAGGGCTTCGGCAGCGCGTCGAAGTTTTCCGCCACATAGCGCGCCAGCGGCGCGGTCAGGTCGTAGCGGAGCGAGATCCACTGCTCGTCGTCGTCCTGGAACGAGAACACGCCTTCGTTGGGCCGGTCCTGGTCGGGCAGGAATTTGCCCAGCGCGTCGGTGAACTCCATCGCCGGCGTTTCCACCGGCTCAAAACCGTAGCGCTCGTAGACCTCGCGGATTTTCTCGACCATCTGGCGCGTGGCCGCGATCGCGGCGGGCCCGCGATCTTCCAGCCCGCGCGGCAGCCGCGCCTTCAGTTTCTGGGGTTTTTTGGGTTTTTCAGCCATGGGCGGCTAGGTACCAGCCGAGGCACGGCAGGGCAACCCGGGCCAATGCACCCTCTCCGCTTGTGGAAGAGCGTGGCTTCGGCCTCGGCAACTGCACGCCGCGACGCGCAATGCTTTGATCTCTTCGTTCGAGCTCGCGGCTTACCCCTCTCCCCAGCCCTCCCCCGCAAGGGCCCGCAAGGGGGGAGGGAGCCTTACCAGTGTGCTCACTTCACATTGCATGTTGGCTATCCCTGATGTGATTGGCACGAGTCAGGGACGCATCGGCGGTAGGGTTCCCTCTCCCCTTGCGGGAGAGGGTTAGGGGAGGGGTGCCGCTTGCTCCGCTGCCAGACGAATGCGATGACGCCCGCCGCCGGTCACAGGACCTTTCTGATCCAGTCGTGCGGGTCCGCTGCGCGACCGTACTGGATATCCACGAGCTTCTTACGCAGCCCCATGGCGACCGGGCCGGCCGCGCCGCCGCTAATAAGAAAATCGCCGTCCGCCGAACACACCTTGCCGATCGGCGAGATGACGGCCGCGGTGCCGCAGGCGAACGCCTCTTTCAGCTTTCCGCTGGCGGCGTCTGCGCGCCACTGGTCGATGGTGTAAGCCTCCTCGCGCACACGGGTGCCGGAATCCCTCGCCAGCGCGATGATCGAATCGCGGGTGATGCCCGGCAGGATCGTGCCGAGCGGCGGTGTCGAGAGCGAGCCGTCGTCGAATACGAAGAAGACGTTCATGCCGCCGAGCTCCTCGATGTAGCGGCGCTCGATCGCGTCGAGGAAAACGACCTGATCGCAGCCGTGCTCGATGGCCTCGGCCTGCGCGCGCAGGCTCGCAGCATAATTGCCGCCGCACTTGACAGCGCCGGTACCGCCGATCGCAGCGCGCGTATAATTCTCCGACACCCAGATCGACACCGGCGCAGGTCCGCCCTTGAAATAGGAGCCGACCGGCGAGGCGATGACACCAAAAATGTATTCCGCTGATGGTTTCACGCCGAGGAAAACCTCGCTCGCGATCATGAACGGCCGGAGATAAAGACTGCCCTCGCCCCCTGGTATCCAGGCGCTGTCGATGCGCACGAGCTGCTCGACCGCTTCGATGAACACAGGCTCGGGCAGCGGCGCCATGGCCATGCGCTCAGCCGAACTCCGGAAGCGCCGGGCATTGGCATCGGGGCGGAACAGGTTCACGCCGTTGTCGCGCTTGTAGGCCTTGAGGCCTTCGAAAATCTCCTGCGCGTAGTGAAGGATGGCTGTGGCCGGATCGAGCGAGAAATTCGCACGGGCCTCGATACGCGCGTCGTGCCAGCCCTTTCCCTGGCTGTAGCGGACCAAAGCCATGTGATCGGTGAAAACCCGGCCGAAGCCGGGATCCACGAGCTTTGCCGCGCGCTCCTTCTCAGGGGTAGGATTCGCCGCAGGCCGGATTTCGAATTTCAAACTCATTCCCTTGCTTCCCGCTGTCGGAATCGGCGCGAATTCTGGCGCCGGCCTGCCTCTCCGGGCCTGCTGGGTTAATCGGTCTGGACTTCACCACCACCGGCCTCGCGGCCGGTTTCCATCGCCATCATGTCGGTTGAGGACATGCTTTTGCGGAATGCCGAAGTCCAGTATGTTTGTCGAAATGCCGCTCGACAATCGCACGGTAGTTCAATTCGCGGCCGTTGCCGCCATTGCTGGCTTTTTCCGGCTGCCTGACACGTCACCAGTTCGAAACGACTTAAAGTTTCGTCGTGGACGGCAGTTTTGTAACATTGAACCCAAGATATGTCAACATGACTGACGTAAATTTCTCAAGGGGCGCCGCTAACCCCGATTCGCAGGGGGCCGAGGGTGTGCCCGCCCCGAGATCCGGCGAGCTGCGATGGGACATCATCGAGCTTTTGTTCTTCGCCTATCGCGACTTCGTGGGCGACGCCGACCATGAGCTCGAGGCTTTCGGCTTCGGCCGCGCCCATCACCGCGTGATGCATTTCGTCTACCGCTATCCCGGCCTCAAGGTCGCCGACCTGCTGGACGTCCTGCGGATCACCAAGCAGTCGCTTGGTCGGGTGCTAAAGCAGTTGCTCGATGAGGGTTACATCGTCCAGAAGACCGGCAACAACGACCGCCGGCAGCGCCTTCTTTACGCCACCCCCAAGGGCGAAGCGTTGGTGGCAAAGCTCGCAGGGCTGCAGACCGATCGCATCACCCGCGCGCTCCGGGATATCAATCCCGAAGGCGTCGCGGCGATCAGCCAGTTCTTGCGCGCGATGATCGATCGCGACGACCCCGACAAGGTGTTAGAGGCGATCTTCGGGACCGGCAGCAAGAAGCCAAGGGAGTGACCGTGGCGCAAGGAGCAACCATCGCTGCAGCCACCGCGCGCGCCGCGCGGCAACTGGCCGACGACGCCCCGCATCTGCTCCTGGTCGACGACGACCGCCGTATCCGCGATCTGTTGTCGCGTTTTTTATCTGGCGAGGGGTATCGCGTCACCACCGCGTCGAGCGCGACCGACGCGCGCGCAAAACTGCTCAGCCTGCATTTCGATCTCCTGATCCTCGACGTCATGATGCCCGGCGAAACCGGCTTCGACCTGGCGCGGTTCATTCGCACGTCCTCCTCGGTGCCGATCATCATGCTGACGGCGCGCCATGAGGCGGAGGCGCGGATCGAGGGCCTGCAGATCGGCGCCGACGATTATGTTGCCAAACCGTTCGAGCCGCGCGAGTTGATCTTGCGGATCGGCAATATCCTCAAGCGTACCGCGCCGCCGCCGGTGGAAGCGCTGGAGCAGATCGCGTTCGGCCCTTACGTATTTCATCTCGATCGCGGCGAACTGCGCCAGGGCGAGGAGATCATTCACCTGACCGATCGCGAGCGCGAAATGCTGCGCATTCTGGCGGTCACGCCCGGCGAGACCGTGCCGCGTGCGGCGCTGACGGGGGACGGCACGGTGAACGAGCGCGCGGTCGACGTGCAGATCAACCGCCTGCGGCGCAAGATCGAGCGCGATCCCGCCAATCCGCTGTTCCTGCAGGCGGTGCGCGGCATCGGCTATCGCCTGGTCGCGTCGCCCTGAGCCAACTCATGAGCACGCTCGACACCGGCCTGACGTTCATCCGCAATGCGTCGCAACGCGTCTCCAGGGCCAATGGCTGGATGGGCAACGCGTTCAAGGGCTGGATGCCGACCGGCCTCTATGCCCGGGCGCTCCTGATCATGATCGTGCCGATGGTGATCCTGCAAACGGTCGTGGCGTTCGTGTTCATGGAGCGGCACTGGAACACGGTGACACGGCGCCTGTCGGCGGCCGTGGTGCAGGACATCGCCAGCCTGATCGACGTCTACAAGGCCTTTCCGCAGGACAAGGACCGCGCGCAGTTGCGCCACATCGGGCAGCGGCTGCAACTGGTCGTCGATTTTCTTCCCGTCGGCGATATGCCGCAGCCCGGGCCGAAACCATTCTTCTCGCTGCTCGACCAGACCCTGTCGTCGCAGATCGGCCGCCAGATCCGCCGCCCGTTCTGGATCGATACTGTCGGCAAGTCCAATCTGGTTGAAATCCGCATTCAGCTCGACGATGCCGTGATGCGTGTGTTCGCACAGCGCAGTGCCGCCTATGCCTCCAATTCGGAAATTTTCATCTTCTGGATGCTCGGCACCTCCTCGATCCTGCTGATCGTCGCGGTGCTGTTCCTGCGCAATCAGATCAGGCCGATCCTGCGGCTGGCGGACGCCGCCGAAAGCTTCGGCAAGGGGCGCGAGGTGCCGAATTTCCGCCCGCGTGGCGCACGGGAGGTGCGGCAAGCGGCGCAGGCGTTCCTGGAGATGAAAGCTCGCGTCGAGCGCTCGATCGAACAGCGCACCGCGATGCTGGCCGGTGTCTCGCACGATCTGCGCACCATCCTGACCCGCTTTAAGCTCGAACTCGCGCTGATCGGCGACAGCCCCGAAGTCGACGGCATGCGCAAGGACGTCGACGAAATGGCCGGCATGCTGGAGGCCTATCTCTCCTTCGCGCGCGGCGACAGCGGCGAGGTGGCGCAGCCGACCGACATGGCGATGGCGCTGGAGGAATTGCGCAACGATGCCGAGCGCCACGGCCATACCGCGACGGTGGTGTTCCGCGGCCTGCCGGTGGTGACGGTAAAACCGGCCTCGTTCAAGCGCTGCATCGCCAACCTCGTCTCCAACGCAGCACGGCACGCCAAGACGGTCGCCATCACCGGCCACCGCGATCACCGCTATCTGACGGTGACGGTCGACGACGACGGGCCAGGCATTCCCGCAAATATGCGCGAGGAAGTGTTCAAGCCGTTCCTGCGGCTCGACGACGCCCGCAATCAGGACGAGGGCGGCACGGGCTTGGGATTGGCCATCGCCCGCGACATCGCCCGCTCGCATGGCGGCGACATCACGCTCGGCGACAGCCCGATGGGCGGCTTGCGCGCGGCGGTAAGGGTCCCGGTGTAGTTGTTTTCGAGAGACCTCGGCCTCGCCCTTCGAGACGCGCGAAGACACGCTCCTCAGGGGGAAGGTCTTACCCAGTATGAGGCCCCAGCACCGGGCCTCCACCCCTCATGGTGAGGAGCGCAGCTAAGCTGCGCGTCTCGAACCATGAGGCCACCGGCTAGGCAATCTTCGGAGGTTACTTCGCCGGCTGCTTCGGGATCAGCGCCTTCAGCTTTTGCATGTCCTTGATGTTCATCTTCATGCCGCCAGGCATCATGATGTCGCCGGGCTTCTGGTCGGCCTTGCAGGCGCCGACCCATTTGGCCTCGATCGTGGAGGTGGAATCGTTCGCGCCGGCCCGGCCACCCTCGCTATGCGAGGTCGATTTCACGGTATAGGCGGAGTTGAAGTCACCGGTGATCTCGGCCTTTGATTTGACCGTCACGCCGGCGATGCCGCAAACCGAATCGGTGACATAGCCGGTCGCCGTTTTCTGGATCTCCTGCTTCGAGCAGATATCTTTGGCCACCGGCGACATTGCGGTGCTCATGTCCTTGTCCGTGGTCTCGTCGGTGCACTGCTGCATGGTCATCTCGGGCACCGATCCGCCGCTCAGCACCTTCATTTCCCACAGACCGGCCTTACGCACCGGCAGCTCCACGGCAACGGCGCCGCTCGCAGGCAACAGGGCAAGCAAGCCAACGGCAGACCAAGACACAAAAAGCAGTCGTCTCATGCGTGTGCTCCCCTGAATACTTCAACGCTATCGTGCGCGCGAAGTGAACACACGCTTTGCGTGGCAAAAACATGTCCAGCCGGAAAACAGGTAGTGGGCGCGCTCAGTAAAGCGTGCGCAGCGGCCGCTCAGCGGCGCCATAGGGGACCCAGCGGCAGGCAAAGGAAACATAGCCGCCGTAGTTCGGCTGCACGCCGAGGAATTTCACCACCTTGCCGTAACGAGCGCAGTGGTCGACGGCGAGCTGGCGGGCATCGGCCTGCATCGCGAGCGGATAGGCGATGATACCACCGGTGTCGTTGCCCTTGAACGCCGGCACCGTATCGATGTCCCACCAATGCGCCTGCGCCGGCGCCCCCGCCAGCATCCCGCCCATGGCAATCAGGCACGCGGCCACAATTCTTCGCATCGCAGACTCCGTTTCGCTCGAAGCCCACCATAGTGTGCGCCGAAGGCCATGAAAAGAATGGTTGCAGCACGAGGCGGACTTGGCCGTCAGGTGTTGCCGCGCTGCACTTGACCTCGTCAGAGCTTCGCGGCACCGTCTCGCGCACTGATTTACGGGCGGATTCCCCATGCGCAACCTATTCACATCCTTGAGAGCTCTCGGCCCCAGATCACTTGGCCCGATGACAGCGGCGCTCGCCCTGCTGATCTCCAGCCACGCCGCCCAGGCCGCCAATCCGCTGGAGCTGAATTTCGGACTGTTCGGCCCGCGCTATGACGGCCGCGTCGCCGAATGCGAGCGGGCGCTAACGACGATCGCGTATCAATTCCAGGAGAAGGAGGGCAAGTTCTGGAATTCGGCGCTGGTGATCACCGGCTTTGGCCGGATCCATGAAACTGCATTCCGGCCATGGCAGTCCGACAACATCCCGCGCCGTTACTGCAGCGGCGACGTCATGCTGAGCGACGGCAAGATGCGCACGGTGCACTACTCGATCATCGAGGATGGCGGCTTTGCCGGCTTCAGCCAGGGCGTCGAATGGTGTGTGACCGGGCTCGACCGCAATTGGGCCTACAGCCCGGGCTGCCGAGCCGCCCGGCCCTGATTCCCCCGATTCGCCGATCCGGGCGAGCCTGCTCCGGCCCAGCGTATGGGGAGCATCAAATTTGTTCTTGAAATGTTCCGCCTCCCTGCTAGGCTCCTGGTAGTCTGGTAGAGGGGGCGTTCGATGCACCGGTCCATTATCATTGTTTCGCGGCTTCTGATTTCACTGGCTCTTGTTGTCGTTTCTGCCGGGACGGCGTCCGCCCAGGACCGCCGGCAGAACGCCCCGGGCGAGTTCGATTTTTACGTCCTTGCCCTTTCATGGTCGCCCTCGTTCTGCGAGGCGGCGGCTGAGCGGGGCAATAGCGGGCGATCACAGACCCAGTGCAGCCGCCCCTATTCGTTCGTGGTTCACGGCCTGTGGCCGCAATATGAGCGCGGCTTTCCCGAATATTGCCAGCGGCCCTCGCCGCGGCTCGATCGCAACGTCATGACCTCGATGCTGGACCTGATGCCGGCGCCCGGCCTGATCTTCAACGAGTGGGACAAGCACGGCACCTGTTCGGGCCTTGGTGCGCGAGCCTATTTCGAGACCACGCGAAAAGCGCGCGCTGCGGTAAGGATTCCCGAGGAATTCCTGCAATTGTCGGAGCAGAAGACCATCGCCCCCGGCGATCTCGAAGAGGCCTTTATCAAGGTCAACCCGGGCCTGAGCAGTTCGGCGATTTCGGTGACCTGCTCGAGCCGGCGCCTGAGCGAGGTGCGGGTCTGCCTGAGCAAGGACATGCAGTTCCGCGCCTGCGAGGAAATCGACCGCCGCGCCTGCCGGCGTGACGAGGTGGTGATGCCGCCGGTGCGGGGCGGCTGAAGCCTCCCTTGCTCCGCCATGCCAAGGCATGGCGGCTCCCTTGCGCAGACTGCTCGAAGTTGTCTGCGTTCCCGGCCATCCACGGCTTTATCGTCATCTGCAAGACGCGTGGATGGCCGGGACCTATCTGCACCAAGGCGTCTTTGGCCATTTCGGCCCCGATCGTGAGGCGTTTGCGAGCAGGACCCGCCAAGGCTTCGCCGGGTTTTCAGCCCTGGTCCTCCGAAGCGTTTCGCGAAGGAGGACAAGGCCGGCCCTGACGAGTAGAAGACACTTTCGTCTGCTCCAATTGATCGGCCGACTGCGATGAACTACCGACACGCCTTTCACGCCGGCGGCTTTGCCGATGTCATCAAGCACATCGTGCTGGTGCGCATGCTGACCTATCTGCAGGAAAAGCAGGCGCCGTTTCGCGTCATCGACACCCATGCCGGTGCCGGCCGTTACGATCTCACAGGCGAAGAGGCGCGCCGCGGCGGCGAATGGCTGACCGGCATTGCACGGGTGATGCAGGCGCGGTTTTCGGAAAACGCGCTGCCGCTGGTGACCCCCTACCTCGATATCATCAGGGCATTCAACGCACCGGGCAAGCTTGAGGCCTACCCCGGGTCGCCTTTGATCGCCCGCGCCCTGCTGCGGCCGCAGGACCGTCTCACCGCCTGCGAAATCGAGCCTGGCGCCCGCAGGCAACTGATCGATGCGCTGCGCCGCGACAGCCAGGCGCGGGTGGTCGATCTCGACGGTTGGACGGCGCTGCCGGCCTTCGTGCCTCCCAACGAGCGGCGCGGCCTGGTACTGATTGATCCCTCGTTCGAGCAAAAGGACGAATTCGAAAGCCTGGCCAGCGGCTTCGCCGAAGCCTACGCGAAATGGCCGACAGGCAGCTATCTGATCTGGTATCCGGTGAAGAGCCGGCGCGCCACCGACACCTTGGCTCGGCAGGTCGCAGGCGCCGCCGCCGCCAGCAAGCCGGCCGGGAAATGCCTCCGGCTCGAATTCAGCGTTGCGCCGCAGGAGCCGGGCGGTCCCCTCGCCTCCACCGGCCTCCTGATCGTCAATCCGCCGTGGACGCTGGCGAGCGAATTGAAGACAATTCTACCCGAACTCGAAAAACCGCTCGGCCAGGGCGGTGCCGGCCGTTTCAGGCTCGAGACGCCCAAGCCCTGAAGGTACTACCCATGAAAAGTGCGATTGGGCCGTAGGCAATTTACGCGAAACCGTATTATGCTCAGGCCGTTGGGACTGGCTTTACGTTCCGCTTCCGCGAATGGTTGCGGCGGAGTGATCAAGGCCGAAGAAAAATCCAGGTCGGTCGGCGGCATCAACCGATCGGCTCAGGTGGCCAAGCTTCCGGCAGCGAATGTCCGGTCGGCCTATACGCGAGGTGCGCGTAGCGGCGGAGCAATACGGGGGAGGAGTTTCCCGATGGCCATGACTGGAACAGTCAAGTTCTTTAACGGAGAACGCGGCTACGGCTTCATCAAGCCCGATGATGGCGGCCGCGATGTGTTCGTACACATCACCGCCGTCGAGCGGGCCGGATTGAAGGATCTGACAGAAGGACAGCGCATTACGTTCGAGGTCGAACCGGACAAGAAGGGCAAAGGCCCCAAGGCGGTCAACCTGGTGATTTCATCGTGAGCTCGCGCTCACGCTTGGAAGCGAACTGAACTTTGCCTGCACGATCAACTGGTGCGGCGCCGCCGCTCAGAGAGTCGAGGCATGCATGACATGCCCGCCGCGCGCCGGCGCTGACCGTTCAGCCTCGGAAAAGAAACGCGTCGCAATCTCGGCCGGGCCGATATCATCAACACGGCGAAAACCCGCCTCCGTCATTCTGGCGCATAACGGCGCGGTGTCGAAATAGCTCTGGATGCGCTCGCCTGCCGCGGCCACCCGGCCTGCCAGTGCTTGATGAGCCATGCGGGCGGCGGGCGCGATCGAAGCCGCAGGATTGACGTAGTCGAACGTCACCTCGGCGCCGCCTTCCAGTTGAGCGATGAATCCGAGCGTCGAAAAGATCGCCGGCTCGGTCAGGTAGGGCACGACGCCGAGCCAACTGAAAAAACTCCTCTCCGCCGCATTGAAGCCCGCGGTGCGGAGAACTTCAGCCAGCGTCTGGCGTTCGAAATCGATGGGGACGAAACGAAGCGTGTCAGGCACATCGATCGCGGCATCGGCCAGCATCTGGCGCTTGCGTTGCTGCGTCGCCGGATGGTCGACCTCGAATATCCGCAGGCGGCCGGCGAGCGGCGTCCGGTAGGCAAGCGTGTCCAGTCCGGCGCCGAGCACCACAAGCTGGGTAGTGCCGGCGTTCGCCGCGACGTTAAGAGCGTCTTCCGTAATGCGCGAACGCGCGGCGATGAACCAGCGCAGCCGCGACCCGGACGTGTGAGCCCGCGCATGATCGAGCGACACCGCGATGTCGTCGCCGAGAATACGCAACGCCAGGGGATCGGCCAGGATCGATGCGTGATCCAGCACCTGATGCGCCGCGCGCAAGCGGGCGGCGCCCAACGCGGTAAGGCTAGGCTGTCCGGTTTGCATGATACCGTTCTATCGCGCTTTCACGTGACGTGCCGATCACAAGGCAAAAAAAATCCCGGCGGCTTACTGCCGCCGGGAGGCGGTAGCCGGCAGTTTCTTTGTTCTCAGAAGTGATAGTTCAAGCCGGCCCGTATCAGGCCGAACCGGTAACCGTTCGACGCGCCTGTAATGACGAAGTTGCTGTTGGCCAGATCGACATAGAGGTATTCGACCTTGGCGCTCCAGTTCGGCGCGAAGCCCATCTCGGCGCCGACGCCCAGAGTCCAACCCGCATTGGTATGGGATTCCGACAGGCCGAAGGTGGTGGCGCGCAGCTCGCCAAAGGCGAGACCGCCCGTGCCGAAGAACAGCACGTTGTTGAATGCGTAACCGGCGCGGCCGCGAACCGTGCCGAACCAGGGATTGGAGAATTTCCACGGGGCGAAGGTTTCTTCGGCACCGGTCGCCTGGAGGTCGCCTTCGAGACCGAACACCCAGGCTCCGTTCTGCCAATTGTAGCCGGCCTGGACGCCGCCCACGAAACCGGACGGCTTGGTCGGATTGTCGGCGACCGAGCCCCAGGCATAGCCGAGGTTGCCGCCGAGATAGGGGCCGGCCCAGCTATCGGGACCGAACTGCGTCTGGTTGACTGTCAAAGGCGGGCGCGATCCGTAGAGGTCGGCCGCCCGTGCCGACGTGGTCCAGCCGGTGGCGATCAGCGCCAGCGCGCCCCACACAAACCTGCCCATCACCCCAACTCCACGCAACTGCCGTGACCACGCCGGGCAAGAAACCGGCCTGGTTACGGAACTCCACCTTTTTCCGGTAAGATTTATCGAGAGTTTTAAGTTAAAGGGTTGTTAAGTCGGGTTAGCGCCCACTCATCAGTCTTAAGGAAGCGTTACCGGCCTCTCCGCGAGAGCGCGCCGCGAGCGCTGGCGATGCCGCCCTGCAGCGCTTAATTTAGGCCCATGGATCACGATTCTACCGACCATCCGCAGCCCCCGCGCAAGGCGCGGCGGGGTTCCCAGCCGGATTTACCGCCCCAGGACCTGACCGCCGCCGCCGACGTCGATCCCGCGACATCTGCCGCCGAGGAGGACGACGAGGCTCGCCTGCCGGAAGCCCCCGAGGAGCCCGCTGAGGCGATTGCCGAAGGCCCGTTGGCGGTCGGCCACGCGGCTATCGAAAACGCGGTGCGGCTGGCGCCGACCTCTCCCGGCGTCTATCGCATGCTCAATACCGCGAGCGACGTGCTGTACGTCGGCAAGGCGAAAAACGTTCGCAAGCGGCTGGCTTCCTACGCCCGCATCAACGCGCCGCTGCCGGCGCGCATCCTGCGCATGATCGCGGCGACCGTGACAGTCGAGATCGTCTCCACCACGACCGAGACCGAAGCGCTGCTGCTGGAAGCCAATCTGATCAAGCAGCTACGGCCGCGGTTCAACGTACAACTGCGCGACGACAAGTCGTTTCCCTACATCCTGATCACCGGCGACCATTGGGCGCCGCAGATCCTCAAACATCGCGGCGCGCAAACCAGGCCCGGACGATATTTCGGGCCGTTCGCGTCCGCCGGCGCGGTCAACCGCACGATTACGGCGCTACAGCGTGCCTTCCTGATCCGCTCCTGCACCGACGGCTTTTTCGAAAGCCGCACGCGGCCGTGCCTGCTGTATCAAATCCGCCGCTGTTCGGGTCCCTGCACGCGCGAGATCGACTTCCCCGGCTATACCGAGCTGGTCCGCGAGGCTAACGATTTCCTTTCCGGCCGCAGCCACGCCGTGAAGGAGCTGCTCGCCGCCGAAATGGAGAAGGCGTCGAACGAACTCGAATTTGAAACCGCCGCGCTCTACCGCGATCGCCTCGCCGCGCTGTCGGCGATCCAGTCGCAGCAGGGCATCAATCCGCGTACCGTGGAAGAAGCCGACGTATTCGCCATCCATCAGGAAGGCGGCTATTCCTGCGTGGAAGTGTTCTTCTTCCGCACCGGCCAGAACTGGGGCAACCGCGCCTATTTCCCGCGCGCGGAGAAGTCGTTCACGCCGGAGGAAGTGCTGGCTTCATTCCTCGCGCAGTTCTACGACGACAAGCCGCCGCCGAAGCTGATCCTGCTCTCGCACGCGATCGAAGAATCTGAGCTGCTTGCCGACGCCCTTTGCGTGAAGGCTGGCTACAAAGTCGAAATCTCCGTGCCAAAGCGCGGCGAGAAAAAGGAATTGGTCACGCACGCGCTGACCAATGCGCGCGAGGCGCTCGGCCGCAAGCTCGCCGATACGGCGACGCAGAGCCGGCTGCTGGAAGGGATGGCAGCCACGCTCGGACTGCCGCAGGTGCCGAAGCGCATCGAGGTCTACGACAACAGTCACATCCAGGGCACCAACGCCGTCGGCGCGATGATCGTTGCGGGGCCGGATGGTTTTATCAAAAACCAGTACCGCAAGTTCAACATCAAATCCGAGGGGCTGACGCCTGGCGACGACTACGCGATGATGCGCGAGGTGCTGGAGCGGCGCTTCAAGCGGCTGCTGAAGCCGCCGGAGGGCGACGTCGCCAAAGCGAAAGCCGACGATGATTCGTTTCCGCAATGGCCCGACCTCGTCATCATCGACGGCGGCCGCGGCCAGCTCAACGCCGTCAGGGAGATTTTCGAGGGGCTCGGGCTGGCCCAGGTCTCGCTCATGGCCGTGGCAAAAGGCCCAGACCGCGATGCCGGACGGGAGACCCTGTTCATGCCGGACCGCGAGGCCATCAAGCTCGAACCGCGCGATCCCGTGCTGTATTTCATCCAGCGACTGCGCGACGAGGCGCATCGCTTCGTGATCGGCTCGCACCGCAAACTGCGGAAAAAAGACATCAGGGAAGCTGGCTTGCAGGAAATCCCGGGCATCGGCCCGTCACGCAAACGTGCCTTGCTGCACCACTTCGGAACCCTGAAGGAGATCGAGCGGGCCTCGATCGCCGACCTGGGCAAGGTTCCGGGGGTCAGCGCCGAAAGCGCCCGCAAAATTTTCGAGTTTTTCCATACGCAACCGAGTTAAGGGGTTTTAATTCATATGGGTGTCGCCTGCGACATCTAGGCCCGCACGGTTGACCTTCACGCTTCAGCGGTATTGGTAAGACGGATGAACATCGCAACGACCAGGGGACAGACCAAGAGCATGTCCCTGCCAAATATCCTTACCTACGCGCGCATAGCCGCCATTCCGGTAGTGGTGGGCTGCGTGTTTGCCCAGTCCATTCAGGACGGCCCGCTGTGGCTGCGCTGGGTGGCGCTGGCGGTCTTCATCGCCGCCGCGGTGACCGACTACCTCGATGGCTATTATGCGCGAATTTGGGACCAGCAGTCCGCCTTTGGCCGCATGCTCGACCCGATCGCCGACAAGCTGCTGGTCGCGTCCTGCCTCCTGATGCTGGCCGCCGATAGCAGCATCCATGGCTGGACGCTGTGGGCTGCCATCGTGATCCTGTGCCGCGAGATCCTGGTCTCGGGCCTGCGGGAATATCTGGCGGCGTTGCGGGTGAGCGTGCCCGTGACGAAGCTTGCGAAATGGAAGACGACGATCCAGCTAGTCGCGATCGGCTTTCTGATCGCGGGCGAAGCGGGCGAGCAGCTCCTGCCCGCGACCACCCTGATCGGGATCGTCCTGTTGTGGATGTCGGCAATCTTCACGATCTACACCGGCTGGGACTATTTCCGCGCCGGCATCCATCACCTCATCAAGGAGGATGAGGGATGAAGGTCAAATATTTCGCCTGGGTACGCGAGCGGGTCGGCATGGCGGAGGAAACCGTCGAGCCGCCGGCCGACGTCCGCACGGTGAACGATCTGATCGGCTGGCTGTCCAGCCGCGGCGAGGCCTACGCCCATGCCTTCGAAAAGCCGAAGGTGATCCGCGCCGCGATCGACCAGGCCCACGTCAAGCCGGACGCCGTGATATCAGGCGCGCGTGAGATTGCGTTCTTCCCGCCGATGACCGGCGGTTGACCCGGGCCATGTCCGTCACCGCGACCATCCGTATCCAGGAAGGCGATTTCGACGTTGCACAGGAGATCGCGGCGCTCACCAATGGCCGCACCGATATCGGGGCAGTCGTTACGTTCAGCGGCATCTGCCGCGGCAGCGAGAACGGCGAACCGATCGCCGCGCTGACGCTCGAGCATTATCCCGGCATGGCGGAAGCCGAGATCGTGCGCCACACTGACGAAGCGCTGTCGCGTTGGCCGTTACAGGGCCTGACCGTCATTCACCGCTTCGGCCGCATCGCGCCGGGCGAGAACATCGTGCTGGTGATAACCGCTTCGCCGCATCGGCAGGCGGCCTTTGAAGCAGCGGAATTCCTGATGGACTACCTGAAGACCAACGCGCCGTTCTGGAAGCGCGAGGAAAGCGAAAAAGGCACGAGTTGGGTCGAGGCGCGCGACCATGACGACGCGGCCGCCGCGCGCTGGACCAAGCCCTGATGGCCAAACGCGCAAAACCGCCGGCGAAGCGCGGCACCAGCCCGTCGAAACTCCCCAAGGTCGGTGCGGGCGAATTGCTGACGCTGCTCGATTTCGTCCGCTATGCCGTCAGCCGCTTCACCGAGGCCGAACTGGTGTTCGCGCACGGCACCACCGATCCCGTTGCCGAGGCCGTCTTCCTGGTCTGCGAGGCGTTGCATCTGCACCCTGACCAGTTCGAGACCTTTGCAACCGCGCGCGTCACGGCGGCCGAAGGCCGCAAGATTCTCGACCTGATCGCGCGCCGCGTCACGACGCGAAAACCTGCCGCCTATCTCGTCAACAAGATCTACATGCGCGGCCTGCCCTTCTATGTCGACGAGCGCACCATCGTGCCGCGCTCCTTCATCGGCGAATTGCTCGACCAGCATTTCGGCGGCGACGGCGATGAGGAGGCCGGCTCGCTGATGTCGGACCCGGGCGCGGTAGAAAGCGTGCTCGACCTGTGCACCGGCTCGGGCTGCCTTGCCATTCTGGCCAGCCGGAATTTTCCGAATGCCGAAATCGACGCGGTGGATATTTCAAAGGACGCGCTCGACGTCGCCGCGCGCAATGTCGGGGATTACGGCTTGCAGCATCGCCTCACGCTGTATCGCGGCGATCTGTTCAAGCCGCTTGGCGAAAAGCGCTACGACCTCATCATTTCCAATCCGCCCTATGTCGATGCGGAAGGCATGTCCGATCTGCCGCGCGAATGCCGTGCGGAGCCGAAGCTCGCCTTCGACGGTGGCGCCGACGGGATCGACGTCGTCCGCCGCATCCTGGACGAGGCAGAAGCGCACCTGACGCCGCAGGGTGGGCTGCTATGCGAAATCGGGCGCTGCCGCCCGCAACTCGAGGCCGCCTATCCGCAATTGCCGCTGCTCTGGCTCGATACCGAGGATTCCGAGGGCGAAGTATTCTGGATCGCCGCCGCCGACCTCTGAATTTTACGGAATTGCGCGCAAATATCACGGCGTGCTGGCGTTCCCGTTGAGGGGCGAAACTGATAGTTTGGCATCAGTCCGACGACCCAAACATCAAAGAGGCCTCCCCATGCTGGACAAGAGCCCCCGCCCGACCCCCATCAACGTTCCGAGCGACCTCGCCGCGCACTGGATGCCGTTCACCGCGAACCGGGCGTTCAAGAAAAACCCGCGGCTGCTCGCCGGCGCCAAGGACATGCATTACTTCACGGTCGACGGCCGCAAGATCATCGACGCCGCCTCGGGCATGTGGTGCACCAATGCCGGCCACGGCCGCACCCAGATTTCGTCGGCGATCGCCAAGCAGGCCGAGGCGCTGGACTATGCGCCGCCGTTCCAGTTCGGCATCCCGCAGGCCTTCGAGCTCGCCAACCGCATCGCCGAGCTCGCGCCCGCCGGCCTCGACCACGTATTCTTTTGCAATTCCGGCTCGGAAGCGGCCGATACCGCGCTGAAAATCGCCCTGGCCTATCACCAGATTAACGGTCAAGGCAGCCGCATCCGCCTGATCGGTCGCGAGCGCGGCTATCACGGCGTCGGATTCGGCGGCACCTCGGTTGGTGGCATCGTCGGTAACCGCAAGCTGTTCGGCTCGCTGCTCACCGGCGTCGACCATTTGCCGGCGACCTACGACCGCGAGAAACAGGCTTTCAGCAAAGGCGAGCCGGACTATGGCACGCATTTCGCCGATGAATTGGAGCGGCTGGTCAACCTGCACGGCGCCAACACCATCGCCGCCGTGATCGTCGAGCCGATGGCCGGATCGACCGGCGTGCTGCCGGCTCCGAAGGGCTATCTCAAGCGGCTGCGCGAGATCACCCAGAAGCACGGCATCCTCTTGATCTTCGACGAGGTCATTACGGGCTTTGGCCGGCTCGGCTTTGCTTTTGCCGCCGAACGCTACGGCGTGGTGCCTGATATGCTGACCTTCGCCAAGGGCGTCACCAATGGCGCAGCCCCGATGGGCGGCGTGCTGGTGCGCGACACCATCCACGACGCTTTCATGAGCGGCCCGGAACATGCCGTCGAGCTGACCCACGGCTATACCTATTCGGCCCACCCGCTGGCCTGCGCCGCCGGCCTTGCCACCCTCGACATCTACCGCGACGAAAAGCTGTTCGAGCGTGCTCATGGGCTCGAGCCGAAGTTCGCCGACGCCGTGATGTCGCTACGGAACGAACCGGGTGTGGTCGATATCCGCACCATCGGGCTGACCGCCGGCATCGACCTCGCGCCGCAGGCCGACGCGCCGGGCAAGCGCGGTTTTGCCGGGCTCAACAGCGCCTTCCACGACAATGATCTGATGATCCGGGTAGCCGGCGACACGCTGGCACTGACCCCGCCCCTGATCGTTACCGAGGACCAGATCGGCGAGATCATCGAGAAGGTCGCCAAGGTGATCCGGGCGACCGCGTAGCGGCTGCATCGGCTCTGGCCCGGCAGGAACATTCGAAACCACCCGGCGTTCATTCAACCGGCGGAAAGCGATCACGCCTCCGCCGGTTGAGGAATTTCGGGATGCTCGCGCCTTCGAGCAGCTTGCTGCGCGCCGGGGTGGAACTGAAGCTGAACCAGGTCAAGCTGGCGACGCGATCCTACCTGCGCGACCGCACCCGTCAGGCAACCTCGACCGTAGCTTCCTATGCTATCGTCGCCGGCCTGTTCGCAGCGGCCGGCATTTTCATGATCGCCGCCTGCCTTGTCGGCATGACCGCGCTGTTCCGCTGGATCGAGATCCATTACGGGCAGTTTTGGGCTTTCGGCGCGGTCGGCGCCTTGCTGGCGATGATCGCCGCAATTTGCGCGGGGCTCGCCGCCGCCAAACTCAGACAAAAGACGCCGCACCTCCCCTCGCTCGCCAGCCGCCTGCGCGTCGCGGTCAAGGCCAGCCCGCTCGAACCGGACAAGATCGACGCCGCGAGAGACACCGCCAGGTCGGTTCTGCAGGCACCGCCCGCGAGCAGGCGCGGCAGGCATCGATCCCCCTCAAGGGACACCAGGCATATGCAGGCCGGCTTAATTCTGATGGCGACCTTGCTGGGCTTGGCGGCAACGCGACGGCGATGGCAAGCACGACAGCCGGACGTCTGACGGCACGCAGCTTGCTGCGCTGCATTTCCAGTTCCGACCGTGTCCAAAGAACACTAGCTCTGCGAATCAACATTGATGTTAAGGTTGCAGCGCTTGGGGGAGCGCATATCGGAACGTGCCTGAAACTTCCGTGTTTTCCCGGTGAGGACAGTTCGGACCTGAGGGCGTAGCGCGCG
This sequence comes from Bradyrhizobium valentinum, assembly GCF_001440405.1. GTDB lineage: Bacteria > Pseudomonadota > Alphaproteobacteria > Rhizobiales > Xanthobacteraceae > Bradyrhizobium > Bradyrhizobium valentinum. The sequence continues at coordinate 26,563 of NZ_LLXX01000052.1, forward strand.
ACATGATTCGCATTTCGACGATTTTCATCGCCATCTGCATGGTGCTGGTTGCAGCCTCCCTCGGGCTCGTCCTGCACGCGGTGGCGGGCTTCAGCGGCACCGAATCCGCGCTCGTGGCGCTTACCGCGCTGACCTTCCTGATCCTCTACAACGCAGTGTCGATGCGGCTGCGCGACCGCTCCGACGTCGGCGGCCAGATCGCCGATCTTTCCCGCGGCACCGCCGACCTCGCCCGCCAGGTCGCCGAATTCGGCCGGCGGCTCGCCGCTGTCGAGGGCCGGGTGGTTTCGGCGAACTCTGCAAGCTCCGATCGCATCCAGGCCGTCCTCGGCGAGATCAACGAACTCGGCATACTGGTCAAGCAACTGGCCGTCTCTGTGGCGAGCCATGAGGATCTGCTGGCGTCGGGCCCGACGGCTG
>NZ_LLXX01000052.1:27044-42372 GCF_001440405.1 Bradyrhizobium valentinum
CTCCCGCCCCGGCGGGCAGGCCGGATTCCGAACCGCGGAACGAGCCGGCGCTCGCCGCGGAACAGCCTGCGCCTGCCGTGAGGCCCGCACCGGCTGCTGCCGCAAAGCCGGCGACAGCTGCAATTGCCGCGGAAGTAACATCTGCCTCGCGCAGCCAGCCCCAACTGCTTGGCGCGGTGAAAAACGCCGTCGAGGAAAACCGGCTCGACATCTACCTGCAGCCGATGGTCACGCTGCCGCAGCGCAAGGTGCGCTTCTATGAGGCGGTGACGCGGCTGCGCGACGACAAGGACCAGATCCTCACCGCCGACGATTTCATCGCCACCGCCGAATCCGGCGGGCTGATCGGCAAAATCGACCACATGGTGATGTTGCGCTGTGTCCAGGTGTTGCGCCGCCTGAAGGTGCGCAACAAGGACGTCGGCGTGTTCTGCAACGTCTCCGCGGCGACGCTCGGCAATTCCGCCAATTTCGCGCAATGTCTCGACTTCCTCGAGGCCAATCGGGCGCTGGCGCCATCCTTCGTGCTCGAGTTCAAGCAGGCGACGTTCCGCCATCTCGGCCCGACCGAAATCGAGAACCTCGCGGCGCTGTCGCAGCGTGGTTACCGCTTCTCGATCGATCATGTCACCGACTTGCGGATCGAGCCTCGCGACCTCGCCGACCGCGGCGTCCGTTTCATCAAGGTGCCGGCGGCATTGTTGCTCGATCCCAAGCAGAGCTCGACCTCGGACATCCACCCTTCCGACCTTTCCGATCTGCTCGGCCGCTTCGGCATCGACCTGATCGCCGAAAAGATCGAGGGCGAGCGCGCAGTGGTAGACCTGCTCGACTATGACGTGCGGTTTGGGCAGGGTTTCCTGTTTGCGCCGCCGCGGCCGTTGCGGCCCGAAGGGGCATCTGCTACCGGCGGGACCAGCCCGAACAAGGAATCCGGCAGTCCCAATGGCTCCAGCAACACCGTTCCCATTGCCAACCCGGCCGCTGAGCCTGCGATGCGGGCGACCGGCAATGCCGCGCTGGCGCGCCGCGCCGCGGGACCGGGCTAGCAGGCTTCCGAAATCATGACCTCATTGCGGTTTGTCGAACGGCTGCGCGACCTCGTGGACGGCGTGGAAGTCATCCTCTCCGACATCTGGGGCGTGGTGCATAACGGGCTCGAGTCCTTTCCCGAAGCCTGCGAGGCGCTGCACACCTATCGCCAGCGTGGCGGCACCGTCATCCTGATCACCAACGCGCCGCGGCCGGCCGATTCCGTGCAGCGCCAGTTGCGCAAGTTCGGCGTCGCCGACGAAGCCTACGACGCCATCGTCTCTTCGGGCGACCTGACCCGGAATTTCGTTGCCGATCATCCCGGCAAGAAGATGTTCTGGATCGGTCCGGAGCGGGACTCTTCGATCCATCGCGGGCTCGATGCCGTGATGGCGCCGCTCGAGCAGGCCGACTACATCGTCTGCACCGGCCTGTTCGATGACGAAACCGAATCGGCGGAAGACTATCGCGCGATGATGCTGCAGGCGCGCGAGCATAGACTGCCGCTGATTTGCGCCAACCCCGACATTGTCGTCGAACGCGGCGACCGGTTGATCTATTGCGCGGGCGCGATCGCCGAGCTCTATCGCGAACTCGGCGGCGAGGCGATCTTCTACGGCAAGCCGCACCGGCCGATCTATGAGCGCGCGATGGCACTCGCTGCTGAGCGCCGCGGCCGGCCGACCTCGCTCGACCGCGTGCTGGCGATCGGGGATTCGGTGCGGACCGATCTCACCGGCGCGCACAGCTTCGGAATCGATTGTCTTTTCCTCACCCGCGGCATCCATTCCGAGGAGTTCGAGGGTATCGAGCAGCTCGACCCCGCTTCGGTAAAGGAGCTGTTCGGCCACCCGCCCCGCGCGCTGATGCGCGAGCTGCGGTGGTAGGTGCATCGCTGCACCGGACTCAAAATTGCGAAAACAACCCCATGCAAAGTAGGAATGGGCTTTACGTCATCCGAAAACGCAAGACTTGGTAGGGCGTGGACTCATGAGAGCGCAGCATGCCCGGGATTGGGCCGGGCATCACGAGAATTGGAGCGAGCTGGAGACCAGGCGCCCTACGCTGTCGCCATGTCCGGGAAGACAGCCTCGATCTTGGTCTTCAGCGTTGCCGCGTTGAACGGCTTGACGATATAGTTGTTCACGCCGGCCTTCTTGGCGGCGATCACGTTCTCGGTCTTGGATTCCGCCGTGATCATGATGAAGGGCGTGGTGGCCAAATTGGGGTCGGCACGGACTTCCTTGAGAAGATCGTAGCCGGTCATCGGCTCCATGTTCCAGTCGGAGATCACGAGCCCGTATTTCTTGCCGCGCATCTTGTTCAGCGCCGCCGAACCATCGCTGGCGTCGTCGATGTTGTCGAAGCCGAGCTGCTTCAAAAGATTTCGGATGATGCGGATCATGGTGCTGTAGTCATCAACCACCAGAACCGGCATGGACAAATCAACCGCCATCTTTTCCCCCACTCAACGCTCACGCCACAAATATTCAACAGGCCTGCGCGACCCGCAGTCCTCCCCCAACCTCTAGCATCAGCCGTTAAACAGCCCGTTAACCGGGCGGCACTGGATTGCATCCGTTTTGGCCCAACCCGCCCGCTTGACTTCGGCGGGGCCACCGCGTCACGGTCCGGCCGCGTTCACCGAGACCCAAGAATCCGTACAGAATCCGTACAGAATCCGTGCAGAATCCCTGAAATGACCACTGGTTTTACCGTTATCCGAGACACCACCCCTGCCGCCGATATCCCCCGCGGGGCCGTCGTCGCCATGGGCAATTTCGATGGCGTTCACCTGGGCCACCGGGCCGTGATCGACGCGGCCCTGCGGATGGGCCGCGCCCATGGCAAGCCGGCTTTCGCGGTCACTTTCGAGCCGCATCCGCGCACCTTTTTCAGCCCGAACAGCCCCCAGTTCCGGCTCTCGGATGAAACCAACAAACTGCGATTGCTGGCTGCGACCGGCCTTGCCGGCGCCGTAGTGATGACGTTCGACAAGGCCCGCGCCGGAACCTCGGCGCAAGATTTCATTCACCATGACCTGATCGAGCGCCTCGGCGTCAGCGGGATTGCCGTCGGCTACGACTTTCATTTCGGCAAGGGCCGTGCCGGCACGCCGAGCCTTCTGGTCAGCGAGGCGCCGCGGCTCGGCATCGAGGTCGACGTCCAGGCCCATGTCGACATCGCGGAGCGGCCGGTGTCGTCCAGCGCGATCCGCATGGCGCTGGCGGAGGGCCAGATCGACGATGCCACCGCCATGCTCGGCGGGCCGTGGTTCGTCAGCGGCGAGGTGATCCACGGCGAGAAGCGCGGCCGCGATCTCGGCTATCCCACCGCCAATATCCGCCTCGACAAGAATTGCAGCCTCAAGCACGGCATCTATGCGGTGCGGGTCGGCCGCGGGCAGGGAAAGGATCAGGTGCGACTGGACGGCGTCGCAAGCTTCGGCCGCCGCCCGACCTTCGACAACGGCGCGCCGCTGCTCGAAGTGTTCCTGTTCGACTTCAAGGACGACCTCTATGGCGCCGTGCTCGATGTTGCCTTCATCGGCTTCATCCGCGACGAACTTAAATTCGACTCGATCGACGCGTTGATCCGGCAGATGGACGACGACAGCGCCCGGGCTCGCGAGCGGCTGGCCGCCGCGCCGGATGCTTTTCCCAAGCTAGGAGCGATCGGTTGAGCAAAACCGAAAAACAAAAGATGCTGGCGGGCGAACTCTATCGCCCCGGCGATCCCGAACTGCAGGCGGATGCCGCCGCCAACAAAGCCTGGCTCGCGCGCTACAATGCGGCGCTCGCAGCACCCGTGGCCGAGCGGCACGCGCTGCTATCGGCCCATTTCGGCCGTGTCGGCACCGGCGCCGTGATCCGTCCGCCATTCTTTTGCGATTACGGCTACAACATCCGGCTCGGCGACGAGGTGTTTCTCAACTTCAACTGCGTCATCCTCGACGTGGTCGAGATTGTCATCGGCGACCGCACCCAGATCGGACCAGCAACGCAAATCTACGCCGCCGACCACCCGCGCGATGCCGAGACGCGGCGGACCGGCCTTGAATTCGGCCGCCCGGTGCGGATCGGCAGCGACGTTTGGATCGGCGGCGGCGCCATCATTCTCCCGGGTGTCACGATCGGCGACGGCGCGGTGATCGGCGCCGGCAGCGTGGTCACGAGGGATGTCGGTCCGGGCGTCATAGTTGCCGGAAACCCGGCCCGGCCGCGGCAGGCCTGACGATCCCCCGCCCCCCAGCAGGCTTTGCGATTTTCCCGGCTGGCTGCTATGGAAAAGCCCCATGTTTGCGCGGCGCACCATCAGCATTAGCGGCCCGGCTTCCGCCTGAGCGTTCTGCTCGGCGCAAGACCGGGTTTTTCCTGCTCAGCCGCTTTCCCCCGCGTTTCAGCGCCGTCTTCGAGCCAAACAAGAGCATTCATGTCCCAAAAGTTGCAAAAATCCGAAGCTGCCGACTATTCCAAGACCCTGTTCCTGCCGCAGACGGAATTCCCGATGCGCGCCGGGCTGCCGCAGCGCGAGCCGGAGATCCTCAAATACTGGAACGAGATCGACCTCTACGGAAAGCTGCGCGAAGGAGCGCGCGGCCGCGCCAAATTCGTGCTGCATGACGGGCCGCCCTACGCCAACGGCAACATCCATATCGGCCACGCGCTCAACAAGATCCTCAAGGACGTGGTGACCAAGAGCCAGCAGATGCTGGGCTTCGATTCCAACTACGTGCCGGGCTGGGACTGTCATGGCCTGCCGATCGAATGGAAGATCGAGGAAGAGAACTACCGCTCCAAGGGCAAGCCGAAGCCGGACTTCCGCGACTCCACCGCGATGGTGGCGTTCCGAAAAGAATGCCGCGCCTATGCGATGCACTGGCTCAACGTGCAGCGCGAGGAGTTCAAGCGGCTCGGCCTCATCGGCGACTGGGATCATCCCTACGCCACCATGAGCTATCCGGCCGAAGCGCAGATCGCGCGTGAGCTGATGAAGTTCGCCGCCAACGGCACACTCTATCGCGGCTCCAAGCCCGTGATGTGGAGCGTGGTGGAGAAGACCGCGCTGGCCGAGGCCGAGGTCGAATACGAGGACTACACCTCCGATATGGTGTGGGTGAAATTTCCTGTCACCTCGCCGGCGCATGGCGCGCTGGCCGAGGCGTCGGTGGTGATCTGGACCACCACGCCGTGGACGCTGCCGGGCAACCGCGCCATCTCTTTCTCGCCGAAGATCGCCTATGGTCTTTACAAGGTGACCGATGCGCCCGCCGACAACTGGGCAAAGACCGGCGATCTCTTGATCCTCGCCGATGCTCTCGCAGCAGAAGTATTCAAGCAGGCGCGCGTCACCGCCTATGAAAAGGTGCGCGACCTGTCCGGCGATACGCTCGACGCCGTGGAATGTGCCCATCCGTTGAAGGGATTTAGCGGTGGCTACGAATTCATGGTGCCGCTGTTGCCCGGCGACCATGTCACCGACGACACCGGTACCGGCTTCGTCCATACCGCACCGGGCCATGGCCGCGAAGACTTCGACGTCTGGACGGCAAATGCGCGTGAACTCGATCAACGCGGCATCAACACCGCCATCCCCTACACCGTCGACGAGAACGGTGCTTTCACCGATCACGCTCCTGGCTTCACCGGCAGGCGCGTCATCAACGACAAGGGCGAGAAGGGCGACGCCAACGACGCCGTGATCAAGGCGCTGGTGGAAGCCGGCAAGCTCCTGGCGCGCGGCCGGCTCAAGCACCAATATCCGCATTCCTGGCGCTCGAAAAAGCCGGTGATCTTTCGCAACACGCCGCAATGGTTCATCGCGATGGATAAAGCAATCACTCCAAACAAGCTGGTTTGGGGCGCTGGCGTGAACACCCCCATGACGCTGGCCGGCGATGACACTTTGCGGAACCGAGCTCTGAAAGCGATCTCGGTAACGCAATGGGTGCCGCCCGCCGGCCAGAACCGCATCAACGGCATGATCGCGGGCCGCCCCGACTGGGTGATCTCGCGCCAGCGCGCCTGGGGCGTGCCGATCGCCGTGTTCGTGCGCGAGAAAGGCGACGGCTCCGCCGAAATCCTGCAGGACGACATCGTCAACCAGCGCATCGTCGAAGCCTTCATGGAGGAAGGCGCCGACGCCTGGTACATGGACGGCGCGCGTGAACGCTTCCTTGGGCAGCGTGCCGATGAAGACTGGAAGAAGGTCGACGATATTCTCGACGTCTGGTTTGATTCCGGCTCCACCCATGCCTTCGTGCTGGAGGATCGCCAGAATTTTCCGGGCCTCGGCAACATCGTTCGCAAGATCGACGGCGGCGAAGACACCGTGATGTATCTCGAGGGAAGTGACCAGCATCGCGGCTGGTTCCATTCCTCGCTGCTCGAAAGCTCCGGGACCCGCGGCCGCGCACCGTACGACGTCGTGCTCACCCACGGCTTCACGCTGGATGAGAACGGCCGCAAGATGTCGAAATCGCTCGGCAACACCGTCGAGCCGCAGAAGGTGATGAAGGATTCGGGCGCCGATATCCTCCGCCTCTGGGTCTCCGCCACCGACTATGCCGACGACCAGCGCATCGGGCCGGAGATCCTGAAGAACACCATCGAAACCTATCGCAAGCTGCGCAACTCGATCCGCTGGATGCTCGGCACGCTGCATCATTTCGATCCTGCCGATGCTGTCGCCCATGCCGACATGCCCGAGTTGGAACGCTTGATGCTGCACGAGCTCGCGAAACGCGCCGCCATCGTGCGCCAGGCCTATGCCGAGTTCGACTACAAGACGGTGGTCGCGACGCTTGCGGCGTTCATGAACAGCGAATTGTCGGCGTTCTATTTCGATATCCGCAAGGACGCGCTCTATTGCGACCCGCCGTCCTCGGTCACGCGCAAGGCGGCGCTGACCGCGATCGACATCATCTGCGATGCCATCCTGCGCTGGCTGGCGCCGGTGCTCAGCTTCACCTGCGAAGAGGCGTGGCGGATGTACAAGCCGGATGCGGAAGCCTCGGTGCACCTGACCCTGTTCCCGGAAGGCTTTGACGAATTCCGCGACGATGCGCTCGCCGCGAAGTGGGAAATCATTCGCAACGTCCGCCGTGTCGTCACCGGTGCGCTCGAACTTGAGCGCGCGGCCAAGAACATCGGCTCATCGCTGGAGGCCTCGCCGCTGGTCTATGTATCGGACAAGAGCATCTTCGACACGCTGTTCGATATTGACCTGGCTGAAGTCTGCATCACTTCGAACGCGATGGTGACCAACGACGACGCGCCGGCCAGCGCGTTCACCCTTCCCGACGTTCCTGATGTCGCCGTTGTGGTCGAGAAGGCAGTGGGCACCAAATGCGCCCGCTCGTGGAAGATCCTGCCGACCGTCGGTGAAGACGCCGAGTATCCCGACGTCTCCCCGCGCGATGCGCAGGCCTTGCGCGAATGGAAGGCGCTTATCGAAGGCGACAAGCCGGTTGATGAAGAGCCCGCCAAGCCGATCGAGGAGCAACCTGTAGAACAGGAGAAGCCCTCAGAGGAGGTTTCTGAGCAACCCGGTTCGGGAAACGTGACGGCTGCCAAGCCCGACAAGAAGGTCAGAGCCAAGAAGACTTTGGAAAACTCGGAGGCTGAGGAAGCCAAGAGACCGGCCAAAGGCAACAAGGTCGTAGCGGCCAAGGCCGTCGAAGCCGAGAAAACCGTTGAAGCCGAAGCCAAGAAGCCCAATGCCAAGAAGGCCAAAGCCAAGAAAGCCACGGCCAAAAAAACCGTAGCCAGGAAAGCCGTAGCCAAAAAAGCCAAGGCCAAGAAGGCTGCCAAATCCAAGAAAGCTTCTTCGGCAACGAAGGGGGCTAAGAAGGCGGCAGCAAAGACGGCGGCCAGGAGGGCAAAGAAGAAAAAGACGACTACGAAGCCGGGAAGGAAGTCGCCGGCGACCAAGGCAAAAAAGAAAAAGAAGGCCAGATAAGTGTCCGGCAAGGAGCGCTTCGTGACCCCTCACCTTCGCGCCGGCGCGATTGCCGCGGTCGTCACATTCTTGATCGATCAGGCCTCAAAGCTCTGGCTGCTCTATGTGTTCGACCTCGCCCATCGCGGCGCGGTGAGGGTTACGCCGTTCTTCGACTTGGTGCTGGCCTGGAATGTCGGGATCAGCTTTGGCTGGTTCCAGAGCGACAATCAGTTCGCCCAGCTAGCGCTGATGGCGATCAAGGCGATCGCCGTGATCGTGCTGGGGATCTGGATGGCGCGCTCCAGCACCCTGCTGGCGACGCTGGCGCTCGGCCTGATTATCGGCGGCGCGCTCGGCAACGGCATCGACCGCTTCGTGCACGGCGCGGTGGTCGATTTCGCCCTGTTCCACCTCGAGATCGGGGGAAAAACCTTCAATTGGTATGTGTTTAACCTGGCGGATGTGGCCATTGTTGCCGGGGTAGCGGGCCTATTGTATGACTCGTTCCTGGGGGTACCCGCCGCAAAAGCGCCCTGATCCCGGCCGATACGAACCCCTGCGGTATGGAGCCATTACGCCCCTCAAGCCGGCCCCCGTGTGTTGCAAGAATTGTGAATGGGAACAGCGCGATGCGCGAGACCGAAGCCCGCTACTGGATGCTGCAGACCAGCTCGCTGAGCCGGGCGCTGCGGTTCGCCGCCATTACCCTCGGCATTGGCCTCGTGATGGCCGCAGGCCCCGTGCGCGCGGCTGACGACGAGGAAGAAGACGACAAGACCTTCGAGGAAAAGATCATCGAAGGCATCATGCGCGGCATCGGCGGCACCAACATGGAAAACCGCGGCATCGATTACCGCGAGCGTTCCCCGCTGGTGGTTCCGCCCAAGCTCGATTTGCCGCCGCCGGCCGCAACCGCGGCCGAAGTGAAGGCGCCGAACTGGCCAAAGGACCCCGACGAGCAGCGTCGCAAGGCTGCCGCCGCGGCGCGCAAGAAAGAGAACAAGGACCCGCGCGAAGCGGCGCGCATCCTGACGCCGGCCGAACTCGCAGTGGGCAAGACCGCGGCGCCCTCGCGCAAGGACAACGATCCGGTGCAGCCCGGCACCACGAACTACAATCCGATGCTGAGCCCGTCGCAGCTCGGCTATAGCGGCGGCTTCAGCGGCCTGTTCGGCGGCAGCAAGACCGAGACGGCCCCGTTCAAGGGCGAGCCGACGCGGGATTCGCTGACGCAGCCTCCGCCCGGCTACCAGACGCCGTCGTCGAACTTTGCCTACGGCACCGGACCGAAGGAATCGCTCAACAAGGAATACAATCCGGCCGCCGGCAAGTATGGCGAATAGTTAAGCTCATCTCTCGCCTTCGTGACGATTGCTGGTACCGGCGCGGTGTACGATGCCGCGGTTTGATCCCGAACGGTTTCGTCGGGTTACTTCTAACATTTGCGCGAATTCCCGTCGCAAGACCGGTAACCCGTTTTGCGGGATGAGCGCGCCAGACAGGTCATGATGTCCGCACACCGCTTTGCCGCTTCTCTCGCTATAGCCCTCATCTCGACGTTTGCTTTCTCCACCGGCAGCGCATTCGCCCAGACTACGGTCACGTCGGAACGTCCCGCCAGCTTCACGCTGGACAACGGCCTGCAAGTCGTCGTGATCCCGGATCACCGCACGCCCGTCGTCACGCAGATGATCTGGTACAAGGTCGGCTCCGCCGACGAGACGCCGGGCAAATCCGGACTGGCGCACTTCCTCGAACATCTGATGTTCAAGGGGACGGCCAAACATCCCGCCGGTGAATTTTCCCAGACCGTGCTGCGGATCGGCGGCAACGAGAACGCCTTCACCTCGCTCGACTACACCGGCTATTACCAGCGCGTGCCGCGCGAACAACTGGCGAGAATGATGGAGTTCGAGGCCGACCGCATGACCGGCCTCATCCTCAAGGATGAGAACGTATTGCCCGAGCGCGATGTCGTGCTCGAGGAATTCAACATGCGGGTCGCCAACAATCCGGATGCGCGGCTGACCGAGCAGATCATGGCGGCGCTGTATCTCAATCACCCCTATGGCCGGCCGGTGATCGGCTGGCGCCAGGAAATCGAGAAGCTCGACCGCGAGGATGCGCTGGCGTTCTACAAGCGTTTCTACGCGCCGAACAACGCGATCCTGGTGATTGCAGGTGACGTCGACGCCAAGGAAGTCCGCCCGATGGTGGAAAAGGCCTATGGCGGCATTCCGGCGCAGCCCTCCATTGCCGCGCATCGCATCCGTCCGCAGGAGCCGGTGCCCGCGGCTCCCCGCGCGGTGACGCTGTCCGATCCGCGCGTCGAGCAGACCAGCCTGCGGCGCTATTATCTCGTCCCCTCCTCCGTGACCGCTGCGGCCGGCGAAGGCCCGGCGCTCGATGTGCTCGCGCAACTGATGGGCGGCGGCTCCAACTCCTATCTCTATCGCGCGCTGGTGGTCGACCGTCCGCTCGCGATCAGCGCCGGCGCCGGTTACCAGGGCACCTCGCTGGATCCCTCGCAATTCTCGATCTCGGTTTCGCCGAAACCCGGCGTGGAGTTTTTGCAGATCGAGCAAGTGATCGACGGCGTGATTGCAGATGTCATCCAGAATCCCGTCCGCGCCGAGGACCTCGAGCGGGTCAAGACCCAGTTGATTGCAGAAGCGATCTACGCCCAGGACAACCAGGCCACGCTGGCGCGCTGGTATGGCGGCGCGCTGACCACGGGGCTTTCGATCGACGACATCAGGAGCTGGCCGGACCGGATTCGCGCCGTCACCTCCGAACAAATCCGCGATGCCGCGCAGAAATGGCTCGACAAGAAACGCTCGGTGACCGGCTATCTCATCAAGGATACGACGGCGAAACGCGAGGAGAAGCGCTCGTGATCCGTTTTTCGATTGGCGCGCAGCGCCTCGCATCCGGCCTGATCGCCGGCGCCGTGCTGCTGACGCTGGCGGCGACACCGTCGCACGCCGCAGCAAAGATCCAGCGGCTGGTCTCACCTGGCGGCATCGAGGCCTGGTTCGTGCAGGACGCCACCGTGCCCCTGATTGCGATGGAGTACGCGTTCGGCGGCGGCGCCGCCCAGGACCCGGCCGGCAAGTCCGGCGTCGGCAACATGGTGGCCAGCCTGCTCGATGAGGGCTCCGGCGATCTCGATTCAAAAACCTTTCACGAGCGGCTCGAGCGCCGCGCCATCGAACTGAGCTTCTCGTCGACCCGGGATTATTTCCGCGGCTCGCTCCGCATGCTCAAGGACAACAAGGACGAGGCCTTCGACCTCCTGCAGATGGCGCTGACCTCGCCGCATTTCGACACTGCCGACGTCGAGCGTATTCGCGCACAGGTGCTCTCCGGATTGCGCCGCGACACCACCAACCCGACCTCGCTGGCAAGCCGCAAGTTCCTCGAAGTCGCCTTCGGCGATCATCCCTATGGCAGGCAGGGCAACGGCACGCTCGACAGCGTGCCGAAGATCGAGGTCGCCGATATGAAGGACTACGTTCGCCGCGTGATCGCCAAGGATAGCTTGCGGATCGCCGTGGTCGGCGATGTCGATGCCGACACGCTCGGCAAGCTGCTGGACAAGACGTTCGGCGGACTGCCGGCCAAGGCCAGCCTGACGCCGGTGGCCGAGGTTGAGGCCACCCGCCCGCCGCAGCGCGCGTTCGTGCCGCTCGACGTGCCGCAGACCGTGGTGACCTTCGGCGGTCCCGGCATTCGCCGCCACGATCCGAATTTCATGGCCGCCTATGTCGTGAACCACATCCTCGGCGGCGGATCGTCGTCGCGGCTCTACAAGGAGGTACGCGAGAAGCGCGGCCTGGCCTATTCGGTCTATGAATCCCTGCTCTGGATGGATCGCTCCGCGCTGTTCATCGGCAACACCGGCACCCGCGCCGACCGCGCCGGCGAGACTGTCGACGCCATCGAGAAGGAAATCCGCCGCATGGCCGAGGAAGGCCCGACCCAGAAGGAACTGGACGAGGCCAAGTCGTATCTCAAGGGCTCGCAGATGCTGGCGCTCGATACCTCCTCGAAGCTCGCGCAGGCGCTGCTGCAATACCAGCTCGACAAGCTGCCGATCGATTACATCGAAAAGCGCAACGCGCTTGTCGACGCCGTGACGCTCGACGACGCCAAAAAGGTCGCCAAGCAGCTCTGGGACCAGGGCCTGCTCACCGTCATCGTCGGCCGCGCCCCGCAGGCCGCCGCCCAGCCCGCCGCGGTCCCGCTAAAGACGAACTGAGCCCAAACAAACACCGGACTCGCGGCCACCCCTCTCCCCAGCCCTCCCCCGCAAGGGGGGAGGGAGCGAACCGCCCGTGTGGTTGATGGTAGCCGCCGTCGTTGCGAGCGACGGTGGCGCCGCATACTCGCTGTATTCCCTCTCCCCTTGCGGGAGAGGGTTAGGGAGAGGGGTGGCCACGACGGCAGTGCTTGTGGGTGGTTTACCCTTGCCGCCCCTCCCGACGGAAAGAGCACGGCAGAGCAACCTCAACGCAAAACCGCTATGGTGCTCGGCGATTCTTCCTACGCTCCGGTGAACGCCATGCTGCGGGTTTCCCGCGACCTCACGATCGACGAGAACGACATCGAGATCGGCTTCGTCCGCGCCTCCGGCCCGGGCGGGCAGAACGTCAACAAGCTCGCGACCGCGGCCCAGCTCCGTTTCGACACGCGCAAGATCACGCTGCCGGAGGACGCGGCCCTGCGGCTGAACCGGATTGCCGGCCAGCGCATGACCAAGGAGGGCGTGATCGTGATCCACGCCCAGCGCTTCCGTACCCAGGAACGCAACCGGGCTGACGCCGTCGATCGGCTGCTCGAAATGCTACGCGAAGCCATGGTAAGGCCGATACCGCGGCGAGCAACCAAGCCGACCTTCGGCTCGAAGCAGCGAAGGCTGGAAGGCAAGAAGCGCCGCAGCGACATCAAGGCGAAGCGCAACACTGCGCGCTTCGACGACTGACAGCGCAGGCGCGGCATCAATCCCGGATCAGATACTCCCGGATCATGATTCGCGCGCGGTGAATGCGGGCCTTGACGCTTTCGCGCGTCAAAGCGAGAACATCAGCGATTTCGTCGATCGACAATTCCTCGATGTCGCGCAGCAGGATCACCTCGCGGTAGTGATCGGGCAGCGACTGGATGGCGCGCGAAAGATCGATGCGAATGTCTTCGGGCGCGAGATGCACCAGGCGCGCCTCCACATCGTCCGCGGGCGCCTCCGATGGTCCCGTCGCCCGGCGCAGCAGGCGAAGGCAGGCGCGGCGCGCGACCGCAAACAGCCACGCCGAAAACGACGTCACTGCGCGCAACGTGCCGACCCGCCGGTACAGCAGCAACAGCGTTTCCTGAACCGCGTCGTCGATATCGGCCGCGCGGCAAGTGCGCGCGGCATAACGACGGATATCAGGCTGGGCTGCTGCGATCAGCGCGACCAACGCCGCAGTGTCCCCGCCGCGCGCGGCTTCGACCAGCGAAGGATCGCAGCGGCTTGTTCCAGCCAACGCGGTCATGGCGACGGCAGCCTGCGGCCGACCATGGCGCACATCGGACAAAATCCGAAAAATCCGGTTGCGACTGCGATCACGCCAGTACCCGCGATCAGATAGCCGGCGGGCATGCCGAGCAGCCCATACGCGATCATTCCAACACCCGCGACCGACCGCATGGCCCGCTCCCATCCCGGCAAATTCTTGCGATAAAACATAGCAGCTCCTTTCGATTCAGCGAGAGAACATCAGCGTTCTCCCCCGATAGAGCCGCCCGGTCGGGCTTTCGGTTCGCGCGTCATTTGCCAAAACATAAAAAACTCCGGCCGCCGCGCGGCCGGAGTTTCTGGTTTCAGAAGAGAAACCCGACGAAGGGGCGGGTTTACCGGCCCGTCGCTGCACCGCCAGCGGCGCCGGGGGCCTTGGGCGCTGTGCTGCCGGCGCCGACCGTACCCTTGGCGCCAGCACCGGTTTTGGCGGTCGCGCCGGCCTTCTGGCCGGGTGCTCCCGCCCGCGCATCCATGTCCTCATCGACGCTGCCTGACGCTCCGCCCTGCATCTGGGTCGTGCCCTTTGCACCGCCGCGGATCTGCGGGTCGGATGAGACGCCTTGCGCGAGTACCGGACCAGCAAGCAGGGCCGAGATTGCAACAGCGATCGCCGAGGTTTTCGCTAACTTCATCCATTTCTCCAAGGTTTGTTGGCGACGAACAGTTCGGCTTCTTCAGGCGCCGTTCAAAACCCGAACATGTTCATCGCCGGATCAGTCGTTATCCGCGAACGGCGCGCGCGCCATGCAAGCCGCGCGATGTGGTGATCGTGCAGGGATTTCGAGGTAATTTTGCGAATCCTTGGCCACACGCCAACCGCATATGCGATGCCTCGGTATCTTCGGAAAAGTTCCGTAAAAATATTTTGATACATGCATTTGATGCGGTAGCCGCCTAAAATCGCCCACCAGCCTCGAATCGATCCGAGACCTCATGCCCGTCCGCCAACTCCCCGAACAAGTCGTCAACCGCATCGCCGCCGGCGAGGTGGTCGAGCGTCCTGCGAGCGTGGTCAAGGAACTCGTCGAAAACGCCATCGATGCCGGCGCCAGCCGCGTCGACATCTTCACCGACGGCGGCGGCCGGCGACGGATCGGCATCACCGACGACGGCAGCGGCATGACCTATGGCGATCTTGCGCTCGCTGTCGACCGTCACGCTACCTCCAAGCTCGATGACGAGGATCTCTTACGCATTCGCACGCTCGGGTTTCGCGGCGAAGCCCTGCCCTCGATCGGCGCGGTCGCTCGCCTCGGCATCACCACGCGCCACGCCGGCGAGCCGCACGCCTGGTCGTTGTCGGTCGAAGGCGGCGTGAAATCGGAGATCATGCCGGCGGCCCTGTCGCAGGGCACCCGCGTCGAGGTCAGCGATCTGTTTTACGCGACGCCCGCGCGGCTGAAATTCCTCAAGACCGACCGCACCGAGGCCGAAGCGATCCGCGAAGTGGTGCGGCGGCTCGCGATGGCGCGGCCCGACATCGCCTTCACGCTCGCCGGCGAAGAACGCGCGCCAGTGACCTGGGCCGCGGCGCTGCCCGGCGCGGCGGGGCGGCTGACGCGGCTCGGCGATATCCTGGGAAGCGATTTTCGCTCTTCCGCCATCGAGGTGCGCGCGGAGCGGGAAAGCGTTGTGGTCGATGGGTTTGCCGCAGCACCCTCGCTGACCCGGGCCAATGCGCTCGGACAATATCTCTTCGTCAACGGCCGCCCGGTGCGCGACAAGCTCATCCTCGGCGCGGTGCGCGCGGCCTATTCGGATTACCTGCCGCGCGACCGCCATCCTGTGGTGGCG
>NZ_LLXX01000052.1:42555-54080 GCF_001440405.1 Bradyrhizobium valentinum
CGCGAAGGCAGACGCACGGCCGCCAATACCGACAGCGCGGCGCTGTCGGCGTTCCGCCCGTCCTTTGCACCGCGCCCGACCAACTGGGACTGGCGCAGTTCGCCGGCCTATCCGGTTAGGCCCGCGTCCTCGTTCGAAGGCGCGGCGGCAATGGCGCTCGCCGAAGCGGGGCAAGCCGCCTTCGATGTCGGCGCGCCGACCGCCGACGTGCGCTTCGACGCGCAACCCTCCGCCGACCTGCTCGACCGGCCGCTGGGCGCCGCGCGGACGCAGATCCACGAGACCTATATCGTGTCGCAAACCCGCGACGGCCTGATCGTCGTGGACCAGCACGCCGCGCATGAGCGCATCGTCTATGAGAAGCTGAAGGCGTCGCTGGCGAAGAACGGCGTACAGCGGCAGATATTGCTGATCCCCGAGATCGTCGAACTTGACGAAGCCACTGTCGAAAAACTGCTCGCGCGCGCCGACGAGCTTGCCTCGTTTGGCCTCGCGATCGAATCCTTCGGCCCCGGTGCGGTGGCGGTGCGCGAGACGCCGTCGCTGCTTGGCAAAGCCAATGCTGCGGGATTGCTGCGCGATCTCGCCGAGCACATGGCCGAATGGGACGAGGCGCTGCCGCTGGAGCGCCGGCTGATGCATGTCGCCGCCACCATGGCCTGCCACGGCTCGGTCCGCGCCGGCCGCCGCCTCAAGCCGGAAGAGATGAACGCATTGCTCCGAGAAATGGAGGACACGCCGAACTCCGGCCAGTGCAACCACGGCCGGCCGACCTATGTGGAATTGAAGCTGTCGGATATCGAGAAGCTGTTCGGAAGGCGGTAACGCTACAACCCCCGTCGTCCCGGGCAAGCGAAGCGCGACCCGGGACCCATAACCACCGACGTTAGACTTCTGGCGCGATGGGGCCGCAGCTCGAACCATCGTCGGCAGCGGTGGTTATGGGTCCCCGCTTTCGCGGGGACGACAGATCAGGGTTGGGCTGCAGCCCGCAAAAACACGAACTCCGTGTCGTCGTACGTGCGCCGATCGAGCTCCTCAAAGCCCTCGGGCGCCGCAAGTGCCGCAGCCTTCGCCTCCTCCACGACCAGCAGCGCGCCGGGCGTCAGCCAGCGGCCATCGCGCAGCGAGACCAGCGCCTTCTCTGCGAGCCCCTTGCCGTAGGGCGGATCGAGAAAGACCAGCGAGAACGGCTCGACCGGATGGGCCGGGCCGAGATTGGTGGCATCGCGGCGATAGACCTTTGTCACCCCGCCAAGGCCAAGCGCCTCGACATTGTTGCGCAACAACGCGCGGGCTTCGGCGCCGTTGTCGACGAACAGCGTGAAAGCCGCACCGCGCGACACCGCCTCGATGCCGAGCGCGCCGGTGCCGGCGAACAGGTCGAGCACCCGCGCGTCTTGAATCGGATCGTCGTAGGCGTGAATCAGGATGTTGAACACGGACTCGCGCAAGCGGTCCGCCGTCGGGCGGATCGCCTGCGAGGAAGGCGAGGCCAGGTTGCGACCCTTCAGTCTTCCGCCGACGACGCGCATCAACGTGCGGCCCGGCTGTGCTCCCTTCCCCCTTGCGGGGAAGGGTTGGGGAAGGGGGTGCCACACGGGCAGACTTCCCGTGGGATACCCCTCTCCCTAGCCCTCCCCCGCAAGGGGGGAGGGAACGGAGAGAGCATCCGTGCGGAAGCAATAACGGAGTGAAGGCCCGACACCGCGAATTCCAACCCCATAGAGACCAACCTACTCATCCCGCGGCGTCAGGTCGCGCTTGCCGTGATAGCCACGCCGGGGGCGGCGCGGCGGGCCGTAGCCGTTGGCTTCTTCCTCGTTGCGCGCACGGGCTTCCTCGCTGCCGGTACGCTGCACCAGCACGCGGCGGCCCTTGCGGTCGGCGATCAGCGCGCTCTTGCCTGCCGGCTTGAACGGCTTCTTGCCACGCGGCGCGTCGTCCTCACTTTCGGATTTCTCGCCTGGCATCGGCCGGTTGAAATCGGCGCCGGCGAGCGCTGCGATCTTCTCGCCGAGCTGCTCGCGCAGCACCCGCGTCTTGACCTCCTCGACCTCGCCTTCCGCGAGTTCGCCAAGCTGGAACGGGCCGTAGGAGACGCGGATCAGCCGGTTCACCTCGAGGCCGAGATGCGCCATGACGTTGCGCACCTCCCGGTTCTTGCCTTCGCGGATCGCAAACACCAGCCACACATTGGCGCCCTGGTCGCGCTCAAGCGTCGCATCGATCGAGCCGTATTTGACACCATCGACCTCGACGCCCTTCTTCAGCTCATCGAGCTGCGCCTGCGTGATCTCGCCATGGGCACGGACACGGTAGCGCCGCAGCCAGCCGGTATCGGGCAGTTCGAGCGCGCGTGCGAGCCCGCCGTCGTTGGTGAGCAGCAGCAGGCCCTCGGTGTTGAAATCGAGCCGGCCGATCGAGATCAGCCGCGGCAATCCCTCCGGCAGATTGTCGAATACGGTCGGCCGCCCCTCGGGGTCGGCATGCGTCGTCATCAACCCGCGCGGTTTGTGATACATGAACAGCCGCGTGCGCTCGCGCGGCGGCAAGACCTTGCCATCGACGGCGATGGAGTCGTTGGCGGTGACGTCGAGCGCGGGTGAATTGATCACCCGGCCGTTGACGGTGACGCGGCCCTGCGTGATCCATTCCTCGGCATCGCGGCGCGAGGCCAGCCCCGCACGGGCCACGACCTTGGCGATGCGCTCGCCGGCTTTTTTCGGCTTCGGCTCGGCGCGCGGCGCGCGCTTGTCGAAATCGGGCGTGCGCTCACGATAGGCGCCGCGGCCACCGAAGGCGGGACGCTTTGCAAAAATCCTGCTGTCGTCTTCATTGTCGCGGCGCGGCCGGTCGCCTTCGCTGCGCGGATGCTCCTGCCAATCGGTGCGGCCTTCCGGTCTTTGTCGGGGACGGTCGAACTTCGGCCGGTCCTCACGCGAACGCGAAAAGCGAGGACGCTCTTCGCCGCCGCGATCGTCGCGCGACCGGTCAAAGCGTGGTTTATCGAAATTGCGCGCACCGTCACGGGCGGGACGGGAGTCACGCTCGCCGCGGTCCTCGCGCTTCTGCCACGGCTTTGAATCACCGCGATCGGCGCCAAAATTCTTGCGCGGACCGCGATCAGGCGCACCGCGCGAGAACTTCTTGTCGCCGCCAAACTTTCGCTCCGGACGATCGCCATCGCGGGACGGCCGGGCGCTAAAGGGCCGATCGCCGCGCGGACGGTCGCCGTCTTTGCGAAAACCTTCGCCGCGCGGCGTATAGGGCCGCTTCTCGCCACCACCTTCTCGCGGGGCATAAGGCTTCTTGTCGCCAAATTTCCGCTCGGAAAAACGTCCCGCCGGGCGAGCATCGTCGCGATCCCTAGGGTCGCCCTTGCGATCCCGGCGCGGGGCGCGGTCGTCGCGATTGAAATTCGGCCGATCACCGCGCGGCTTGAACGAGCGCTTCTCGCCGCCGCGGTCATCGCGCGGGCGAAAATCCTTACGCGCTCCACGGTCCGGACGATCACCGGTGTCGCTGTTGCGATCCCCGGAGTCGCGATTGCGATCCCGCGTAAACGGCCGATCGCTGCGCGGGCGCGGCGCATCGCCAAAATCCCGGCGCGGCGGACGATCGCCGTCGCGTTCGCGCTTACCGGCGTAGGGCTTGCCCGCACCCGCATAAGGCTTCTTGCCAAACGACTTCGCGCCGTCGGGCTTCCCGGCATAGGGACGCCGCTCCCCATCACCGTCGCCCTTGCCGGCAAACCCGCGCTTGGCGAATTTCTTCTCCGGCCCCCTCGCCGCCCCGGAGCGGCCCTTACCACCGCCGGCGCGGCCCTGGTTGCCGCCGGGACGGTCACGCCGGCCGCGGGAATCGTTGTTTTTGTCGCTATCGCGGGGCATGAATAGTCTCTCGAATATGGATGAATTGCCAATCAGGGTGCGGATGGGCTGTCATAGCGATAACGCGCGCGCACTTTGCTCAAGGCGCATTCTCACGCAACACCGGTATCCGCGTTTGCTGAAGGCGGTTCTCATAGCAGGTTTCTTTCGATGATACGAGGCATGACGGCCCCTTCTTTCATGGATTTAGCGCTGAAAACGGCCGAAAACGCCGGAAAAGCCGGCGAAGTTCCGATCGGGTGCGTAATCGTCAGGGATTACGAGGTAATCGCCACGGCCGGCAACCGGACGCTGACCGATCGCGACCCGACGGCGCATGCCGAAATACTGGCGATCCGGCAGGCCGCCGAGGCCATCGGGACCGAGCGGCTGGTCGATTGCGACCTCTATGTTACGCTGGAGCCCTGCACGATGTGCGCCGGCGCGATCTCGTTTGCCCGGATCCGACGGCTCTATTACGGCGCCGCCGATCCCAAGGGCGGCGCGGTGGATTCCGGCGTCCGGTTCTTTGCACAGCCGACCTGCCATCATGTGCCGGAGGTTTATTCGGCTGTGGGAGAGACCGAAGCGGCGACCCTGCTGAGGGAGTTTTTCAAGGTGAGGCGATAGGCCACCGCCGTCATTGCGAGCGAAGCGAAGCAATCCATCGCGCGGCATAACGGATAGATGGATTGCTTCGTCGCTCCGCTCCTCGCAATGACGTGGAAAGGTTCGCGTCAACTCAAGGCGCCAGGAAAAATTCCCTGAGCAGCTTCGCCGTCACTTCCGGGTTCTCCTCTGTCAGGAAATGCCCGGAATCCACCGGCGCCCCCTCCACCTTCGTCGCCCATTTCTTCCACGCATCGAGCGGCGTTGCCGCCACAGGCGCGACGCCGGCATCGCCCCACAGCGCCAGCATCGGGATGGTGATCTTCTTGCCGGCCTCGAAATCCGCCTTGTCGATCTCGTAGTCGGCATAGGCGCCGGCGCGGTAGTCTTCGCACATCGCGTGTACGCGGGCGGGATCGCGGAACGGCGCGAGATAATGCTCCAGCGCGCGCGGATCGATGGCGTCGAGCGTCTTCGATTTGGTCTGGCTCGCCATCTTATACCTGAGGAAAAATTCTCCGTTGCTAGCGACCAGCGTTTCCGGCAGCGGGTACGGCTGCGCCAGAAACGCCCAATGATAGATCTTCAGCGCCGAGAGGCGGTTCAATTTCTCCCAGTAATCATAGGTCGGCGCGATATCGAGCACGGCTAGCTTCGACAGCCGGCCCGGATGATCGAGCGCCAGCCGGTACGACACGCGTCCGCCGCGGTCGTGGCCGGCGAGCGCGAAATGGACATGGCCGAGCTGCTCCATCGCCTCCACCATCGCTCTCGCCATCGCGCGCTTGGTATAGGGCGTGTGGTTGTCGTCGCTGCGGGGCATGTCCGACCAGCCATAGCCCGGCAGGTCGGCGATGATCAGCGTGAAACTGTCTGCAAGCTGCGGCGCGACCGGGTGCCACATCACATGCGTCGAGGAGAACCCGTGCAGCAGCAACAACGGCGGACCCTTGCCGCCAACGCGGGCAAAGATGCGGCCCGACGAGGTGTTGATCCATTCGGAAGCGTATCCGGGAAACAGATCGGCAAGATCGGGCATGGGCGGGCGCTCCTTGCTGCTTCAAACTTTGTTTGCGTTGCCGCTGGCAGGCCGCAGGTTTAAGCCATCCCTCAAGCCCGACCAACAGGAACAAGACGCGAGGAAACCACCGATGTCGATCGATTTCGAAATCCCGGCCGAGGCCAAGGCAATCCGCAAGAAGGTCCGCCAATGGGTGCATGAGGAATGTATCCCCGCGGAGAAGGAACTCGACACCAAGCCGCTCGCCGAAGTGCTCGGCCCGCTGCGGGCCAAGGCCCGCGCGCGCGGCCTGTGGTGCCCGTGGGTGCCGAAGGAATATGGCGGCATGGGTCTCGGGCCGCTGGCCAATGCGCTGGTGCAGATGGAGCTCGGCGAAAGCATGCTGGGCGCGCTGTCGATGAACACGCAGGGGCCCGACGACGCCTCGATGATGACGATCCTCGCTCACGGCACGGAATATCAGAAGGAGAAGTTCCTTAAACCCCTGCTCAATGGCGACAAGCGGATCTGCTTCTCGATGACGGAAAAGGCCGCCGGTGCCGACGCCACGGGCATGCAGACCACGGCGGTCAAGGACGGCAACGAGAACTACATCCTGAACGGCGAAAAATGGTTCTCCTCCTGCGCCAGCGTTGCCGACATGGCGCTGGTGATGGCCAAGACCGATCCGAACGCGCCGCGGCACAAGCAATATTCCACTTTCATCGTCGAGCTGCCGAACCCCGGCTACAAGATCAAGCGCAATGTCGCGAACATGGCGATCGAGGGGCCGCATGACGATGTCATCCACGGCGGCCATTCCGAGATCGAGATCAGGGATCTGAAGGTGCCGGCCGACAATCTGCTCGGCGGCGAAGGCAACGGCTTTGCGATGGGCCAGCACCGTCTCGCCTACGGCCGCCTGCGCCATGGCATGCACAACGTTGCCAAGGCGCAACGCGCGCTCGACATGGCCGTTGCCCATGTCACCAAGCGCTCGACCTTCGGCACGCTATTGGCAGACCGGCAGGCCGTGCAGTTCATGCTCGCCGATTGCGCCAGCGAACTCTACATCGGCCGCCTGATGCTGCTGCACATCGCCTACAAGGCGGAAAAGGGCCTTGATATCCGGCAAGAGAACTCGATCGCAAAAATCTTCCATGCGCACATGGTGCACAAGGTGATCGACACCGCGATACAGCTCCACGGCGCGCTCGGCTTCAGCCAGGATACGCCGCTGGCGAAGTGGTACACCCAGGTCCGCTCGCAGCGGCTGGTCGACGGTCCGGACGAGGTGCACAAGTGGCGGATCGGCAAGAACGTCATCAAGGCGTTCCGTGAGCACGGCACCACGGCAAGTGCGGCAGGCGGGGATTTGCTGTAGCGACATCAAAGGTGTCATTGCCGGGAAAGGTGTCATTGCCGGGCTTGACCCGGCAATCCATCGTTCGGAGGACTCATGCGCAGAGCGATGGATGCCCGGGTCAAGCCCGGGCATGACGAGCGGAAAGCATGGCGCGCGTGAGCGCCTAGCCTCTCTCCTGTTCCACCGCCTGCCAGGCAATGTCGCGGCGGCAAAAACCGTCGGGCCAATCAATGCGATCGACAGCCTGATAGGCGCGCTCTCTCGCCTCGGTCACGGTCTTCCCCATCGCACACACGTTCAGCACACGCCCGCCATTGGCAATGATAGCGCCGTCCTTCGCCGCCGTGCCGGCATGGAAGATTTCGACGCCCTCGATTTTGGCGGCATCATCGAGGCCCTCGATGCACGTGCCCTTCTTGTAGTCGCCGGGATAACCCTTCGCCGCCATCACCACGGTCAGCGCAGGCTCCGGATACCAGCGCAGGTCGAAATGCTTCAGTTCACCATCGCAAGCCGCCAGAAACGCCGGCACGATGTCGGACATCATCCGCAACATCAGCACCTGGCATTCGGGATCGCCAAAGCGGACGTTGTATTCGAACAGTTTGGGGCCCTGCTCCGTCAGCATCACGCCGGCATAGAGTACGCCGCGAAACGGCGCCCCGCGCTGCTTCATGCCGGCGACGGTCGGCAGGATGATCCGCGCCATGATCTGATCGTGAATTTCAGCCGTCACGAACGGCGTCGGCGAATAGGCGCCCATGCCGCCGGTGTTCGGCCCTTCGTCGTGATCGAAAACGCGCTTGTGATCTTGCGCCGAGGCCAGCGGGATCGCGGTCTCGCCGTCGCACAGCGCGAAAAAGCTGATCTCGCGGCCCGCTAGGAATTCCTCGATCACGACTTCGGTGCCGGCCGAGCCGAACGCACCGTCGAACATCATGGCGATCGCAGCCTCGGCCTCGACCAGGGTCTTCGCCACGACGACGCCCTTGCCGGCCGCCAGCCCGTCAGCCTTGACCACGATCGGCGCGCCCTGCGCGCGCACATAAGCCAGCGCATCGTCAGCCGTCGTGAAGCGGCCATAAGCGCCGGTCGGAATGTTGAATTCGGTGCAGAGCGCCTTCGTAAACCCCTTGGAGCACTCGAGCTGCGCCGCCTGCTTGCCCGGTCCGAACGCCTTGATGCCGGCTTTGGCGAGATCGTCGACAATCCCTGCCGCCAGCGGCGTCTCCGGGCCGACCACGACGAGATCGACCGCGTTACTCTTGCAAAAATCGATCACCGCCGGATGATTCGCGATGTCCAGCGCGACGCATTCAGCTTCCCGCGCAATGCCGGCGTTGCCGGGCGCACACCACAGCTTGGTAAGCAGCGGGGATGCGGCAATCTTCCATGCGAGAGCGTGTTCGCGGCCGCCGGAACCGAGCAGGAGAATGTTCATGGGGAGTGCAGCCAAATGGAGGGTTGCCGGCTATTGCGCGACGGTTTAGCACGACAGGGGTGGGCCGCAACAACGTGTCTATTCCTGTGTGGATATGTGCCCCGACACCCCCGTCACGGCCTCAGCACCTTGCGGAAGCGCCGGAAAAGGCCGATTCTAAGCTCTGATATGCCTGCTGAGAACCTGATCAACGCGCCCGAATTCACTGTCTCGGAACTCTCCTCCGCCCTGAGGCGGACGGTGGAGGACGCCTATGGGCATGTCCGCGTCCGCGGGGAAATCTCCGGCTTTCGCGGGCCGCACTCCTCGGGCCACTGCTATTTTGCGCTGAAGGACGAGAGCGCCAAGATCGAGGCGGTGATCTGGAAATTCGCCCACGCCCGGATGCGGTTCAAGCCGCAGGAGGGCCTCGAGGTCATCGCCACCGGCAAGCTCACGACCTATCCTGGCTCGTCGAAATACCAGATCGTCATCGAAGCGCTCGAGCCCGCCGGGATCGGCGCGCTGATGGCGCTGATGGAGGAGCGCAAGCGCAAGCTCGCCGCCGAGGGCCTGTTCGACGAGGCGCGCAAGCAATTGCTGCCCTGGCTGCCGGAAGTGATCGGCGTCGTCACCTCGCCGACCGGGGCGGTGATCAGAGACATCCTGCATCGGCTGCAGGACCGCTTCCCCCGCCGCGTGCTGGTGTGGCCGGTCAAGGTGCAAGGCGAAGGCTCGGCCGAACAGGTGGCCGCCGCCATCCGCGGCTTCAACGCGCTGCCCGAGACCGGACGAATCCCGCGGCCGGATCTGTTGATCGTCGCCCGCGGCGGCGGCTCGCTGGAGGATCTGTGGTCGTTTAACGAGGAGATCGTGGTTCGCGCCGCCGCCGACAGCATGATCCCGCTGATCTCGGCCGTCGGCCATGAGACCGATATCACGCTGATCGATTTCGCCGCCGACAAGCGCGCGCCGACGCCGACGGCTGCCGCCGAAATGGCCGTCCCCGTCCGCAGCGAATTGTTCGTCGAGGTCGAAAGCCTGGCGCGGCGCACGATGGTGTGCTGGCAGCGCGGGCAGGAGAGCCGCCGCAATGAATTGCGCGCCGCCGCCCGCGCGCTGCCCGGTTTAAGCGAACTGCTGGCGATCCCGCGGCAGCGGCTGGACCATCTCGGGGCCGCCCTGCCCCGCGGCCTGAAGGCCAATACGCACGCCCATCACCGCCGCTTCTCGCATCTCAGCGCCGGCCTGACGCTGAAGGTTTTGCGCGGACAGGTCGCGCAGGCCAACCATCGTCTCACCGTGTCGGGCGAACGTATCCGGCTGTCCGCCCGCGCCCTGCTGCGCAACCGGCGCGAACGCTTTGCCGGGCTCGAGGTCAGGCTGAAGGCCTCAAAACTCTCCAACGCCCAGGCGCAGCGCAACGCTATCGCGCGCAACCGCGAGCGCACGCAGCGGCTGGCGGATCGCGCCCGCCGCGCGCTCGAGACCGCCATGCAGCGGCTCGATGCACGCGTCGCCCATAGCGGCCAGTTGTTATCGGCACTGTCCTACCGTGGTGTGCTCGCCCGCGGCTTTGCCCTGGTGCGCGACGAACAAGGCCACGCCGTCCACGCCGCCGCCGCGATCGGACCGAGTGCGCATCTGTCGATCGAATTTGCTGATGGCCGCGTCGGCGCCACGGCGGATGCGGATCGGCCGGCCGCGACAACCGCCCCCGCTGGCCCTGCCAAGCCAGTTCCGCGCGAGACCAAGCCCGTCGCGCCCAAGCGTGTGGCAAAGCCGGTTGATCAGGGAAGCCTGTTCTAGAGCCTTTTCGGTTCTGATTGCATCAGAACCGGGCTCTAGATTCTTGTTTTGACGCGTTTTCTTGACGCGAACCGGTGTCCACGCCGGATCAAGTCCGGGGCAGGCTTTCGCTTGAAAACGCTTTAGCGCGCCAGCCACTCCATGACGCGCTGCTGCGAGTCCTTGCGCGCGTCCGCATCGGTGCCGATATGACCGCGTTCGGGCAACGCGGCGTCGGTCCCTGCGATCGCCAGCAGCGGAAGGTTGGCACGGTCGAAATCGTGAGATGCGCCGGGATAGATCACGATCCGCGCCAATGCGCTGCGGCCACGGGCGCCATCCACCATCTGGCGGCAGGCCTGCGGCGAACTGATATCGTCCTTCGCACCGATCAACAGCAGCGTCGGCACGCGCGCGCTCCAGCCGAGGCCGGACGAGATCCGGCAGTCCGGATAGAATGCGATGGCCGAGCGGAAATCCGGTTCAACTCTGCGCGACGATAGTTGCGGACGCACGGCCCACAGTACGGCGCTGGCGCCGTTCGCCCATCCCATCAGGCTGATCCGGTCACGCGCGGCCCAGGGTTGCTGCAGCAGCCATTTCCGCGATGCGTTGACATCGGCCACCCGCTCGCGGCGGGCGAGCACACGGTGCTCCTTGACGCGGCATTGCGGGCCGAGTTCGCGCGAACCGTAACTGTCCGGCAACAGCACCGCATGGCCGGTCTTCAATAGCTGTTCCGCCCAGTCGCGGTAGCGCGGCTGCACCGGCTCCGACTGTCCACCCAATCCGCCGCAGCCATGCAGCGCGATCACGGTGGGAAACGGGCCGTCGCCATCAGGCTTGTAGAGCTGCGCGTGCAGGGTCAGACCGGTCGCCGGGATATCGACTTGGCGCGGGGCCGGCAACGGCGCGGCACCGGCCGTGCAGGTCGCAGCAAGGAGCGTCAGGAATAGCGTTGCTGACAACAGGCGCATCGGTCTCTGTCGGATCGGTATGACGCTGCGGGCACGATAAAATTCACGCTATCATGCAGGACGGCACAAAATCATCACAAGTCGGTGGGTTTCCGGGGCGGACAGTACGACCTATTTATGATAGGTCGAATTTTGGAAAATACACTTAGGGCCAGCCCTCGCGGCCGGCCCATTGGGAGAGTTTGACGGTGCTCAATAAATTCGGCCCCTCGGGCCATGGCGAAGCGCAGGTGCAATATCTGGATGGCGATTTCCGCGTGATCTCGCCCGGAACCTATGTGCGCTGCGCCATCACCGACGTGCGGATCCCGCTTGACGAATTGAAATACTGGAGCGTCGATCTGCAGGAGGCCTATTCGGTTCCGACCGCCGTGCTGCAGCGGCACTTTCCCGGCGCGCTGAAGTCACAGGGTTAGGTTAAGATCGCTTCTTGTAGCCCGGATTGCGCTTCGCTCCATCCGGGCTTGTATGGGGATATGGTTGTCAAGGGGAA
>NZ_LLXX01000053.1:0-3721 GCF_001440405.1 Bradyrhizobium valentinum
CGTCCGCGCCGGTCGCCGCCGCGCCTGCGCCCGCGCCGCAGCCGGCTCCGGTGGCCACAGCCACAGCCTCTGATCCGAATTCGCCGATCGGCATCTGGGCCACCGAAGAGAACAAGGGCAACGTTCGCATCGAGGAATGCGGCGCCAATCTTTGCGGCTATGCCGTCAACACCGGCGAACGGATTCTGATCAACATGAAGCCGCAGGGCAGCAAGTGGACCGGCCGGATTCATGATCCAAGCAGCGGCCGCAACTACGACTCGACAATTGCGCTGAAGGGCACCACTACGCTCAAGGTCCAGGGCTGCGCCTTCGGCGGCATGTTCTGCGGCGGCCAGACCTGGAAGCGCGTGAGCTGACGATAATCCGCGACACGAGCTAGCGAAACAGTCGAAGCAATTTTTGAAGAAAGCCCACGTGCTCGGCCTTGTGCTCTCGCAGCACAGGCTGCGCCGCTTCCGGCAACGCCACGCCTTCGACACCGTTCGCCGCGGCCATCGCGACCGGGCCGACATGTTCGAGAAACGCGCGCTCATAGCCGCGCGACAGCCGCTCGACGGCTTCCCTGAGCGGCAGCCAGTCCACCGCCTTCACGTCGCGCATCAATTTGCGCGTGGGCATGTGGCCAGCTTCCATGCGCCAGTAATGCACCACCTTGGAGCCGCCGCGGGAGTCATAGACCAGCGTCCCCAGAAATTCGTGCACGGAAACATCGTGCCCGGTTTCTTCCATCACCTCGCGCTCGGCCGCGGCGCGCGGCGTTTCGCCGTCGTCGAGCTTGCCCTTGGGCAGGACCCATTCGTTGCGCTTGCGCAGGCGCACCACCGCGACCAGCGGCGGCTCCGCCTGCCGCAGCACAATGCCTCCCGCTGCCAGCACCGGCGTTCGCGCCATCTCTTTTCCCGCGTTTTTCGTGACTGCGAATGCAGTGCGACCGCGAGCTTATAGAGACAAGGGCGATGAGAATCGAGACTAAACCTGCGGTTTCCGTAACAGCGGCTCGCCGGCGCGGATGCGTCCGCCTTCCACGATGTTATCGGCGAATTCGAAATGATCCGGCGCCAGTACGATGATGGTCGAGCCGTGCTCGAACCAACCGAGCTCGTCGCCTTTGCTGACTTTCGCATCGCACGGAAACACCGTCGGCCCCCTGCTCTGCGCATTGAGCGTGAGATCGAGGAAATGCAGCCGGATGCTGGCGACCAGGATGGCGGCGACCGGCACCAGCGTCAGCGCGTCGCCCGATGGCAGCCGCGCCTGCAGCACCGCCCGCTCGTTCTTGCAGAACAGCCGCTCGACCCGCTTCAGCGCGATCGGATTGACGTTCCAGACGTCGCCATGGATGAAAGTGACCTTCTCGATCGTGGCATCGTAAGGCGCATGAAAGCGGTGATACATGCTCGACGTCAGCCTGAGCGTGAGAAAGCGGCCGTTGCGATGGCTCTCCACCAGCGCGGGATCGCCGAGCAGATCGAGCAGCGAGTAAGGCGCACCCTTGATCTGAAACAGCTCGGTTTCCGCGATTCTGCCGAAGGCGCCGATGATGCCATCGGAAGGACTGGCCACGACGCTCGGGTCAGGATCCGCCGGCCGCAGCCCGGGGCGCAGTTCGCGCGTAAAGCAATCATGCAGGCTCTTGAACTCGGTCTTCCTGGCTTCCGACAGATCGAGATCGGAAAACAGCCGCCAGCAGGCAATCGAGAAATCGCGCACAAAGGGGCTCTCGATCTTGCTGAACCAGCCCATGAAGCGTGTCAGCGCCGCCCGTGGGATACGATTGGTCAGCAGGAAGTTGAGACCCTCCTGCTGCGTGAAACGGGCGATCAGGCCCCGTATTGTCATCAATCTGTCAGCAGGATTGGCTAGCGCTTCAGGCATGGATTCGTCCCTTCCGATTCTTTCCCTGTCCGCCGCTGCGGTCGCTAGCGCCGCGGCAGTCTTCCCCAAATTGCAGGCGCGACTGGCGCTGTCGCGCGCCAAGCACCGCTCGCTGACCGGACATTCCAAAATGTCCAAGATGGTCGCGCGGCTGGTGCCGCATTACGAATTCGATATCGACAGCTTCTTCTGTTCCGACGGCGCGCCCGGCGACGTCGCCATGCAGCGGCAGGACGCTTTCTTCCGGCTCGCCCGCCTCTATGAAGAGCGCTATGCCAAGGGCCGGCAGATGACGGCCGACGCCGCGACGCACATCTCCGACCTGCAGTTCACCGAAACCTACCGGGTGCCGTTCCAGTACAGCCGGCTGGTTCGCGAAAATCTCGGCACCGGCGCCTTCATGGAATCCTCGGCCGGCGTCACTGTCACAGACGTCGACGGCAATGTGTTCTACGACCTGACCGGCTCCTACGGCGTCAACATTTTCGGCAACGACTTCTACAAGGAGTGCATCACGGAAGCCGAAAAGCGCGCCCATGCACTCGGCCCCGTCCTCGGCCCCTATCATCCCGTCATCACCGAGAATGTACGGCGGCTGTGCGAGATTTCCGGGCTCGACGAAGTCTCGTTCCATATGTCCGGCACCGAAGCCGTCATGCAGGCGGTGCGGCTGGCGCGCTACCATACCAAACGTTCGCACCTGGTTCGTTTCGCCGGCGCCTATCACGGCTGGTGGGGCGACGTGCAGCCCGGCGTCGGCAACCCGGTGTCGCCGCACGAGACCTATACGCTCGCCGACATGTCGGACCGGACGCTGCATGTGCTGCGCACGCGCAAGGACATCGCCTGCGTGCTGGTCAATCCCTTGCAGGCGCTGCATCCGAATGCCAACGCGCCCGGCGATTCCGCGCTCGTCGACAGTTCGCGCAAGGGAAATTTCGATCGCGCCGCTTACACGGAATGGCTGACGAAACTGCGCGAGGTCTGCACCGCGCGCGGCATCGTACTGATCTTCGACGAAGTCTTTGTCGGCTTCCGCCTCGCCGCCGGCGGCGCGCAGGAATATTTCGGCGTCCGCGCCGACATGGTCACTTACGGCAAGAGCCTTGCCGGCGGTCTTCCCGTCGGCGTGGTCTGCGGCCGCAAGGATCTGATGCGCCGCTTCCGCGACGATCGCCCCGCGGACGTCTGCTTCGCCCGCGGCACCTTCAATTCGCACCCCTACGTGATGACGGCGATGGACGAATTCCTCAGCCGCCTCGCCAGCCCCAATTTCAATGCCGTCTATCAGGGGCTCGACGAGACCTGGAACAGCCGCGCCGAGGCGCTTAACGCGCGGCTGGCGGCAGACGACCTGCCCGTCCGCGTCAGCAATCTCTCCTCGATCTGGATGGTGCAATATACCGAGCCGTCCCGCTACAACTGGATGCTTCAATACTATCTGCGCGCCGAGGGGCTGGCGCTGAGCTGGGTCGGAACCGGCCGGCTGATCTTCAGCCTCAACTACACCGACGCCGATTTCAGCGAAGTCGCCGACCGTTTCGTTGCTGCAACCGAAAAGATGAAGCGCGACGGCTGGTGGTGGCACGACGCTTCCCTGACCAACAAGAACATCAAGCGGCGGATTCTGAAAGAGCTGCTTGTCAAAAGATTCGGGCGCTGAAGACGCGCTTCCGTCTATCGTCATCACCGATCTGGCTCCTTCGTCATTGCGAGGAGCGAAGCGACGAAGCAATCCATCTATCCCCGCGCGGAGAGCTGGATTGCTTCGCTTCGCTCGCAATGACGGCATCACAACGGCTGTCTCGTTGTTTCTCGTCATGGCCGGGCTTGTCCCGGCCAT
>NZ_LLXX01000053.1:3821-9180 GCF_001440405.1 Bradyrhizobium valentinum
GAACGTAGATGCCCGGGACAAGCCCGGGCATGACGTCTTCGGTAGCCAAATATCACGCGTGCTTGACGTGCTTCTCGAGGCCCGGATCGATCAGTTCGCCCTTCATGAGAGCCAGCGGCGCCTTGTAGTACAGCTTGAGATCGCTGAAGGGGTCGGTGAGGATCTTGGTCATCCAGACGAGACCCGTCTCGACGTCGCGGATGAAGAACAGGTGGACGGTGCGGAACAACAATCCGCCGATGCCGACCGCCAGCCAGACCTTGGCCACCTGACGCATGAAGTCGGCGCTCGACGTCCAGGGCGTAAACAATCCGAACAGCGTCGGATCGAGATACAGCACCAGCGGCGACAGCGCCCAGATCGCCATCAGAACGACCTTGCGCTGCAGATTGTAGCCGACCTTGATCTCTTCCTTGTGCTCATGGGTCGCCTGGTTGACGTGGTCATAGCCGCGCGGCTCGAAGAAGAAGTGACCGGCCTGCCGCGTGGTCATCGAAACCAGCCAGCCAACCAGCGCGGACACCACGGGATCGAAGAACAGCATCGCATAGGCGAACAGGAAGCTCGCCGCGCTGACGAAGTGCAGCGACTGGTTGATGCGGCTGTGGTGATAATAGCGATGGTCGTCCCAGCGCTGGGTTCGCAGTTCCTGCAGGAAATTCTTGATCATTCTCTACCCCCAAGTTCTTTCGGGTTTGACGTTTAACGAGATTCGATGTCCGGCATGTGACATCATGATGTTGACATGTGACGGAGCGCAGCGGCGCGACGACGCGAGACGGCAACGCTGGCGCGTCAGGCCGCCGCGGCGACGTCGGCTTTACGAAAACGCACCAGGGAGAAGTGGCCGAGCGGCGGCACCAGGCGGCGCTCCGCCAGCTCCATGCCGCGCGCGCCCGCCAGCCATTGCGCGTAGCGCGACCAGGCGAACTCGGCGGTGCGGAAGCCGAGCGGGCGAACCACCGGCTGCAGCCGCTGCTCGATGAAGCGGCGCATGCCGGCATCGGCGCTCACGCGGGTGAGGATGATGAGTTCGCCGCCCGGCCGCAGCACGCGGGCGAATTCGTCGAGCGCCTTTTCGGGGTTCGGCACCGCGGTGACGACATATTGCGCCATCACGACATCGAACGAATCGTCTGGGAATTCGAGGTTTTCGGCGTCCATCACCGCAAGCCCTTCGACGTTCTTCAGGCGGAGTTCGTCGACGCGCTTCTTCGCCTTCTGCAGCATCGCTTCCGAAATATCGGTGCCGAAGATGCGCAGATGCGGCGCATATAGCGGCAGCGAAATGCCGGTGCCGACGCCAACCTCGAGCACGCGGCCGCCGATCTTGTTGGTTGCCTGGATGGCCGCCTTGCGGCCCTTAGAGAACACGCCCCCGAACACAAGGTCGTAAACCGGCGCCCAGCGATCATAGGCCTGCTCGACCGTTTCGCGGTCGAAATCCAGGGGCCTCGTCCCGTCAAGCTTGATGATGTCTGCCATGGTTGGTTCTGCCTTCTCGTCTCACGCAACTGGTTATGATGATCGAATTTTGTGTTCAGCCCTGCACCGCGCTTGTGGCGGGCGCCCGGCGCACCGGCCGCAGCACGCGGCTCGGCTGCAGCGCCGTCAGATTGCCGATGAACTGGCGCGCGCTGTTTTCCCAGGAACGCGAAAGCGCAAAATTCCGGCAGGCCTCGCGCGACATCGTCAGCGCGCGCAAGGACGCGCTGCGCAGATCGGTGTCAATTGCGCCGATCGGGTGATCTGCAATGACATCCTTCGGGCCGGTGACCGGGAACGCCGCGACCGGCGTTCCGCAGGCCAATGCCTCGAGCTGCACGACACCGAACGTATCGGTCAGGCTCGGAAACACGAAGACGTCAGCGGCGGCGAGATGCGCGGTCAGGTCCGCGCCCTTCTTCTCGCCGAGGAAAATCGCGTCCGGGTATTGTTTCGCGAGCTGCGCCCTCTGCGGGCCGTCGCCAACGACGACTTTCGACCCCGGCAGGTCGAGCGACAGAAACGCTTCGAGATTCTTTTCCACCGCGACGCGGCCCATGGTCATGAAGATCGGCCGCGGCAGATCGAGCGCCGCAGGCGCATGCGGATTGAACAGTTCGGTGTCGACGCCGCGTGTCCAGAAACCGAGCTTCCGAAAACCCCGCGCGCCGAGTTCCTGCCGCAGCGAGTCGGTCGCGACCATGGTCGTGGAAGACGCGGCATGAAAGTGCCGCAGCACCGCATAGCCGACGCTGGCGGGAAGCCCGCTGCGGACGGCGATATATTCGGGAAAGCGCGTCGTATAGGACGTCGTAAACGCCAGCTTGCGGCGGCGGCAATGGGCGCGCACCATCCAGCCGATTGGCCCCTCGGTCGCGATGTGGATGGCGTCCGGCGCCGCCTCCTCGATCCGCCGCGCAATCTCGCGCCGGTTCGGCAGCGCGATGCGCAGTCCCGGATAGGTCGGCAACGCCATCGACGGAAACCCGTCCGGAGTGAGAAAGCTGATATCGGCGCCAAGTGCGGAGGCGCTCTTCGCCAGGGACGTCAGCGTACGGACGACGCCGTTCACCTGCGGATGCCATGCATCGGTCGCAATCAGTATCTTCATGTCCCGGACCCGAGATTAATGATTCTCAAATCCGACGTTGGGACATGGATATTTCAAGCGTATGACGTCATCGTTCTGTAAGGATGTTTTTAGGCTCAACTCCACGCATTTTCATGTAACGTGACAGAACGATGTCAGACCCAAACGACAATCCCGCGCGATCCCGCCGACGGCGAAAGCGGAAAAGCTATGCGCTTTTGATCCTTGCCGCCGGCATGCTCGCGTTCTGCGTCGCTGCGGGCACGCTGTATTACGTGCTGCGGCCGACGACGCTGCGGATTGCGGTGGGGCCTGCCGGCAGCGACGACCAGAAGCTGATCCAGTTGATAGCGCAGACCTTTGCGCGCGAGGGCAGCTCGGTGCGGCTGACGCCGATCACGACGGAAGGGGCGGTGGAGAGCATTGCCCTGTTCACGGACGGCAAGGCCGATCTCGCGGTGGCGCGCGGCGACCTGAACCTGCCGGCTAGCGCCGAGTCGGTCGCCATCCTGCGCAAGAATGTCGTCGTGCTGTGGGCGCCTTCCGGCCTTCCCGCCAAAGGCTCGAAGAAGCAGCCCACGGCCAAGATCAAGAGTCTCGACGAACTCGCCGGCCACCGCGTCGGCGTGATCGGGCGGACGCAGGCCAATGTCGCGCTGTTGCGCAGTATTCTGAAAGAGTCCGGCATCAATCCCGACAAGGTCACGATCAGCCAGTTTGCCACCAACCAGATCAACGAGATGGCGCGCGATCAGTCGGTCGACGCCTTCATGGCGGTCGGCCCGCTCAAGAGCAAGATCACCGTGGACGCGATCGCGGCAACGGCGGCGGCGCGCGGCGAGCCGAAATTCCTGCCGATCGAGGTTTCCGATGCGATCTCGAAGAAAAACCCGATCTACGAATCCGAGGAGATTCCCGCCAGCATCTTCGGCTCCTCGCCGCAGCGGCCGGAAGACAAGATCGACACCGTTGCCGTCAACCACCTGATCATCGCGGCGAAGTCGTTGTCGGATACGGCGGTCGCAGCCTTCGCACGGCAGCTCTTCACCAACCGTCAGCAGCTCGCGCGTGAACTGCCGACCGCCTCGCAGATCGAAAAGCCTGATACCGACAAGGACGCTGCATTACCAGCGCATGCGGGAGCGGCGGCCTATATCGACGGCAACGAGCGAACGTTCCTTGAAAAGTACACCGACTATATCTGGGGCGCGATCCTGATTCTCTCAGGCTTGGGGTCGGTCGGCGCCTGGTTCAAGCACTACTGGAACAGGGACGAACGCGAGGTGTATGTCGGCCATCGCGATGAGCTGCTCGACCTGATTTCCAGGGTCCGCAAGGCGGAAACGCCCGAAGAGCTGGCGCAGATGCAGAACACCGCCGACGGGATATTGCGTCACGCGCTCGATTGCTATGACGACGGCGCCGTTGAGGACGGCGACCTCTCGGTAATCGGTTTGGCGCTCGAACAATTCCACCACGCGGTGGCCGACCGCCGGACCGTGCTCAATGCGGCTGCCGCCGAGGCACCGCCGATGCGCGCCCGCCAGACCATCTGATTGGTTTGGCCGGCTTTGCCTTCGATCGACTAGGTTTACCTGCGCCGGCGCAACGGGCGCGTTTCTTCCTTCTCCCCTTGTGGGAGAAGGTGGCGCGGACGCAGTCCGCGACGGATGAGGGGTCTGTCTCCGCGGAGAGGACCCCTCACCCGTCTCAATCGCGCCTTTGCGCGATTGATCCACCCTCTCCCACAAGGGGAGAGGGGAAGGCCGTTCGGCCCACGGCCGTCAACGAAACCTTAATGAAACAATTCCCTAACGCCACGAAACCATTTTGGCGATTTCGTGCAAATGTCCTGAAACGGTTCATCTCTAGAGGTTTCCCCAACGAAGCGCCGAACTGGTGCGACAAACAGGGGGACGATCATGTCCAATTCATTCAGACTGCCGCGCTTCGCGGCCGCCACCCTCGGTGCGCTGGCGATCGGCGCGACTGCATTTTCCGCACCCGCCGCCGCGGCCCCGCTGCCGCTGTTTCCGTTTTTTCTGCCGCAGATTGAAGCAGCCCCGCCGTCGATGGAGGCTGTGCCCCGGGACGAAGAAGAGCGGACGGTCGAGCTGCCGGCACGCCTGCGCCGCCAGGTCGTGAACTACTATACCCGCGAGGCGCCGGGCACGATCATCATCGATACGCCGAACACCTATCTCTACCTCGTGCTCGGCAACGGCCAGGCGATGCGCTACGGCATCGGCATCGGCCGCGACGGTTTCACCTGGTCGGGCACGCAGACGATCACCCGCAAGTCCGAATGGCCGGCCTGGACCCCGCCCCCGCAAATGATCGCCCGCCAGCCCTATCTGCCGCGCCATATGGCGGGCGGCCCCGGCAACCCGCTCGGCGCCCGTGCGATGTATCTCGGCGGCACCATCTATCGCATCCACGGCACCAACGCGCCGGAGACGATAGGAACCCGCGTTTCCTCGGGCTGCCTCCGCCTCACCAATGAAGACGTCAAAGACCTCTATTCGCGGGTCAGCGTCGGAACCAAGGTGATCGTGCTGCCAATGACCGATCGCCGCGCCGACCTCGGCCGGACCATCCGCTAAGCCAATAAAGTTTGAACGACCCGGAACGGCCCCGGCATTCGCCGGGGCCGTTTTCTATTGACCTGATCTCGCGGCAATGTGCAGTGGCGTCCCCCTCGCCGCCCCTGTAAAACACCTCGGGGCGATTCAATGCGGGCCGGGGGGACGATGCGTCTGCCGATGCGTCTCAAGACAATTGCGA
>NZ_LLXX01000054.1:0-6569 GCF_001440405.1 Bradyrhizobium valentinum
CGGCGGTGGCCGAAGCGGCGGCTGCGGCGCGTGCGGCATCGCCACGGGCAGCCCGCGGCGGTGCGATCGGTGCAATCGGCACGACCTCGCCGGTGTAGGGCGAAATCACCGGGTTCTTATTCAGATCATAGAATTTCTTACCCGTCGTCGGGCAAATGCGCTTAGTTCCGAGATCGGATTTGGCCACGTGTGGATCCTGGGAAATTCTGAAAAACGGTGCTTCACTTGGCTAGTTAAGGGGCTGGTGTCAATAGCGGTTTGATGCATTTGACGGCAGCGTGACGCGGTGGGGCCCATGTGGTACTGCCGCCCCCGCAGAGGACCCCAATCTTGACCGATTCAACCACCCAAAGCCCGCTGGAATCCCGTGCCAGCGCCCCCCTGAGCGGCAAAGTCCGCGTTCCCGGGGACAAGTCGATTTCGCACCGCGCCCTCATTCTGGGGGCGCTTTCGGTCGGCGAAACCAGGATTTCCGGCCTGCTCGAGGGCGAGGACGTTCTCAACACCGCCAAATCCATGCAGGCGCTGGGCGCCAAGGTCGAGCGGACCGGTCCGTTTGCCTGGAAGGTCGCCGGCGTGGGGGTGGCGGGCTTCGCCCAGCCGGCTGCGCCGCTCGATTTCGGTAATTCCGGCACCGGGTGCCGCCTGGTGATGGGGGCGGTAGCGGGTTGCCCGATCACGGCGGTATTCGACGGCGACGCCTCGTTGCGGTCCCGCCCGATGCGACGGATTCTCGATCCCCTGGAATTGATGGGGGCCAAGACCGGCGAGACCAAGGAAGGCGGCCGCCTGCCATTGACGCTGCACGGCGCGCGCGATCCCGTGCCGATCCTTTACCGGACCCCGGTGGCCTCGGCCCAGATCAAGTCGGCGGTGCTGCTGGCAGGACTTGCCGCGCCGGGTATCACCACGGTCATCGAGCAGGAAGCCAGCCGTGACCACACCGAACTGATGCTGAAACATTTCGGCGCCGAGATCGTCTCCGTCAATGAAGGCAGCCACGGCCGCAAGATCGCGCTGACCGGTCAGCCCGAACTGCATGGCGCTGAGGTCGTAGTGCCTGCCGATCCGTCCTCGGCTGCATTCCCGATCGTGGCGGCGCTGGTCGTCGAGGGCTCCGACGTGACCTTCTCCGACGTCATGACCAATCCGCTGCGCACCGGCCTGTTCACGACGCTGCGCGAGATGGGCGCTTCGATCGAGGAAAGCGAAGTCCGCGGCGACGCCGGCGAGCCGATGGCCCGCTTGCGCGTGCGCGCCTCCAAACTGCGCGGCGTCGTGGTGCCGCCGGAGCGCGCGCCCTCGATGATTGACGAATATCTGGTGCTGGCCGTCGCAGCCTCGTTCGCCGAAGGCACCACCATCATGCGCGGCCTGCAGGAACTGCGCGTCAAGGAATCCGACCGGCTGGAGGCGACCGCCGGCATGCTGCGCGTCAACGGCGTCAAGGTCGAGATCGCGGGCGATGATTTGATCGTCGAGGGCCGTGGCCACGTGCCAGGTGGCGGCCTCGTCGCCACCCACATGGATCACCGTATCGCCATGTCCGCGCTGGTGATGGGGCTGGCCGCCGACAAGCCGGTCAAGGTCGACGACACCGCCTTCATCGCCACCAGCTTTCCGGATTTCATTCCGATGATGCGCTCGCTCGGAGCTGAGTTTTCATGATCATCGCCATCGACGGCCCGGCGGCTTCCGGCAAGGGCACGCTAGGCAAACGCCTGGCCCATCATTACGGCTATCGCCACCTCGATACCGGCGTGATCTATCGCGCGGTGGCGAAGGCGCTGCTCGACGAAGGCTTCGATCTCACCGACGAGGCGCGGGCGGTGGCGGTTGCGATGGAGCTCGATCCCGAAAAGTTCGGCCATCCCGAGCTGAAGACGCAGCGCATCGGCGATGCGGCTTCGGTAGTGTCGGCGATTCCGAGCGTGCGCGAAGCCCTGGTCAACTTTCAGCGCCAGTTCGCGGCCGATCCGCCGGGCGCCGTGCTTGACGGCCGCGACATTGGAACCGTGATTTGCCCGAATGCCGACGTGAAGATCTTTGTGGTTGCCGACCCGCATGTACGGGCCCGCCGCCGGACGCTGGAAGCGCTGGCGCGTGGCGAAGCCGCCGATGAGGCGGCGGTGCTGGCCGACATCCTCAAGCGCGATGAACGGGACAAGAACCGCGCCGCTGCGCCCCTCAAG
Organism: Bradyrhizobium valentinum; assembly: GCF_001440405.1. Taxonomy (GTDB): domain Bacteria; phylum Pseudomonadota; class Alphaproteobacteria; order Rhizobiales; family Xanthobacteraceae; genus Bradyrhizobium; species Bradyrhizobium valentinum. The sequence goes on from NZ_LLXX01000054.1 coordinate 2,193, forward strand.
GCGGCGGCGGATGCCCATATCCTCGATAATTCAAATCTCGATATCGAAGCCGGCGTTCGCGCCGCGATCGCGATCGTGGAGGCGGTCCGCGCCGGGCGTTGAACGCCAATTTTCGGCGGGTCTGGCCGAGGCCTCGGTCGGCTAAAAGGGCCTATAAATCGGGCATTTCCGCTTGCCGAAAATGGCCCTTGGGGCTATATCCACGCCCATCCGGGCCGCCGTCGATGAGATCAGGGCTGTCCGAGCGGGCCGTCAGGAGGCTTCAGCCCCTGCCGTCATTGGAGGAAAGCCCGCTCCAGGTTCTTGAAGTCGACACGCTCGTTTCAGGCTCGGATAAATCAAACGTATCGAACGTGCAGGCATGCTGCCGGCCCGCTTTTGCGAACTCCCGCAAACGCGGTCGTCAGGGTTTGCGGACCCCTGACACTTCACGCGCGATACGCCCTTTAACCCGAACGGCCGGCAATATCCCGCATTGGAGAACAAATGGCTTCGACTGCTGCTTCTTATAATCCTACCCGCGACGATTTCGCTGCGATGCTGGACGAGTCCTTCGCCGGCGGCAATCTGCAGGAAAGCTCCGTCATCAAGGGCAAGGTGGTTGCAATTGAAAAGGACATGGCCGTCATCGACGTCGGCCTGAAGACCGAAGGCCGCGTGGCGCTGCGCGAATTCGCCGGCCCCGGCCGCGAAAGCGATCTCAAGGTCGGCGACGAAGTCGAGGTGTTCCTCGACCGGATCGAGAATGCGCTCGGCGAAGCCGTGCTGTCGCGCGACAAGGCGCGCCGCGAGGAAAGCTGGGGCAAGCTCGAGAAGGCCTTCAACAACAACGAGAAGGTTCACGGCGTCATCTTCAACCAGGTCAAGGGCGGCTTCACGGTCGACCTCGACGGCGCTGTCGCCTTCCTGCCGCGCTCGCAGGTCGATATCCGTCCGATCCGCGACGTCGCTCCGCTGATGAACAACTCGCAGCCGTTCCAGATCCTCAAGATGGATCGCCGCCGCGGCAACATCGTGGTGTCGCGCCGCACGGTTCTCGAAGAGACCCGCGCCGAGCAGCGCCAGGAGCTGGTGCAGAACCTCGAAGAAGGTCAGGTGATCGACGGCGTGGTCAAGAACATCACCGATTACGGTGCGTTCGTTGATCTCGGCGGCATCGACGGCCTGCTCCACGTCACCGATATCGCCTGGCGCCGGGTCAACCACCCGACCGAGGTGCTCACCATCGGTCAGACCGTGAAGGTCAAGATCATCAAGATCAACCACGAGACCCACCGCATTTCGCTCGGCATGAAGCAGTTGCTGGACGATCCGTGGCAGGGCATCGAGGCGAAGTATCCGCTGAACGCGCGCTTCACCGGCCGCGTCACCAACATCACCGACTACGGCGCGTTCGTCGAACTGGAGCCGGGCATCGAAGGCCTGATCCACGTCTCGGAAATGTCGTGGACCAAGAAGAACATGCATCCCGGCAAGATCGTTTCGACCTCGCAGGAAGTCGAAGTGCAGGTTCTCGAAGTCGATTCGGTCAAGCGCCGCATCTCGCTCGGCCTCAAGCAGACCATGCGCAATCCCTGGGAAGTCTTCGTCGAGAAGTTCCCGGTCGGCTCGACGGTCGAAGGCGAGGTCAAGAACAAGACCGAGTTCGGTCTGTTCCTCGGTCTCGACGGCGACGTCGACGGCATGGTCCATCTGTCCGACCTCGACTGGAAGCTTCCGGGCGAGCAGGTCATCGACAACTTCAAGAAGGGCGACATGGTCAAGGCCGTGGTGCTCGACGTCGATGTCGAAAAGGAGCGCATCTCGCTCGGCGTCAAGCAACTCGAAGGCGATCCCTTCGCCGAGCCGGGCGACGTCAAGAAGGGCGCGGTCGTGACATGCGAAGTGCTCGAAGTGAAGGAAGCCGGCATCGAGGTGAAGATCTCGGGCACCGACTTCACCACCTTCATCAAGCGCTCCGAACTGGCTCGTGACCGCAACGATCAGCGCGCCGAACGCTTCGCCGTCGGCGAGAAGGTCGATGCGCGCGTGATCCAGTTCGACAAGAAGGCCCGGAAGGTGCAGGTCTCGATCAAGGCGCTGGAAGTGGCCGAAGAAAAGGAAGCCATCGCGCAGTACGGCTCCTCCGATTCGGGAGCGACGCTGGGCGACATTCTCGGCACCGCGCTCAAGAACCGCGAGAAGTAAGCTTTCAGCCTATCTGTCTGCGAACATCAGGCCCCGGTTTCGACCGGGGCTTTTTTTTCGTTCGGGGAGCGATGCCTCCTCCTTCTCCCCTTGTGGGAGAAGGTGCCTTGCCGAAGGCAAGGCGGATGAGGGGTTCTCTCCGCGGAGACAGACCCCTCATCCGGCTCGCCGCCGCTTCGCGCCGTCGATCCACCTTCTCCCACAAGGGGAGAAGGAAGAGTGGGCCTTGTTTTCTTCAAATTGCGTCGCAATTGATGTAATCAGATAACGCTTCGCTGGCGCTGCGGATGCAAAACGCGCGGGATATTTCAGGAGAAATTCGATGTCGCTCGATTCGGACGTAATCGTCGATCGCCGCAGGATCCGCCGCAAGCTGACCTTCTGGCGCGTCGTGGCTGGCCTGGTTACGATCGCGGCGATCGTTACCGTCGGCGCGGTCGCGACAAGGAGCGGACCGGCTGCGCTGACGGCATCGGGATCGATCGCGCGCGTCAATATCGAAGGCCTGATCCGCAGCGATCAGCAACGCGTCGAAGCGCTGGAGCGGCTGGAGAAATCGAGCCATGCCGCCGTCATCGTGCACATCAATTCGCCGGGCGGCACCACGGCCGGCTCCGAGCAACTCTATGACTCGCTGGTGCGCCTGAAGGCCAAGAAGCCGCTGGTCGTGGTGGTCGAGGGGCTGGCTGCGTCGGGCGGTTACATCACGGCGATAGCCGCCGATCATATCGTCGCACGCCAGAGCTCGCTGGTCGGTTCGATCGGCGTGCTGTTTCAATTTCCGAATTTCGCCGAGCTGTTGAAGACCGTGGGCGTCAAGGTCGAGGAGGTGAAATCCTCGCCGCTGAAGGCTGCGCCCAACGGTTTCGAGCCGACCAGTCCGGAGGCGCGCGCCGCGCTCGACGCGCTGGTGAAGGATTCCTATGCCTGGTTCCGCGGCATGGTGAAGGAGCGGCGCGGCATGGATGACGCGCTGCTCGAAAAGGTCGCGGACGGACGGGTCTTCACCGGCCGCCAGGCGGTCGAACTGAAGCTGGTCGATCAGCTCGGCGATGAAAAAGCAGCCGTCGCATGGCTGGTCGCCGAGAAGAAGATCAAAAGCGACCTGCCGGTGCGCGATTACAAGCTGAACCCGCGGCTCGGCGACCTGACGTTCCTGCGAACGGCAGCTTCGATCACGTTCGATGCGCTCGGCTTGAGTTCCATTGCGCGCCAGATCGAGCAGGGTGGCGTCGCACAGGCGGTCGACCAGCTCTCGCTCAACGGCATGCTGGCGTTGTGGCGTCCCACAGCCCCCAATTGAGCCGCACTGGCTGCTCTTCGTCACATTCTCCCGCATTGCGGGTGTCCTCACAAACCTCCTCCGGGCGGCTTGTCAGGCGATTTCAGGTTGCCCAAAAGTGATTTAGCGTCTTGACAGTTCAAGGTATTTTCACGGAAATGGATATCCGCACGACGGACGGATCCCAACTTCGATGATCAAATCCGAACTTGTTCAGCGCATCGCCGAGCACAACCCGCACCTCTATCAGCGGGATGTGGAGAACATTGTGAACGCGATCCTCGATGAGATCGTGGCAGCCCTGGCGCGCGGCGACCGTGTCGAGCTGCGCGGCTTCGGCGCTTTCTCGGTCAAGCATCGTCCCGCCCGCGCAGGGCGCAATCCTCGCACCGGCGCGCATGTGCCGGTCGACCAGAAGAGCGTCCCGTTCTTCAAGACGGGCAAGGAAATGCGCGAGCGGCTGAACCGCGACAACGGCTCGCCCGAGGCCGGCGCGTAGGCGCTTTTTCGGTTCGACTGGATGTAGCCGTGTTGCGGGTCTGGCGCCCGCCTTTCTCCGTCATTACGAGAGATGGTCATGCGAAAGTTCTTCACGGCGCTGGTCGTCATCCCCTTAGGCCTCATCTTTATCGTGTTCGCGGTCGCCAACCGCCATTTCGTCACGGTGTCGTTCGATCCCTTCAATTCGACCGATCCGGCGATCACAGTCTCGCTGCCGCTGTTTGCCGTAATCATTGCGGTGGCCATTCTGGGCGTGGCGGCGGGCGGCATGGCGACCTGGTTCCGTCAGCGCCACTGGCGCCGCGCGGCTCGCCAGCATGAGGCGGATGCTCGCCGGGCGAGGGCGGAAACGGCCGATCTGCGGGCTGCGGCGGCGGTTTCCCGGGCCGATCAGCAGCGGCTTTCGG
>NZ_LLXX01000054.1:6585-6765 GCF_001440405.1 Bradyrhizobium valentinum
TCTATGGGGCCGCCGGGCGAGACAAGCAGGGCGCGACGTTGTAGAACCCGGCCCGTCAGCTTGTTCCAATTTGCCATGGCGGCCTGGATCCGCCCTTGAGAGACCATGTCCCTGCTCGTCAAAATTTGCGGCCTGTCCACGCGCGAGACGCTCGACACCGCGCTTGAGGCGGGCGCCGGC
>NZ_LLXX01000054.1:6852-12952 GCF_001440405.1 Bradyrhizobium valentinum
GTCGCCGCGCCATCTCAGCCTCGAGACCGCGCGGGAACTCGGCCGGCGGGCCAAGGACCGCGCCGCCAAGGTGGCACTGACCGTCGATGCCGACGATGCGACGCTTGAAAATATCGTCGAGACCCTGCGGCCGGACCTGCTGCAATTGCACGGCACGGAAACCATCGCCCGCGTGCGCGACATCAAGGCGAAGTTCGCACTTCCGGTCATGAAGGTGATTGCGGTCGAAACGTCAGCCGATCTCGCGGCGCTGCCGGGCCATGCTGATGTGGCCGACCGCATCCTGTTCGACGCCCGCGCGCCCAAGGGGGCCACCCGCCCCGGCGGGCTAGGGGCCGTGTTCGACTGGCACGTTTTGGAAAAGCTCGATCTCCAACTGCCTTTCATGGTCTCGGGCGGGCTTTCCGCCGACAACGTCGCCGAGGCGGTCCACGTCACCCGCGCCGGCGGCGTTGATGTATCCTCTGGCGTGGAAAGCGCGCCCGGTGTCAAGGATCCCGAGATGATCCGTAATTTTATTCGCGCCGCGCGCGCCACCGAAGAATTGATGGTCCGATGAATCCAAACCTGCCCAATTCGTTCCGCACCGGCCCCGACGAACGCGGGCATTTCGGCATTTTCGGCGGACGCTTCGTCGCCGAGACGCTGATGCCGCTGATCCTCGATCTGGAAAAGGCCTATGCCGACGCCAAGGCCGATCCGGCCTTCCAGGCGGAGATGAACGGCTACCTCAAGCACTATGTCGGCCGGCCGTCGCCCTTATACCTCGCCGAGCGCCTGACCGAGCATCTCGGTGGCGCGAAAATCTATTTCAAGCGCGAGGAGCTCAACCACACCGGCTCGCACAAGGTCAACAATGTGCTTGGCCAGATCATGGTCGCGCGCCGCATGGGCAAGAAGCGCATCATCGCCGAGACCGGCGCCGGCCAGCATGGCGTCGCCACCGCTACGCTGTGCGCGCGGTTCGGGCTCGAATGCGTGGTCTACATGGGCGCAGTCGATGTCGAGCGGCAGCAGCCCAATGTGATCCGCATGGAGATGCTGGGCGCCAAGGTAGTCCCGGTGCAATCAGGCTCGCGCACGCTGAAGGATGCGATGAATGACGCGCTGCGCGACTGGGTCACCAACGTCCACAACACGTTCTACTGCATCGGTACGGTGGCGGGCCCGCATCCCTATCCGATGATGGTGCGCGACTTCCAGTCCGTGATCGGCGACGAGACGCGCGAGCAGATGCAGGAGGCCGAGGGCCGCCTGCCGGATTCGCTGATCGCCTGCATCGGCGGCGGCTCCAACGCGATGGGCCTGTTTCATCCCTTCCTCGACGATCCCTCGGTCGAAATTTTTGGCGTCGAAGCCGCCGGCCATGGGCTGACCCAGCTACACGCGGCCTCGATCGCCGGTGGCCGTGCGGGCGTACTGCATGGCAACCGCACCTATCTCTTGATGGACGATGACGGCCAGATCCAGGACGCGCATTCGATCTCGGCGGGTCTCGATTATCCCGGCATCGGCCCGGAGCATTCCTGGCTGCACGAGACCGGCCGCGTTACCTATCTGTCGGCGACCGACGATGAGGCCTTAGCGGCGTTTCAACTGCTGTCGCGGCTCGAAGGCATCATCCCCGCGCTCGAGCCGGCGCATGCCATCGCCAAGGTGATGGAACTCGCGCCGAAGCGGCCAAAGGATCATCTGATGGTGGTCAACCTCTCCGGCCGCGGCGACAAGGACGTGCCGCAGGTCGGCGATATCTTGAAGGGCAAGAAGAAGTGACCACCCGTATCGACGCACGCTTTGCCGAACTCGCCAAGCAGGGCCGCTCGGCTTTCGTCACCTTCCTGATGGCCGGCGATCCCGATCCCAAAACGTCGCTCGACATCATCAAGGCGCTGCCGAAGGCCGGTGCCGACATTATCGAGATCGGCATGCCCTTTACCGATCCGATGGCGGACGGGCCGTCGATCCAGGCGGCGGGGTTGCGCGCACTGAAGGCCGGCATGACCCTGAAGAAAACGCTGGAGATGGTCCGCGGCTTCCGCAAGGACGACGACGCCACGCCTTTGGTGCTGATGGGCTACTACAATCCGATCTACATCTACGGCGTCGATAAATTCCTCGCCGATGCGAAGGCTGCCGGCGTCGATGGGTTGATCATCGTCGACCTGCCGCCGGAGGAGGACACCGAACTGTGCCTGCCGGCGATGAAGGCGGGGCTCAATTTCATCCGTCTGGCGACGCCGACCACGGACGACAAGCGCCTGCCCGCGGTGCTCGCGAACACCTCCGGCTTCGTCTATTACGTCTCCATCACCGGCATCACCGGCAGCGCCAGCGCCGATTCCAAGGTGGTCGGCGAGGCCGTCGCCCGCATCAAGCGGCATACCAAACTGCCCGTCTGTGTCGGCTTCGGCATACGCACGCCGGATGCGGCGCGGGCGATTGCCGAAAGTGCCAATGGCGCCGTGGTAGGCACCGCGCTGGTCGATGCGCTCCGCGCCAGCCTCGACGCCGAGGGGCGCGCGACCTCGAAAACCGTCGGCGCTGTAGCCGATCTGGTGGCCGCGCTGGCGCAGGGCGTCCGGGGAGCGAAACAGGCCGCAGAATAGGCCACATTTGCGACGGCTTGCCGGGCTACGTCCGGATCGCCATATAGTCCAGCTAATGCGTCCAGCCGCATTCGGAGCGAACCATGAATTGGCTCACCAATGTCGTCCGCCCAAAAATCCGCAGCATCCTGCGCCGCGAGACGCCGGAGAATTTGTGGATCAAGTGCCCGGATTCCGGGCAGCTCGTGTTCTACAAGGACGTCGAGGCCAACCAGTTCGTCATTCCCGGCTCGAACTACCACATGCGCATGGGCGCAACCGCGCGGCTGAAATCGATCTTCGACAACGAGACCTGGTATGACATCGCGTTGCCCGAAGTGACGCCCGATCCGCTGAAGTTTCGCGACGAGCGCAAATACGCCGACCGCATCAAGGATGCGCGCGCCAAGACCGGGCTGAACGACGCCATCAAGGTCGGCTACGGCAAGCTCGAAGGCGCCGGCGTCGTCGTGGCGGTACAGGATTTCGATTTCATGGGTGGCTCGCTCGGCATGGCCGCGGGCGAGGCGATCGTGCGCGGGCTTGAGCTCGCGGTGGAAAAGAAGTCGCCGTTCATTGTGTTCGCGGCCTCTGGCGGCGCGCGGATGCAGGAGGGCATCCTGTCGCTGATGCAGATGCCGCGCACCACCGTCGGCGTGCAGATGCTGCGCGAAGCGAAATTGCCCTACATCGTGGTGCTGACCAATCCGACCACCGGCGGCGTCACCGCGTCCTACGCCATGCTGGGCGACGTGCAGATCGCCGAGCCCGGCGCGCTGATCGGCTTCGCCGGCGCGCGCGTGATCGAGCAGACCATCCGCGAGAAACTGCCGGAAGGCTTCCAGCGCGCCGAATATCTGCTCGACCACGGCATGGTCGACATGGTGGTGCATCGCCACGAGATGCGTCCGACGCTGGCGCGGCTCTGCCGCATCTTGACCAAGTCGCCGCCGCTCGACGTCGCCTCAAAGCCGTCGCCGCAGGTTACGGACCCGGCCCAGATCGTCTTGGCGCCGGAAGCCGTGCCGGCTGCGCCCCACGCGTGAACCTGCCCGCCGCCAAATCCCAGCCGCTCGGTGAATTGATCGCGCGGCTGTCTGCCCTGCATCCGAGGCGTATCGATCTCAGCCTCGATCGCATGCAGCGTCTGCTGGCGCAGCTCGATCATCCCGAGCGCCTGTTGCCGCCGGTGATCCATGTCGCCGGCACCAATGGCAAGGGTTCCACGATCGCCTATCTGCGCGCGATCCTCGAGGCCGCAGGCCTGCGCGTGCACGTCTACACTTCGCCCTACCTGGTTAGAATCAACGAATGCTTCCGTATCGGCAAGAAAGGCGGCGGCCGGCTGGCTGATGATGCCGAGTTGCGCCGGGTGCTGGAGCACTGCGAACAGGTCAATGCGGGCGAGCCGGTCACGATTTTCGAAATGGAGACCGCGGCGGCGTTTTGCCTGTTCGCGGAGCATGAAGCCGATGTCGTGCTGCTCGAAACCGGTCTCGGCGGGCGGCTCGACGCCACCAACGTCATCGACCGGCCGATCGCCGTTGTCATCGCGCCGGTCAGCATGGACCATACCGAGTTTCTCGGTAACTCGCTGACCGCGATCGCGGGCGAAAAGGCCGCCACTATCAAGCGCGGCGCGCCGGTAGTCTGCGCGGAGCAGACGCCGGAGGCGATGGCTGTCATCGAGGCGCAGGCCAATCGCATGCGCGCGCCGCTGCATGCGGCCGGGCAGCAATGGCATGTCAGTGTCGAGCGCGGGCGGCTGGTCTATCAGGACGAGCGCGGCCTGATGGATCTCGCGGCGCCAAAGCTGTTCGGGCGGCATCAGTTCGACAATGCCGGCCTTGCCATTGCGACGCTGCGAGCGATCGAGGCGTTCAAGATCGGGATGGGCGCTTTCGAGGCCGGCATCGTCAACGCCGAATGGCCGGCGCGGATGCAGCGGCTGTCCGCGGGTGCGCTGGTCGATCAGGGGCCGAAGGCTTGCGAGATCTGGCTCGATGGCGGGCACAATGCGGAAGGTGGCCGCGTCGCCGCCGCTGCGCTCGGCGATCTCGAAGAGCGGGTGTCGCGTCCGCTGGTCGTGATCGCGGGCATGATGGCGAGCAAGAATGCGAATTCGTTTCTCGCCAATTTCGCTGGTCTGACGCGCCACATCATCGCAGTGCCGATTCCTGGCCGCGATAATGCGATGCCGCCGGATCGGCTGGCCGATGCCGCGCGCGCGCTCGGCATGCGCGTGGAAAATGCTGCCAGCGTCGAAGCGGCGCTGCACGCGCTGTCGCGGCTGGCGTATGAAGTGCCGCCGCGCGTCCTGATTACCGGTTCGCTCTATCTCGCCGGCCATGTGCTTGATATCAACGGCACGCCGCCGGGATAGCCGTCCGACTAAAATTAAATGACCGCTGGAATTGCTTCCAGCGGCCGCCCGGGAAAAAAATATCGATTGCTTAAGAAATTCGCCAGCCCCGGTCTTGCAAAGTCTAGCTAAGCTGCCCGCAAGCTGCGAGTCGGAACCCGAGTTTCCCTAGTAAAACCAAAGCAGCATGTTGCAAGCCGGCTTCACCCAAATGGGGTAGATCGGAATAGCATCGTTCTTGCGGGATAAGAGCACCTGACCAAACTGGAAGTTCGCATGCGTTTTGCCGCCATTGCCGATGTGCACGGAAATTACCTGGCGCTGGAAGCCGTGCGGGCCGATATCCGCGCACAAGGCATTGGCGAGATCGTCAATCTCGGCGACATGGCAAGCGGACCGCTCGACGCGCGGCGAACCATGGACGCGTTGATGGCGCTCGACGCCGTGCACGTGCTCGGCAATCATGATCGCTGGCTGATCGACCGGCCGGTGGAGAAGATGGGCTCGTGGGAGCGGCCCGCCTACGCGCAACTCGACACCATGCATCTCGACTGGTTGCGCACCGTGCCATCAACGCAGATATTTCGCGATCGGGTGTTTCTCTGTCACGCGACGCCTGCCGACGATAATGTCTACTGGCTGGAGACAGTGACGCCTGATGGCTCGGTCAAGATGTCGTCGCTTGAGGCGATCGAGAAAGAGGCTGAAGGAATCTCGCAGTCGTTGATTCTGTGCGCCCATACCCACATCGCGCGTGCCGTCAGACTCGGTGACGGGCGCTTGGTGGTTAATCCCGGAAGCGTCGGCGGTCCCGGCTTCTCCTACAGCGTTCCATTCCCGCATGTGATCGAGGCCGGCACGCCTGATGCGCGCTACGCAATTCTGGAATTCAGCGATGCGTCCTGGCGCGTGGCCTTTCGCCATGTGCCCTATGATCACGATGCGATGGCAGCATTGGCGCGGCGCAACGGCGATGCTGAATTTGCATCCGCGCTTTCGACGGGATGGATCAACGTGTAGCCCGGATGGAACGCAGCGCAATCCGGGGGTAATTCCGGATGATTGCGAGAGAGCTCCCGGGTTACGCTTTCGCTCCACCCGGGCTTGTATGGGGATATGGTTGTCAAGGGGAATGATTGATCAGGGCATGTAT
>NZ_LLXX01000055.1 GCF_001440405.1 Bradyrhizobium valentinum
GCCGGTGCGGCGCCGATCGCCCCCGGCGGGCGCAGGCCAGTGCGGTCGTCGTTCGGATAGACAATGCCGGCGCCGGGAATGCGGCTGTCGCCGCGATCCGAATAGGCGGGCTGCTGCGAACCGGGCGGGCGGTCCGCATAGATCACCGGCGGCGGACCGGCCGGGCGGCCGTAACGCGGATCGTCGGGAGAAAGGATCGGGCCCGTGGGCATCGGGGCGCCACGGTCCGAATAAACGGGGGCACCGGCCGGACGGCCATAGCGGGGATCGTTGGGCGACAGCACCGGACCGGGCGGCGGCAACGCGGCCGAGTTCTGGCCGTTCGGCGCATCGTCATCTTCCAATGCGTCGAAATCGGGTTCGCCGGGGCCGCGGCGTTCATCAGCCGCATAGCCACCTTGCACATACGGTCCCGGCGCCGTCGAATAAACCTGGCCTTGATAGACTTGGCCTTGGGCCGGATAGCCCTGTTGCGCATGGGCGAGCGAAGTTCCCGCCATGCCAGCGGCAATGGCAGCACAAATCGTCAGAATGCGGTTGTTCATCATCGCCTTATGTATAGACCCCAAGCCCCACCGGACGGTTAACGGCAGATGACGGAAGATAGCGGCACATTCAAGACAAATCCGCGAAATTCGCCCCCAGCCAGTCATTTGTGATTGCCGCCAAGCTGCGGCAAAGATGCCTCAGAGCGCCGGAAATCGCCATTAGCGGGCGATGAGCGACTTCAAACCGCGGATTTTGCAACAAAACGGACCGGGCACTGAGATACTCTCAAACCGGACTGATTCGCGCGCCCGACGCGCCCAGCCTCCCAGTGGTCACCGCGTTCCCTTGGCATCAATGACCCTCCAGAGATCAAGGGGGGCGGAACTCGAGTCCATGCTCCCCGGCTTTCGTTTCTTGTTCGCTGCCATCATCCTGTCGATGTCGATCCTGATTTTTGGGCTGGGCGCCGCCGCGCTGTTGCGGGCCGCCCATGAGGAATTTGCCAATCTTCCCTCGCGACGCTCGACGCCCGAGCCGATGTTTGCCCGCCGGACCGACGATACGCCGCCCACGCTGGCGCTGCTGCGTATCGATCCGCCGGCCGCGGAGAAGACGGCGGAGGATGGTCCGGCCACCGTTCCAGAAGCAGCCGCGGAGATCCCGGCACCGGCCGGACAGACTGCGGACACCGGTCCGGCGGAGCCCGAGAAACTGGCCGCCGTGAGGCCGGCCGAGCCCGTGCAGGTCGACGCGGAAAAGCCGGAAGCCCCGGCGAAAGAAGCCATCGTCGAGACGGCGACTGCTCCGGCGCCTGCGGCGGAAATCGAAGCCCCCGTCACCAAGGCGGACATGAAGGTCGCCGCCGTCGCGGAAACCCCGGAGCCGGCCGCGGCCGCCCCGCCGCCACCGGCGCCTGCACCGGATATCAATTCATTCGAAGGCAATCCCGCCGCGACCCGGATCGCAACGCTCGGCGGCCCCGCTGTGATCGTCGATGAAAAGACCGCGGCCAACGCCAAGATGGAAGCCAATACGGAAGCGAAGACGACGGAGGCGAAGTCGGATCGCAGCGCCATCAAGAAGCGGGCCGCAGAGCGGGCCCGGGAACGGCGGCGAATTGCGGCGCAACGGGCGCGCCTGGCACGCGAGGCGGCGCTGGCTCAGCAGCAACTGCAGGCCAACCCGTTCGCGCAATCTCCCATCGCGCCCACCACGACGCGCTAGCTTCTAATCGAGGATCAGGTCGGGCCGGTCGCGATTGGCGGGCCGTCGGCCGCGCCCCACTCCGTCCAGGAGCCGTCATACAGCGCCGGGTTCTCGACGCCGAGCCGATAGAGCGCAAGCGTCAGCACGGCGGCGCTGACGCCGGAGCCGCAGCTCGTCACGATCGGTGCGTCGAGCTTCACGCCGGCGCCGAGAAATGCGGTTCGTAATTCGTCGAGCGATTTCATCGTGCCGGTCGCAGCATCGAACAGGTTGTTGTAGGGCAGGCTGAGGCTGCCAGGGATATGGCCGGAACGAAGGCCCGGCCGCGGCTCGGCCACCTTGCCCTGATAGCGATCGCCGGCGCGCGCATCGATCACCTGCTCGGCGCGGCTTGAGAGATTGGCGACAAGCTGCTGCATGCTGCGCGTGCGCCGCGCGTCGAACGTCGCCCTGAATGTCGCCGGCTTCGGCGTCACCTCACCCTTCTCGACCTTGCGGCCTTCCGCGACCCATTTCTTCAGGCCGCCATTGAGCACGCGCACGTCCTTGCCGAACGACAGGAACATCCACCACACCCGCGGCGCCGCAACCCAGCCGCCGGAATCGTAGAGCACGACGGTGTCGTCATTGCTGATGCCGAGAGCGCCGACATCGCGGCCGAATTGTTCGGCGGAAGGAAACATGTGCGGCAGCGGATTGGAATGATCGGAGACCGCGTCGACGTCGAAGAACACCGCGCCCGGAATATGCGAGGCGAGATAATCGTCCTTCGGCAGCGGCAGCACGCCCGGCATCTTGAACGAGGCGTCGATCACCTTGACGTTCGGATCGTTCAGGCGCTCGGCGAGCCATTCGGTGGAAACGAGCGGGTCGGTGGTGGTGGGCATTTTATTCCTTCGTTGGTTTCCGTCGCCCTTCGAGGCCTCCGCTTCGCTACGGCACCTCAGGGTGACGGAAACGTCATCCTGAGGTGCGAGCGCTTGCGAGCCTCGAAGGATGGCCGCGGGTAACACTACCCCTTCTTCTTCGGCTCCCACTTCTCGATCGGCCCGCCTGCGTCGCGCCAGGCGGCAAAACCGCCGCCCATATGCGCAACCGGCTTCAGGCCCATGTCCTGCGCGGTCTTGGCCGCGAGCGCCGAACGAAGTCCGCCGGCGCAGTGGAAGATGAATTTCTTGTCCTCCTGGAAGATCGGCTTGGCGTAGGGGCTTTGCGGATCGATCCAGAATTCCAGCATGCCGCGCGTGCAGGAGAACGCGCCCGGGATCTTGCCCTCGCGTTCGATCTCGCGGGGGTCTCTGATATCGACGATCACGACGTTTGGGTCCTGCGCGGCCTTGATGGCGTCAGCGGCGCTGACGGTCTCGATCTCGGCGTTAGCTTCGTCGATCAGGGATTTGATGCCGCGGTGAATGGTCTGGGGCATTGATTGCGCCTTTCGTTTCTTGATCCGTCATTCCGGGATGGTAAGGACCAGACCCGGAATCTCGAGCGAGTGAAATAACCTCTAGATTCCGGGTTCGCGCTGCGCGCGCCCCGGAATGACAGGATTACCGCACCAGCTCCTTCATCGCGCCTTCGAGGCCTTCGATCGTGATCGGAAACATGCGCTCCGAAAACAGCCGCCGGATGATGGTGGTGGATTCCGAATAGTCCCAGTGCTTCTGCGCCACCGGATTGAGCCACACCGTATGCGGGTAGGTGCGCGTGATGCGCTCCAGCCAGACCGCGCCGGCCTCCTCGTTGACGTGCTCGACCGAGCCGCCCGGCACCATGATCTCGTACGGCGACATCGAGGCGTCGCCGACAAACACCACCTTGTAGTCGTGCGGATATTTATGCAGCACGTCCCAGGTCGGCGTGCGATCAGTGAAGCGGCGCTTGTTCTGCTTCCAGACGCCTTCATAGAGGCAATTGTGGAAGTAGAAATATTCCATGTGCTTGAATTCGGACTTCGCCGCCGAGAACAGCTCCTCGACCTGCTCGATATGCGAATCCATCGAGCCGCCGATGTCGAAGAACACCAAAACCTTCACCGCGTTGCGACGCTCGGGTCGCATATGGACGTCGAGATAACCGTGGTTGGCGGTCTCCCTGATCGTGGTGTCGAGATCGAGTTCGTCAGGCGCGCCGGTACGGGCGAACTTGCGCAAGCGGCGCAGCGCGATCTTGATGTTGCGGATGCCGAGCTCGACATTGCCGTCGAGATCCCTGAACTCGCGCTTGTCCCACACCTTCACGGCGCGGTTGTTGCGGTTCTTCTCCTGCCCGATTCTTACGCCTTCGGGATTGTAGCCGTGGGCGCCGAACGGCGAGGTGCCGGCGGTGCCGATCCACTTGTTGCCGCCCTGGTGGCGGCCCTTCTGTTCCTCAAGGCGCTTGCGCAGCGTTTCCATGAGCTTGTCCCAGCCCATCGCCTCGATCTGCTTCTTCTCTTCCTCGGTGAGGTATTTTTCCGCGAGCTTCTTCAGCCATTCGGCGGGAATCTCCGCCTTCTCCATGGCATCCAGCAGGCTTTCGAGCCCCTTGAACACGGTGCCGAAGACGCGGTCGAACTTGTCGAGATTACGCTCGTCCTTCACCAGCGCGGCGCGGGAGAGATAATAGAAATTCTCGACCGTCTGATCGGCGAGGTCGGCGTCGAGCGCCTCCATCAGCGTCAGATATTCGCGCAGGGTCACCGGGACCTGCGCGTCGCGCAGCGATGTGAAGAATTGCAGGAACATGCAGTACAGATTGCCTGCCGGACAGCGCCCGTCAAGGGCCGGCGCATGCCAAAGGCCAGCGCATAGCTGTCAGGCCTAGACCGGGAGGCTTTTTCAATTACAATTGAGCCGTAAAAGGCTTATTCCGGCAGGGGAAATTCAATGGGAATCATTGCGGCGCTGATCATCGGCGGTATCGCGGGCTGGCTTGCCGGACTGATCGTGCGCGGTGCAGGCTTCGGGCTGATCGGCAACATCGTGGTCGGCATCATCGGCGCGCTGCTGGCAAGCTGGCTCTTGCCGCAACTCGGCGTCAGCCTCGGCGTAGGGTGGGTCCGCGACATCATCAACGCCACCATCGGCGCGGTGATCATCCTGGTGATCCTGTCGCTGATCAGACGCTGAGGACAGCGCATCAACTCCAATCGCGACCGCCGGACCGGCGGTCGTTTACTGTTCAGGCCGTAGCGGTACGAACGAACAACAAGGCAAACTGATAGATGAAATTTACCGGCACCAAGGACTATGTCGCCACCGACGACCTCAAGGTCGCCGTCAATGCCTCGATCGTGCTCGAGCGCCCGCTGCTGATCAAAGGCGAGCCCGGCACCGGCAAGACCGTGCTGGCGGAGGAAGTCGCCAAAGCGCTCGGCGCGCCGCTCCTGACCTGGCACATCAAGTCGACCACCAAGGCGCAGCAGGGCCTGTACGAATACGACGCGGTGTCGCGCCTGCGCGACAGCCAGCTCGGCGACAGCAGGGTTTCTGACATCTCGAACTACATCAAGCGCGGCAAATTGTGGGAAGCCTTCACCCACGACAAGCGCCCGGTGCTTTTGATCGACGAGATCGACAAGGCCGACATCGAGTTTCCGAACGACCTGTTGCTCGAACTCGATCGCATGGAGTTCTTCGTCTACGAGACCGGCGAGAACATCAAGGCGAGCCTGCGCCCGATCGTGATGATCACCTCGAACAACGAGAAGGAACTGCCGGACGCGTTCCTGCGCCGCTGCTTCTTCCACTACATCAAGTTTCCCGACGCCGACACCATGGGCCGGATCGTCGACGTGCACTTCCCCGGCATCAAGAAGCGCCTGGTGGAAGAAGCGCTGCGCATCTTCTTCGAGGTGCGCGAGGTGCCGGGCCTGAAGAAGAAGCCCTCGACGTCGGAACTGCTCGACTGGCTCAAGTTGTTGCTGAACGAGGACATCACGCCGGAAATGCTGAGGGAGCGCGACCCGCGCAAGCTGATCCCGCCGCTGCACGGCGCGCTGCTCAAGAACGAACAGGACGTGCACCTGTTCGAGCGGCTGGCGTTCCTCAGCCGCCGCGAAGTGTAATTTCGCCGATGTCTACAACGCCAGAACCCGAGGTTCTGGCGTTTCGTTTTTCAGAACAACAACCAAAAAAGTACAGGGAAGATGAACGTTCAAGCCCAGATCGATGAGACCGCGCCGCGCACCACGGAGCATTTCGACGTCGTCATCGCAGGCGCCGGCATTTCCGGCGTCGGTGCGGCCTACCACCTCACCACGCAATGCCCGGGAACGACCTTCGTCGCGCTGGAGGCGCAGAAGACGTTCGGCGGCACCTGGACCACGCACCGCTACCCCGGCATCCGCTCCGACAGCGACCTGCATACGTTCGGCTACCGCTTCAAGCCATGGACGACAGCGCCGATCGCGAGCGCCGCGGAAATCCTGAAAT
Organism: Bradyrhizobium valentinum; assembly: GCF_001440405.1. GTDB lineage: Bacteria > Pseudomonadota > Alphaproteobacteria > Rhizobiales > Xanthobacteraceae > Bradyrhizobium > Bradyrhizobium valentinum. The sequence goes on from NZ_LLXX01000055.1 coordinate 6,111, forward strand.
ACATGGGCGAGGTGATCGAGGAGAACGATCTAACACCTCACATCCGCTACCGGCACACCATCACCTCGGCAAAATGGTCGAGCGAGGAAAACCTCTGGACAATCGAGGCCACGCGTACCGATACCGGCGAGCAGCTTCGCTTCACCACCAATTTCTTCTGGATGTGCCAGGGGTACTACCGCCACACCGAGGGCTACACGCCGGAGTGGAAGGACATGGCCAAGTTCAAGGGCCCGATCGTCCATCCGCAGAAATGGCCCGAGGATATCGACTACAAGAATAAGCGCGTCATCGTGATCGGCTCCGGCGCTACCGCAGCGACCCTGATCCCGGCGATGGCTGCTGATTGCGCGCATGTGACGATGCTGCAGCGTTCGCCGACCTATTTCCGCACCGGGCGCAATGCGATCGAGATCGCCGAGCAGTTGCGCCAGTTGCAGGTCGACGAAAAATGGATTCACGAGATCACCCGGCGCAAGATCCTGTTCGACCAGGACGCCTTCACCCGCAAGACGTTCGCGGAGCCGGAAGCGGCCAAGAAGGATTTGCTGTCCGCGGTCGAAGCCTATCTCGGCAAGGACTACGACATCGCGACCCACTTCACGCCAAAATACCGGCCGTGGCGGCAGCGCATAGCCTTCATCCCCGATGGAGACCTGTTCCAGGGCATCAAGTCCGGCAAGGCCTCCGTCGTCACTGACGAGATCGACCGCTTCACCGAAAAGGGCATCCTGCTGAAATCAGGCAAGGAGCTCGAGGCCGACATCATCGTGACCGCGACCGGCTTCAACCTGTGCGCCAATGGCGACATCGAGTTTGCCATCGACAGCAAGCCGCTCGACTTCGCCGATACCGTCACTTATCGCGGCATGATGTTCACCGGCGTGCCGAACCTTGTCTGGGTGTTCGGCTATTTCCGCGCGAGCTGGACGCTGCGCGTCGATCTCGTCGCCGACTTCGTCTGCAGGATGCTCAATCACATGAAGGAGACCGGCGCGAAGCGCGTGACGCCAGAGCTCCGCCCCGAAGATCACAACATGCCGCTGTTGCCGTGGATCGATCCCGAAAACTTCAACCCCGGCTACATGATGCGCGGCATGCACTTGTTGCCCAAGCGCGGCGACAAGCCGGAATGGCAGCACAACCAGGATTACTGGGCGGAGAAGGACGAATTCCCCGCGATCGATCTGAAGGACAAGGCGTTCGTTTACGGCTGAGGCCGCAGCCTGATCCCGGGTGATGGTGACGTTCCGTCACTCGGCAGTCATCAAAGCGGGACGTGCCTCGATCACGTTGAAGCGGCCGGCAGGATAAACCCCAGCCAGAGCGAAGCCGCTTTGTTCGAGCAATTCGCGATATTGCCCTTTGGTGCGCTCGAGCCCTCCGGGCCCGCGAAGCATGTTCAGATCGCTCAACGCATGCGCCTTGTGGTCGTCTGTCGTACCCGGCACTTCCGGCATCAGCCGCTCGACCAACAGCAACTTGCCGCTACTCGGGAGCGCCCGATGACAGTTGCGCAGGATCGAGATGCTGCGCGCATCATTCCAGTCATGGATCACGCTCTTGAGGATGATCGTATCAGCGATCGCCGGAACCGATTTGAAGAAATCGCCCGCGACAAATTCGACGCGATCGCTGACGCCGATCTGCCGAAGATGTCTGCTTGCGGCATCAAAGCACCTCGGAAGGTCAAAAACGATTCCACGCAGTTCCCGTTTTTGCTGCGCGATCGCGCCGAGCAACTCGCCGGAGCCGCCACCGACGTCCATCAGGTAGGATATCCCGCTGAAATCGTAGGAGCGAAGGATATCCGGCGTTACCAGCCGCGTGAGCTCGGTCATCGCGACGTTAAACTTGTCGACGTTTTCAGGCGTTCGAGCCATCAGTTCGAAAGCGTCGGCAGCGCCCTGCAATTCCGCCGCGGTCTTGCCGGTCATCACGGACTCAAGCATCCCGCTCCACGACTTTGACAGCATCTCGGCTTCGAGGATTGCCCAGCCCTTGAACGATTGCTCCGCTGCGCTGTCGAGGCAGGCGCCCACCTCCGTCAGGGAATAGCTACCGTCGCCGGTTCGCGAACATATACCGATGGTGGAGAGTGCGGTGAGCAGACGCCCGAGAGAACGTTCATCCGCGCCGGTCGCCTTCGCAAGCGCGCCAGACGTCTGCGATCCGTCCCGCAGCAGCTCGGCAAGTCCAAGTCTCGCCGCCACGTAGATGACGGCCGTTACACGGTGCGAGTGAATCAGATCGAAAAGCCTGAGGGCTGATACTTGAGATGCCATCGTGCCTCCTTTGCGGTGGCTGTTGCGAACTCCGAATGTGGTCCCCCGCGGGTTTGCCGAGCGCTGCTCGGAACGGCATTGGCGCTGCAGCTTTTCGCCGGCCATTGCTGCTGCGAGGCGGCAGTTATTCGTCCCGATGATGCCCGCAAGCATGTCCGTGGCAGTTGCGCGCTCAGCCCGCGATCAAGGGTGACGGCTAACCGGAGATCGGGAAATGAAGTAATTCACAAAGGCTATGTATACTTTAATGGTATTTAGATACGTACATTGCGCTAAATTTGCCACCACGTCGCATATTCTGTATACATCCTGCACTCATCAAGGAGTGCAGCCATGCCGTCCTCGTTTCCGCTCAACGCCTGGTACGCCGCCGCCTGGGATGTCGATATCAAGCACGCGCTGTTTCCGCGCACGATCTGCGGCAAGCATGTCGTGATGTACCGCCAGTCCAGCGGGCGGGTCTGCGCGCTGGAGGACGCCTGCTGGCATCGGCTGGTGCCGCTCTCCAAAGGACGGCTCGACGGCGACACGGTCGTCTGCGGCTATCACGGGCTGAAGTTCAACGCGCAGGGCCGCTGCACCTACATGCCCTCGCAGGACACCATCAATCCCTCAGCCTGCGTGCGCTCCTATCCGGTTGTCGAACGGCATCGTTTCATCTGGCTGTGGATGGGCGACCCGGCGCTGGCAGATCCGGCCCTGGTGCCGGACATGCACTGGAACGACGATCCCGCCTGGGCCGGCGACGGCAAGACCATTCATGTGAAGTGCGACTACCGCCTCGTGGTCGACAACCTGATGGACCTCACCCACGAAGCTTTCGTGCACGGCAGCAGCATCGGCAATGACCACGTCGCCGAAGCCCCGTTCGACGTCACCCATGGCGACAAGACCGTGACGGTGACGCGCTGGATGAAGGGCATCGACGCGCCGCCGTTCTGGGCCGCGCAGTTGCAGAAGCCGGGTGCGGTCGACCGCTGGCAGATCATCCATTTCCAGGCGCCCGGCACCGTCAATATCGACGTCGGCGTCGCCCCCGCCGGCACCGGCGCGCCGGAAGGCGATCGCTCGCAGGGCGTCAACGGCTTTGTGCTCAACACCATGACGCCGGAAACCGACACCACCTGTCACTATTTCTGGGCCTTCGTCCGCAATTACCGGACGACAGAGCAGAAGCTGACCACCGAAATCCGCGAGGGCGTTTCCGGCATCTTCCACGAGGATGAAATCATCCTCGAAGCGCAGCAGCGGGCGATGAACGAGAATCCGGACCGCACCTTCTACAATCTCAACATCGATGCAGGTGCGATGTGGGCGCGGCGCGTGATCGACCGCATGGTCGCGCGCGAGACCGCGCCGCAAACCGTCCAGGCCGCGGAGTGAGGTCATGAACGAGCGCGACGCCGAACGTTCCGTGTCGCAGACCGTGCGCGCGCAGCTCGCGCTGCGCGACATGATTCTATCAGGACGGCTGCGCCCCGGCGAACGCATCTCCGAACTGCAGGCGGTCGATATCACAGGCGTCTCGCGGACGCCGGTGCGGCTGGCGCTGGTGCGGCTGGAGGATGAAGGGCTGCTGCAGGCGATTCCTTCCGGCGGCTTCATGGTGAAGGCGTTCACCGAGCGCGATATTCTGGATTCGATCGAGCTGCGTGGCACGCTGGAGGGCCTCGCGGCCCGCTTTGCGGCCGAGCGCGGTGTCAGCGCGCGCAGCCTCGAGCCGCTGAAGGAATGCCTCGCCGACCTCGACCAATTGGTTCGCCAGGATCCGATTTCGGTCGAAGCCTTTTCCGCGTATGTGACCATGAACGCGCGCTTCCACGCGCTGCTCAATGAACTATCCGCGAGTGCGCCGCTGATCCGCGAAATCGATCGCGTCTCCGCGTTGCCGTTCGCTTCGCCAAGCGCTTTCGTGATGGCGCAATCGGCGTTGCCGGAGGCGCATCAAATCCTGCTGATCGGGCAGGATCATCATCGCATCGTGGTCGATGCGATCGAGAACCGCGAGGGCGCGCGGGCCGAAGCCGTGATGCGCGAGCATTCGCGCCTCGCCGCGCGCAATTTGCGGCTCGCGATCCGCAACCGCACGCATCTCGAACTGATGCCTGCGCTAGCCCTGCTCAAATCGTCAGCCGAATAGGAAAGCGCCCCATGCGTTTTGCCGAGCAATGGAGCTGGTGCACCGTCGAAACAGTGCGCGACGTGACGCCCAATATCCGCGAATTTCGACTGCGCCCGGAGAATGGCCACGTGCCGCCCTACCCGGCCGGCAGCCATATCGGCGTCTCCGTGCTGATCGACGGACAGCCCGCGCGGCGCTCCTATTCGCTGGTGGAGAATAGCGATGCCGGCACCTACCGGATCGCGGTGCGGCTGGCGCCGGACAGCCGCGGCGGCTCGCGCGGCATGTGGAGCTTGACGCCGGGTGCGCGGATCGAAACTTCAAATCCGGCGTCCCTGCTCGAAATCGACTGGACGAGAAAGAACTATTGCCTGATCGCCGGCGGCATCGGCATCACGCCGATAACAGGTATCGCGGCCGCCCTGCGCCGCAGGAATATCGACGCTCCCCTGCACTACGCGGTCAAGTCGCGCGGTGGTGCCGCCTTCCTCGACGAGCTCTCGGCGCTGCTGGGCGACCTCTTGATCGTGCACGCCTCCGACGAAGGCGCGCGGCTCGACTTCGAAGCCACCTTCCGCGCCTTGCCGGACGACGCCATCGCCATCATGTGCGGACCGATGCGGATGCTGGAGGCGGCGCGGCGAGCCTGGAATGAAGCCGGAAGAGCGCCCGCCGACTTGCGCTACGAAACCTTCGGCTCCAGCGGGCTCAAGCCGACGGCGGAATTCCGGGTGCGCCTTAAGGGGTCCGACACCGAACTGGTCGTGCCGCAGAACAGCTCGATGCTCGACGCGCTGAACGCCGCCGGCTTCGAGGTGATATCAGATTGCCAGCGCGGCGAATGCGGCGTCTGCGCGATCGATGTCGTTGCCGTCGAGGGCGAGATCGACCACCGCGACGTGTTCTTCAGCGATCAGCAGAAACAGGACAGCCGCAAGATCTGCCCCTGCGTGTCGCGTGCGATCGGCGTCGTCACCATCGATACACTGTACCGGCCGGAAGCGGCGCATCCGTAAGCGAATTTCGATGCGGGCGTGTCTTTAAGCAACAGCTTAGCCGCAATTCCAGATCGGCCCGATCGGCGTCCGCGTCCAGCAAGGGCCAAAGCTGCCGCCATTGTAGCGACCGCCGTAAAAGCCAGGCCGGCCGAAATAGTGCCAGTCGCCATCGTACCCGTAATAACTTGGGGTTGGATCGATATACCAAGGGCGCTGGTTGCGGCGCGCCATGCGCGAGGCCGAAGCTTTCCGCGCGTAAGCTGGAAGGCTGTTATTCGGTGGCTGCTGATAGCCCGGGAGGAAGCCGTATCCGTGCCAGCGTGGCGCCGGCCGCTTATGAGCCGGCGCAGCCGGCGCGACGACCGGCAGCAGCGATAGGATGATAGCGATCGAGAGAAACACGAGGCGCGACATAACCGCACCATAGACGGCCGGCTGTTGAGAGGCGATTCAAATCTGAGTGCACATTGCAGCGCAGCTGCTTCCGGTCCGCTTGCGAGACGAGCGCTCTGCGCCGGAAGCAACCGTTCACCCCGGGGATTTCTAGCTTTGCGGTCAGACAATAAAGACAAAAGGCCACGCGGGCATTACACCGCATGGCCTTTGCGAGACTGCGCGCCCCCAGGCCCTCTGGAGATTCCGTCTCGGGGCGCATAGTGTGCGGGTGGAGGTGCCTGTCCAGGGTGTGATGGAATTTGCCCACAGTTCTGGCGAACGAGCATGCCCCAACCGATCCGCCCGGTTCAAACCGCGTCTTTAGCAACCTTCAGGGGTGACGCCTTGACCGACTTGCTCGCTGGCTTGGCCGCGAACTCCATAGGCTCTTTCGTGAAAGGATTCACACCGCTGCGGGCTTCAGTAGCAGGCTTGTTCACGACCGACATTTTGACGAAGCCGGGAATGACGAACTCGCCGGATTCATTCAGTTCCTTATAGCCCACAGTCGCCATCTGCTCGATGACGGCCTTTACGTCTCCTTTGGAAACCTGCGTTCCCTCTGCAATTGCATCAATCAACTGATTCTTGGTCATCTTGGCCATGATGGTTTCCCTTGTGGAGGCTCAGAACAGGTTAAAGCGCATGAGCTACCGGGGGGCGCGGTCACTCTGCTTAAAACGCGGCAAAGCCACGCAGTTCGCTTCTCGTTCCTACCTGTGGTCATGAAGTCACCGGGCTTAAAACCTATCGAGATCCAAAACGCAAGGAGCAGCTCGGCGTGTATTCTCATTTGGCTAATTGGCAATTGAGTAACAGAGGCTGCCATGCGGGCAGCCTCTGTCCATGCCTTGAAGCTATCCCCACCCTGCCACCTGCCCCGTCATGGGGACTCATCCCAATGTGGAGATGAAACGACAGGGCTCACGCCCATCCCGAGCTCACGTGTGGGCTTCGGATCGGTCCTCAACATCCGTTGTGCGGCCTCGGCGTTTGTGGCGCAGCGCTCGAGCCAGCGAGCCACGAGAAAATCGACCCGCGCGGCAAATCGCCGTTGAGCCGCTGCCAGCACAGGCCTCGCGTCCAAGCTCTGATCGGATGGTCTTTTGACGTCGTTGCGGGCGTTCATCTTGCCCTCCTGCCGGTTCGGCGGAGGGAGCGGCCCTGCGCCGAGAGTTACACTCTTACTTTGCGGATCAGCCCCGCTTCGAGCTGAAAGTTCGGGCCCCACGTCATCACGGACATGCACGACCGATCGGCCAGCCGAATAAGCGGCCGGACGCGGGCGGCAGTCTCTGCGATGTGTGTGCGCGCGTTACGCATTGCAGTCCTCAAGAGTGCAGGCAATTTCACCCGCGACGAATGTCATGATCTAAGCGCAGAGAAAACTCGACGCGTCAAATGTTTTATGTTCACGAGGTGCGGAATTTGTTGCGTGCTAGTAATTTTCGAACGCCAGCGGAGCCGGCTGGGTTCGAAAATTTCAGGCTATTGCCAATTGTGCGGAAGTGGCGGTTTACTTCGCCATGCCCGGTCTACCCCGGGAAGCACACACCAATTGCACGGATCGGCTTGTCCACTGGGGGCCACTAAGCGAACATGCAGTAACCGCATCTACAGGAGTTGGGTCTATAAACGTGCCGCCAGGTGAGGCGAGAGAATGAAAGCAGATAATCGGCTGGCGGTGTTTTGCCTGGTAGTGCTGTCCATCATCATTGCGGGCATCATGGTCGAGAAGTTTTGGGACTGTCGTCTCAAAGGAGGAGCGGAAGAGGCCTGCTTGTTCACGCCTGCTCCTTACACGCCACCATAGGGCGCCAACTGAGGCAGCCTAATCGTAGCCCTTGCCATTAGGTCTGCTGGAGCGAAGACCGCAATGGGTCACGAGCGGTAATACTCGAACTGATCGTAACGTTTCCGCTTCTCCGTCAGAGGCGGAAATCTACGCCTTTAGGAAATCTACGCCTTTATGAGTCCACGCCCCTAGAAGAATTCATCGAGAAACGCCGCCGCTTCGTCCGAGATGCCGGCGATCTTGTTCGTTGCCTGACGATAGAACTTGAAATTGAGCTCGGTCCCGGGCTGGCCGTCTTTCCAGTCGGTGAAATGCTTGAGGTCGCTCCGCCCCAGCGGCCGCTTCGCGAGCGCGGTGCGTCTGATGGTGATGCTCACGCGTGGTGTTTGCCTGATGATGCCGCGCTTCCTGGCGACCGCTTCGGCAGAAATGACAACGCCGCGCGCAATAAGGCCCTGCCCACCCTCGTTCTCGCTCGCAAACACGAAAACCGTGTCGCCTTCGGCGATATGCTTGCCGCCATACATGGTCTTTTGCGCTGTCAACGCGAACGTCTTCGGCCGCAGATCGGAAATCTCGGCCTTGATCGCGAACGCCAATGCTAGGCCGACACCGGGAATCTGACGGCTTCCGGCGCGGTCTTGCCGCGGATCATGTCGGAGGCCTTGTCGGCGATCATCAGCGTTGAGGCGTTGAGATTGGCTGAGATCATCCGCGGCATGATCGAGGCGTCGACCACGCGTAGTCCCTGCAGCCCGTGCACGCGCAACTGGTCGTCGACCACGGCCCATTTGGCGTCCGCCGGGCCCATGCGGCAGGTGCAGCCGGGATGGAACGTGGTGGTGCCGCGTTCGGTGGCGGCGGCGAGGAATTCATCGTCGCTCTGCACCTTCGGCCCCGGGAAATCCTCATAGGCGTAATAGGGCGCGAGCGGCTTCGACGCGAGCAGCCGGCGCGCCAGCTTCATCCCAGCCACGACGACGCGGCGGTCGATCTCCTCAACCAGGTAATTGGTCTGGATGATCGGCGGCGCGAACGGGTCGGCCGAGCGGATGCGGACATAGCCGCGGCTTTCGGGCCGCTGCTGCCATGAAGCAACGGTCATGCCGGGCTCGTCCTCGAGCTGGCCCTGCACGCCTTCCTTGTAGCTCGCCGGCGTAAACGTGAGCTGCAGATCGGAGCTTTCGGTGGTCTCGCCGGAGTGCCAGAAGCAATAGACCATGGTCGGCGACAGCGAGAGCAAGCCGCGCCGCGTCGTGGCCCATTTCAGCGCCTCGACCCAGAGGCTCAAGCCGCGCCGCAGCTCATTGATGGTCCGGATGTTCTTGACGCGCGCGACCGAACGCGGCGCGTAGTGATCCTGCAGGCCTTCGCCGACACCCGGCAACGCGTGGCGGACTTCGATGCCGTGCGATTGCAGCAGTTCGGGCGAGCCAACGCCGGACAATTGCAGCACCTGCGGCGAGTTATAGGCGCCGCCGGACAGGATGACTTCCTTGCTCGCGCGCATCTCGACGGGCTCGCCGCCCTTGCCGCCCCGGAGATAACGCACGCCGACCACGCGCTTGCCCTCGAAGATGAGGTTGGTGACATGCGCATGGGTGCGCACATCGACATTGCCCCGCTTCCGCGCCGGATGCAGGAACGCCTTCGCGGCGCTCATGCGCAGGCCCTTCTCGATGGTGCGCTGGCAGTAGGACACGCCCTCCTGGATCGCGCCGTTGTAATCGGGGTTGCGCGGAATCCCGAGGCTCATAGCGCCTTCCATGAAGGCCTCGCAGAGCGGATCCTGCCAATCCATGGTGGTGACGGTAAGACTGCCGTCGCGCCCGCGATAGGTTTCGTCGCATTCGCCGACGCGCCGCTCCAGCCGCTTGAAGTAGGGCAGTATGTCCGGATAGCCCCAGCCGCGGTTGCCGAGCTGCGCCCAGGTGTCGAAATCCTGGCGCTGGCCGCGGTTGTAGATATGGCCGTTGATTGATGACGATCCGCCCAGCGTCTTGCCGCGCGGGGCATAGATGCTGCGGCCGCCGGTCCACGGCCCCGGCTCTTGGCTGTAGGCCCAGTTGACGCTCTTCATGTGGAACGTCTTGATGAAGCCGGCAGGCAGATGGATGTAGGGATGCCAGTCGCTTGGCCCTGCCTCCAGCACACAGATGCGGCTCGTTGGGTCTTCACTAAGCCTGTTAGCAAGCACGCTGCCTGCGGAGCCCGCGCCGATGATCAGATAATCGAACGTTTCCATCGTATCGTTTCTAGCGCGGCCTGTTCACCGCGTCTTCTCGTTGAGCTGATAGTTGAGATGCGCCTTCACGGTCGGCCATTCGCTGGCGATGATGCTGTAAACCACGGTGTCGCGCAACGTGCCGTTCGGCGCGATCTGGTGGCTTCTCAGGATACCGTCCTGCTTGGCGCCCAGGCGCTCGATGCCGCGCCGGCTCTGGTGATTGAAGAAATGCGTGCGGAACTCTACCGCAATGCAATTGAGCTTCTCGAAGGCGTGCGTCAGCAGCAGCAATTTGCACTGCGTATTGAGCGCGCTGCGCTGCACACGCTTGGCGTACCAGGTGGAGCCGATCTCGACGCGGCGGTTGGCGGCATCGACGTTCATATAGGTCGTCATGCCCGCGACCTTGCCGTCGGCGTCATACACCGTGAACGGCAGCATGGTGCCTGCCGCAAACAGGCCGAGCCGGCGATCGATCTCCTTGCGCATGTCTTCGGCTCTGGGAATGAAGGTGTACCAGAGCTTCCATAGTTCGCCGTCGCTCACGGCTTCCACGAGTCCGTCAACATGATCGTGCGACAACGGCTCGAGCCGCGCATGTGCGCCCTGCAGGGTAACCGGTTCAAGAAAGGCCATATCAAATACTCCCTCTCCTCATCCTGAGGAGCCGCGAAGCGGCGTCTCGAAGGATGCAGGCCCCGTCTGTGGCCTCATGGTTCGAGACGCGCGTTCCGCGCTCCTCACCATGAGGGTTATCATCTCTCCATGGTCATTCCGGGATGGTGCGCTAGCACCAGACCCGGAATCTCGAGATTCCCCGGTGCGCAATTGCACACCTGAGGTCTGGTCCTTCGGACCATCCCGGAATGACGATTGCGCTGTCGCGCAATCGTCACTTGTTCAAAAAATTCAGCGCCAGACCCGGCCGCGCCCAGTCCATCGCGATCAGCTCGCCCTTGCCCGACAGCGTGATGTAGACGGTCTTCAGCTCGGGCCCGCCGAAGGCGATATTGGTGGTGACGCGGTCGCCGGTCGGCACCTGCTCGACCAGTGTACCATCGGGCGCGATCACCGAGATGCAGCCCGAGACCAGCGTCGCCACGCAGACATTGCCGCCTGCCTCAACCGCCATCGAGTCGAACATCTGGTAGCCGCCGAGTCCCGCGATCGGCTTGCCGCGCTCGCCACGATAGATGACGTCGCGCGGCTTGATGGTGCCGGGCTCGGAGACCTCATAGGCCCACAGGCGTGCCGTCGGCGTTTCCGCGATGTAGACCGTCTTCTCGTCCGGCGACAGGCCGATGCCGTTGGCAGGCAGCACGCCGTGCACCGCCTCGACGATCTCCTTCATGCCGGGCTTGACGTAGTAGAATGCGCCTACATCCATCTCGCGGGCGCGGCGTTTGCCGAGATCGGAGAACCAGAGGCCGCCATGCCGGTCGAACACCAGGTCGTTAGGGCCCCGTAGTGCGTGCTCGCCGCATCTGTCGACGACGGTCTCGACCTTGCCGCTCTGCAGATCGATCCGCTGGATCGAGCCGCCGAGGTAATCCTCGGGCTGCGGCCCCGGCATGATCATCTTGCCGGTGGGAATCCAGCTAAAGCCGCCATTGTTGCAGATGTACATCTTGCCGTCGGGGCCGAGTGCCGCGCCATTGGGGCCGCCCGGAATTTCAGCGACCACCTCTTTACGTCCGTCGGGATAAACCCGTGTCAGCCGCTTGCCCCGGATTTCGACCAGCACGACCGAGCCGTCCGGCATGACCACCGGACCTTCGGGAAACTCCAGATCGGTGGCGAGAACACGAATATCGGCCATGAATCCTCCCGGCTTGCTTCGGCTGCAGGCGGATTTTTGGCTCGATCCCGCACGCGCAACGCTTCTTGTCGCGCTCGTTATGGCAAAGTCGATATCGCTTGCCAAGCAACCGCGGCCGTTCGCGTTGCGCAGGGCAGCATTGCGGTAGGTTTGGTCCGACACCAGCGTAGGATGGGTAGAGCGCAAGCGAAACCCATCAAATCGTGGCCCGCAAGGGATGATCGGTATTGCTTCGCTCCACCCATCCTACGGCTACACTTCCTATTCGCGCACCGGGATCCAGATCTCCAGCCCGCCATTGCCGGTGGCGGGATCGAACTTCTCGTCGTATCGCTCGAAGAACGGCGCGTCGGCCGCCTTCATGCCTGATATCGGCAGCCAGTGATTCCAGATCGTGTTGACGGTGCGGCGGATGGTCGAGATGTGCTCGGCGTGGGTGAACACCGCGTATTTTGCTTCCGGAATCCGGACGCGCGCAAACTCGCGCGGCAGGTCGGAGAAGTCGGCGACCTCGACGCCGGCGATGTAGTCGAAATTGCCGGCATCGTCGCCGTTGCAGCAGACGCCGTAGGCGACCTTGCCGATCCGCGCGGGAATACCGTCGACTTTCTGGTGAAACCGCTCCCACTGGTTCGGAATACCTGCACCGGCATTTTCATGCGTGCAACGTTCGCCGATGCCGGCGATCAGCAACGGCTTGGAGGTTTCGAAACGCGGGGGCTTGAGAGTGTCGAGCAAGGTTGAATCCATGACGATGGGCTCCTGAAGCTTGAGACGATCGAGGCACGTTGCGGCGCGAACCACCTCGGGCGTGACGCCGAAATGGTCGCGAAACGCGCGGGTGAACGCTTCGTGAGAGCTGTAGTCCGCCTCCAGCGCGAGGCTCAGGATGTCGGGGGCGCCTGCCGCGAGCGCCTGCGCGGCCTTGCTGAGCCGGCGCGCACGCACATAGCGCATGACCGAAAGCCCGGTAGCCGCGGCAAACGCCCGCACCAAATGGAAGCGCGAGACGCCGGCAATGCTCGCGACGTCGTCGAGCGTCAGCGGCTCGGCGAGATGGCTTTCGATATACCAGAGCGCCTTCTGGGCCGGATTCATGGCTGACAGCCTTCATGCGAAGCGCCCGCATTATGCTCTGATGCTACACGCTTCATTTGACAGTCCTTGCTCTCCGGTCTTGCGGCTCACGATAGCGGTCACCAAGCCATATCGGGAACCGTCGATTTTGTTATGATACCACCCGTCCTGTCGGTACCTTCGGGGGCAACCATGCTGATCACCAACGTCCGGGCGCATCATATCCGCATTCCCTATGACGCGGGGGTTGCGAGCTTCAAGCAAGGCGCTTCTGCCATTTCGGCGCTGGAAATCGTCATGGTCGAGGTTTCCACCGATGCCGGCATCACCGGCTGGGGCGATGCCTTTGCCTATGTCTGCCCGCGCACGAGCTATGCGGCCATCGAGGAAATGATCGCGCCGCAGGCGCAGGGCCTCGAGGTGCCCGAGGCCGCTGATATTCCCGCCTTCATGGAACGGATCCAGCGCAACCTGCATTTGTTCGGCCGCTACGGCATCACCATGTTCGCGATATCGGCGCTCGATATCGCGATGTGGGACCTTGCTGCCAAAGCGAAGGGCGTGCCGTTGCACCGGCTGATCGGCGAAGCCAGGCGCGCGCGGATTCCCGCCTATGCGAGCCTGCTGCGGATCGGCAAGCCCGAGCTGATCGCACGCGAATGCGAGACCGCGCTGCGGCAGGGCTACAAGGCGATCAAATTGCATGAGACCACAACGCCTGCCGTATTCGCCGCGCGGCAGGCGATCGGCCCCGGCATTCCGCTGATGGTCGACCTGAACTGTCCGCTGAATGGCGAGGATGCGATTGAGTTTGCGCACTCCTGCCGCGACGCCGCGCCGATGTTCCTCGAGGAGCCGGTCTGGCCGCCGGAAGATTTTGCAACGCTGGCCGCGGTGCGAACCAAAGGCGGGCTCGATGTCGCGGCCGGAGAGAATGCCTGCACGATTCATCAGTTCAGGCAGATGATGCAGGCTGGCGCAGTGAGCCATGCACAACCCTCCGTCATCAAGGTCGGCGGCATCACCGAATATCTGAAGGTCGCAGCGCTAGCCGACGAACTCGGCGTCAGGCTTGCGCCGCACTCACCGTATTTCGGGCCGGGCTTGCTGGCGACGCTGCAGTTGATGTCGCTGCGCGACGACGCGAGCTTTGTCGAGGTGTTCTCCATGAAGCGCGCCGCATGTCTTTGGCGCGGCCGCATCGATGTCGATGCCAATGGCGATGTCGAGGTGCCGCAGGGGCCCGGTATCGGCTATGAACCGGACAAGGCCGTCATGGAGCAATACCGCGTGTCGTGAGGGCGTGACGGCAGTTACTTTGCGCCGTCCTTTGCAGGCGCCGCATCCTTTGCAGCAGGCGCGGCATCCTTCGCAGCCGGCGCTGCAGCCTTCTTCTGCTCCGCCTGCATGTCGCTCACGACCTTCTGCAAACTCACGACCGCGCCCTTCAGCGCCTCGATCTGCCGGTTGGCGGCGTCGACCTTCTGCTGATGGTCGGTGGTGAGCTTGGTGATCGTCTTCTGCAGGAAGTCGACATTGCTCTGCAGGCAAGAAGTGCGCCGCTCCATGGTTTTTTCCACGGTGCAGATCTCGATGCCGGGAACGTCCTGCGCATGAACGGTCGCCGGCGATGAGACCATCAGCAGCACGAAAGCGAAAGTGATCCTGGCCATCGTGGCAATCATCAAAAATCCTCGCTTCAAAAGCATCTCCCGCACGGGGAACATCTATCACGGCAATTTGCGCGAGGCAGGCTCCCGACCCCAGTGATACCATACTGATACCTCATTCAGGCGTTGTGCTTCGCTCCGTTAACGGTGGATAGATTTTGCCGCGAACCTCAGACGGCCGCGGCAGTGGAGATTGATTATATGGCAACGCGTGAAAAGCGGCTGGCGCAGTTCGACGGGAACGGGGACCCGCCGCCGAACCTGCCGGTGGAAGTTCTTTGCGAAGATCACAGCGGAACCTATCAACTGCCTTTCGCCTGCCGCTGGATCGACGGTCAATGGCGCAATGACAGAACCGGCGGCATGGTCGAGGCCACGGTGGTCGGCTGGCGGCTGCCGCGTGCCCGACCTGAAAATGCCGCGGATAGAGCCTGACGAGCCCGCGATTGTGTCAGAATGCGACGATCGCGTGCGTGTCTTTAAGGTTCGGAACAGCGGTGGAACGAACCGCGCCCGAATCACTGATTTAGCGCCGTACTCCCTTGTTCACGGCTAGATGTCGGCTGCCATCCCAGGCGACGCACCATATCAAGGACACAAACGATCGGCAGCAGCCAGCGGCCGACGATAACGGTTAATTCCTCGGGGGATGACATCGGTCACTTCCAGGGAGTGATCGGCGGCACCTTGTCGGTGGCCGGCGGCACATCGACGGTCTTGAAATCGGCGGGGCTTACGATTTCCAGGTATTCCATGTCCTTCGAGTAATCGAACAAATAGTGGGTGATGCCTGGGCGCTGATGAATGACGTCTCCGGCCTCTACCAGGGTCTCTTTGTCCTCGTACATGAAGCGCGCCCAGCCCTTGGTCATGATCACGATCTGAAAATCGCATAAGTGCTTGTGCCAGCCGGTGCCTTGCTCGGGGGGCAAATCGGGATTGGCCTTGACCAGATGGCAGACGACCTGCCCGCCGGTAGCATCGGCGATGCCGAGATCGCGATATAGGAAGAAGTCGCGCAGACCTCCGCCCTTGAATTCGGTATCGCCGGGTTTGACGTGAGAGAATTTGCTGACGACGGCGTGCTGATTCATCGAAGCCTCCACGGTTCTTGTTCGCGAGATCGCGACCGTGCGAAGTGCGTCCAAATTTTCGGCAGCGTCGCATCATCGCGTTCACGGCTGCATGTTGCTATGCGAAATCCGCGCCAGCCGCGCTGCGCTGCGGCGACAGCGCCGGCATCGGCACACAAAACCGCTTGGCTGGAGACGGGAATCCGGTTTCAGCGGCTTACGGAAAATGGCCCAAACACCGGCTTGCGCCGGCCACGGCTGGTACCGGCTTGGGCAAAGCCTGCCCGTTGCGTGGGCGCTTCAAACGGCCAAGGCCTCGCCAGGCTTGCCTAATATTCGACCTCGAGCTCTTCGATATCGGCAGGCTCGGCCTTGGCGGCTTCGATCCATTCCTGCATCTCGGGCATCGCCATGATGGTACTGGCGTAGGCCGCGAGGGTGGGTTCGAGCTTCACGTCATAGGTCATGAAACGGGTGACGACGGGCGCGTACATCGCATCCGCCATGGTGCGCTCGCCGAACAGGAACGGCCCGCCTGACTCCGCGAGGCATTCGCGCCAGATGGTGCTGATACGGTCGATATCGGCCTGCGCGCGCGACCAGATCCTGAAGCCCGGGAAATGACCCTTCAGGTTCACCGGCAGCGAGGCGCGCAGCGTGGTGAACCCCGAATGGATTTCGCCGCAAATCGAGCGGCAATGCGCGCGCCGGATACGGTCCGCCGGCAGCAGGCCGGCGTCCGGCCTGACCTCGTTGAGATATTCCGCAATCGCCAGCGTGTCCCAGATGGTGGCGCCGTCATGGCGCAGGCACGGCACCAGGATCGACGACGACAGCAGCAGGATTTCGGCCCGCGCTGAGGCATCGTCCGGGGCGGTGATGATCTCCTCGAACTCCAGCCCCGAGAATTTCGCCAGCAGCCAGCCGCGCAGCGACCAGGACGAGTAATTCTTGCTGGAAATGGTCAATGTCGTCTTCGCCATATGGCCTTCCCTCGAACCCCAAAACGCCTTTGCCAGGCAAGGACGGCCGACCGCGCCGCCGCCCAATGCCTGTGCGTCGGGCATTCATACAGCAAGCCACGTGCCAGTTTTAGAGGCGGCCAGCCCGGCTCTGGCGTCGATATTGCATGGCATCACGGGACAGGGGCTGATGTGAATGATGTCAATGATGTACCAGGCCTATCAGAACCACATGGACCTGATGGCCCCATGGCGGACCGGGGCGGCATCGGCGCTGAAGTACCTCAACCTCGTGCCGCAGGGCGTCTCCGACAAACTGTTTGGCCGGCTCGCCGCCTCACTCGAACTGATCTCGCGCTCTTCCCTCACCTATCACCGGCCCGCCTATGGCATCGACAGCGTGCTGGTCGGCAATCGGGAACTGGAGGTGACCGAAGAAGTCACCTTCGCCACCCCGTTCGGCTCGCTGCTGCATTTCAAGAAAGAGAACTCGCCGGAGCAGCCGCGGCTGCTGCTGGTGGCGCCGATGTCCGGCCATTTCGCAACGCTGTTGCGCGGCACCGTGAAGACGCTGCTGCAGGACCACGACGTCTACATCACCGACTGGCACAATCCGCGCGACATTCCGCTTCATGCCGGCCGGTTCGGGCTGGAGGATTACACCGACCACCTGATCAGCTTCCTCGACAAGATCGGTCCGCGCGCGCACATGGTGGCGATCTGCCAGCCGTCGGTATCGGCGCTGGCCGCCGCTGCCGTCATGTCGGAAGACAACCATCCAGCCCGCCCGGCAACGCTGACCCTGATGGCCGGGCCGATCGACACGCGCATCCAGCCGACCAAGGTCAACGAGTTCGCCAGGAGCAAGCCGATCAACTGGTTCGAAAAGAACCTGATCAATTACGTGCCGGTGCAGTGCAAGGGCGCGTTTCGCAAGGTCTATCCCGGCTTCGTGCAGCTCACCGCCTTCGTGTCGATGAATCTCGAGCGCCACATCAAGCAGCATATCGATCTCGCCAATCATCTCGCAAAGGGCGAGAAGGAGAAGGCCGAGGTCATCAAGACTTTCTATGACGAGTATTTCGCTGTCATGGACCTGCCGGCGGAATTCTACATCGAGACCGTGCGCGACGTGTTTCAGGAGCATCTGTTGCCGCAAGGCAAACTGATGCATCGCGGCCGGCCGGTGAACCCGGCCTCGATCAGGCGCATGGGCCTGATGACGGTGGAAGGCGAAAAGGACGACATCTGCTCGATCGGGCAGACGCTGGCGGCGCAGGACCTCTGCACCGGCGTGCGCGCCTATCGCAAGGTGCACCACATGCAGGCCGGCGTCGGCCACTACGGCGTGTTCTCCGGCAGGCGCTGGAACAACGAAATCTATCCGCTGCTGCGGGATTTCGTGCACGTGAATTCGTGAGGTGCGATGTCATTCCGGGATGGTCCGAAGGACCAGACCTCAGGTGCGCAATTGCGCACCGGGGAATCTCGAGATTCCGGGTTCGCATCTTTGCGCCCCGGAATGACGCCTGCGCTAGGCTAACTCCCCTCCTCACGCTAACATCCTCTCAAGGCCGACCGTTCAAGAGTCGTCCCGGGGAGAAACCATCATGCGTCTTTCAATCAATTTCCGCGCCTTCACACTCGCCATTCTCAGCGTATTCCTGCTGACCGTCACGGCCGGCGCCGCCGAGGTTCGCGTGATGATCTCGGGCGGACTGTCGGCCGCCTACAAGGCGCTGGTTCCTGAATTCGAGCGCAGCACCGGCCACAAGGTGCTGACCGCTTACGGGCCGTCGATGGGCACGACCACCAATGCTATTCCGGTGCGGCTGGAGCGCGGCGAGCCGGCCGACGTCCTCATCATGGTCGGCTATGCGCTCGACGATCTCGCCAAAAAAGGCAAGGTGACCGCCGGCACCAGCGTCGATCTCGTCAAGTCGCCGATCGGCGTCGCCGTGAAATCGGGCATGCCGAAGCCGGACATCTCTACGGCGGAAGCGCTCAAGCGCGCCCTGCTGGCGGTCAAGACCGTCGCCTATTCCGACAGCGCCAGCGGCGTCTATGTTTCGACCGAGATGTTCGGCAAGCTCGGCATTGCCGACGAGATGAAGGACAAGGCGCGGAAGATTCCGGCTACTCCCGTCGGCGAGATCGTCGCCCGTGGCGACGCCGAGATCGGCTTCCAGCAGATCAGCGAATTGAAGCCGGTGGAAGGTATCGACATCGTCGGCCCGCTGCCGGACGAACTGCAGAAGATCACGGTGTTCTCCGCAGGGATCGCCAGCGTCTCGAAGGAGCCCGACGCCGGCAAGGCGCTGATCAAGTTCCTGGCCTCGCCTGCCGCCCGCCCCGAGATCGTCAAGAGCGGCCTGGACCCGATCGCGTCGGGCGCGACGAACTAAAGCACCGCAGGGCCTGGACACAAAATCGCGAAAACAACCCCATGCAAAGTAGGCTTGCGCCCCGGCTCGCAGCACTCGTGCTGCCCTGCGTCCGGGCAGGCGCCCGATTCGACGATCATCGCACGATCCCCGCGATGACACCTAGCCGGGTTCGGAAGAGACGAAACTAGCGGTGCATCCCGTGCTGCATCGCCAGCAGCACGATCACGGCCAGCGCCAGCACCACGGTCGTGCTTTTCCAGAACAATAGAGGATTGCGCTCGATCAGCGGTGTCGATGACGTCGAGAGATAGTTCGCGTTGGGATGACGCAGGTCGAACAGGAACTCCGAAAAACTGTCATAGCGCTTGTATGGATTGGGATGCACGGCCTTCTCGAGCGTGCCGTCGATCCATTGCGGCACGTCGCGATCGCCATGAGAGGCTGGACGGTAGACCAGCCTGTTGAACTGCGATCGCGTTCGCGCGTTCGCGATCTGCGAACCGTAGGGCAGCTTTCCGGTCAGCATCTGATAGGTGATGACACCGAGCGAGAACAGGTCGGAGCGCGAGGTCGCCGGCTCGCCGAGAAAATATTCCGGCGCGGTGTATTGCTGCGTGCCGAGAATATCGTTGCGCATGCCTGATGGCTCAGCCTCGACGACGCCGGTGATCCTGGTCGAACCGAAATCGATGATCTTCACCGTGCCCGTGGTATCGATCATGATGTTGTCGGGCCTGATGTCCTGGTGCAGCATCTCCTTGCGGTGAAAGGTGCGCAGCCCTTTGGCAATCTGCTCGACGATGCCGCGCACGGTCTCCAGGCTGGGCTTCGGGTTGTCGATCATCCATTGCGTCAGCGTCTGCCCGTCGATGTATTCGGTCGCGACATACAGGAAGTTGCGCTTGCGCTGCAGCAGGCAGGGTTTCAGCACATGCGGGCTGTCGATCCGCCGCGCCACCCACTCCTCCATCATGAACCGCTTCAGGTAAGCCGGATCGTCACGCAGATCGATCGACGGAATTTTGATGGTGACAACCTCATCGGTTTCGATGTCGACGGCGAGATAGATATGGCTCCGGCTGGAGCCGTGCAGTTCGCGGACGATCCGGTAGCCATCGAAAACCGCCCGCGCCTCGAGCAGCGGCGGCAGCGGCAGCTCACGCGGCTGGGCGAACACTTCGGCTGCCGCGCCGTCGGGCACCTCGTCGACGCGCACGACCTGGACGGTGAGATTGTCCTTGCTGCCAGCTTCAAAGCCCTGGTCGACAATCGCCTTGGCGGCCGCGTCGAGATCAGCGCCGCCTTCGTTCACCGCCTTTGCAATGCGGCGGGCGCTAAGATGCTCGTAGATGCCGTCGGTCGCGAGCACAAAGACGTCGCCCGGCTCGAGCCGAAGCATCTGATAGTCGATCTCGATCTGCGGATTTACGCCGAGCGCCCGGCCGAGATAGCTCTGCTGGGAGGAGATGACGATGCGATGGTCGTTGGTGAGCTGCTCCAGCGTGTTGCCGGAGAGACGATAGATGCGGGAATCGCCGATGTGAAAGAGATGCGCCGTGGTCGACTTGATGACCATGGCAGAGAGCGTACAGACGTAACCGCGGTCCTTGTCATAGGCATACTGGCTGCGCGTCTGCGAATGCAGCCAGGAATTGGTCGCCTCCAGCACGCGCTGCGCCGAGGTGCGCACCGACCAGGATTCCGAGGTGCAGTAATAGTCGGTCAAAAACCCCTTGACCGCCGATTCCGCTGCGACCCGGCTGACCTTGCTCGTGCTGATGCCGTCGGCCAGCACGATGGAAACGCCCTTGAGGCTGAGCAGCGGCTCGTCCGGGATCAGGACGCCATGGAAATCCTGGTTGGTTTCCTTGGCTCCCTTATCGGAAAATTGTCCGACCGATATTTTCAGCTCGCGCGGCATTCCCGGCTTTCACGACAATGGGCCTCTCCCCTTGCGAGGAGAGGCCCATCCTCATCTTGAGATCAAGCGGCAATGCGCGAGGACGGCCGCGAAGATGCCGCAGCCGACGCGCTGCGCGACGGGCCGGTCCTAACGTGGGTCGCGTACAGCGTCAGTCCGGTGAAGGCGAGGCCGCCGACGAGGTTGCCGACGACCGTCGGGATCTCGTTCCAGAACAAATAATCCCACCAGGTGAACTTGCCGCCGAGCAGGAGACCCGACGGGAACAGGAACATGTTCACGATGGAATGCTCGAAGGTCATGAAGAAGAACAGCATGATCGGCATCCACATCGCGATCACCTTGCCGCTGACGTGCGTGGAAATCATCGCGCCGACGACGCCGGCGGAAACCATCCAGTTGCAGAGCACGCCGCGGATGAACAGCGTCAGCATGCCGGCCGCGCCATGATTGGCATAGCCGACGGTGCGGCTCTCACCGATGGTGCCGATCACCTGGCCGACCTTGTCCGGCGGCTGGGACCAGCCGAAGGTGAACACGATCGCCATCATCACGGCGACCGTGAAGGCGCCGGCGAAGTTTCCGATGAAGACGAGGCCCCAGTTGCGCAGCACGCCGCCAAGCGTCACGCCCGGGCGCTTGTCGATCAGTGCCAACGGCGCCAGCACGAACACGCCGGTGAGCAGGTCGAAGCCGAGCAGATACAGCATGCAGAAGCCGACCGGGAACAGCGCGGCGCCGACGATCGGCACGCCGGTCTGTACGTTGATGGTGATCGCAAACGCCGCGGCAAGCGCGAGGATCGCTCCGGCCATGTAGGCGCGGATGACCGTATCGCGCGTCGACATGAAGATTTTGGATTCTCCGGCGTCGACCATCTTGGTCACGAATTCCGAAGGCGCGAGATAGGCCATTCCAGTTCCCCTTTCGAGACAAGTTTGAAGCGCGCCGGATGCTGCGCAGCCGTGCACCGATTAAGTGAAAAATCTTGCCGTCCTCGTGCGCGACAAATCCCGCGCCGCCTTTGAACGGCACAGAACGACGCGGGGTCACGCCCGATCAGGAACTGGAGATGCGCGAGCTATCGTGAGGTGGTCCCGAAGACTGCTCGAAGCGCCTCACGCGAGGCCGCTTGATCCCAACGCCTTCGGCCAACGCTGGCCTTGGCAATCCGAAAGGACGGCAGTCGTCATTGACTGAGACAGGATTAAGCAATCGATGTGCCAACCGGAAATCCGGCCGCAGGGTCGGAAAAGCGCGTATTTCTACGTGGTTATGGCCCTCTTGCGCCGTGCTCTGATTGAGGCGGATGCCTTGTATTTGTGCAGTTGCACATATGTTAGCGCCTGCTGCAGCGCCTCGTCACAAACTCGCTGTCGTCCCGGACAAGCGAGCACAGCGAGCGCCGATCCGGGATCCAT
>NZ_LLXX01000056.1 GCF_001440405.1 Bradyrhizobium valentinum
GGCGCAGGCGTCGCATTGCCGGCGGTCGCAGGCCCGCCTGGCGCCGGGCTGGCCGCTGCAGCAGCCTGGGGCTGGGCGCCCGGATTGATCCAGCAGACGTGGATACGGCTGTCGAGCGTTTCGGCCACCTTGGGATCGATCTGCCCGCCAAAGCGGGTCAGGCAGCGGAAGGTCGCCTGGACGTGGCCGCCGGGGCAGCCGAACCGGTCATAGAGATCGAGGTGCCGAAATGCAGTATCCAGGTCGTCGCGCCACATCAGGCGAACCACCCGGCGGCCGAGCCAGACGCATTCGGGGTTTCCGGCCGGGCCATTGATAGCCTGGGCCGCCTCGACGAACTCGTCGGCCTTGCGCTGGTTGTCCTTGTTGGCATCAGCGGTGCTGGCGGCCGGCGGCTTGCCGGATTGATCCTGGGGGGCGGGGGTGCCGCTCTGGGCAAACGCGCCAGCCGATCCGATCAGGAGGGCCAGGCCGGCCGCGGCAAAGCGCCTAAAAACCACAACTCTTGGATCAAGCACCCGTCGACGCATAAATTCCCCGATTAGTTTCCTGCCGCGCCAAGCGGCTGGTGGTGGTGGCCCGGCTTGTTGCCGCCCAAATAGGTCCCCAATACGGCGGACACCTTGGCGATTCACATGACGGGTATTTCTGATTTTGTCCAGCAAAGTCACAACTTTATCACCTCGGCGGTGAAACTGCCGCAGGGAACGGGGGGCGGAATTGACTATCCGGCATCTTGGCAGAACGCCGATGAACGGGTAATCGACTGTCCCCGCCCGGAGGATGGAACCGATTTCTCTTCGTACGCCGCTGGCGCTTCTCCTTTCGTCGCTAGGTATGATCGCGGCCCTTTGGTGGTGGCTTGCCACGCCGATCACGCTTGTGCGCGCACCGATCGACCCCAACGCAAAACTGCAATGCGTTTCCTACGCCCCGTTCCGCGGCGCGCAGACGCCCCTGATTCCGAGCACGCAGATCCCTCCTGAACAGATCGCGCAGGATCTGGCGCAGCTCGCCAAGATCACCGACTGCGTGCGGACCTACTCAATCGAGAACGGGCTCGATCAGGTTCCGGCGCTGGCCGCCAAGGTGGGACTGAAGGTGATCCAGGGGATCTGGCTCTCCAGCAACCGGATCAAGAACCTCGCCCAGATTTCGGTTGCGATCGAACTGACCAAGGAACACCCCGATGTCATTACGGCGCTGGTGGTCGGCAACGAGGTGCTGCTGCGCGGCGAGATGACGACATCGGATCTCGCGGCCCATATCCGCTCGGTCAAGTCGCGGGTCACCGTGCCGGTCACCTATGCCGATGTCTGGGAATTCTGGCTGCGCAACCGCGAGGTCTACGACGCCGTCGATTTCGTCACGATCCACATCCTGCCTTACTGGGAAGACATGCCGGTGCGGGCGAAACACGCCGCCGGCCATGTCGACGATATCCGCAAGCGGATGGCGGTCGCGTTTCCGAACAAGGAAATCCTGATCGGCGAGACCGGCTGGCCGAGCGCCGGGCGGATGCGTGAAGGCGCGCTGCCGTCACGCACCAACCAGGCGCGCGTCGTGTCCGAAATCCTCGACCTCGCCAAGCGCGAAAAGTTTCGGGTCAACCTGATCGAGGCCTACGACCAGCCGTGGAAGCGTGAGCTCGAGGGCACCGTCGGCGGCTATTGGGGTATGATCGATGACGCGCAGCGGGCGGTGAAATATCCGCCGGGCGAGCCGATCAGCAATTATCCGCTCTGGAAACTGCACATGGCATCCGGGATGGCGCTCAGCGCCGTCGTCTTCCTGGCGGGCTGGCTGACGCTGCGGCGGCGGCCATGGAAGCCGCGGCTGGCTTCGTGGATCGCGGTCGGGACCTCGGCGACGACCGCGGGCATGCTGTTCGGGGTCGCTGCCGACAAGATGCTTTACGAAAGCTACGGCGCCGGCGGCTGGCTGCAATGGGGGGCGCTGCTCGCGGCCGCCATGGCTTCACCGATGCTATGCGCGAACGCTGCAATGTCCGGCCGGCCGCTGCCGACATTCCTCGAACTGCTCGGACCGCGCGAGGGCCGAACCAAATCGGTGCTGACGGCGCTGCTCGGCGTCGTGCTTGGTGTCACCACGCTGATCGCGGCGGAGACCGCGCTCGGCTTTACGTTCGATCCGCGCTACCGCGACTTTCCGTTCGCTTCGCTGACCATGGCGGTGGTGCCGTTCGCGGCGCTGATGCTGCTCAACCGGCCGATGGAGGGCGTGCGCCCGATTGCCGAATCCGCTTTTGCGGGCCTGCTGGTCGCGGCCGCGCTCTTCATCGGCTTCAACGAGGGCAACCAGAACTGGCAGGCGATGTGGACCTGCGCGATCTATTTGCTGCTGGCGTTTACGCTGTGGCGGGCGCGGGCCGTGCAAATCCCAAAATGAGCAGGCCGATCGCAATTCCCGACAGCGCGATATTGTAGAGCACGATCCCGAATCCCGCCGCGATCAGTCCGCCCGTCAGCAGCACGATCGACGGCCGCATGACGTGGAGCGTCGCGATGATCAGCGCGGCGATGCCGAATACCGAATTCTTGAACAAATAGGTGGCGAGCGTCCGCGACTTGCACAGCATGGTTTGCAGGCCGGCGTCGCATGCCAGCGCGACGGTTGAGAGCTCGATCGCGAGATAGCGCAGATAAAGCGCGTAGCCGACGGTGACGAAGCCGACCACCAACAGGAATTGAACTTGATAGGGCGTGAGCCGGAACGGTGATTTTTTCATTCGCGCAATATGGTCGGGATTAGCTGCCGGGACAAGCGTCCGCCAAGGCAGAGAACAAGGATCAGAAATTCGCTGTAACGCCCTGTAAAAACTCCTCATCCTGAGGAGCCCGCGGAGCGGGCGTCTCGAAGGATGTAGGCCACAGACCGGGCCTCATGGTTCGCCCGGCGATGCGAAGCATCGTCCGGAGACGCGCGGAGCCTGTCATCGGGCCGCGCTACGCGCGGACCCGCTGGCGCTCCTCACCATGAGGGGCAAGGAAAATCAAAAACTTATTGCGTGTTCTTCCTGCCGAAGATGGTCGACAATGTCGTCTGCGCTGGCGCCGGCGTTGTCACTGGCGGCGCTTCCGGCTTCTTCGAGACGTCTTCGACAACGACCGCCGCTCGCTTGGCGATGACGCGCCGGCGCGGCATCGGCTTGGCGGCCGTGGGCGGCGGGTCGTCGGATTTGAGCGACAGCCGCTGGCCGTCGAAGATCGCGGTCTCGCAAGGCCGGTTGTTTTCGGTGAGCACAGCGCAGATCTTGGCGGCGGCGCCGGCGTCGTTCAAGGGGCCGGCGACCAGGCGAAGCTGCATGCCGAGGCCGTTGGTGCTTTCCTTGATGACGATGATCGGGCGCAGCGCTGTCAGGGGCGCGTTCGATCTCGATTTCAACAACCCGCGCCACAACGCGCGCAGCCCGTTCACCGAATTGGCGGTGCCAAGATCGACCCCGAACTCGGTCCGCTGCAGGGAGACGATCGGCGCGGCTTCGTCCGCCTCCGAATCGGTTTCCGATGGTGCCAACGCCACGACATCGGGGATCGGACTCGCGATCACCGAGCTCGCCGTCTTGCCCGGCTCGATCAGCTTGCCGGCTGCGGGATCGGGCGGGGCCATCATCGATTGCGCTGAAACCAGCGGCGTGGCCGGCGAAGGCCTGGCGGGCTCCGGCTTGACCGCGTCGGCCTTTGCCGTTTCAGGCTTGGCTTCAGACTTGGCGCTTTCCGCTTTGGCTGCGTCCGTTTTCGCGGCATCCTTTGCGACGGAGGAAGCCGCCGCCGGGGCCGGTTCGGCGGTGGTGACGCTGGACGTGGGTCTGTCGGTGACAGGCGCTGTGGCCGGGGCGGTCGCTACCGTCGCGACGGCTGGCGACGGTGGCGGGTTTTGCGCGGCCTGCGGTTCCGCATTTGCAACAGACGGCGAAGCGGAGGCGGAACCCTGCCGGGCGATGGTGCCGGTGACGGAATCGAGCCCCTGTTCCAGGCTGGTGACACGGGAATACAGCCTGTCTCGATCGCTATTGAGCGTGTCGATCGCGGCAGCGAGCCGCCGCGCCTCGTTCTGGGTTTCCTTGGCTATGAGCTGGATCTGCTGCCCCTGCCTGGTGATATCAGCGGCGGCGACCTGTTCGCGCTTCAATCCGAGCGACGACTGGTTGGCCATTACGGCCAGAATCACCGCAGCCGTGGCGCCGACGCCCCAGGATCCGAGCCGCCACAGCGCGCGGCGGTCGAGTTCGCCTTCCTCGGCCAGCAGGTTGCTCAGCACGCCACCGCTGTCATCCGTCTCGAAGTCTGCGAGATGGTCGGTTTTTTTGGCCAAACGCCCTTGGCCCTCCTCGAGGCCTGCCGAATCACAGGGCAAACATTAACAGGAAATGCGCCGGCCACTTGAATCCGGACGTTTTCGGGGCAGCGAATCGGTTTGATCTCCGGGGGAAAACAATTAAAGACGGCCGGCGCCATCTGTGTTGCCCGCAAAGGAATGGAATGACCGTGCGATCCAGCCTGACTGTCGTGCTTGCGGCCGGTGAGGGGACCCGGATGCGATCCTCCCTGCCGAAGGTCCTGCACCCCGTCGCCGGCCAGCCGCTGCTGGCCCATGTGCTGGACGCAGCCCCGCACGGCGACGGCGCTTCGCTTGCGGTCGTGATCGGGCCGGACCACAAGCCGGTGGCCGACGAGGTCAGGCGCGTGCGCCCTGATGCGGCGACCTTCATTCAGGCCGAACGCCTCGGCACCGCGCATGCCGTGCTGGCGGCCCGCGAGGCGATCGCGCGCGGCTCAGACGATT
>NZ_LLXX01000057.1 GCF_001440405.1 Bradyrhizobium valentinum
TGTCCCATCTCGACTTCGGAGTTTTGGCCGGGCTCGATTTGGCGGTACAGCTTGACGACATAGTCCTGATCAACCAGCGCCGTACTGTTAGATTGCTCGCCTTGAATTGCGCGGATCCGGGAAGGGGTACTCAGAGGCTGGCTCCCAAGTTTGCTCGTGGGCTTGAAGTCCAGCCTCCAGCCCGAGCCCGCAACGGAAGCCTCCCGCCGGAGGTGATCAAGGAGCTGCCGGATGAAATCGGGATCAGCGGCGACATCGCGCAGTAAACCTTCGCGCTCGCCCTGGTGCAAACAGGCCACGATGGATTTATCCAATTCGGGCCCCGCATCAACGGACCAGTCGACCCGTAAAGGCAAAAGATAACGCGCGTGATGATTGGTTTCGATAATGACGAAATTGGTTGAGTCCCCCGCGAAAGGAAGACGTGCAATGATCTTGGGCTTAATCCGCGTTTCAGAGTTACCAGGGAACCACCTCGCCTTGGAAAGATAGGCAGGAAGAAAATGTGTTTCGAGAGCTGCGGTTAGCTTGCTATTTGCGACCCATGAAGAACCCTCCGGTATGTCCAAGAATGCAAGGGTTTCACCGGCGGCGCCCATGTCCGTTAACCCAAGCACCGGAAAAGCAGCACAGGATCGTGCACAGGGTCGATCCAAAGCCGCATACCGCCATAGGTAACAGGCGCGGTCGGACCGGATTTGAGGTTTTCGAGCGCGGTCACCGGCTTCAAGTCGCCGCGGCCTAGTCGCACCTGCACATCACCAAGTGGGAGCCAGAATTCCCGGAAATCACCCGTCAACGCGATGACTGTCACGACCACGTTGGTCTGATCCGCGGAATGTTTGACGTAGGCGATGACCGAGTTGTCCTCCACGGGCAGAAAATGGATCGCGGACGTCTGCTGCAGTGCCGGATTTTCGCGCCGGATACGATTGATCTGGGTGATATAAGGCTTGATGTTTCCGGGCTTGTCCCAATCGCGGGATTTCAATTCGTATTTTTCGGAATTAAGATACTCCTCGCGGCCCGGTATCGGCTCATGCTCGAG
>NZ_LLXX01000058.1 GCF_001440405.1 Bradyrhizobium valentinum
ATTTCGCCGAGCACGTTGCGGATCATGAAATCGCCGAGGCCGATTTCGTCGAGCGAGCCATCGGTCGAGTTCAGCGTGATGATCTGCAGCACGGCCGAGGAGGCTTCCTCGACCAGGATGCCCTGCTGGATCACCGCGCGCGGCAGCCGCGCCTCGACGCGCTTGAGGCGGTTCTGCACCTCGACCGATGCCGCGCCGGTCTCGGTGCCGGGCACGAAGTTGGCGATGATTTCGACCTGCCCCAGCGAGTCGCTGGTGGATTCGAAATTGAGGATGCCGGAGGCGCCGTTGAGCTCCTCCTCGATCAGTCGCGTAACGCTGTTGTAGAGGTTCTCGGGCGATGCGCCGGGATAGCTGGTCGAGATCGAGATCGAGGGCGGCGCGATGATCGGATATTGCGCGACCGCCAATAGCGGAATCGAAATCGCGCCGACCAGGCAGATGAAGAGCGCGACCACCCAGGCGAAGATCGGCCTGTCGATGAAGAAACTAGGCATCTCCCGATCTCAGCGGGATGCTTGGGTCGCCGGCGGTCCCGGTATTGTACCAACCGAGGCATCCGCGTCGATCCACGCCTTCGCCTTGACCTTGTCGCCGGGCACGAATTTCTGGAATCCGTCGACGATGACGCGGTCGCCTTCCTTCAGGCCCTCGCTGACCAGCCACAAGCCGTCCTGCACCGCGCCGGTACGGACCGGCTGCGTCGCCACGCGGCCGTCGTCCTTGACCACGAAGACTTCGCTGCCGCCGCCGGCATCGCGCTGAATCGCCTGCTGCGGCACGGCGATGGCGTCGGAATCGATGCCCTGCTCGATCAGGACGCGGACATACATGCCCGGCAGTAGTTCGCGATTCGGATTCGGAAACTGTCCGCGCAGTGTGACCTGTCCGGTATAGGCATCCACCTTGGCTTCGGAAAACAGCAGTTTGCCGGGAATCGGATAGAGCGTGCCGTCGTCGAGCACGAGTCGGACCTTGGCCGCGTCGGGCGCGATCCGGTCGAGATCGCCATTGTCAAAGGCACGGCGCAGCTTGTTCATTTCCGAGACCGACTGAGTGAAGTCGGCGTAGATCGGGTCGAGCTGCTGGATCGTGGCGAGGCTGGTAGTTTCGTTCTGCACCACCAGCGCACCTTCGCTCACCAGCGCGGCGCCGACGACGCCGCTGATCGGCGCACGGATCGTGGCATAATCAAGGTTCAGCCTGGCGCGCGCAACTTCGGCCTGGCGGCTGCCGACTTCGGCTTCCGCCTGACGCTGAGCCGCGATGGCCTTTTCGTTCTCGGCCTCCGGCGCCGCGCGCTGGCTGGTCAGCGTCGCGATGCGCCGCGCATGCTGTGCGGCGAGATCGAGCGCAGCCTCTGCCTTGTCCAGTGCGGCTTCGCTCGCCTGCAGTTCCACCTCGAACGGCTTGGGGTCGATCCGGTACAGTGGATCGCTGGCTTTGACCTCGGTGCCCTGCTGGAACAGGCGTTCGACGATGATGCCTGAGACCCGTGCACGAACCTCCGAAACCCGGGTGGGCGCGATTCGGCCGGGCAATTCCCGAACGATGGCGCGGGACTGAGAGCGCACGGTGAAGGTGCCTACTTCAGCTTCAGGCGGTTTTGCCGCGGCGGTCGCGGCGATGGGTTCATTACAGCCAGCCAAAAGCGGCGCCATCGCAGTCAACATCAAAACGATGCATGCCGATTGCGTTCGAAGTCCGGACATTGAAAGCATTGCCCCAGTTCAAAGTTGAAGCGCGAATTTGAGCATTCGCGACGTTGTCGTAGGAGATCGTGGGAACTCACGGTTGATGGTATATAGGATAGGGAGAGCCTGCTGCGACGCAATACGGTCTCGCGGCGGCCCAATGTCACACAACGCTATCGCGCTGAATTAGCGTCCATTTTTCTGGACTCACTCGATTGTGAGCCGAGTTCCATCGCAGCGTTCTTGGTTTGGATCAAAAACAAGCGGGCAGGGAACGGTCATTATTGCAGCAGATGCCGGAACACGAGGCATCCGGCACGAATCAGTTAAGGCCGGCCTGACCGGTCGCCTTCATCCGGTAATGGCTAACGCCCCACTCGCTGCCACCGGCGTATCCGAACAGGCCCGCGGTGGCGAGAAGGAACCAGCGCCAGCGCCGCATCCACAACGCGGTCTCGCCGCCGTAAACCTTGCGGAGCACGCCTTCGATTTCGTCGCGATGCGTATCGAAATTGTTCAGCCAGTCCTCAGCCGTGCGCTGGTAATGCGTGCCGCTCCAGCGCCATTCCTTTTCGACCTCGAGCAGATCGGCATATTGCCGGATCAGATGGTGGCTTGGCATCACGCCGCCGGTAAAGAAATGTTGCGCGATCCAGTCCCGCCCATCGCCGCGATCGAACAGATGGGCGCCGGAGCGATGGGTGAAGATGTGCAGGAAGAAGCGACCATCGGGTTCCAGCCAGGTGCGCAGATGCGTCATCAGTTCGCGCCAGTTGACCATGTGCTCGAACATCTCGATGGAGACGATGCGGTCGAACCGCGCCTCCGGCGCGAACCGGTTCATGTCCGATGTGATGACGCGCAGATTGGCCAAGCCGCGCTTTCCGGCTTCGCCCTCGATATATACGCGCTGCGCGTTCGAGTTGGAAATCGCCGTGACCTGCGAATGCGGGAATTGCCGCGCCATCCACAGCGATAGCGAACCCCAGCCGCAGCCGAGCTCGAGGATCGATTGTCCGCCGACGAGATCGGCGTGTTCGACGGTCTGGCGCAGCGCTTCCTCCTCGGCCTCCTGCAGGGTCGAGGACGCCTCCCTGTAGAAGCAACAGGAATATTTGCGATTGGGACCGAGCAAGCGGGCAAAGAACTCGGCCGGTACCTCGTGGGGCCGTGCGTCGGGCTCGTCGGTATAGTCGGCGATGGCGCGGGCCGCCATTTCGTCGGCGAGCCAGGCATCGCTTTCCGTATTCCCGGTGGCGAGCCTCGTGGCGGTGCGTGAGCAGAGCTGGTGGATTGCGGCCCGGACGATGGCGTCGGGCAACGGCACGCGCTCGGCGGTGCCTATGATCGTGGAGACGAAGCTCATGTGACCACTCCCTCTTTAAGCGCGATGCTTTGCGAAGCCAGTCCCCACTCTGCGCTGACCCGACCCCTTGGGGGTCGGGATCATGCCGGCGGCGGCTGCGGGAAGAACAAGCTGGTGCGCAACCGGCGGTCGCGATAGCGCCATTGCCGGGCATCGGGCGGGGCGCCTCCGTCCGGCCACAAGGCGGAAAGCGATGCCGCAATTGCCGCCAGCGCCTCGAGATCTAAGACCGTCATGAAAAATCCCGGTTGGACATCGAAGCGTTCCAAAATACGCTGATGTCAAAGCCGGGTTTCGGGAAGAGGTTCCACCATCCTCTGCCCGAAATCGCGGCTTCCCAGCTTTTTTCTCCGGCCCGCTGTGCCATATTGGCCTCCAGCGGCCTTTCGTAACGGATGACACCCCGCAAATGCCCTCAGGCCACTCCTCCCGCTCCGAAATGGAGATCGAACTGAGCAAACTGTCCTCGCCCCGCATTTTCCTGGTGCGGATGCTGGTGTTCCTGGTGCTGTGCGCGCTGGTCACGATCGTGCTCTACAAGCAGATCATGGTCGCATTCTTTGCCAATCCCGGCCTCAATGCGCTGATCGGCGGGGTGCTCCTGATCGGCATCATCCTGTCGTTCCGGCAGGTGGTTCGGCTCTATCCGGAAGTAGCCTGGGTCAACAATTTCCGTATCGCCGATCCCGGGCTGGCGATCGAACGGCGCCCGACCTTGCTGGCGCCGATGGCGGCCATCCTCGGCGGCGAACGCGCGGGGCGGATGACGATCTCGCAGCAGACCATGCGGCACCTCCTGGATTCGATCGCGACGCGGCTGGATGAGGCCCGGGATATTTCCCGCTACATGACGGGCTTGCTCGTCTTTCTCGGCCTGCTCGGCACCTTCTGGGGCCTGATCGAAACCGTGGGTTCCGTCGGCAAGGTGATCGACGGTTTGAAGGTCGGCGGCGATGCCGGCTCGCTGTTCGACACCCTGAAAGAGGGGCTGGCCGCGCCGCTCGGCGGCATGGGCATTTCGTTCTCGTCCTCGCTGTTCGGCCTCGCCGGCTCCCTGATCCTGGGTTTCCTCGACCTGCAGTCGAGCCAGGCGCAGAACCGCTTCTATACGGACCTCGAGGACTGGCTCGCCTCCACGGTGCGCGAATATGGCGATGGCTCCGGCGTCATTAGTGGCGAACTGCAGCATGCGATGGATCGCATACGCACCGTGGTGGAAGAGAGCGGCGGCAGCCGCAACACCACGGCGGCGATGGCCAATCTCGCCGAGGCGATCCAGGGCCTGGTCGCGCATATGCGCACCGAGCAGCAGATGATCCGCGAATGGGCCGACGGCCAGGGCGAGCAAAATCGCGAGATCAAGAAGCTCCTGGAGCGGATCGCCAAGCAGCCCGAGAAGAGCTGAACAAGAGCGCGCGCCCCGGACGCAGTGCAGCACGAGGTGCTGCGCTGCAGAGCCGGGGCCCATCGAAGATAGGTCCCGGCTCTGCGTCGCAGCGTTTGACGCTGCACCGCGTCCGGGAAACGAGAAGCGGAGAATTACCAATGGCCCTCGCCCGTGCCCGCCGCAGCGAATCCGGTTTCAACTACTGGCCGGGGTTCGTCGACGCGCTGTCGACGCTGGTGCTGTCGATCGTGTTCCTGCTGTCGGTATTTCTGGTGGTGCAGTTCTTCCTGTCGCAGGAAGTCACCGGCAAGGACAAGGCACTGGAGCAGCTCAACGCCAAGATCGCGCAGCTCAACGACCTGCTGTCGCTGGAAAAGCTCGGCAAGATCACGCTCGACGACCAGCTCGGGCAATTGCGCGCCGGTCTTGCCGCCGCGGAAAGCGAACGCGACCGCATCAAGGGGCTTTACGAGGGACTGGCCGGCGCCGGCGGCGACGCCCAGGGCCGCGCCAACGAGCTCAACAAGGCCCTTGAATCGGAAAAGACGGTTTCCTCGCGCGCACTCGCCCAGATCGAGGTGCTGAACCAGCAGATCAGCGCCCTGCGCCGCCAGCTCGCGGCGCTCGAGGAAGCGCTGGAAGCCTCCGAAAAGCGCGACAAGG
The DNA here is from genome assembly GCF_001440405.1 of Bradyrhizobium valentinum. GTDB lineage: Bacteria > Pseudomonadota > Alphaproteobacteria > Rhizobiales > Xanthobacteraceae > Bradyrhizobium > Bradyrhizobium valentinum. The sequence continues at coordinate 5,111 of NZ_LLXX01000058.1, forward strand.
AATCGCAAGGGAGGATCGCCGATCTCGGCCAGCGCCTGAACGTCGCGCTGGCGCAGCGCGTGCAGGAATTGTCGCGCTACCGTTCGGAATTCTTCGGCCGCCTGCGCGCCATTCTGGGCAATCGCCCCGATATCCGGATCGTCGGCGACCGCTTCGTGTTCCAGTCGGAAGTGTTCTTCGATACCGGCCAGGCGCTTTTGCTTCCCGAGGGCCGCACCGAACTCGACAAGCTCGCCGCTGCGCTGATCGATCTGGACAAGCAGATTCCGAGCGAGATCGGATGGGTGCTGCGGGTCGACGGCCACACCGACATGCGGCCGATCAACTCGCCGCTGTTCAAGTCGAACTGGGAATTGTCGTCGGCGCGCGCCATCTCGGTGGTGCAATATCTGGTCTCGCTCGGCGTGCCTGCACAGCGGCTGGTCGCCGCCGGCTTTGCCGAATTCCAGCCGCTCGACAGCGCTCCCACCGAAGAATCCTACAAGCGCAACCGCCGCATCGAGCTGAAGCTGACGGAGCGGTAGTGGTGATTGTTTCAAAAAAGTCGTCATTGCCGGGCTTGCCGCCTTCGCTAAAGCTTCGGCGCGCCAACACGGGAAAGCCACGGCGAAGCCTTGGCGTAGCCGGGACCCGGCAATCCATCAAAATGAGATTCTCACGAAGTGGATGGATGCCCGGGTCAAGCCCGGCAATGACGACTGTGTTCCGATGAACGCCTCCTTCCACCTCCGTCCCTATCGCGCCGAGGACGAAGATGCGGCAATCGAGCTGTGGCGGCTGACGTGGCAGCAGGCCTATCCCGGAATCGATTTCACCGCGCGCGTGCCGTGGTGGCGTGAGCGCTGGCGCAACGAACTGGTGGCGAACGCGCAGATCATCGTCGCCGAAGAGGCGGATAGGCTGATCGGTTTCGTGACCATCGACCGAAAAGGCTATCTCGATCAGCTCGTCGTCAGCCCGGATCACTGGGGCTCGGCAATTGCCACGGCACTGGTCGATGAAGCCAAGCGCCTGTCACCCGATGGCGTCACGCTGCTGGTCAACAAGGACAATGCGCACGCCATCCGCTTCTACGAACGCAACGGCTTTGCGCATGCCGGCGAGGACGTCAATCCGACGTCGGGCAAGCCGGTGCTGAAGATGCGGTGGGGATGACCGAGGCGTTTTCCGTTTAGTGGGCGACTGAGGACCTCAAATCCCCTCGAACTGCAGCCGCGCCAGCCGCGCGTACAGCCCGTTCGCCGCAACCAGCTCCGCATGCGTGCCCTGTTCGACGATCCTGCCCTGGTCCATCACCATGATGCGATCGCAGGACAGCACGGTGGCGAGGCGATGGGCGATCACGAGCGTGGTGCGGCGGCGCATCAACTCTTCCAGCGCGGTCTGCACCAGCGTCTCGCTTTCCGCATCGAGCGCGGAGGTCGCCTCGTCGAGCAGCAACAGCGGCGCATCGCGCAGGATGGCGCGGGCGATCGCGATGCGCTGGCGCTGGCCGCCGGACAGCGTCACGCCGCGCTCGCCGAGTTGCGTCTCGAATCCGCCGGGTAGCCGGCGCAGGAATTCGGCGGCATGGGCGAGATCGGCGGCGCGCTCGACTTCGGCATCGCTCGCATCCGGCCGGCCGAAGCGGATGTTTTCGCGCGCGGAGGCAGCGAACACCACCGAGTCCTGCGGCACCAGCGCGATGCGCGCGCGGACGTCGACCGGATCGGCCGACTTGATCGGCACGCCATCGAGCGAGATCGTGCCGCGCGCGGGATCGTAGAAGCGCAGCAGGAGATGAAACAGCGTGCTCTTGCCCGCCCCTGACGGTCCGACGATCGCGACCTTCTCGCCAGCCTTGACCGACAGCGAAACGTTGTCGATCGCGAGCACTTCCGGCCGCATCGGATAGGCGAAGCTGACATTCTCGAAACCGACGTCGCCGCGCGCCGGCTGCGGCAGCGCGACCGGCTGCGGCGGCGCCGTGATCTGCGATTTGACACGCAGGATCTCGAACAGCCGTTCGGCGGCGCCGGACGCAGCCGAGACTTCGCCCCAGACCTCGCTGAGCTGACCGAGACCGGTTGCCGCAAAGGCCGCATACAGCACGAACTGGCCGAGCCGGCCCGGCGTGATCTGCCCGGTCAGCACGTCGTGCGAGCCGACCCAGAGGATCGCGACGACGCTGGAGAACACGATGAAGATGATGATCAGGGTGAGCACCGCGCGCGCCCGCGTCGAGTTGCGCGCCGCCTCATAGGCCTGCTCGACCTCGCCGCCGAAGCGCGCCGTCGCCATCCGCTCGCTGGTATAGGCCTGCACCGTCCTGATCGCGCCGACCAGTTCGGAGGCATAGGCGCTGGCGTCCGCCAGCGTATCCTGGGCGTTGCGCGACAGCCGCCGCACCCAGCGCCCGAACGCAACAAGCGGAATCACGATCAACGGGATCGCCAGCAGCACGAAGCCCGACAGTTTCGGGCTCGTGATCACCATCATGGTGGTGGCGCCGATGAACAGCATCATGTTGCGCAGCGCGATCGACACCGAGGCGCCGACGGCCGACTTGATCTGCGTGGTATCGGCGGTCAGCCGCGACACCAGTTCACCCGAGCGCGCGGAATCGAAGAAGGCGGGCGACAGCGAGACCAGATGCGCGAACACGTCGCGCCTGAGATCGGCGACGATGCGCTCGCCGATCGTCATGACGAGGTAGTAGCGGGACGCGCTTGCCGCGGCGAGCACCGCGACAATCGCGATCATGACGCTGAAATAGCTGTTGATCAGGACGATGCCTTCGGGGCTGAAGCCGAAATCGATCATGCGCCTGACCGCGATCGGCACGACCAGCGTGGTGATCGCAGCCACCGTCAGCGAGACGAAGGCGAGCAGCGCGCGTCCGCGGTAGCGGGCGACGTAGGGCACCAATGCCAGGAGCGGCCGCAGCCTGGCGCCGGTTTTGGCCGGCGACTGCGTCAACTGGCGCTCGATGAAGGCCTCTTCCTCGAGCAGGGCGTCGCGCGGCGGCGTGCCGCGGGAGGCTTCAATCTGTTCCACTGCGCTCATGAAATCCGACCCGTTTTTTTTCGCCTCCAGATAGGCCCCCGCGGCCCGCTCTGGCAAATCCGGGAGATTCCCAATCAGGGCCTATGCGTAGCTTGTTTTGACGGGCGGCTTACGTTATAGAGCCGCCAAATCCCGTATCCCCTGACTTTTGAGACGGGCGCCGGCGCGCCGAAGGATATACCATGAAAGCCGAAATTCATCCGAATTATCATATGATTACGGTCGTGATGACCGACGGGACCGAATACCAGACCCGCTCCACCTGGGGCAAGGAAGGCGACAAGCTGAACCTCGATATCGATCCCAAGTCGCATCCGGCCTGGACCGGCGGTTCGCAGCAGCTCCTCGACCGCGGCGGCCGTGTGTCGCGCTTCCAGAAGAAGTTTTCGGGCTTCCTCAAGAAGGACTGAGGCCGCAAGTCCCCTCTTCGAGACCAAAATTGCGAAACGCCCCGGTTTACCGGGGCGTTTTTTGTTGCGTGCTTTCACTGCCGTCATTCCGGGATGGTCCGAAGGACCAGACCCGGAATCTCGAGATTCCGGGTTCGCTTCGCGCCCCGGAATGACGCTGAGAGACTTACTGCTCGAACGCCGCTTTCAGGCGGTTGAGCTGCGGCACCAGCGGATTGCCGATCGGGGCCCGTTCCGCTGATGGCGCGTGGATCGTGGTGTCGAGCCGGCGGACCCGGGCCTGCAGGCTCATCGAGCGCGCAATCAGATCCTGCAATGGCAGCGGCAGCTTTGCGATCATGTCCTCGGACCCGGGATCGGCGGCGGTGAGCTTGACCTTGGTCTTTTCCCGGTTGGCCTGGCTCAGCGTCATCTCGCCTTCCTTGACCGCGCGATGCAACAACAGCCAGGACGCGAGCTGCATCAGGCGGGTGGTGAGGCGCATGCTTTCGGTTGCGTAAGTGAGGCTGACAGAACGTTCGAGCGCCTTGGCATCGGTGCGGCCGTCGCCGTCGAGATAGGCGGCGGTTTCCTCGACCAGATCCATACCTTCCCGAAACAGGACTCCGAACGCTGCGGAATTGGTGAGCCGCTCGCTGAACTGAACGAGCGCGGATTCGCTTTGCGAACGGTCCGCCATGGTTAACGCCCTCACGCCACTATTTGCCCCACCGGCTGTGAACCCACCGGCTTATGATGAACAAATCATTGCTCGGGCGAGGTCGAGAGTCCAGCGGCAACCGGATTTATGGTTTCCAGCTCGTGGGGGCACAAAATAGCCGTGCTGAGCACAAAAAAGAGCCGCCGTTTCCGGCGGCTTTTGAAGTTGATAACAGGGAGGCGTCAAACAGAGTGGACAGGAGCCACTCGGTGTCCAAACGAGGACAATGACAGTCATAATCGAGAAAGCTTAATTGTTCGTAAACGAGCGATTTTCTTTAGGGATTATTTGCCATGTCGGCCACTGGCCGAGTTTTGAGATTGACTCGGCCTCTCCACGAGTCGTCCCCGCGCACGCGGGGACCCATAACCACCGGCGGATGAAATTGAGGGAAAGTCGGCCAGCGGCCCTGCCCCAAGCGGGGGCCGCGGCGTATGGGTCCCGGATCGCGTTCGCTGCGCTCGCTTGTCCGGGACGACGAGAGGAGAGATCGAGTTCTAAAAATCCTACGACTTGAAGAAGCTGTTCGCAGCGTCCTTTGACGCGCGCTTTTTGTTGACTGCTTCCTGCAACCGTTCGATTTCCGAATTCATCAGCGCGATGCGCTCGGTCAATTCCTCCACCGACAGCAGCGACAGGTCCTGGCCGATCTCATGAGTGATCTTCTTCCGCGGCTTGTCGTCATCCTCGATCGCCATGCGCTTCCTCCTTCCGGGCCAATCCTTGCGGGCGCGGCGCCCCTGAAGCGGTTGCCAGCCGGAGCCGGGCTGGCTAATCAGGGGCGGCTTATTCTCAGCGTTTCGCAAGGACAAATCATGGAAAAGCTGCCCGCGCAAATGACCGTCGTCGGCATCAGCAAGCCCGGCGGCCCGGAAGTACTGTTGCCCGAAACCCGCGCAGTGCCGACACCCGGTCCGGGCGAAATCCTGGTCAAGGTGATGGCCGCCGGCGTCAACCGCCCCGATGTCGCGCAACGCTCCGGCGCCTACCCGCCGCCGCCCGGCGCCAGCGACCTTCCCGGCCTTGAAATCGCAGGCGAAGTGGTTGCCCTCGGCGAAGGCGCCACCAAGCACAAGCTCGGCGACAAGGTGATGTCGTTGGTGGCGGGCGGCGGCTACGCCCAATATTGCATTGCGCAAGACGCGCAGGCGATGGCAGTGCCGCCGTCGCTCTCGATTCAGGAAGCCGGTGCAATCCCGGAAACGCTGATGACAGTCTGGCACAATGTGTTCGAGCGCGGCGCGCTGAAGCCGGGCGAGACCTTGCTGATCCACGGCGGCTCGTCCGGCATCGGCACGATGGCGATCCAGCTCGCCAAGGCGTTCGGCTCCAAGGTGATCGTGACCGTCGGCTCGCAGGACAAGATCGACGCCTGCCTGAAACTCGGCGCCGACCGCGCGATCAATTACAAGACCGAAGATTTCGTGGCCGTGGTCAAGGCGGAGACCAACAATGTCGGCGCGAACCTGATCCTCGACATGGTGGCCGGCGACTATGTCGATCGCAACTATGATGCCGCCGCGGTCGACGGCCGTATCGTGCAGATCGCAACCCTCAACGGACCCAAGGTCAACGTCAACATTGCCAAGGTGATGGTGAAGCGGCTGACCCATACAGGCTCGACGCTGCGCCCCCGTACTAATGCGGATAAGGCGGCGATGGTGGCCGCGATCGAAGCCAAGGTCATGCCGTTATTGCGCGAGGGACGCGTAAAACCGCTGATGGACAGCTCATTCCCGCTGGAAAAGGCCGCCGACGCGCACCGGCGAATGGAGACCAGCGCACATATTGGCAAAATTGTGTTGGCGGTTTAACCGATCGCGAGTGGAGCGAAGGCGGAAACCCTTTGATTCGCTTCGCTTTCATGTCATTTATCGCGGATAACGCCGGGCCATTCGCAGGTCCGAGAGGGTCGTTGTTCGCGGAGTACTGACATTGCGTCTGATCAGGTGCCTTGCGCTGTTGGCGCTGGGCCTCATGATTGTTGCCGTCGCGCCGGCGGCGCACGCCATTGACGCGGTCAGCGTCCGCAGTGACGCGCCCGCCATCGATTTGACCGCCGTGCTCGATCATCAGCGCAGCGAAACCGACCGCATCCAGGTTTCGACGGCGCCGGGAACCGACGGCATCGTGCGCCGCATCGAGGTCCGCGCCCGCGAGGGTGGACAGAACTGGGTGGTGTTCGCGCTTGCCAACAACACCGACGACCAGCTCGACCGCCTGATCGTCGCGCCGCACTATCGCATCGTGTCATCGGGCCTGTTGTGGCCCGACCTCGGCCTGTCGCGCATCGCAACCATCACGCCATCGACCGGCGACCGACCCGAGCGGCAGGAAAGCGCGACCGCCGATATCTTCCGCATCACGCTCGATCCCGGCGCTGTCATCACCTTCGTGGCAGAACTGCGCACCGACAAGCTGCCGCAGCTCTATCTCTGGGAACCCGACGCCTACAAGGACAAGGTCAACTCGTTCACGCTCTACCAGGGCATCGTGATCGGCATCTCCGGCCTCTTGGCGCTGGTGCTGACGATCCTGTTCGTGGTGAAGGGCAGCATCATGTTCCCCGCCGCCGCTGCGCTGGCCTGGGCGGTGCTGGTCTATATCGGCGTCGATTTCGGCTTCTGGGGCAAGGTGCTCGACATGTCGAACAATGCCGAGCGCGTCTGGCGCGCGGCCGGCGAAGCGATCCTCGCGGCGACGCTGCTGGTGTTCCTGTTCGCCTATCTCAACTTAAGCCGCTGGCATGTGCGCTATTCCCACATCACCGTCGGCTGGCTGGCTTTCCTCGGCTCGCTGGTGGCGCTGGCGCTGTTCGATCCCGCGGTTGCCTCCGGCATTGCGCGCATCTCGCTGGTGCTGATCGCCTTCGCCGGCTTTGCGCTGATCGTCTACCTCTCGACGCATGGTTTCGACCGCGCGGTGCTCTTGATCCCGACCTGGTTCCTGCTGGTAGTCTGGGTGATCGCGGCCGGCATGACGGTGGCAGGCTCCGTCACCAACGACATCGTAGGCCCCGCCCTGCTTGGCGGCCTCGTGCTGATCGTGATGCTGATCGGATTTACGGTCATGCAGCACGCGTTCGCCGGCGGCGGCGCGACCACCGGCATTGTCTCCGACATCGAACGCCGCGCGCTGGCGCTGACGGGCTCCGGCGACCTGATCTGGGACTGGGACGTTTCCGCCGACAAGGTATTCACCAGCCCGGAGACCGAAAGCCTGCTCGGGCTGAAGCGCGGCACGCTGGAAGGTCCGGCCGCAAAATGGCTGGAGGTGCTGCATCCGCTCGACCAGGATCGCTTCCGCGCCGCGCTCGACAGCGTGCTCGACCAGCGCCGCGGCCGGCTGGTGCAGGATTTCCGCCTGCGTACCCCCGACGGCCACTTCATGTGGTTCGCGCTGAAGGCGCGCCCGGTGGTCGGCTCCGACGGCGAGGTGTCCCGCGTGGTCGGCACGCTGACCGACGTCACCGAAATCAAGAACGCCGAGGAGCGCATGCTCCATGACTCCGTGCATGACAACCTCACCGGCCTGCCGAACCGCAAGCTGTTCATCGATCGCCTCGGGGCCGTCGCCAATTTCACCAAGGCCATGCCGAGCCTGCGGCCGACGCTGATGGTGATCGACCTCGACCGCTTCAAGCAGGTCAACGATTCCGTCGGCATCGCGGTCGGCGACTCCATCCTGCTGACGCTGGCGCGGCGGCTGACGCGCATCCTGAAGCCGCAGGACACGCTGGCGCGGCTGGCCGGCGATCAGTTCGGCCTGATCCTGGTGTCGGAGCAGGACCCGGCGCGCATCACCGCCTTTGCGGAAACCATCCGCAAGACCATCCGCGCGCCGATCGCCTTCAACGACCGCGAGATCTTCCTGACCGCTTCCATCGGGCTCGCGCTGTCGGATCCGCAGACGCAATTGTCCGACGAGATCATCAAGGACGCCGAGCTTGCGATGTATCATTCCAAGCGCATCGGCGGCGACCGCATCGACGTCTACAAGCCGGCGATGCGCGCGCGCAAGACCGACCGCCTGACGCTGGAAAGCGAACTGCGCCGCGCCATCGAGCGCCAGGAAATCACCATTCTGTACCAGCCGATCGTGCGGCTGGAAGACCGCTCGATCGCCGGCTTCGAGGCACTGGCGCGCTGGGACCATCCCAAGCTCGGCCGGATGTCGCCCTCCGAATTCATCTCCGTTGCCGAAGAGATCGGCCTGATCGTCGATCTCGGCATGTTCGTGCTGGACCAGACCGCGCGGCAGCTTTCGGTGTGGCAGCGCGCGATGCGCTCGCGCGAGCCGATCTTCGCCTCCGTCAACGTCTCCTCGCGACAATTGCTGCGGCACGACCTGATCCACGACATCCGCACCGTGCTGTCGCGCTCGTCGATCGCGCGCGGCACGCTGAAACTGGAGCTGACGGAATCGCTCGTCATGGAGAATCCCGAGCATGCCGCGCAGATGCTGACGCGCATTCGCGAGCTAGGCACCGGGCTGTCACTGGACGATTTCGGCACCGGCCATTCCTCGCTGGCTTATCTGCAGCGTTTTCCGTTCGACACCATCAAGATCGACCAGTCCTTCGTGCGCACCACCAGCCGCGGCACCCGGCCTGTGATCCTGAAGTCGATCATTGCGCTCGCGCACGACCTCGGCATGGACGTGGTCGCCGAGGGCGCCGAGACGGATTCGGATGCGGTCGAGCTCTACCAGCTCGGCTGCGAATACGCCCAGGGCTTTGCCTTCGGCGAGCCGATGGATGCGGATGCCGCGATGCGGCTGCTCACGGAAGAACGGCTGGAGGCCGCGAGCTAGTGCTGTCGCCCCTGCGAAAGCAGGGGCCCATACGCCGCGGCCGACGTGAAGGGCACACGGCACGACAGCTTCGCTACAGCGGCCCATAGCGCTAGTTGATTAACGCAGAGCGTCTGCCACCGCGCTTCCTCTATAGATATCACGCGGTATGGGTCCCTGCGTTCGTGTTTGGTCCCGGGAGATTGGGTTGATGGAATCGGTGTAGATAGA
>NZ_LLXX01000059.1:0-189 GCF_001440405.1 Bradyrhizobium valentinum
CCGCGCAAACCTTCGGATAATCGGAGCGGCACGCGCTGCGGATGGCGGATGTCTGTGCGCTGGTCGGCTGACCGGCGGAGGCGCCGGCTGCGGCCTTTGGCTCGGCAGATTTAGCCGGCGCTGTTGTTGCGGCCGCTGGTGCAGCGGATTTCGGCGCGGCGGTCTCGGCCGGCTTGGCTGGCTCGGCGG
>NZ_LLXX01000059.1:273-46477 GCF_001440405.1 Bradyrhizobium valentinum
CAGCGCTCTGGCAACTCGATGAAAGGCTCGACATGTTCTTCTGCAGGCATTGCAGCGACGCCTCGGTGCCCGGCGGCACGCTGGAGCAATGCGCCATGTAATCGGAACGACATTGGGACTTGATCGCGTCGCGTTGCGCCTGGCTAGGTGCCTGCGCAAGCGCGGGTGCTGCGGTTGCGAATATCGCGGCCGCCAATAGCGGGCCTAGCTTTCTCGCCCGCATCAACGTGTTGATCATTGAATAAATCCTTTGTCGTCGCCGGAAGCCCCCGCTTCGACCGAAGTGAATTCTCGAATGCGCCTTTAGGAAAAAATCGGGCTGCATCATTTTCGCTTTCCGGTTCCGCTGCAAGCGGATTGTTGCTATTTTCATGGGGTGGCGGAAAGCCAGTTTTTGAATAAAGCCTTTTCCAGAACAAAACCTATTGGGGCACTAAAAATGAAGGCTTCGCGTTCGCCTGCACGCTTGAGATCATACGGCATCGCCGGACAAAGGGGCGCCGCGGCCTGCCGTGCAGGTTTCGCGATTGCGGCGATGGGCATCTTAAGTGCCTGCGAACAAAATACTTTTGTCCCGCCGCCGCCGCCGAAGGTCGATGTCGCGGTGCCGGTGCAACGGCCTTTCACGCGCTATCTGGAAGCGACCGGCAATACCGCAGCGATCAAGAATGTCGATCTGGTTGCGCGCGTGCAGGGCTTTCTGCAATCGATCAACTACACGGACGGCGCCTACGTGAAGGAAGGCACGTCCCTGTTCACGATCGAGCCGGACACCTACAAGCTGAAGCTCGAGCAGGCGCAGGCCGCGGAAACCGGCGCGCAGGCAACGGTGAGGCAGGCCGAGGCGGACTTCAAGCGCCAGCAGGAATTGGTGCAGCGGCAGGCCGTTTCCCAGGCCACGCTGGATACCTCAACCTCGACGCGCGACAACGCGCAAGCGAACCTGCTTCAGGCCCAGGTCAATACCAAGATCGCGGCGGTCAATTACGGTTATACCAATGTGACCGCGCCGTTCGACGGTGTCGTCAGCGCGCATCTCGTCGCTGTCGGCGAACTCGTCGGCGTCTCGTCGCCGACGCAGCTCGCCACCATTGTGGCGCTCGATCCCATCTGGGTGAATTTCAACGTCAACGAACAGGACGTGCTGCGGATACGTACGGAGGCCCGCCGGCGCGGGATGACGGCGGACGACCTCAGGCAATTGCCGATCGAAGTCGGGTTGCAGACCGAGACCGGCTATCCGCACAAGGGCAGGCTCGACTATGCCGCGGTGACGCTCAACCAGTCGACCGGCACGCTCCCGGTGCGTGGCGTGCTGCCCAATTCCGACCGCGCGTTGCTGCCGGGGTTCTTTGTCCGCGTCCGCGTCCCGATTGATCAAGAGCAGAATGGGCTGTTCGTACCGGATGTTGCGCTGGGGAGCGATCAGGCCGGACGCTACCTGCTGGTGGTGAACGGCGAAAATATCGTCGAGCAGCGCAAGGTGCGGGTCGGGCCGCTGGAAGGCGAGCTGCGTGTCATCGAAGAAGGCCTGAAGGCCGACGACCGCGTCGTCACCGCCGGGCTGTTGCGCGCGATTCCCGGCCAGAGGGTCGATCCGCAACTGAAAAAGATCGAAGCACAGCCAATAGCGGCCAAGTAGGAGCCGGGCCATGATTTCGAAGTTTTTCATCGAGCGGCCCGTTCTTTCCAACGTCATCGCGATCCTGATGATCCTGATCGGCGGCGTGTGTTTGTTCCGGCTGGCCGTCGCGCAGTATCCTGAGGTCGTGCCGCCGACGGTGCAGGTCACCACCCGCTATCCCGGCGCCAGCGCGAAAACCGTGATCGATACGGTGGCGCTGCCGATCGAGCAGCAGGTCAACGGCGTCGAGGATATGCTCTATATGCAGTCCTACAGCGGCGCCGACGGCACCTATACGCTGACGGTTACGTTCAAGATCGGCACTGACCTCAACTTCGCGCAAGTGCTGGTGCAGAACCGGGTGTCGAGCGCGCTGGCGCAGCTGCCGCAGTCGGTGCAGAACCAGGGCGTCACCGTGCAGAAGAGATCGACGGCGATCCTGCTGTTCGTGACGCTGACGTCGCCGAACGCGACCTATGACAGCCTGTTCCTGAGCAACTACGCCACCATCAACATTCGCGATGAGCTGTCGCGTCTGCCCGGCGTCGGCAACGTCACCGTGTTCGGGGCCGGCCAGTACTCGATGCGGGTCTGGCTCGATCCGAACAAGCTGTATGCGCGCGGGCTGATGCCGCAGGATGTCATTTCGGCGATCCAGCAGCAGAGCCAGCAGGTCACCGCGGGCCAGGTCGGGGCACCGCCGGCGCCTGCAGGGCAGGCGTTCCAGTACACCCTGAACGTCAGCGGCAGGCTCGCTGACACCAGCGAGTTCGAGAATGTGATCGTCAAGACCGGCACCAGCGGCGACGTCACGCGCGTGCGCGATGTCGGCTGGGTGGAACTCGGCGCTCAGACCTATAGCCAGGCGTTCTCGCTCAACAACAAGCCGGCCACCGGCATAGGCGTATTCCAGTCGCCGGGAGCCAACGCGCTGGAGGTCGAGCAGGCGGTTCAGAAAAAAATGGCGGAGCTGGCGAAGGGATTTCCGCAGGACATCAAGTACGACACGCCGTTCAACACCACCAAATTCGTCTCCGAATCGATCAATGAGGTCTACAAGACGCTGATCGAGGCGGGTTTGCTCGTCCTCGTCGTGATCCTGATCTTCCTGCAGGACTGGCGCGCGATGCTGGTGCCCGCGACCACGGTGCCGGTGACGATCATCGGCGCCTTTGCTGCGATGGCGGCGCTCGGCTTCACCATCAATATCTCGACCTTGTTTGCGATCGTGCTCGCGATCGGCATCGTGGTTGATGACGCCATCGTCGTGGTCGAAGGCGCCGCGCATAATATCGAGAAGGGCATGTCCGGCCATGACGCCGCGATCAGCGCGATGGACGCGCTGTTTGCGCCGATCATCGGCATCACGCTGGTGCTGATCTCGGTGTTCCTGCCCTCGGCGTTTCTGCCGGGATTGACCGGGCAGATGTATGCGCAGTTCGCGCTGGTCATTGCCGCAACCGCGCTGCTCAGCGCCATCAACGCGGCGACGCTGAAGCCGACGCAGTGCGCGTTGTGGCTGCGCCGTCCCGTGCCGCCGGAACAGCGCAACTTCTTCTACCGCGGCTTCAATGCGGTCTATAACCGCGTCGAGGCCGCCTATGGCCGGTTGATCGGCCGCCTGGTCGCGCACAGCAACGTTTCGGTGATCTGCGCGCTGATCTTGATCGCGATCGGCGGTTATGGCCTGTCGCGGGTGCCGACCGGCTTCATCCCGATCGAGGATCAGGGCTATCTCTTGGTCGCCGTACAACTCCCCGACGGCGCGTCGCTGGATCGAACCCAGCGCGTGCTCACGCGGGTCAGCGAGATTACCGGCAAGGCGGCGGGCGTCGAGCAGGTGATCAGCATTGCCGGCATCTCCGCGCTCGACAATTCTTCCAGCCTCGCCAATGCCGGCGTGGCCTATCTGATCCTGAAGGAGTGGAGCGTGCGCGGCGAGGGCGAGGATTTACGATCGCTGTTCGTCGGATTGAACGAAAAACTGTCAGTGATCGAGGAAGCGCGGATCCTGGTAGTCCCGCCGCCGCCGATCCAGGGCATCGGCAACGCCGCCGGCTTTGCGATGCAGGTGCAGCTCCGGGACGGCAATTCCGATTTCAGCAAGCTGCAGGCTATTACCGGCGCGATCGTTGCCAATGCGTCATCACAGAGCGCGCTGCAGCGGGTGAGTTCGCCGTTCCGCTCGATGGTGCCGCAGTTCGACATCGAGGTGGATCGAATCAAGACCCAGACGCTGCATGTCACGACCGACCAGATCTTCTCGACGCTGTCGTCCTACATGGGTTCGACCTTCGTCAACCAGTTCAACAAGTTCGGTCGTACCTTCCAGGTCTATGCGCAGGCGGACGCGCAATTCCGCCTGACGCCGCGTGACATACAGAACATGATGGTGCGTAACAGCAATGGCGACATGATCCCGCTCGGCACCGTGGCAAAGATCACGCCGGCGGTCGGTCCGTCGCTGATCAGCCTGTACAATCTGTATCCTTCCGCAACCATCATCGGCCTGCCGGCGACGGGTTACAGCTCAGGTCAGTCGATGAATCTGATGGAGCAGATTGCCGCGAAGACCATGCCGCCCGGCACGGGCTTCGAGTGGACGGCGATGTCGTACCAGGAGAAGGTCGTCGGCGGCCAGATCTACTGGGCGTTCGGCCTGGCCCTGCTGCTGGTCTACCTCGTGCTGGCCGGACAATATGAAAGCTGGTACGCGCCGATCTCAGTGATTCTCGCGGTGCCGCTGTCATTGCTCGGCCCGATGATCGTGCTGGCGGGCTTAAGGATCGAGAACAACCTCTATACCCAGATCGGCATCATCCTGTTGATCGCGCTGTCGGCCAAGAACGCCATCCTGATCGTCGAAGTGGCGTTGGAATTGCACGTGCGCGACCGCAAGCCGCTATTGGAATCCGCCGTCGAGGCGGCGCGAGCCCGGTTCCGGCCGATTCTGATGACGTCGTTTGCGTTCATCTTCGGCATGATCCCGCTGGTGCTTGCGACCGGTGCCGGCGCCAACGCCCGGAAGTCGATCGGCATCACGGCGGCCTCCGGCATGCTGGCCTCGACGTGTCTCGCGGTGCTGTTCGTGCCGACCTTCTTTGTCGTGATCCAGCGGTTCGAGAACTGGCTGAAGGAGCGGAAGGCGAAGAAGGCAGGGGTGCAGGCGGCGCCGCAAGCGCCGGCGGCGCATTAGGCAACAATTTATCCGTCGTCCCTGCGAACGCAGGGACCCATAACCGCAGGTTTTCATGGTTATGGCGAGCTGGAGCTCCAGCTCGTCGCCAAACTCGATGCGGTGGCTATGGGTCCCGGCTCGCGCTTCGCTTGGCCGGGACGACGGCTGATAGAGAGTCTACACCCTCACCATCCGCTTGCCGCGGTTTTCGCCGGCGAGCAGGCCGATCAGCGCTTTCGGCGTGTTCTCGATCCCATCGATCACGTCTTCCTGCACCTTCAATTTGCCTGACGCGACCCAGGACTGCAGGTCGGCGAGCGCCTGACCGCTCTGGTCCATGTAGTCCATCACGATGAAGCCCTGCATGATGAGGCGTTTCACCACGATCAGGCCGGGCACGCCGCGCGGGCCGTGGGCGGACGGCACGCCGTCATATTGGGAGATCGCGCCGCAGCAAGCGATGCGGCCGCGGTTGTTCATCAGCGAAAGGCAGGCCTCGAGAATGTCGCCGCCGACATTGTCGAAATAGACGTCGATGCCCTTGGGAGCTGCGGCGCGCAGCGCCTTGAAGGTGGCGCCGTCCTTGTAATCGACCGCGGCGTCGAAGCCGAGTTCGGAAGTGAGCCATTGGCACTTGTCCTTGCCGCCGGCGATGCCGATAACGTTGCAGTCCTTGATCTTCGCTATCTGCCCGACGATCGATCCGACCGAACCGGCGGCTGCCGACACAACGACAGTCTCGCCTTCCTTCGGCTTGCCGACGTGCAGGAGACCGAAATAGGCGGTGAGGCCGGCGATGCCGTAGACGCTGAGCAGATGCGTTATCGGTTCCATCCTTGGCATCTTCGTGAGATGTTTTGCTGGTACGGCGGCGTAGTCCTGCCAGCCGGTGTCGCCGAACACGATATCTCCAGGGGCAAGTCCAGGCGCCTTCGAGGAAACGACCTCAGCAATGCTGCCGCCCGCCATCACCGTGTTGGCCTCCACCGCAGCGCGATAGGTGGCGCCGTGCATCCACGCCCGGTTGGCGGCGTCAAGCGAGATATAGCGTGTCCGCACCAGCGCCTCGCCGTCCTTCGGCGCGGGCACGGTACCCTGGACCAGGTTGAAATGCTCAAGGCCGAGCTTGCCGCTCGGCTTCTCGACCAGCAGGATCTGACGATTGACGGTGTCACTCATGATGCTCTCTCCCCTCGGTGTCGTTATATTCTGGCGTTTCCCGGATGAAACCGGCCGCGCATCCGACTGCGGGGATTGTGCGCCACGTTCAGAAAAACTCCAAATCCTCGGCGCGGCCGCCCTTGACGACGGTCGCGTATTCGACCGCCAGGAATAATCCGCCGGCCACATATACGCTTCGCTTTTGGCGCCGAGCCATCTCCTGCGAGAGCCGCGCCGCGTCTGCGACCGTCGCGGCGACATGAATGTTCGCCTTGGGATTGCCGAGCCGCGCCGCGGCAGCGATGGCTTGCGCGTCGGCTCCCTTGTGATGCGCTGCCGTACAAATGATCGTGTCAAAGGATGGCGCCAGCGCGCCGACGATTTCGTCGGCCCTTTTGTCGCGCGACGCGCCGGTGACGAGAATCCAGCCGTCGCGGCCATGAGTCGACATGAGGCTTGCGAGCGATTGCCGGATGCCATCAGGCGTGTGGCCGACATCGATCACGGTGAGCGGGTCTTGCCGGATGGTTTCGAGGCGGCCGGGCCAGCGCGCCTCGCGCAGTCCGGCGCGTATCGCGGCTTCGATCCGGTCGGGAGCCTTGCGCGGCTGCTCGCGCTGCAGCCAGAGCAGAAACAGGGTGACCGCAATGGCTGCATTGTTGAATTGAAACGCGCCAGGCAGGCTCACCTCAAGGCGGCGATAATCATGATATCCGAACTGGAAATCAAAATACTGATCTGAGGCCGCCACAGTCTCGTTGTCGATCCCGATCTCGTCGCGGACAAACAGCGAGGTGCGGCCCGCGCCGCGATTGTGTTCGACGAGATGCGGCCGCAGGCCTCGGCAGTTCTCGCCATAGACGATCGCGCCGCCGGCGACGCAGGCATCGCTCTTGTCGGAGGCGATCAATTCGAGCGAACTTCCGAGCAGTTCGACATGCTCGTAGTCAACAGAGGTGACGCAGGTCTCGCGCGCGCCGATCAGACGCACCGGATCGTAGCGGCCGCCGATGCCTGCCTCGAACACGACGAAGTCGCACTCGCTTTCCTGGAAATGCAAACAGGCAAGCGCGAACAGTGCTTCGAAAGCGCCGAACTTCTCGTCCACACGCTTCGAGACGGTGGCGACAGCGGCTTCGACCCGCCGCTTCAGGCGCACGAGTGCGTCGTCGCCGATCTCGACGCTATCGATCTGAATCCGTTCGTTGAAGCGAAAGAGATGCGGCGACGTGAACAGACCGGTGCGCAGGCCGTAGGCGCGGCCGATAGCGGCGCACATCGCCGCCGTGCTGCCCTTGCCGTTCGAGCCGGTTACCACCACCGCGTTGCGCTGCAGCCGCGCGCGATCGATGGAAAGATGCTCGAGCAGCTCGGCCATGCGTGCGAGGCAGACGCCGTCGCCGTATTTCGGCAGGTCGAACACTACAGCAGTCCCATGGCGGAGAAGGTGTGATGCCAGATCTTCAGGATCAGGTCGCCGCGACTGGAATCTTCCAGCAGCCGGATCGCCGGGTTGGAATTGACCTCGATGATCTCGATAGCATCTGGATTGCCGCCGATATCGACGAACATGTCGATGGCCGCAACGCGAAGCCCGATCGCGCGGGCGGCCTGCCGCGCCAGGGTGACGGCCTTTTCGGATGGCGCCGGCGCCAGCACCATCGTGCCGCCCGCGCTCAGATTCATGCGCCCGGGGATCTCGCGACGTTCGCCCTTTGCCGGGACAGTATCGAGCGACGGATCCTGGTTCGGCAGCGAAGCAGGCGAGAGGCCGCGTGCGCGCAAGGCATCATTGTGGACGGTGAGCAATTCACGCATGGTGTGCACGCCGTCGCCCGATACGAATGGCGGATATTTTCGCGCGCAATAGAGCGCGTCATCGTCGAGCAGGAAAATGCGATACTCTGTTGCATCGACGATCGGCTGGATCAGGACGGCGTCGTAATACTTCATGACGTCATCGAGATACCGGACGAGCGCTGCTTCGCCGTGAACGGCCTGCGCGAAATCGCCGCGTGATCCCGTGAGCGGCTTGACGAAGGCCGCGCCGCCCAATCTTCTGAAATAGTCGATGGCATCGCCGCGCTCATGTCCCGCCGGGCGATGCGCGCGGTGGCGGTCGTGCAGGAAGAAATATTCGCCGCCGAGCGCGGGCACGCCGGCTTCTCGCAGAATTCTGCTTGCGAAGTGCTTGTCGGATGCCAGCGTGGCAGCGGTCGCGCTGTTCTGCGGATACCAGGAGCATCGGCCGGCGCCGAAATGAAGCAACCCGCCGCGCGAGGCAACGCTGAAGATCAACCCCGACCCGCCGTCGAGGTCGCGAAACGCCAGCCCGAATTCGGCGCAGGAAAATTCGGCATAGACCGCCTGGTCCGGATAGAAGCCCGGTTTTCCCTTTCGAAACTCACTGGGGCTTCGCATGCGATCTCTTTTGAAACGTTCTTAATTCGGCGTAGTCATTTATTGCCAGATCGGCGCCGAATTCAGCAAGTTAATTGCGTGAAGGTGGCGTTAACGAAGCCAATCGAACCTTTTTGCAAATTAAGCCGACTGCCATTCCGAGTTATCGATTGTGCTGCAGGTCATATTGACTATGTCTGTCCCGTGCGCAAATGAAGCGCCAAATTGCCAATGATTTCGCTGATTTTTGGCACTTCGAGGCCCGAAGACCGAAACGTTCTACATCGAGACGTCAGGAAAAACGAAAACCCATGAGCGCATTCTATAGAGAGAAGGTTCTTGCTGTCCGGCACTGGACCGATACGCTTTTCAGCTTCCGAGCCACCCGCGATTCCGGTTTTCGCTTCCAGAACGGCCAGTTTGCGATGATCGGCCTCGAGGTCGAGGGCCGGCCACTGCTGCGCGCCTACAGCATGGCGAGCGCCAATCACGAGGAAGAACTCGAATTCTTCTCCATCAAGGTCGCGGACGGGCCGCTGACCTCGAAGCTGCAGAAGATCCGCGAGGGCGACGAGATCCTGATCGGCCGCAAGGCGACCGGCACGTTGATCACCGACAATCTGATTCCGGGCAAGCGCCTGCTGCTGCTGTCGACCGGCACTGGTCTCGCGCCGTTCGCGAGCCTGATCAAGGACCCCGATGTCTATGAGCGCTTCGAGACCATCGTGCTCGTTCATGGCTGCCGTCAGGTTTCCGAACTCGCCTATGGCGAGGAACTGGTCGCCAAGCTGCGCGAGGACGAACTGTTTGGGCCGCTGCTGTCGGAGAAGCTGCTGTACTACCCGACGGTGACCCGCGAGCCGTTCCGCAACCGCGGCCGTATCACTGACCTGATCTCGTCCGAGCAGTTGTTCAAGGATATCCATCAGCCGCCGCTCAACATCGAGACCGATCGCGTCATGATGTGCGGCAGCCCGGGGATGCTGGAAGAGCTGAAGCAGATGTTCGAGTCCGGCGGCTTCCTCGAAGGCAGCCACAACACGCCCGGCCATTTCGTGATCGAGAAGGCGTTCGTCGAGCGCTGAGACGGTGTTGTCATTCCGGGGCGATGCGAAGCATCGAACCCGGAATCTCGAGATTCCGGGTTCGCGTCTGCGACGCGCCCCGGAATGACAGCTTGGCCAGTAGCTCCCCCCACACCCCCACTGCGATAACAACCCCCAAACGTCGCGCGGCCCGTGGCCGACGCGGCGATGAGGGAGCGTTTGCGTGGCCGGTACGCGACGAGATCGGTCCGCCGCTATGCCCGCTAGCGGGCGGTTGCACAGCCACCTGAGCGGCGGGGCGCCGGACCGCTACGCTGCACTGCAAAAGGTGACGGGTTCATTTCGGTCTGGTGAAGCAGCTGATATTTTTTTGAGCCACCGTCACTTCCGTGAATGCCGCCCGGTATATCCGTGTAGCGTTCGTTCCGGCGGTTGGACTAAGCTGGCGCCGGCGACGCGACAATCCGGCTGAGGGGTTCCATGGATACGCTGCTGCTTCCGTTCTCGCCACGCTACATTATTCTAACGGTCTGTGCCGTCGTGACGGCGTTGCTGATCGGCATCGGGATTTTCGACAACAATCTAAAAGTCTGGGAATTTCTGCTGGTGCCGATCGCGATCTTCGGCGCGCTCACGGTGCTCGGCATTCGTGATCTCCTGCAAAAGAATCACGCGGTCCTACGCAACTATCCGATCTCGGCGCACATCCGTTTCCTGCTCGAGGAAATCCGCCCCGAGATCCGGCAATACTTCTTCGAGAGCGAGAAGGACGGCATGCCGTTCTCCCGCGATACCCGCGCTTTGGTCTATCAGCGCGCCAAGATGGTGCTCGACAAGCGGCCGTTCGGCACCCAGCAGGACGTCTATCGCGATGGTTATGAATGGATGCACCATTCGATGGCGCCGAAGCCTCGTGCCGTCGAGCAATTCCGCGTCACCATCGGCGGACCCGATTGCACCAAACCGTATTCGGCATCGGTCTTCAACATCTCGGCGATGAGTTTTGGCGCGCTCAGCCCCAACGCGGTGCGGGCGCTAAATGCCGGTGCGAAGAAGGGCAGCTTTGCGCATGACACCGGCGAGGGCGGCGTCAGTCCTTACCACCGCGAACACGGCGGTGACATCATCTGGGAAATCGGCTCGGGCTATTTCGGCTGCCGCAACCGCGACGGCTCGTTCAACCCGGAGGAATTTGCCCGCGTCGCCAGCGACGATCAGATCAAGATGGTCGAACTCAAGGTCAGCCAGGGCGCCAAGCCTGGACATGGCGGGGTGCTTCCGGCAGCCAAGGTCTCTGAAGAGATCTCAAAAATTCGCGGTGTCCCCATGGGCGAGGATTGCATTTCTCCGGCCACGCACCGCGCGTTCTCGACGCCGCTGGAAATGATGGTCTTTATCGGCGAGATGCGACGACTGTCCGGCGGCAAGCCCGCCGGATTCAAGTTGTGCGTCGGTCATCCCTGGGAATTCCTGGCGATCTGCAAGGCGATGGTTCAGACCGGGATATATCCTGATTTCATTGTGGTCGACGGCAATGAAGGTGGCACCGGTGCTGCGCCGCTGGAATTCATGGACCATCTGGGGATGCCGATGCGCGAAGGCGTCAGTTTCGTCCATAATGCACTGATCGGCATCAATGCGCGCGACCGGATCAAGATCGGCGCCGCCGGCAAGATCGCGACCGCTTTCGACATGGCGCGAGCGATGGCGATCGGCGCCGACTGGTGCAACTCGGCGCGCGGCTTCATGTTTGCTCTCGGCTGCATCCAGTCGCTGAGCTGCCATACCGATCGATGCCCGACTGGCGTGAGCACCCAGGATCCGCTCCGCGCCCGCGCGCTGGTGGTGCCGGACAAGACCGCACGGGTCTACAATTATCACCACGCTACCCTGC
The DNA here is from genome assembly GCF_001440405.1 of Bradyrhizobium valentinum. Classification (GTDB taxonomy): domain Bacteria; phylum Pseudomonadota; class Alphaproteobacteria; order Rhizobiales; family Xanthobacteraceae; genus Bradyrhizobium; species Bradyrhizobium valentinum. Next base: position 11,577 of record NZ_LLXX01000059.1, read on the forward strand.
ACGCCCTGTCCGAACTTATCGCCGCCGCCGGCCTCGACCACCCGCGGCAATTGCGGCCGATCCATTTCTCGCAGCGATCCTCCACGAACGACACATTGTCATTCGTGCAGCTCTATCCGTCGCTGCGTCCGGGCGAGTTGATCGAAGGTACTCAGGATCCGCGCTTCCGCGATGCCTGGGCGATGGCGCGCGCGGATTCGTTCCAGCCAGCGGGATGAGCGTTAGCGTTGGAGGCGCGTGCTCGCTGTCGTCCCTGCGAACGCAGGGACCCATACCGCGTGATCTATCGATGGCGCGGGATGGCAGACGGCGGGAGACAACAATCTGGGCCGGTGGCTATGGGTCCCTGCGTTCGCAGGGACGACAGAGAGTATCCGGGCTACGTTCCCGCTTTCTGCAGGGACAACGGAGAAAATATTTAGAATTCCCCGTGGAAACGGCCGGAGAAGATGTGCACCGGACCGCGGTCGGCGTTGTAGGCGGGGTTGGTGATAAACTGGTAGTCGGCGGTGAGCGTGAAGTTCTTGTCGATTGCGTAGGCGTAGTAGGTCTCGAGGATTCGTTCGTTGCTGTAGTTGAGACGGCCGTCGCCGATCAGCAGGCCGAGACCGCCGGCTGCCAGGAAATCGCGGTGCGCGCTGGAGAGACCATTGATTGCACCGCCCAAACCGAATGTATCGCTCGGGCGTCCCCAATAGCTGCCCTTGACTGACAGGCCTGCCGAGACGCTGCGGTCGATGTCGGTAAATGACAGGATTTCGTTGCGGCCGTCGTTCCAGCTTGCGCGGGCGAACAGACCGACGTCTTTCATGACCTGTTGTTCGGCGTTGACGTAGAATCCGTATTTGAGATTTTGGCGCCGGATGTCTGTCATGACGTTGTTGATATCGAGCGCCGGGTCTGCGGCGCTGATCGCCAGCGCGTTGCGGTAGTTGCCGGTATTGCCGCGATTGGCGAAGATGCCGAGCCGCAATTTGCCGGGTTGGTCGAACACGGTGTGACGTTCTTCGAATTCGATCACCGCGCCGCCGGTCTTGAAGGTGAGAACATCGCTGTTGGGAGCAGAGGGCACCTGAAACAGGCCGGCGCGCACCGCCCAGTCCTTGCGATTGAGTTCGACCACGGCGCCGCGGGTAAATCCGGGGAGATCGGCCGGAAAGTCATAGGCCGCGGACGCCCACATTGCCCAGTTCATGAAATCCACGCGCGGGTCTTTTGCGTAGGAATTGCCGTCAAAGATATCTCCGACGGCAAATCGCCCGACCGTCACCGTGACCCGGTCGATGTCGCGCTTGCCCGGCAACTGATTGGCCGCATCGGCCACTTCTTCCTGTTCGCCGCCCAGCCCGAACGTCTGCCGGAAGAAATAGCGCTGTGCGCGGAATCTCGGATATTCGGCGCCGCCTTTTTGCGCTTCGCCGTTTGAAAAACCTGCCAAGCCTAGTGTGCCGCCGATTCCAAAGCCCTGCGCAAGCTCCGGACCAAAATAGAACTCTCCGCCGTCCCACAACCGCCAGCCGAGAAAGGCTCCGACCGTCCAGGTCTCTCTCACGCGTCCGGCGCCCGGCAGGCTGTTCGTACCTTGATACGGCGAGCGGAAGCTCGGATAGCCCTGCGGAAGGAATGTCGTCTGGGCGTGGACGTTCCAGTCCTTGGACGCGGGAGGGGTGGGTGGCCTGATGGCGTAATCGCTTGATGTCGCGGAATCCGGCCCGTCCCAGATCTTGTAGTTCAATCCGAGCTTGACCGTATGGATCTTCGGATCGACCCTGACGTCCGGCAGCGGCACGTCCGCAAGCCCATAGGCTCGGGCTCCCAGATCGATGTAGTCGTATTCGAGTTTTGCGCTCCATCTGGCGTCGGCGGCATACTCGACGCCAGCGCCCGCGGTCCAGCCGAGATGTGTACGCCCGCGCGTAGATAACACGCTTCCGTCGACATCATTGATGTCGACATGGGCCCTAGCCCAGGCGACGCCGCCGGTCACATAGGGCAACAGCGTTCCGAAGGCGTAACCGACACGGCCCCGGGCCGTGGCAATATAGTCGAACGTCGTGTTGAACGGAGCCGGCGCAAGCCTCGGACGATCAAGCGTGCTCAGGAACGAAACATCGGCTTCGCCCCCCAACACCAGGTTGTTCGGGAGCTGAAAATTGTAACCGGCCTGATAGCCGCCGATCAGGCCGGTGATGCTGTGGGGAAAAAACACGCCTTGCAGCGGCAGCGGATTGGTATCGGGGCCAAAGCTGCCGCCGCCATAACCGACATGGCCGCCGAGATAGAAGCCGGTCCAGTTGTGGACGGCTCTAACGGCCGGGGCCTTTAGGGACATGTCGGCGGCGCTGGCAACGCCGTCCAATGCGAGCAGGCTGAAGCCCAGGCCAGCCAACAAAGAATCTCGGGATCGGCTGCGGCGGGTCATCGTGCGGGCACTCTCGGCGCTGACATTCCGGCGGTCGCTCTTATCACTGCTGATTTGCCGGCGCGCGACCACCAAAGAGATCGCATGAAATCACCGGCCCAGCCTCTATTTTGTGGATTAGCGGCTGTTCCCCGGCCGAAAGCCGGATCGAGCAGGAGCGCAATCCGCTTTGCGAGCTTTCTTGGGAACAGTTCGCAATTGCAAGAAGGATTGAACCGTTTCGTCTAAATGACATCGTCGCGTGACGTGCGTGCAACATACCGGCCCTGGCCAGGGCGACGGTTCGCAAAAAGGTTGACCCGCCCGGGGGGGACAACCGGGCGGGTCGGGTTCGGCACGGGAGTGGATGAGGCGCCCGTGCCGGACGCAAATCCACGACAAAAGCGTTTTCGAGCGAAGCATGCCCTCGGACTTGATCCGTGGGTGGCCTTCCGGTTCGTGTGAAGAAAACGCGTTAAACAAAAGAAGCTTTTTCCTGGTCTGAAGTGGTTTGCTTGGAAAGAAGACGCTTCTCAAACTGCAACCAAGTCAGCCGCAGAAATCAGTAACCGCAGGTACGCACGCGGCCGATGTAATTGCCGAAGGCGTCGAACTGGCGAACCCAGCCGCAGCGGCGATAGCCGTCATAGTAGTAACCGGGGCCTGAAGCGGCGATCGCGGTGCCGACGATGGCGGCGCCAACGAGGCCGGCTCCGACGCCCCAGTGCAGCGGCTTGGCTTGCGCCTGGGTGGTGGAAGCGATCGTGCCGGTGGCGGCAAGGGTAGCGAGAGCGAGAGCGGCGAACTTGATCTTGATCGACATGGAAGGCTCCATCCTGTGTTAAGCGGCCATTGTGGTCCGCATGCCCAGTTGGACGGAGGCTCCTCGAAAGCGGTTCGAGGCTGTGGCTGGAAATATGGTTTCGTCGTTTATTTCTTCGATATTTCAAATGGTTACGAGAATAAGTCTTCGGTTCTATGCTTTACGAAGAAACAATTCCGGATCGAATTTGTCGACGTCGTCGAGCAATTCGCAGAACGCACGCGCGCCGTGATCGAGCAATTGTTCGCCTTTCTCCGCGGAAGCTTTGGTGGCGTCGCCGACCGCCCCGCTTTCATTGAGGTCCTGCGCCTGCCATGCGAAGGGGACCGGCCGATGAGCCGAGAGCCAGCGAAATTTCTTCTCCATCGCGATGCTGGCGGGACGAAAATCGGCGATCGCTTCCTTGCGCACAGTGTGCGGATAGCGCGCCAGCATGATCGAGGTCTCGACCGCGCCGCCATGAATGCCGTGCCGCAATTCTTCCGCGGAAAACAATCCATCCGGCGTACCGAAGCGCGACCAGCTCGTCGTCACCACGAGCAGCCCGTGATGGGCGCGCAGATCCTGCGCCACCAGCGACATCGCCGCACTGTTGCCGCCATGGCTTGTCACGATCACAAGCTTGCGGATTCCGGACCGCGCAACGCTCTTGCCGATCGCCATCCACTCCTTCAACGCGACTTCGGTCGGCAGCGTCTGCGTGCCTGCATAGTCGATATGCTCAGTGGAGATGCCGACCGGCTGCAGCGGCAGAAAGGTGACGGGAAGCGCGACAGGCAACAGCTCGCGCACCCGCGCCAGATACGCCTCGCCGATCAGGACGTCGGTTTCCAGCGGCAGATGCGGGCCGTGCTGCTCGGTGGCCGCCAGCGGCAGCACCGCGATCCACCGTGCGGCGTCGGCCTTGGTGCCGGCCTTGGCGATGTCGGGCCAGCGGATGTCGGTCCAGTCGCGGGGCGGAACGGTTGAAGCCATCGAGCGAAGCGTTTCTTTGGATGAATTTGCAGGGTAGTTTGTTATTCCGGGGATTGGTCCGATCCCTGGACCAAACCCTTAGGGGACGTAGTCAACGTCCACAGCCCCATCATGGGCCAGAACGATCGACGGAGTCCAATCATGAACCCGGCCTTTTTGCTGCGAGCGTTAACCGCAGGTCTTCTGGCGCTGCTGACGGGGCTGGTCCCAGCGCGCGCGGAAACCCTCGACAAGGTGTCGTTTGGAACCAACTGGGTGGCGGAGGCCGAGCATGGCGGCTTCTTCCAGGCGGTGGCCGACGGCACCTACAAGAAATACGGCCTCGACGTCACCATCGTGCCGGGAGGCCCCAACACCAACAATCGCATCCTGCTGACCGCCGGCAAGCTCGACTTCTTCATGACCGCGAACACGCTGCAATCGTTCGATGCGATCACCAATAACGTACCGGTGGTCGCGGTCGCTGCCATCTTCCAAAAGGATCCGCAGGTTTTCCTGACCCATCCGGAAGCCAAATTCACCAAGCTCGAGGATCTCAAGCCGCTCACGCTATTCGTCTCCAAGGAAGGCGTCGCGAGCTACTTCCAGTGGCTGAAATCCGAATACGGGTTCAGCGAGAGCAAGGTGAAGCCCTACACCTTCAATTCGCAGCCCTTCATCGTGAACAAGCAGAGCGCGATGCAGGGCTATGTCACTTCCGAGCCCTTCGCCGTCGAGAAGGCGGCGGGCTTCAAGCCCGGTGTGATCCTGCTCGCCGATCACGGTTTCAACGCCTATTCGACGCTGATCGAGACACGCCGCGAGATCGTCGACAAGAAGCCGGACCTCGTGCAGCGTTTCGTCGATGCATCCGTCATCGGCTGGTACAATTATCTCTACGGCGACAATTCTGCCGGAAATGCGATGATCAAGAAGATGAATCCGGAAATGACCGACGAGCTGCTGAGCTACTCCGTCACCAAGATGAAGGAATACGGCATCGTCGATTCCGGCGATACTTTGCGCGACGGCATCGGCGCCATGAATGACGCGCGGGTGGCGAGCTTCTTCGACAAGATGGTGCGAGCCGGCGTTGTTCGCCCCGATATCGACTACCGCCAGGCCTACACGCTGCGCTTCGTCAACAAGGGCGTCGGTGTCGATCTGCGGCCGAAGAACTGACCGAGAATGGCCGAGCCCGCTTTGTCCGAGACGGATATCGATACCGCGGGCCTTGCGGTGCGTCTGCGGGCCGTTATCAAGACCTATGAGAACGGCGTGACCGCGCTCGGGCCGCTCGATCTCGATGTCGCAAAAGGCGAATTCATCTCGTTGCTCGGGCCTTCCGGCTGCGGAAAATCGACCGCGCTCCGGTTGATCGCAGGGCTCGGCGCGCCGAGTGCAGGCACTGTGAGCGTTTCCCATCGCGTCAACAGGGCGGATGGGCGGCATCCCATCGGTTTTGTATTTCAGGAGCCGACCCTGATGCCGTGGGCGAGCGTGCGCGAAAATGTGCGCCTGCCGCTGAAGCTTGCGCACGCGACGGCGGCCGAGGCGAACAGCCGCATCGAGAACGCGCTGGCGCAGGTCGGGCTTTCCGAATTTGCCGATGCATACCCCCGTGAATTGTCCGGCGGCATGAAGATGCGGGTTTCGCTGGCGCGCGCGCTCGTCACCGACCCGGATATTCTCTTGCTGGACGAGCCGTTCGCCGCGCTCGACGAGATCACGCGCTTTCGGCTCAACAACGATCTGCTTGATCTGTGGCGCAAGCTGCACAAGACCGTCGTCTTCGTCACCCATTCGGTGTTCGAGTCGGTCTACCTGTCGCAGCGGGTGATCGTGATGACGGCGCGGCCGGGCCGTCTCGCCAGCGAGTTTCGCATCGCCACAGTGGAGCCGCGCGGAGAGGAGTTTCGGACCTCGGCGGAATATGCCGGCTATTGCCGCGCGGTCTCCAGCGCCCTGTCGCCGTCCTATTCCGGGCAGCGCAGCGCATGAATTCCTTCCAGAATATCGGCCGGATGCTGCTTCCCGTCGCCGTGCTGGCGGCGGGCCTTGGCTTCTGGGAACTCGTGGTGCGCGTCAACGACATCCAGCCCTACGTGCTGCCGAGCCCTTATGTCGTGTTTCAGACGCTCGTCGGTGACTGGCCGGTGCTGTCGGAATCGCTCGGCGTCACCCTGCTGACCACGCTGGAAGGCTTCATCGCTGCGGCGGTCGGCGGTGTCGCGCTGGCGCTGTTGTTCAATCAGTCCAAATGGCTGGAATATTCGCTGTTTCCCTATGCGGTGATCCTGCAGGTCACGCCGGTGATCGCAATTGCGCCGTTATTGCTGATCTATCTGCCGCAACAGACTGCGGTCATCGTCTGCGCCTGGATCGTCGGTTTCTTTCCGGTCCTGTCCAACACCACGCTCGGGCTGAATTCGGTGGACCGCAATCTGTCCGGGCTGTTTCAGCTCTACGGCGCCTCAAAGCTGCAGACGCTGCGGTACCTGAAATTGCCGGCGGCGCTGCCGTATATTCTCGGCGGCCTGCGGATCGCGGGCGGCCTGTCGTTGATCGGTGCCGTGGTCGCCGAAATCGCGGCGGGCACCGCGGGCGCCGGCTCCGGCCTTGCGTTCCGGATCGCCGAGTCCGGCTATCGCCTCAACATTCCCCGAATGTTTGCGGCGCTGTTGTTGCTGTCGGTGGCCGGGATTGTCATCTATGGGTTGCTGGCGCTAGTTTCGCATCTGGTACTACGGCGCTGGCATGAGAGCGCGCTTGGAAAGGAAAATTAATGGCTGCCGCGAATACTTCGTCCGAAAAGATCGATGTCCTGATCTACGGGCCAATCAGGCCGATTCTGGAAAACGGCTTTTCGGACCAGTTCGTCCTGCATATGGCGGAGAGCCGCGCCGACCTCGAGCGATTGACGCCCGAAACGATCGCGAAGATCCGCGGCATGGCGGTGACCTATCACATGGTGCCGGCGGACGCGAAGGCGCTGTCGCAATTTCCGAAGCTCGAGATCATCGCGAGCTTCGGCGTCGGCTACGACCACGTCGATTCGTCTTACGCGCGCGAGCACGACATCGTCGTCACCAACACGCCTGACGTGCTGACGGAAGAAGTCGCCGACGTCGCGATGGGGCTCCTGATCGCGACTTTGCGCGAGTTCGTCAAGGCCGACCGCTATCTGCGCTCCGGCCTGTGGCAGACGCAGAACTATCCCTTGAGCGCCGGCTCGCTGCGCGACCGCCAGATCGGGATCGTCGGCATGGGTCGCATCGGCCAGGCGATCGGCCGCCGGCTTGAAGCGTCGCGCGTGCCGGTTTCCTATCATTCGCGCAACCCGTCTTCGGCCGTCTCCTACAAGCACTATCCCGACCTGATGGAAATGGCGAAGGACGTGGACACGCTGATCGTGATCGTACCCGGCGGCGCCTCCACCGCGAAGATGATCAATGCCGACGTGCTGAAGGCACTCGGGCCGCGCGGCGTGCTGATCAACGTCGCGCGCGGCTCCGTCGTCGACGAACCGGCGCTGGTCGCGGCGCTGAAATCCGGCACCATTCTCGCGGCCGGCCTCGACGTCTTCGCCAACGAGCCGAACGTGCCGGACGAATTGAAGGCCATGCAAAATGTCGTGCTGTTGCCACATATCGGCTCAGCTTCGGTGGTAACGCGCAACGCCATGGATCAGCTCGTCGTCGATAATCTGAAAAACTGGTTTGCCGGCAAGGCGCCGCTGACGCCTGTTCCGGAAACCCCGGTGAAGGGGCGCTGATGTCGCTTGCGCGTTCCGGTATCGCAGTGGCAGCGCTAACGGCGCTGCTCATGCTTGCGTCGCCGTTAGCGGCGCAGGATGCTGCGAGCTTGAAGAAGGAGATGATCGGGCAGTGGGAGCTCGCTACCACCGAGCGGAGCAAGACCTGTGTCATTACGATGAAGGCTGATACGACGCCGCAAGGGCTCAAGCTCGAGCTTGAGCCCGGATGCGCCAAAGCGTTGCCGTTCACCAAGGACATCGCGGCCTGGAATATCAAGGGGCTGGACATCGTGCGGCTGCAGGACGCCGCCGGGCAGCCGGTGATCGACTTCACCGAAGTTGAAAGCGGCATCTTCGAAGGCTTGCGGACCGGCGAGGGTGTCTACATCCTGCAGAACCTCGCCGCCGCCCGTTCGCTCGCCAAATCGATGGACCAGATGATCGGCGACTGGTCGATGGTCCGCGGCAACGGCCAGACGGTCTGCGGGCTGACGCTGACCAACACCGAAGCGACCGGCGATAATTTCCAGGTATTCCTGAAGCCGAAATGCGATCCGGCCGTTGTGGCGTTTGCGCCAAACCAGTGGCGGCTGGAGCGCGGACAGATGATCCTGATGTCAGCCAAAGGCGACACCTGGCAGTTTGAGGCAGACGACAACGCGCAGTGGCGGCGGGTGCCTGACACCGCCGACCCCCTGATCATGATCCGCGGACAATAGTCCGGGGCAGGGCAGCCGGTCCGTCTCGCCCGAAATATTTCCGAAGCGCATGTCGATCCGGCCGCCGCCCGATCGTCGTTCCCTATAGCGAGACGGAATGGCCGGCCTGATGCCGCCAGCTCGCAGCACAGGAGTTGTTCATGCGCTTCATGTCCATCGTCACTTCCCCGCAACCGATGAAGGCCCCGACGCCCGCCCTGATGGAAGCGATGGGCAAGCTTGCCGAACGCGAGATCAAGGCCGGTCGGATGGTCGACATGGGCGGGCTGACCCCGCTGCAGCAGGGGGCGCGGGTCTCGATCGAAGGCGGCAAGCTGAGGGTCACCGACGGCCCGTTCGTGGAGGCCAAGGAAGTGGTCGGCGGCTACGCCATCTTCGAGTTCCGCGACAAGGCGGAAGCGCTCGCCATGGCCAAGGAGTTCATGCAGCTTCATCTCGACCACATGCCCGGCTGGGAAGGCACCTGCGAGCTGCGCGCCATGGCCGGCCACGGCCTGGAAACGACCTGCGGCGACGTCGAATCTCCCGCGCACGCCTGATGGCGCGGCAAAGCCGATCTGATCGGCGGCGATGACGGCCGCCGACGTCCACCGCACCATTCTGGCGGTCTGGCGCATCGAACAGCCGCGCCTGATCACCGGCCTGTCGCGGATATTGCGCGATGTGACGCTGGCGGAAGACCTGACGCAGGAAGCCCTGGTGGCGGCGCTCGAACATTGGCCCGCCACCGGCGTGCCTGAAAAGCCCGGCGCATGGCTGATGGCGACCGCCAAGCGCCGTGCGCTCGACGATCTGCGCCGCCGCAGCATGCTCGCTCGCAAGCACGAGATGCTGATACGCGATCTGGAGCAGGAGCAGCAGGCGATGCCCGATCCGGACGCTGGCCTGGACGATGATATCGGCGACGAACTGCTGCGGCTGATCTTCACCGCTTGCCATCCGAAATTGTCGCGCGAGGCCCGCGCGGCGCTGGCGCTGAAGATGATCTGCGGCCTGACGACGGAAGAGATCGCGCGCGCCTTCCTGCAACCGGAAGCGACCATCGCCCAGCGCATCGTGCGCGCGAAGCGGACGCTGTCGGAATCCGGGCTCGCCTATGAAACCCCGCGCGGCGCGGAGCTTTCGGAACGGCTGGCCTCGGTGCTGGAGGTCGTCTACCTCATCTTCAACGAGGGCTACACGGCCGCCCACGGCGACGAATGGCTGCGGCCGCAGCTCTGCCACGATGCCTTGCGCATGGGCCGCGTGCTGACGCTGGTCGCGCCGCAGGAACCCGAAGCGCACGGCTTGCTCGCGTTGATGGAATTGAACGCATCGCGCACCGCGGCGCGCACGGATGCGGCCGGCGATCCGATTCTATTGATGGACCAGAACCGGGCGCGGTGGGACCGGCTTCAGATCCGCCGCGGGCTATCGGCGCTGGCGCGGGCCTGCGAACTCGGCGGCGGGCCCGGATTCTACGCGTTGCAGGCGGCGATCGTCGCCTGTCACGCCAGAGCCGCCACACCCGATGAAACGGACTGGCCGCGCATCGCAAAGCTCTACGCCGAACTCCTGGGCCTGGTGCGCTCGCCGATCATCGAGCTCAACCGCGCGGTGGCGATCGGCATGGCCGAGGGGCCGGCGGCCGGCCTCGCGATCGTGGACGGATTGGCAGGCGAGCCTGCGCTGAAGACCTATCACCTCTTGCCAAGTGTCCGCGGCGATCTGCTTCACAGGCTCGGCCGCTTCGCGGAAGCCCGCAGCGCGTTCGAGCTTGCGTCAACGCTTGCGACCAACACGCGCGAACGCGAATTGTTGAAGCGACGCGCCACCGAGGCCGGCGGTGACGCGCCGCAGCTTTGATTTCAGATGAAACGGAACTGTGACCGTTCGCGCCTGGCGAGTTTCGGGATCGCCTGCCCGAGGATGATGTTCTTGAAGTGGTCGGTCTGCTGATGCTCGGCGAAGGCCGCTTCGCCCGCGAATACCTCGTAGAAGAAGAATTCCCGCGGCTTTGCGACGTTCTGGTGAATCTGGAACGCCTTGACGCCTGGCTCGCGCTGCGCCTGTGGCAGAAAATCCTTCAGAAGGTCCGCGACGGTACCCTCTTCGCCCGAATTGACTTCCCAGAAAGCGGTGACGACCAGGTTCTGGTTTGCGTTGTCTGTGGCAGCCATGGTGTTCTCCTGTGAAACATCCAGCACGCGCTCGATCTCGAGAGCTGGCGAAGCGATAACCGATTTCGTGACAAGAATGATTCGACATAAGTCGAACCGTGATGTCATGGCAAGGCCGGAACACGAGCCGAGCAAGCTGCCGATGACCTTTTGTCCGCGGGCGCGGAGCTTCTTCAGATTCCCCAGTAGCCGCCAACGTGCGCAGCGATGGCACGACAGGCGATCAATTGGGCGTTCGCGGCGCGGCTTGTTGAGGAGGGGTGTCGGTGCGTATCCGGCTGCCCGCATTTACGCGGGCAGAGACGATCCGCGCTGACGGATGATCGTCCAGATCCAGCCTGCAGCGGCGAGCGCCAGGGCGGCATAAGGGGCCCAGGCTTGTGGCTCTCCCATCGTCCTGAGGGTTATGCCGCTCAGGAGGCACCAGAGAACGGGGATTGGCAGCAGCACTGGCAAAAGCCTGCCGCGGGCGAGGAGCAGAACGCCGAGCGTCGCGATCGCCGTCGGATCCGGCGCGATACCAAAGACTTCAGATGAGGCCCAGCCGCGTCCCTGCAGCGGCGCAAGCAGAGGCTGTCCGGCAATCGCGAAGCCAAGGACGAGATATCCGATCCAGCCGGCAGGCCCGCGCCGGTCGAAGGCAAGACTATTGAGCGAGGACGCGACGATGAGCAACATGCCTTCAACGGCGAAAGCCGGCGCGACATAGGCGGCAGCCCAGTTGATGGTCGCGTAGCGCTGCCACAGGAAGGACCACCCGACGAAGATCCAAAGGATCGCGAGGACGAGTGCGATCCAGCGTGCCCAGGTTCCTGGCCGCCACGCGATGAGCAGGATGATGATGACCCCGGTGGCGAGCGCTAGGACGTGCAGCGGCCAGAGCGCCGCATTGTGCGATTCGAACATGCGCCAGTAGACGCGCGGCGAAAACAGCAGGAAATCCTCTGCCCGATAGGTCCACCACTCCGACATCAAAGAGCTTTCACGTGGGCCGAGATGCGCTCGCGCATAGCGGGGTCCGGCATGGGACCAGCGGTGGCCGAGATGTTTTCACGGACGTGGTCGACGCGGCTGGTCGCCGGAATGGCAACGGTAACGGCCGGGTGGGAGAGGATGAACTTCAGCATGAGCTGCGCCCAGCTTGAGGCGCCGAGTTCGGCTGCCCACTCGGGCAGCGACTTACCCTGGAGCCGCTGGGTCAGCGCACCCTGCCGGAATGGCCGATTGACGATCACGGCGATGCCGCGCTCCGACGCCAGCGGCAACAGCCGCGCCTCCGCCTCGCGGTCGACGACGTTGTAGGAGAGCTGCACGAAATCGATAGGCTCGTTCCGCATGATCTGTTCGACGAGATCGTGCCGGCGGCCTTCGGACGTGGTGATTCCAACGTAACGGATGGCACCGGCCGCCTTCATCTGGAACAGCGTCTGCAGATGCGGCTTCCAGGCGAGGAGATTGTGAACCTGAACCAGGTCGAACTTCGGCACGCCCCAGAAGCGACGCGATTGCTCGATCTGGGGCGGGCCTGCCGCGCCTGAGGACGTCCAGACCTTTTCGGCCGAGAATAGCGCGGAGGGGCGCCCGAGCTTTTGAAGGCCGTAGCCTATCACCGGTTGCGACGAGCCATACATGGGGGAGGAGTCGATCATGCGGCCGCCCGCCTCGAAGAAGGCGGCCATGACTCGAGCGCATTCATCCCTCAGCGCCGGATCATTACCGACGTTGAAGGTGATCCAGGTCCCCAGTCCGACGATCGGTATCTCCTCACGGGTCGAGGGTATAGCACGGCGGGCGGGTTGCCCTTGCTGGGCATGCAGCGCGCTCGGCAAGAGCGCGGCTGCGGCTGTTGCCATGGAGGCTTGCAGGAACGTTCGGCGTGTGGTCCGCATCCGATGCTCCATCATTGCGGCGAAGGAAACTTCCGCGCAAAAGGCGCAGAAACGCCGCCGCCAGCTCTGCAATACAAAACTGCAGATTAAGGCATTGGATCAGATATGTAGTCGCGTCCCGAGCTCAATCTACGATGGACCGCCGATATCGCCAGGTGGAATTCGGTCCTCTCAAACTTGCGTGACCGTTCCTGCCGACGATGATATTGACCGGGCGCTGGCGATAAGCTGGCGTCGATGTGGTTGATCGAATGGCATCCGACCTCAACGCAACCGATCATCGAGCCGCACCGCGGCCAGGGCTGGCGAGCTGTTGCGAGCCCTCGCGCTTATTCGTCTTCGTCGGGTTCTCTGACGATCGGCGGCTGCTCGTCGTCCGGTTCGGTGTCGTTGTCTTCATCCTCGTCCTCGTCATCATCATCATCGTCATCGTTGGGGACACGCGGCGGCAGCGCGCCCATGATGGTGACGAGTCTCCAATCGGCCGCGGAATAGTTCTCAGGGATGCGCTGGGTCATGGTCGGCTCCTTTGCTGGACTTCGCGACAATCATGTGTGGCGCAAGCGGCCATTGAACCGGATTTGAGGTTCGCGCTCGAAGCCGCGGTTTCGTTCAACTCACGTAATCCAGCACGCCGCAGCATTTCTGAGCGTTACCTCAATGCGCACTGAAGGTGAGGCCGGCGCGCTGCTCCAAGCGCTTGCGCAACGCCGGACCCATCAGCGCGCCCGGCGTCCAGGCGCCACCCTCGCCCTGCACGTCGCGCACGAGGCAGAGAGCGCTCTCGGCGATCATCTTGCTCGTCGAGCCGTAGCCCGGATCGCGGTCGCCCGTGACTACCGCCTCGACCCGTCCGCCATCCGGCAACTCGCCCCGGAAGAGGATGTCGTAGAAGCCCTTCTCGCGCTCTTCCCGAGAAGGACCTCCGCCGGGTTTGAGACCGCCAGTCCGGAACAAGGAAACCATCGTGGTGAGCGCCTCCGTCGCCACGCCGGCGATTTCCCCAAAACCCGGGGCGACCATCATCTCGTCGTAAACGAAGTCCGCGCCGTAGGGATGACCCAACAGGAGATTCGTGCGGTGCACGTTCTTGGTGTTGATCGGCGCCATTGGGAAAGGCACGAGCCATACATTCAGGCTCGGGTCGTATTCGGGGACAAGGCCCGACGGCTGAGATGGCCCGGTGAATCCCGGGGTCAGCGCGAAGGGATCGCTCAGCAGCCGGATCAGGGCGGGGTCGCGTGCGGCAGCGGCCAATGTCGCCTGAGCGCTCGCCGCGGTGCCGCCAGACATGCCGCCTTTCACCTTGCGCAGCCGGGCCTTGACCCGCCGCGCGGGGCGTCCGAATTTCTCGCGCGCCTTCTCCTGCAACGTGAGCACGCCGAGATCGAACGGGATTGAATCGAAGCCGCAGGAGAAGACGATGCGCGCGCCGGTCCGTTTCGCCTCTTCGTGATGGGCGTCGATCATGCGCCGCATCCAAGCCGGTTCGCCGCACAGATCGACATAGCCAGTGCCCGTCGCCGCGCAGGCCGCCACAAGCTCGGGACCGTGGAGCTGATAGGGTCCGACCGTCGTGATAATCACGGCCGCACGTTCGCACATCGAACGCAGGCTGGCCGGCTCGGCGGCATCCGCCTTCACCAAAGGCAAATCGCCTGATGCGCCGATGTCGGCACGCACCTTCTGGAGCTTGGCGGTCGAGCGTCCAGCGATCGCCCAGGACGGAGCATCATCGCCGCGATAGGATGTCGCCAGATATTCGGCGATCAGACGGCCGGTGTAACCCGTCGCGCCATAGACGATGATGTCGAAGTCCCGCTTCACGGCGTTGGTCCTCCTCGAGATCCGGAAGAGCTATCTTCAGACCGCGTGCAATCGCAGGACACGGGAACACTCAGCACGAGCAGCAAGTGCCATTTGAGGGGCCGCCGCTTCGTTGAACCGTCCCATCGCGTTTGACGGAGGATACCACAGTTCCTGCCTTGGGGCGCGCAACGTCCGGCTGGGCTCAAAAAAGGACATCGGACCCGAGAGGGGACTGGTCTGCTTTACCCTCAAGAACGGACATCAGCTTTGGCGGTTACGGTGTCTGCTTTGTGCCAGGACCCGACATACCGCTTAGGCAAACACAGCGGCAAGACTCTCGCTCAATATGAAGGCCCCGCTCGGCTTCGGCCGCAGCGGGGCCGGTCTAGGGGTGGTCTCATGGTGCCAAGGAGGCTCGCTTCCAGACACGATAGTGATGGATACCACCGGTTTGCAGATTAGAGTTGGTATGCTTCACTGTGTCTTCTTGCGGGGATCATCAGCCGGGTTGATGTAGTCGATGCCACCTGGGCCGATGAACTGAACTTGGAGGATCCCCTCCTCGTTTCCCGTCCAAACATAGTGAGCGTGCTTCGCCGGCAGCGCCTGCAAGGCACCCGCCTTCATCACCTCGCCTTTCGTAGAGTCAAACTGTTCGCCCATGCCAAAGCCGACGCTACCGCTGATCACGGTGACGGTCTCGGCATAGGGATGGGTGTGTGGCGGAACTTTATAATTGGGCGGAAGCTTGACGCGCTGGACCACCACGCTGCCAGCTTTCGTTGGATCGCCTACCAGGACCGCGATTTGGCCGCCCTTCGGAATGTTCGGACTGTCCTTCCATGTCAGCGCATCTGGTTTGACCATGGTCACGGCATCTTGCGCCAGTGCCGAACCCGCCAGTGCGATTAAGGCTGCCAAGGTCAGAAGCTTTTTCATGAGGTTCTCCTTACATGGTTGCTCCATTTTTCAGAGTGCTATTGCTTGCCGACGGCACGATTGCTGCCCAATCCCCCAGGAAGGATTTCGGCACGTCCCGCTTCAGGGCAGTTTGAGATAGTCTACTCGACGCCGCCGAGCCACGAAAGGGACCCAATGACTTGCCCGCGTGGACTCTCAACAAAGCGATGTCGGGTCAGGGTCATTTCGCGTCGGTTTGGCCGCATACCGACGACTTCCGCTCTATCCCTATAAACAGACATCGTTACCGTGCGTCGGCATGTCTCAAATGCCAACAACGGACCTTCAGGCACCGTTCGACGCGACGCCGCGGCCATAATACGGGCGAGATTCGGGGTGACGGTTGCGCATCCCCGACGAAAAAGAATCAAGACGAACAGCCGGGGAAAGAAGCCAGCAAAACTGGGAGGAAGCCATGGTCCGCTTATCGGTCCTTGCCTCTTTGCTGCTGAGCCTTGTAATCCCGTCCAGCGCAACGTCTGCCCCATTGGCCAAGGAGGTCGAGATCAATGGCGTGCGGCTGCCATATGTAGAGCAAGGCTCTGGGGAACCCGTGGTCTTCGTTCATGGGGTACCCTCCGACCTTCGCTCTTGGGAGCCGGTCAGGGAGAGCATCGCCAAGAAGTATCGATTCATCGCCTACACCCAGCGATATTTCGGGACAGGGCCGTGGCCCGACGATGGGAAAAACTTGAGCGTTGCGACCCTAGCGGACGACCTTGCCAAGTTCATCGCGACGCTCAATGCGGGGCCTGTTCATCTCGTCGGCTGGTCCTACGGCGGCCAGGTTATCACGACTGCAGCAGTGAAGAATCCCTCATTGGTCCGCAGCCTCATTCTGTATGAGGCGAGTGTCGCTTCGATGCTGCCGACTGACAGCGCGGAAGGGAAAGCGGCGCGCGAGGACCGCGCCAAAATGCTTGCCCCGGTTATCGCAGCGGCCAAGGCAGGTGACGCTGTTCAGGCTGCCAAGCTACTACAGGAGGCTGTGTTCCAACTCCCGCCCGGCGAGTTCGACCGCTTCCCGCAGGACCGGCAGACTCGCGTGCTGGACAATGCGAGGACCCTGCCGCTGGTGTTTGCAGCTCCGCCACCGCCGGTTATCACCTGTGACATGCTGAAAAGTTTCGCCCGGCCGACGCTGGTCATGCGCGGGGAGAAGACGCAAGCCTTCTATACGCTGATCGCTGAGGCGATAGGCAAGTGCGTGCCGGGTGCCCAGTTGGTCGTTCTTCCGAATGTCAACCATGACGGGCCGGTTCGTGATCCGGCAGCCTTCAGCGCTGCCGTTCTCGACTTCCTATCGAAGCATCCAGGACTCTGATCTCGTACACCGATGCGGCGAAGCGCACGAAGTCAATATTGACAAGTCGTGCGCTGCGTCCATCGCTTCCTCTTGCCGTTCACGAGCGTTGAACGCTCGTAGGGTGTGTCGGCGTATGCCGACGATGTGATCGACCGCACTCCTCAACGATGCATCGAAGCGAAGTCCGTTCCGGGTCAATCGCTACCGAATTGGGCTGCCCGCACGAAGTCCGATTTACGCCCGTTAGCGACCGGATAGCGGACAGCTAGTATTGGCGGCTTCGTGGCAAGAGCCGACTTAGCGCTGTTTGCTGCCGGTCGAGGAATGCCATCGCGAGATTTGGGCAGACATACTGCCTTGTAACGCACCCAAACCTGACGGAGGGTTAATCGGTTCCGACATGACTCGACGGTCTGCGCGTGATCGCGCGGCAGAGTGAAGGTAAATCGCCTGCACTTGCGGCCATAGGGGCCGCGGCTTCGCGGACGAACATCGACCGCCAAACTTCTCCGTCATTGGAGGCTAGAGCGATGTCTTACAGAGCACAAATCGTCACGTTGCTGACGGCCGCGGCTTTGACCACGTTCGCAGCGTTCTCATCCGGCAGAGCGGCCGATCAGACTCCGAAACTCTTGACCGAGCACCTCATGATTGACGCTGTCGATCCTGGGATAAAGCTGTACGTGAGAAACAAGCGCCCGGAGGGCATGACGCAATTTACAGCACAAAAAACGCTGCTGTTTGTCCATGGTGCGACCTCGCCGGGCGAGGCGACATTCGATTTTCCGCTCGAAGGACTATCCTGGATGGAACACATCGCCCAGCGCGGCTGGGATGTGTATCTGGTGGATGTGCGCGGCTACGGTCGATCGACGCGGCCGCCGGAAATGGATCAGCCGGCCGCCAGTAATCCTCCCATCGTCACGACCGATGTCGCGGTGAGGGATGTCGGCTCCGCCATCGCTTTCATCATGCAGCGGCGAGGCGTCTCCAAGCTCAGTCTCGTCGGCTGGTCATGGGGGGCAGTCATCGCCGGTGCTTACACGGCCGACCACAACGACAAGGTCGACAACCTCGTGCTCTATGCGCCTGTATGGCTGCAAGCCCCGCCGCCCGCGCAAACTGCGCCCCCTCCGTTGGGCGCCTACGTTGCTGCCCCGCCCACGCGGGAGCGCCTGCAAGCCGGCGCACCTGATGATCGAAAGCGCGACTTGATACCGGAGTTCGAGGCGTGGGCGGCGGCCGCCATCGCCTCCGATCCCGTCGGCTCCAAACAGACCCCTCCGGTGCTCCGGAGCCCGGCCGGCGTATTTCAGGACAACAGGAATTACTGGCAGGCAGGCAAGCCATATTATGATCCGGCGCAGATCAAGGTCCCTACGCTGGTGATCGTCGCGGAGTGGGATGGGCTCGCCCCTCCGGAGGGCGCGCAAGCCGTTTTCCGCAAACTACCGAGCGGCCCAGACAAGCGGCTTGTCATGCTTGGCGAGGGGACCCATTTGCTTATGCTGGAGAAGAATCGGATCCAACTTTTCCATGAGGTGCAACTCTTCCTCGATAGGGCGCGTCTGACAAACTGAAAGCTCTTCGCCCTCTTCGCGGAGCAGTGCCGCCATTTCGATCACGACGGTCGTGCGCGTCATTGGGTGCCGGCTACTTGGCAATGCGCCCTTTAAGAAGTTGCGCTGAGAAGCGCCGAGAGTCCGGTTTGGGTCATTCGCGTCGATCCCGACGGCGCCCAGCACGTCCCCTTTAGCGCCGCCAACGGACATCAACCCCCCATGACCGCGTAAAGGTGCCAGGGTCGGCCATCCAGATGGTTTACCGAAGCGGTCGGCAAACGGCCCAAAGCAATTGCTTGACCATTATCAAGCGGCCGGCAGGAACTCACATCCCGATCCAGCTACTTGTACGCGACCGCACCGCTCGACAGGCCCGCCAGTGAGAGGAATCTTGAAGTCTCGGAATTCGGCCTGCGGGACGCATAATGCGTTCCACGATCACCGATCAAGGTTGGGGACCCATTCCTCTGCGGTTGAGTCCCAATGATGGGTATCGTCGAAGTGTTTCCAGAGCGGCCGCCTTGGTTTGCTCTCACCCTTCTGCCGTTTTGCATTCAGTGCGCTGAGTTGGACGACGAGCGCCCCAGCCATCATCACCCATTCGCGAGCGTTATATCGGGAGTTCCATTTGATTGCCGCGAGCATCGGATGCCTCCTTCAAAGTAAGAAGCCTTCGCCATCTTAGCCCGGCCAAGAACACAGTGATGTAAAGTACTTCACAGTCAGCCTTACATCTTCGACATAGCCGCGGGCGATCCTATCAGGGAATGCGTCTGGCGGGGCTGCCGGAGGGCGGAGTGCCCCAGATCATGTCCTCTCTATACAATGACCGGACATCATCGACGAGGTCGGGTGGGTCCGAAAAGTGCCAGAAGTAGACCTCAGCACGAAGCCAGTCGGTTGCCTTGGTGGATCGACTGAACGCAGCAAACGCGATTGCCGGCCTGGAGCTTCCCAAACTACGGTTGCTTCCGAAGCTGCTGCGCTTGACCTCTCAGCGTCTCCGAAGGACTTTCCCCAAAATACGTGCGGTACGTGATCGAGAACCGGCCCATGTGGGTGAACCCCGTGCTCATGGCAATCTCGGTGACATTCGCTTCCGGATCAGCCCGCAGCAAGGCCTGGCGAGCTTGCCTCAAGCGGGCGTTCCGCAGGTAGCGCATCGGCGAGACGCCCTTGAAATCCCTGAAGTGCATAAAGAGTGTTCGGCCCGCAACCCCAGTCGCCGAAACGAGGTCGGCCACTGTGACCGCCTGATCGAGGTGGGCTTCGATGTAGTCGACCGCGCGCCTTACGTCACGCGGCGCAATCGGCCTCTCGAGGCGTCGCAGCGCGTTGCTGTAATTGTGCGGATGCGACAGCAGCAGTGCGGTAATAATGAACTGCTCGAACTGGCTCATCGTCGCCGGGCTCCAGAGCACCGATCCCGTCTGTTCCAGGTCCGCGACGGCCATCATCACGTAGCGTGCCAGACTGCGGCCGTACCCGGCGGCGAGGTCGACGGTGGGCGCAAAGTCGAGGGGAGCGGTTGGTGCCTCGCCGAGCAGGGCGGCAAGCTGACCTGTAAGGCTGGATTTCGTCAAATACAGTTGGATGCGGCTGCTATCGGCCTCCGATACCAGCCGACATCTCTCGCGCGTCGGCGAGATGATCGTGGCAAGGTTCGGATTGCAAACGACGTTGTCACGGCCAATGGTGGCTTCAAGTTGCCCGCGAAGCGGCAGGTGGATCCAGGTGTCCGTGCGGGCGGGGCTCGGAGACAGGACAACCGATGCGCCGCCGTATTGCACGTAGCCCATGTAGAAGCCCGGCGTATAAACGCCGTTGAGGCGCGCATCGAGCTGGCGGGCCTGCCGCCCTGCGATGTCGAAGCGGTAGCCTTTCGCGCGCAGGAACGCACCGGTCTCTTCCACATTGCGGCTGCGGAAGATGGGCATCTGCTCCAGAAGCGGCGCTGTGCCAGGCTGCATGCTCGCCTCCGTGTTGATCGAGCATACCACGCATACCGGGGGCATGGGCATCGGGGCCGGGAAATGTTCCGATCATTCTTGCAGTTTCTGGATAATGATCGTTGGTTCCCGGAAGGCGATTTCCACGTTTTACGCGCTTTCCGGATAGAGCCTCGCGGCACCCGGATATCCAGCACCCAAATGCGCCAGTTAAGCTTCGCGCCCAACGGAGCGATGCCTATCGATGGGGGCCAATCAAGGAGGAAGCAGTCGTGACTGCAGGGCATGTTCACAGAATAGCTCGTCGCCAATTTCTGCGTGAATCGGCTGCAGCGGCTCTGGCCGCAGCTGCATGCGTGTCTTCGCTGCGACCGACAAGGGCAGCCGTCCATACGGTACCGGTCCACAAATCAGGCAGCCTCGAGACTCTGGTCGTAAGCGACGGCCATTTCTTCCTTCCAGCGGGCTTCCTCGTGACGCCGGCCTCTCCGCCTGCCGAACGCGAAGCCGCCCTGAACGCCGCCGGACAAACCGGCGAACGGCTCCAGCTCGTGAACACTGTCGCGGTAATCCGTAGCCAGTCCGATGTGGTCCTGGTCGACACGGGCACCGGCCCGCGCCACCAGCCCACGGCGGGAAAGCTTGCGGAGAACCTCGAAGCTGCCGGCATTCCACCGGCGGCCGTGACCAAGATCGTCCTGACCCACGGTCATCCCGACCACCTCTGGGGCATCCTCGACGCGAATGACAAACCGATCTATCCGAATGCGAGCTATTTCGTTTCGGCCGTCGAATGGAACCTTTGGGCTGACCCGGATGTGATGCGAAGGTTGCCGGCAGTCTTGGCAACCAGCGATCGCATCACCAATGGCGCCAAGAACCATTTCTCGCGCGTCAAGGACAAGATAAGGACGGTACGGGATGGCGATGAGATTGTCAGTGGCGTGCGGGTCATCGATACGCCAGGGCATACGCAGGGCCACATCTCGGTCGAAATCGCAGGTGGAGATGGTCTCGTCGTCGTTGCGGACGCGCTTACGCACGCTGTGATCTCATTCCAGCATCCGTCGTGGCCGGTGCCAGTCGACCATGAACCCGATCGGGGCATCTCGACCCGCCTACGCCTGCTTGATCGACTCGTCGTTGACAAGCGCCGGCTGATCGGCGCTCACCTGCCGTTCCCTGGCACCGGCTTCGTAGAGCGCAAGGATGGCGCCTATCGCTTCGTTCCGACTTGAAGTTCGCGCAAAGCCGAATTGAGCGTGGTCGCTTTCGGGAGGCGCAGTGAGATGGCTGATCAATGGCTATTCAAGAGCGAGACTTACGATAACTGCAATTGCGCCATGAATTGCGGTTGCCAGTTCAACTTGCCGAGCACCCATGGCTACTGCCAGTCGGCCTTTGTCGGCACCGTCGTCGAAGGCCACTTCAACGATACGCCGCTCTCAGGCTTGAAGTGGGCGGCGCTGTACAAGTGGCCTGGCGAAATCAAGGACGGAAACGGCCGGCGCCAGATCGTCATCGACGAGCGTGCAGATGAAGCTCAACGGATCGCGCTTGAAGCGATCATCTCGGGCGAGGCATGCAAACCGTTGAGCAATCTTTTCGCCGTATTCGCGTCCACTTGCTCCGAATTTTACGAGACGTTGTTCCTGGCGATTAATCTCGATGCCAACTTGGAACTCAGAACGGCAAGGGTAGAGATACAAGGCGTCATGCGGAGCGCCGGCAGGCCGAAGATCGACGAGTTCACTGGGCAGCCATTCCACATTGCGCTGGCGCGTCCTAGTGGCAGTTTCGAGTTTACCTACGCAGAAGTCGGGTTGGGTACCACCTCGGTCACAGGTGACATGGAAATGGCGTTCGAAGATTCATGGGCGCACTTTTGTGTTCACCACTTCAATCAGGATGGCTTGGTCAGGCAAAGATCGCGGCTCACGGCATGGCTTGGCACATGACCCCGCGTTCCCGTGAATGACGTCGGTGCCGATGGCTCAGAACGATCCCGCCACCGAGCCGAGCGCGATGACGGCAGCGAGGGCGACGAGTGCGCCGACGATGCCGACCATGACGATGTCGCGATAGCTCTCCCGGTGCGTCGATCCGCAGACAGCGAGCAGCGTGACGACCGCGCCGTTATGCGGCAGGCTGTCGAGCGTACCCGAACTGATCACCGCCACGCGATGCAGCAGCGCGGGATCGAGTCCGATCTCCGCCGCGCGCGCCATATACGTCCCCCCGAGTGCGTCGAGCGCAATCGTCAGCCCGCCCGATGCCGAGCCCGTGAGCGCGGCGAGCACGTTGGTCGCCACCGCGAGCGAGACCAGTGGTCCGCCGCCGATGCCGAGAACGGTGTCGCGCACGACGTCGAAGGCGGGCATCGCCGCCACCACGGCGCCGAAGCCGACCAGGCTCGCAACGCTCACAGCCGGCAGTACGGCGGCGTTGGCGCCGGCGTCCATGGTTGCGCGCAGGGCCGGCAATCGCCGATGGCTGACGGCGAGGACCGTCACGATCGCACAGGCGAGGGCTGTGATGACAGCCCATACGCCGCCGACGGCTGCGAGCGACGTTTCGCCCCAGCGAGCATCGGCGAGAAAGCGGGTGTCCAGCGCCGGCAGGATGAGCAGCGACATCGCGAGATTGACGAGAATCACCACAATGAGCGGCAGCCCGGCGAGTGCAACCGACGGCGGCGCGTCGGTTACTGCACCGTGTAAGATCTCCGCCGGATCGAACTCCCGTGCGGTGGTGGCGCGTTCGCGCAGCTTTTCGTCGGTGGCAAGACGGGCGGAAGGCATCGGCACGCCGTCGCCGAAGCCTTCGCCGTTTTTTCTTGAACTGGCCTCTTCGCGGTTGAGCCACCACAAGCCGAAGCCGAGCATGATCAACGATGCCAGAATGCCAAGGCCGGGCGCGGCGAACGGCGTGGTGCCGAAGAACGGCATCGGGATGGCGTTCTGGATCGATGGCGTGCCGGGCAGCGCCGACATTGTGAAGGTGGAGGTGCCGAGCACGATCGCCGCCGGCATCAGCCGCCGCGGGATGCCGGCGTTGCGAAACAGCTCGTGCGCCATCGGTGCGAGCACGAAGAAGGCGACAAACAGGCTGACGCCGCCATATGTGACCAGCGCTCCGGCGAGCACCACCGCGAGCACAGCCCGCCGCGTGCCCAGCCGCTGTGTCATGAAGGCCGCGATCGCGGCGACCGAGCCGCTGTCTTCCATCAGTTTGCCGAACAGGGCGCCGAGCAGAAACAGCGGAAAGAACTGGGCCAGAAAGCCTGCCGCGCTGACCATGAAGGTCTGGGTCCAGTGGGCCAGCAGCGGCTCGCGGGAAAACAACGCGGCGACCAGCGCGGCGAGCGGCGCGAGCAGCAGCACGCTCCAGCCCCGATAGGCGAACAAGATCAGCAGGCCGAGCCCGATCAGGATGCCGAGAAGTCCCAGCAGAGTCATCGCCCTCAGCACTCCGCAAGCAGTGCATCGATATCCGCGGTGGAGCGCTGGCCGAGGTCGTCAGCATGCGCCTTGAGGAATGCGTCGGCGCTCTTGCGTCCCTCTTCCCTAAGCAGCGACACGAACTCCCATTCAGCATTGAGTTTCGATGATGCACCGAACTCCGTCAGTTTGTCGGTCATGATCCGGTGCGTGCGCATTCCGGCCCAGCGCGCGCCCTCGCCGTGGCCGGGGTCCGCCACCTGGCGCAGCAGCGCGATCATGCGCAATTCCTTCATGAGCGGCGAGTTGAAGGAGATTTCGTTGAGGCGGTTGAGAATTTCGTTCGCCGTGCGCGGCGGTTTCGGTCGTTCGCGCGGATTGATCTGCACCAGGATGGTGTCGTGAGCGTCGCTTTCGCGCACCAGCGGCGTGAGGGTCGGATTGCCGGCATAGCCGCCATCCCAATAGGGTTCGCCGTCGACCTCGATCGCCTGGAACATGGTTGGTAGACAAGCCGAGGCAAGCAGGACGTCAGCCGTGATCTCCGCGTTGCGGAAGATGCGGCCGCGGCCGGTTCGCACATTGGTCGCGGTGACGAACAGCCTGATTGATGCCCGCGCCAGTCGGTCGAAATCGATGCTTTTGGCGAGGATGGCACGCAGCGGGTTGAGGCCGAGCGGATTGAGATCATAAGGCGAAAGCACACGGGCCATCAGGTCCATGGCGACATAGGCGGGTGACGTGTCGAGCGTCCAGCGGCCCATCAGTCGGTCGAGCGGCGAGCGCTGCAGCGGGCTGAACGCGGCGGCGTGCGACACGCTTCGCCAAAAGGCCGCGAGCGCCGCCCGCGCGCCATCGGCACCGCCTTGCGTCCATCCGTCGGCCACCAGGGCTGCATTCATTGCGCCCGCCGACGTGCCGGAGATCGCCTCGATCCGCAGCCAGGACTCCTCGATCAGCCGGTCCAGCACGCCCCAGGTGAAAGCGCCGTGGGAGCCTCCGCCCTGCAAAGCGAGGTCCACCAGGACAGGTTCGCGCGCTGTTTCGTCCATCGTCACCCTCGTTGATCGGAGATGAAACGACACTCAACTCAGGACGCTCCGATACTTCCTCTCGATCCTTCGTAAGACCGGCGCAGTAGTGCGAACAGGCTGCCGCCCGTCGCCGCGCCAAGCAGGTAGGCGACGGCGACCAGCACAGCGAGCGGCACGCGGGCATTCAAGCCGAGGAAGGACATGGTGACGACCTCGAAGTTCTGCAGCGCGAAGATGACGGTCGCAGCGACGAACAGAATGATGACGGCGAGGTATATCCAGCGCATGGGCGCCTCCTTTTCGTCGATCAAGGGACTGCGCCGCGCGTAGTCCGCCAGTCGCACTTCAGCGAGCGCGGCGCAGGCCGAAGCCGAGTCCGATCCAGCCGGCGCCGGCCATGATGAGATCGATGGCGAGGAACAGGCCGAGGATATAGAGACTCGAAACCGGCCAGCGCAGCAGGATCAGTACGCCGAGCAGTAGCGTGATCACGCCTGATAGCGCCACCCAGATCCAGGGCGCTTCCCGTTTCATGCTGAAGGCCAGCACGATCCGCATGATGCCCGAGACGAGCAGCGATGCGCCGAGAACGAGGGTCAGTAGCACTGCGGCTAGCAGCGGATTCTGGAACGTAACGAAGCCGGCGATGATGTAGAGCACGCCGAGCAGGGCCCAGAGCAGGAATTTGCCCCAACTCTTGATCTGGAAGGCGCCAAACACCTCTGCGACGCCGGCGATGATCATCATCACGCCGACCACGAGGACGCTCACGAAGGTGGCCATCGCGACGCTGCCAAGCGCGATAAACCCGGCGATGAGGTAGACGACGCCGAGCGCGACGATCCAGCCCCACTTGGCGCGCAGCGGCGCCGTATCCGAGCCGGCCTCAGGGCCTCTTTGGGTGTCTGAAGTGCTGGTCATGACGGTCCTCCGATGCGAAAACCTATCCGACGTTATTTGTCGGTCCGTCGATGCGACAGTGCGCGGCGCGGAATGTTCGACGCGTGGATATTAGCGCAACTGCGCGTTGCGATCACCTGGTTTCAACATCGTCGGTCGTGATTTCCATCGTGCGAGGTCTTGCCGCGGCGCGATGCGGATCGGCTCGCTGGGATGGGCGATTTGTTGAGCGGTAGCAGTATGCTAGATCAGCCGCATCCCCTTCAGGCTCGCGCACCCGCGAGAGGGGACGCGGGCAGGGGGCCGTAGCTGACGATCATTCATGATGATCCGGCGGCGGCATTTTCCCTCTGCCCAAGGCAACCTCGGTCACGGCGAATCAGACAGCGGCTCTGCAAACGTTCGTCTCTTTGTTGCGCGCAAGAAGTGGAGGCTGAGCCATCGCAGCGGTCCGCCGTCGAGTTCATCCAATCCCTCGTCTGACAGCGGCTCGCTCAAACTGTATAGATCGAAGCGCCCATGCCGGCCGTGTTTCGCGCTCCAGTGACTCCGTGTTTCGAGATTGCCGGCGTAGTCGATCAGCAGCAACCGGCCGCCGCATCTGAGAACCCTGGACGCTTCACTGAGACAAAGCCGGCGCCGGCTCGGCGGTATCATGTGCATCACGGTCGTGATCGTAACGAGATTGAAGCGGCCGTCGTCGAACGGCAACCGAGCCGCATCCGCGTGATGAAACGCGATGTCAACGCCGGCGCGGTGGACCTTGCGGCGTGCGGTAGTGAGCATGTTCTCGGAGACGTCGATACCGACGACCGACCCGCCCGGCTGCGCTCGCCGGTAAGTTGCTATCGCCTGTGTGCCCGTTCCGCATCCGATGTCCAGCACGCAGTGACCCGGGGCGACGCCCGCAAGGTCAAGCAGCTCCTCCCGGTACTGCTGCTCCCGCCCTCGCGTCAGGATCCACATCAGCAGATCATAGATGCGCGGAAATCCGATGCCACGGCTTGCCTCGGCGCCGGCGGCTTTGCCGCTGGCTTCGGTGATATCCGCGTTTCCCAACGGTTGATCACCCATGGCTTGTTCCGTTCTCGATTACGCAACCGCCAGGCGGCCGGGCTTCGCGGCGGCCGTTCGCAGCTTTGCCGCAATTGCAAAATGCACGAAGAGAAAGATCGGAACGACCATCCCCGGCACGAGGACTCCTGGTACCGTGCTCATGACCAACGTGCCGGGTTCTTCGGTGAAGATACGGAACGGTGTGCCAGGCATTGAGAGCAACCCGAGCGAAACCGCGACGACAAGGTCGAGAGCGCCGAACGCGTTCCAGGTGGCGAGCAAAATCCGGGGTACGCCAAGGCTGAGTGCCAGCGCTGACGCCAGCGCGATCGCGAATGCCGCTGTAAGGATGTCGCCGATCCCGGCGACTGGCGCGAACGGTGCAGACAAGCGGCCGTCCGCATGGAAAAGTAGAAAGACAACGCCGCCCAGTCGCCCCGCATGCACCCCAACCAAGGCCGGCAGCGGCACGGCGAGAACGGCACTGCGGAATTCGGGGACAAGAGACCAGCCTCCGAAGAGGAGCGCGAGGATCGTGGCGAACGGCAGTAGAGTGCCCGGCATCGGGCCAAAAGCTCCCGGCGCCAGCCAGCCGAGCGCGGCAATCGCGACTACAAACCCGAGCCATGCCGCCGCCGCCGCGAACAGGGCGAGCTTTGCCGCGGCCGATAGCGGCGACAGCCCGACCAGCGTACCGACGAGGGTTGTGTACAGCGCCGCAACGAATATGGCAGCGATGATATCGAGCATGGTGTCCTCCTTTGCGCGCATCAGTACAGGGTGTATGATGATGAACACCATGTTCGGTATGGTCCACGGACGAACGACGAGCGATGTTCGCTATCGGACAATTTCGAGAAATTGTCCGGGAATTTATGGCTCTGATAGATGGCCGAGGTGATCGATCGCCGCGCGCTACGCACCCGCAAGGCGCTGCACAGCGCGCTCATGTCCTTGATTTTGCGCAAGGGCTACGAAGCCACCACGATTCAAGACATCATCGACGAGGCCGATGTCGGCCGCTCTACCTTCTATGGTCACTACACCGGCAAGGAAGACTTGCTGCGGAATGGCTTTCAGATTCTGCGCCGCGAGCTCACAGATGCACAGCGCGCTGCCCGCGCCGGGACTGATGGAGCGCAAGACGAGCCTCTGGGGTTCAGCCGCGCCATGTTCGAGCATGCTGCCGGCTACGCGGACGTCTACCTTGCGATGGTCGGCGGGCGCGGAGGCGTCGTGGCGATCAGCGAACTTCGCAAGGTTCTCTCGGAGTTCGTGCGTAAGGAGCTGCCGGCTGCGCGGGACGACGGCGCCGTCTCGCGCGAACTGGTGGTGCAATTTGTCGTCGGCACCCTCTTGACTGTGCTGACGTGGTGGCTTGAGCGAAGGCCCGGACTGACGCCGTCTCAGGCCGACGCGATGTTCCGCCGTTTGGCGCTCAATGGAGCAGGGGCATCGATCCGAACCAGGTCACGTGTTGGGTGAGCTTCGCCACGTGGTAGCGCCATGTGGTGGCTGGCTCTTCCAATGCGGTGGTCCGCCCCGCTAAGACAGCAGCCCAAGACTCCTGAAGCTCGCGTGCCCGTTCTTGCCGACGATGATGTGGTCGTGCACGGCGATTCCGAGCGGCTTTGCGATCTCGACGATCGCCTTGGTCATGTGGATATCGGCCTGCGAGGGCGTGGGATCGCCGGAGGGGTGGTTGTGCACCAGGATCAGCGCAGTCGCCGATAGTTCGAGCGCGCGCTTGATCACCTCGCGCGGATAGACCGGGGTGTGGTCGATGGTGCCGGTCTGCTGCACCTCGTCTGATATCAACTGGTTGCGCTTGTCGAGGAACAGCAGGCGAAACTGTTCCTTGTCGGCGAACGCCATGCCGCTGCGGCAATAATCGATCACGTCATTCCAGGACGACAGCGCAATCTTGCGCTTTATCTCGCCTTTCGCGACGCGGTTCGCGGCGGCCGCCAGCAGTTTGATCTGGTTGACCGAAGCCTCGCCGATGCCGTCGACCTCGCGCAGCCGCGCCACCGGCGCGTGAATGACTTCGGCGAACGAGCCGAATCTTTTCAAGAGCGCTTTCGCCAACGGCTTGGTGTCGCGGCGGGGTAGGGCCGGGAAAAGCGCCATCTCCAATAATTCGTAGTCGCTCAGCGCCTCCGGACCGGCCGCATAGAAGCGCTCGCGCAAGCGTTCGCGGTGGCCGTGATAGTGCGGCGTATCGGCGGGTTGATCCGGGGGATTGCTGGTCTTGGCTGGCATCGGCCGTAAACATGCCGTGCTGCCCAGCTTTTGCAACCCGGAATTGCGGGTACCTGAGGAAAAGGCGCCGTGCAGAGCACGGCGCCCTCGGGTCGTTCAAAACTTGCCGCGATCACGCTTTCACGGCCGCGAACGCATAGCCGTTGCCGTCCTTTGACAGCGTGCCGACATTCGGGAAGCCGAAGTGATAGCCGGCGATCATGCCCTTTTCGGCGATGACGCGATCGAAGAACGCGCGCCGCGTGGCTTCCGCTTTCGGTCCGTCCGAATCGAACATCGAGAACCAGCCGGGATTCTTGACGAACAACTGGTGTATACCCGTGACGTCGCTCTGGATGAACAATTGCTGGCCGCCCGATGCCACCAGGAACGACATGTGTCCGATGGTGTGGCCGGGCGTGGCGATGGCCTTCACGCCAGGCGCGAGCTCGGCGCCGTCATTGTACTGTTTGATGTTCTTCCAGGTCGGGAAGGTCGCCTGAATCCGTTTGACGTGGGGGCGGAAGGATTCCGGCATCTTCTCTACCAGCGCCGGATCGGTCCAGAACTTGTACTCCACCTCGGGCATCAGGATTTCCGCATTCGGAAATACTTGCGCGTTGGTCTCCTTCACCCACAGGCCGGAGATGTGATCGGGATGGAAATGCGAGATCACCACCGTGGAGACGCTAGCCGGGTCGAGGCCGGCCGCCTTCATGTTGTCGGCGAGCTTGCCCACAGTCGGCGGCCCGTTGCTGCCGAAGCCGGTGTCGAACAGCACGACCTTGCCGCCGGTCCGGATCGCGGTCACCGTAAAGGGATTGTCGAACTTGTCGGGGCCGATCCCGCCGGCCGTCAGCGCCTTCTTGACGTCGTCGAGCGAGGCGTTCTTGACGAA
This sequence comes from Bradyrhizobium valentinum, assembly GCF_001440405.1. Classification (GTDB taxonomy): domain Bacteria; phylum Pseudomonadota; class Alphaproteobacteria; order Rhizobiales; family Xanthobacteraceae; genus Bradyrhizobium; species Bradyrhizobium valentinum. The sequence goes on from NZ_LLXX01000059.1 coordinate 41,434, forward strand.
GCCCTCATTGAGGACACGCTCGATGGCTCCTTCATGCAGGCTGAAGACCTCGATCTCGCCGACCTTGTATTTGAGGCTGTCCGCGGCCCGCTGCGCCTGCGCCGCCCCGATGAATGAAACCGGTCCCTTGAGGCCGAAAACGAGCGCTGCCCCGGTGCTCCCGAGAACCAGATCGCGACGTGAAATTTCGAACATTGCCCATGCTCCCTTGGTTGATCCCTTGCCCGCCAGAGACTTCTGTTCCGAAGGGCCCCACGCTACGTGCTACCCCACACAACCCAGGATATTCCGGTGGCATTGCGACTCAATGACAGGTGGGCTGCCGCAAATGCGGCGCGGCTTGGCGAGGCAGGGCTTTCAGCACATGCGAGGCATTTGCAAACAAGGTTCGCGGCCGGGGCGGTCCACACGGAAGGCCTCGATGAAACGGCCCTCCTTCTGGGTCACGAACACGGTTCTGCCGTCGGGGCCGCCAAACGTAAGATTGGTCGGCTGCTTTCCGCGCAGGGGCACCTCGCGCTCGAGCGACCCGTCGGGCGCGATAATGGCGATCGTGCCGGCCGAAAGCCGCGCGAGATAAATCCGGCCGCTGGCGTCGGTGCGCAGGCCGTCGACCTCGAAATCCGCAAAACCCCTGACCAGACGCGGGTTGAGCAATTTGCTGCCGTCGAGGCGATAGGCCCAAACCTGCCGAGAATTCGACTCGCTGACGTAAAGCGTCGCGCCGTCCGGGCTCAGATCGATCCCGTTGGTCACGCCGAGGCGTCTTGTGCTGGACATCACTTCACCCCGACCCTTGTCGTCGGCGCCGCGCGTAATGCGCCAGATCTGACCGCCCGAGGGCGATGCAAATCGCGGGTCGCTGGCATAGAGCGTGCCGTCCGCCGCGATCGCGAGGTCGTTCGGCTGATTGAACTGGTCGGAGTGAAAGTAGATGCGCGGCGCGGTTTCGCCGGGCGCGATGACCCAAACATTGTGCTTCTTGAAATCGGCGATGTACATCCGCCCCTGCCGATCGACGCGGATGCCATTGCCGATGCTATCAGCAGGAAGCGACGTGAAGAGCTCGGATTGCAAGGCGCCGGGCGCCAGCTTGCCGATCGTGCCGCTACGTTGAAAATTGACGACGTAAAGGTTGCCTGATGCGTCGACGGCGGGACCTTCGATGCCGGGAGTGTACTCGCCCTCTGGCGTCTCTTGCTGGCGAACAGGAGATCTTCGGCCGCGTTGCTCGGACGCACGAGAAGGACGGCACATGCGATGAGGCAGGCCGCAACGAGTTCCGCCAGAGGGCCGCGTTCCGCCGTCGCCAACATCAGCTCCCTGCGCGGGAGAGTCAGGCACCGACCCAACTACGCCGTAACCAGCGGTTTCTCGCCGTTGCGCTGCGACAGCGTGAAGATCTCGACGCCGGTCGCGGTGACGCCGACCGAATGCTCGAACTGCGCCGAAAGCGAACGGTCGCGGGTTACCGCGGTCCACCCGTCGGACAGGATCTTCACATGCGGCTTGCCGAGATTGATCATCGGCTCGATGGTGAAGAACATGCCGGGCTTCAGCATCACGCCCTCGCCGGGCCGGCCGATATGGATGATGTTCGGCTCGTCATGGAACATGCGGCCGAGGCCGTGGCCGCAGAAATCGCGCACCACGCTCATGCCCTGCGGTTCGACAAAACTCTGGATGGCGTGGCCGATGTCGCCGGTGGTGGCGCCGGGCTTCACGGCGGCGATACCGCGCATCATCGCCTCATAGGTGACCTCGATCAGCCGCTCGGCCTTGCGGGCGATCGGGCCGATCGCATACATGCGGCTGGAATCGCCGTACCAGCCGTCGACGATGAAGGTGACGTCGATATTGACGATGTCGCCTTCCTTCATCGCGCGCTCGCCCGGCATGCCGTGGCAGACCACGTGATTGATCGAGGTGCAGGTCGAATAGCGGTAGCCGCGGTACATCAGCGTCGCCGGATAGGCGCCATGGCTGAAGGCGAAGTCGCGGACGAATTCGTCGATCCGTGATGTCGGGACGCCCGCCTTGACGATGTCGGTGAGCTCGTCGAGGCATTTGGCGACCAGCGCGCCCGCCTTGCGCATGCCGGCGAACCCGCTCGCGCCATGCAGCTTGATCTGGCCGGTTTTTCGCAAGGAGGTGTCTGACGCTTCGATATAGCTCATGGGCGGGTCATGCTTCGGGGAACAGGAATGGTTGATTTAATGGTTTAATCTAGTGATCGGAGCGGTCTGCGGCAAGCCGAGCTTGAGGTGCCGGAGACTCTAAAAAGACTTGCATCTACCCGGAAACTTCCACCACGGGCTCGACCGGCAGCGCACCGCCACGGATGCGGATTTCGCGCACCGGATAGGGAACACGGATCCCCTCGCGCTTGAACGCATCCCACAACTCCAGCATCACCTCGCTCTTGACGTTGTCCAGGCCGTCCGGATCGGGCAACCAGAAGGTCAAGGAGAACTTCATCCCGGCCTCGGCGAATTCGGTCAGGATGCAGTTCGGGGGCTTGCTCTTGATCGCGCGCGGCACGGCGCCGGCAATGTCGATGGCCAGCTTGCACACCGCCCGCGGATCGGCGTCGTAATTGGTGCTGAACAGCACCTTCACCAGCGTGTTCTTGTCGGTATAGGTCCAGTTGACGACCTTCTGCGTCACCAGATCCTCGTTCGGGATCAGGAACTCGCGGCCGTCGCCGGCGGCAACCGAGATGTAGCGCGTCTTCATCGCGCTGATCCGGCCCGAACTGTCGCCGATGGTGACGAGATCGCCGGGCTTCACCGATTTGTCCGCCAGCAGGATGATACCCGAGATGAAGTTGGCGACGATCTTCTGCAGGCCCAGACCGATGCCGACGCCGGCCGCGCCGGTAAAGACTGCAAGCGCCGAAAGATTGATGCCGACAGCGCCAAGCGCGATCGCGATCGCCACCACCATCAGTCCGATGCGGATAATCTTGACCAGCAGTACCTGGATCGACGGCGTCAGGTCGCTGGCGCGGGTAATCCTGCTTTCGATGAAGTTGCTGGCGATGTTGGTCAGCCACAGCGCTGCGATCAACAGTGCGCCAGCCTTGATCAGAAGCAACGGCGTTAGCCGCAAGCCACCGATCTCAATCGCAAACGAGTCTAGCGTTTCTGCTGCCGGTTCGAGCTGACCGAGGATGCTCAGCGCCGCGACAAACCATGCCGTTATCGACACAAGCCTGACGATGAAGGCATTGCGGATCACCGAGGTCACGAGCCGGATCACGAGCCACGCCAGCGCCAGCTTGGCGGCGACCATCAGGAGGTAGCTGCGGCTTGGCCACGTCAGGTGGTACATCGTGACGCGCTCCGCGATCACCATGACCGCGAACACTGCGGTCGACGCGCTACCGACCAGCACGCGGACGAAATGCCGGAGCGGCAACGGCCAGCGCATGGCCAGCGACATCATGTCGACCCGCGCGCGGATTGCCGTATCCGCCGCATAGGCGATGCCGGCGGCGGCCAGGATCAGCCCAAACTGCAGATAGAACCATGGCGAGGTGATCTCTGCACCGACCGATCGCGCGGTCGATTGCAAAAACTCAATGATCTCTTTCGGGAACATGTCCATCGGCAAAATCTCGTCAGACGCAGCGCAGACAAATTTGATTCGAACGGTGGGCAGATTTCCACAAACAGGGCGGGCGGGCCATCGATACATGGGCCGGCCAAGTCAGTTTAAGCCCTTAAACTCGGGCACATTGCCGCTATCGCAGAAATGGGTTGGCGATCAACTGTGGCAACGATAAGGATGCAATTGCAAGTATTTGCGACGATTGCGAAGGTTATTTCGGAGATTCATGGCTTCTCTCGACCAGGTCAGCATAGCCATCTTTCTGGGCGCCATTCTGGTCATGGCGGGCATTCTGTCGAGCCTGCTTGCACTGCGCTTCGGGGCGCCGTTGCTGCTGGTCTTCCTCCTGATAGGCATGCTGGCGGGCGATGCCGGGCCGGGCCAGCTCAGCTTCGATGACGTCCGCACCACCTATCTGGTGGGATCGGTGGCGCTGGCGCTGATCCTGTTCGACGGCGGCCTGCGAACCAAGTTTCAAAGCATTCGGACGGTGCTTGCGCCATCGATGGTGCTGGCGACGATCGGCGTGCTGCTCACTGCGCTGATATCAGCGCCGGCCGCTAAATATGCGCTCGATCTGAACTGGACCGAAGCGCTGCTGGTCGGCGCCGTTGTGGCATCGACCGATGCCGCGGCGGTGTTCCTGCTCGTTCACACGCAGGGCCTGCGCCTGCGCCCCCGTGTCGGAGCAACCCTGGAAGTCGAATCCGGTACCAACGATCCGTTCGCGATCTTTCTCACCCTGATGCTGGTCGAATTCATTTCACGCGGTGAAAGCTCGCCTGCGCATGTTGTCATGGAACTCGCGCGCGAAGGCTTGCTCGGCGCCATCCTCGGCGTGATCGGTGGCCGTCTGGTGGTGGTGGCGCTTAATCGCATGGCGCTGCCGCAAGGCTTGCATGCGCCCTTTGTCGCGACCGCCGCCCTGGTGATCTTCGGCGTGGCGCAGATCTCGCACGCCTCTGGATTTCTCGCGGTCTATCTCGCCGGCATCATCATCGGCAACCGGCCGACGCGCGCGCATAACTCGGTGGTGACGTTTCTCGATGCCGCGACCTGGCTGGCGCAGATCGTGATGTTCGTTCTGCTGGGCCTTCTGGCCTCGCCGCAGCGCCTTCTGGACAGCGTGGGTCCCGCTATGATCGTGGCGCTGGTGCTGATGCTGGCGGCGCGGCCGCTCGCGGTGCTGCTGTGCCTGGCGCCGTTCCGGTTCAACTGGCGGGAAAAGGTCTTCATCGCCTGGACCGGACTGCGCGGGGCGGTCGCGATCTTTCTCGCGTCGATCCCGATGCTGGTCGGGCTGTCGAAAGCCTATCTCTATTTCGACGTCGCCTTTGTCGTGGTCGTGATTTCGCTGCTGCTGCAGGGCTGGACGCTGGCGCCGGCGGCGCGCTGGCTGCACGTGGCGCTGCCGCGCGCCGACCGCGGTCCG
>NZ_LLXX01000060.1 GCF_001440405.1 Bradyrhizobium valentinum
GCTGGGTGTTCGCAAACTCAGCTTACCCCTGACCACCTGCCACCCCATAGGATCTATGCTTGCTGCGAATTTTCCGGCCTGTGTCCCGCCAGTTCGATGCCCAAATCGGGAATTGCGCGAGACGAAACCAGCAATCGCCAAGAGGGAGCTGGGGCGGGCCGCAGATCCGGCCCGCCACCGCCACCTCAAGCGGTCACGAGGAAATTCGCGGCGTTCAACTCGGTCGGAAGAAGACCCAAGAACAGCACCTGATTGCCCTCGCCGAGATCAAGGGTGGTGCCCGAAGCTGACGCGCTCAGATTGTCCAGCGGGTCGAAGTCGGCTCCGAAGCCTTCCAACACCGCGACGTCCTGCGTTACGTCGAAGTCGGTAATGGTATCACTGCCTGGCTCAGTCTCACGAAAGATAAACTGATCAGCTCCACCGAAACCCGCTAGGTTGTCGTCGTCGGCGCCGCCTTCGATCGTATCACCAGCATTGCCGCCGAAGATGGTGTCATTGCCGCGGTCTCCGAACAGACGGTCGGGCGCGTGATCCGCCAGCTGCTGGTTGGCGACCGCCCGGATGAGGTCGTCACCATTACCACCAAAGATCGTGTCGGCGGCAACGTCGCCGCCTCGCAGCGTGTCATTCCCGGCGTCCCCGAACACGATATCGCCCGTGGGATCGTTCCAGGCGATGAAGTCATCGCCGGCACCACCGAAGACGGTATCCATTCCGGCCATTCCGACAACGGTGTCGTTGCCTTGACCGCCGAAAACCAGGTCATTGCCGGCGCCTGTATTGATATTGTCGTTTCCCTGGCCGCCCCTGATAATGTCGTCGCCATCGCCGCCTTCAAGTCTGTCGTTCCCGGCAAGGCCACGGATGATGTCATTGCCGCCGAGCCCCGGAAGGAAATCGTCACCCGGCGTTCCGACGACGACGTTGTCGTTGTCATCTGCGATTGCGATCAACTGACCCCGGATCTCGCCCCCTTGATTTTGGTTCGTATGGACGTTGAAATAGATCGGGATCTCCGATCCCACCGGAGCTGAGCCGAATTCGTCGGCGAAGTCAGTGATTGGAACGCTGGCGGGGTCCGTCGTCTCCCATCGACCACTTACCGTCCAGGAGCCATCCGTATTCAGGGCAATGCTGAGATCATCGTCGTCCTGAGCCGGGTTGATCTGCCCGAAGACAACGGGCCCGTTTACTCCGCGCACTTGGTTGTGAAAATGCGTGGAGATGACGTCATCTGAGGTCGACGGCGTCTGGGCCGAACCACCCGTAATCGGGCCGTAATCGACGCCCTCGATGCGAAACGTATAGCTCGCGGCAATTTCCGTACTGTCAAAGATGACGGTGCCGAGACCGCTTGCAGTCGAGCTGTTCGGAGGAACTTCCTGAGTGCCTTCGAGAACCACGCGGAACGCTGTGGACATGAGAGCCTCCTGCTCTTTGCGCAGCAGGTCGGGCGGCCAGCGACGCCGGCCTGCATATGTGGCAGATGTTGCACCCGGCTCGCGCCGGCATGAATTAGGCGCCCGCGTCGCTCCGCTATCGCGGAATCGGCGCGTTGTCCTTCTCGCGGTATTTCGGCCGAGAACAAGGGATCGCTGGATCGCGCCAAGCTAGCTTCGCCGCTGTAGGCCATCGACCGGGCGTTATTGTGATTTGTTTATGCGATCGAGTCATTGTGATGCAATGTCCGGTTGCCGACGCAGAAATTGTGTTCGGTTCCAGCCTGCAACCCGTCACCGGAGCTCTCCACCGTGGCTCGCATCTACAATCGCGACAATGCTGGAAGCACACGGTAGCGGGCGATTTCGTGCGGAAACTCGCCGCGGTTGGCGAGCAGAACGACGCCAACCTTGCGCCCGGGTACGAGCCCCATATAGGCCGTCGCATTGTTGAGGCCGCCCGGCTTGTCGACGATGCTTACTCCGTCCACATCGATGGTTTCCCACGCCATCGCCTGTCCAAACTGCTCGCTGACACGGAACATTTCACGCTGCGTCATCTGTAAAGCCTCACGTAGCTGCGGATCGGCCGCGCCATCGCCGAGGCAGGCCGCGAGGAAGATCGCGAGATCCCGCGCCGAGGTGAACATCTGCCCGGTCCCGGGGAATTCAAAATAGCCCTGCTGGTTGCCCCGCGGACCGATTGGCATGCCGTTATCGGAATAACCCTGGACGACGCGTTGCATCAGCGCCGGACTCATGATGGCGCGGCGGTCCGGCCTCCGTTCGGGGAGCAGCGTCGAGTTCATATTGAGGGGCCGCAGGATACGGCTCTGGATGAGTTGGTCGATAGGAAGCCCGTACCGACGTTCGAGCGCGAGCTGCAGCAGCACGTAACCGGCATGCGAATAAATGCGTTGCTTGCCCGCCTCTTCGCCCGCGTGTGGCGTCCAAACGTTGAGCATGTCGATGAATTCGACGAGCGAATACGACGCATTGGGCCAGGGCGGGTGATCCGTCGGCAACAACAGGCCGGAAGTATGGGCGGCGAGTTCGCCGATCGTGACCCTGCGAATATAGTCGCCCCGCAGTTCGCCGACATATTTGCTGACCGGATCGTCCAGCCGCAATTCGCCGCGAAGCGTTCCGAGCGCGACCAGCGCAGCCTCAAACACCTTGCGAAGCGATGCGATATTGAACAGCGAGTCCGGCGTGATTGGACGCTTCTCCGCTTGATCGGCAAGGCCGTAGCTGAAGAACCGCGTGTGGCCGGCGACGTAGACAACGGATGCAAGCCCGCCCGCGTGACCGGCCGTTGCTGCGGGGGCGATGTTGGCAGCCATGATATCTTCAACCCGGGAATCCGCATCAGGGCCGGTCATGACCGCTGACGCCAAACCGGGCAGGAAGACGAGCAGGAACGCCAGAATTGCACGAGACGCGCAGAAAGACCGCGATCTGATCAAGAGCATTACCCTTGGACATTTGCTGCGATTGCCCGCAGCGGCCACGCCGGTCGGACGATCCGGCGATTGATGCAAACGCCATGGTCGGTCCGCACCGTGCAGTGGTGGCCCGCGCATCACCACGAGCGCAAACGCGCAGATGCTGTACTGAGTTCCGCGATCCGATCCATTGCTCCATGTCAAATATTGTCGATCGGCGACGCCGCACTACGAAGCTGCCGCTGGGTCTGGTGCGATGAATGAGGGATTGCGGTGAGCACCGTCACCGTAATTCTGAGTGGCCACAAGCAGACATTGTATCGATGCGCGCTGTGGAAACGCGGCGCATGGTTGTTCCCTTGATCAGGGAGGCAAGCCGAGATCACTTAACCCCTCTGCGATACGGTCGAGAAAGTCATTTGTGAAGGGAATGGAAGCTACAACTTCGCCGATCGTGACGTCCGGACAGTAGCGGCGGAACGCATCCAACGAATCGAGCGCAGCCACTCGCTGGCCGAGACGTGAGTAAGACACCGCCAGAGTTCGATTGACCCAGACGGTGGCCGGTTGCTCCAGGAGTGCTTGGCGCATCCAGAGGGCGCCTTGATCGTAGCGACCGGCATGGAAGTGAGCGGAGCCGATCCCGACAAAGCGGTTGGCGGTCGACGCACCGGATGGATCGAGACTGATCGCACGGCGGAAGTGTTGAATCGCAGTCTCCGGTTCGCCCGCGAATGTCTTCAACCAACCGCTTCGCTCCCAGACCCATGCCGAGGTTGGGTCGCGCGCGAGAACCCGAGCGAGAAGGGCGTCAGCAATATCGAGTTGTCTCGCCATGGTGTGCACCGCACATCGCGCCGTGAGCACTAGCGGATCGTCGCTGTCGAGAATGCCCGCGCGCTCGGCAAGGAGCAGCGCTCGTGCTCTTTCGTCCGCAGGTCGTTGTGTGCCATTGTGCATCACCAATTGACCGTGGCACCAAGCGGCCAGCGCGGCCGCCAGCGCATAATCGGGATCAATCTCCATTGCACGGTTGAGTAGCTCGAGTGCGCGCCGTGCGCCGTCGGGATTCGCAGCCAACGCCAAGGGAAACGCTCGCATCGTGAGGCCGTAGGCATCCAGTTCTTCCGGTCGCTTGCGCTGCGCACGATCGATTTCAGCCCTGCGGATGCTGGGCAAGATGCCGCGCATAACCCCGTCTGTGATACGATCCTGCAACCCGAACAGGTCGGCTGGCTCGCCGTCATAGCTGTCGCCCCACAGGTTTTGCCTCGTGACGTTGTCGATCAGACGCATGATGACGCGGATACGTTGGCTGGCCTGTGTGATCCTGCCCGTCAGGAGGTAGCGCGCCCCAAGCTCCCGGTCGGGGCGTCGGTCGAAGCCCGAAGTTCGTGACCGTGTCGGCTCGATGACCGAAATGGAGCCGATGCGACACAACGCGGCACCAATTCCCTCCGGTGCACCTTCGACGAAATCGCAGAGGTTCAGCTCAGTTGTGCACGCCTGCAGCGGCAGCACGGCGACTGAGGGTTTTTCGTGCGCACGACCTATGCCACGTGCGCAGCGGATAGCACTGGGCAGCTTGTCGGGGGCTGCAGCACGGCTTCGCCGAAGTGTGCCAGAGGGTGTTTCTCCGAAGCATCTCCGGTATTGGAGCGAGAACCTCCCAAAATGGCTGAAGCCGTACCGCGTGGCGATCTCTGTGATCGACACACCTTCTGCGCCCTCGATTAGCTCATCCCGAACCGCTGCCAACCTGAGCCGGCGCAGGTAGTCGAGCGGTGAAAGGCCCACAAATTCACGAAAGTGCTTGCGCAGTGTTCGGGCCGCAACCCCGGATGCGGTGGCGACCTCGGCCATCGTGATTTTCCGGCTCATGCGCGCCCGCAGATAGCCAATCGCTTTCCTGACATCCCTGGATGCCGGGCTGCTGCGCGCGAGCGCGGTACGATCGAACTGGGTCGCTAGCACCATCGGCCCTAGTCCAGCTAGCGCAGCGCATCAGCACTGCCTCGGGCCAAAATCTGCCACCTCACGCCGACCACTGTAACTACCTTTCGGCTTATTTGCAGCCTCGAACTTCTGCAGCCCGCGCCTTCGGGTCAGATAATCGGGCCGCTCGCGGATAGGGCGGGCCGAAAGCGGATATTCAGGTTCACTTTCTGTCCTGCATCTTCGGGTTCTTCGCGCAGCATCGCGGCTTTAAGAAAGGAGAACCCCATGTTCAAACGAACGATCCTCGTTTTCGTTCTCGCTGTTTTAGTCCTGCTCGGTCCCCAGCACCTGAGCCCGGCGGCTCGCGCTGGCTCAGCAGAGGAAGTCAGGTCGCTTTTTGAACGTTTCGTCGCCGCCCAGAACGCGCATGATCTGAAGGCCGTTGGAGAAACGTTGTCGGATTCAAAAGACTTCCTCTGGGTTACGCGCGGCATCCCCGTCTGGGGGCATGAGGCGGCGCTGCACCGGTTCCAGGCGCTCTATCAAAGCACTTGGCGTCTCGACCCCGTAATGGCTGAGTTCAAGGTGATCGATCTCGGCAGCGACACCGCCCAACTCTTCGTCCCGGTTAAGTTCATGATTGCACCGTCAGGGCAAACCGCGCAGCCATCGAGATTCCTCATGAATCAGACCCTGGTGAGGACGGGACAAGGTTGGAAGATCGCAAGCATCCTCCCAATTCTCGTCCCTCCGCAGTGAACCTTTGACGAGAGCGTTTTAGATGTGGCGGCGCATGTCGCGTTTGGATCAAGAGCAGAAGAAGTGTCCCACCGAAACTAGTGGGATGCGACTCTTGAGCGTGGGCAACGGCTTAGGAGAGACATGGTGCCCAGGGGCGGGATCGAACCACCGACACTGCGATTTTCAGTCGCATGCTCTACCAACTGAGCTACCTGGGCATACTCGAAGGCCCAAAGGCCGGGCGAGCGGGCGGTTTATAGAGAGGTCGGACGCACCTGTCCACCCAGCTTCGCCTTCTTGTCCGGCATAGCCCGAAGGGCGACGACGGATGGCTTCGCTGGGCGCGGCCCGACTCCGGCGCTATCCCCAAATTGTTGGGAAATCTCGCCTATTCGGCGTCCTCGGGGTCGGTGTCACGGCCGGGGATGACGTATTTGCCGGACAGCCAGCGGTTCAGATCGACGTCCCGGCAGCGCGGCGAACAGAACGGCAGCGTGGCGGGATTCGCCGGCTTGCCGCAGACCGGGCAGGGTTTCGGCGGCGGCTTTCCGCCGGCATCCTTGGGCCCGCCGGCATCCTCGGGCCCACCGGCGTCTTTGGGGCCGTCAACTGGCATTGAGCCAGCCGAAGCGGATCGGAAAGCCCTCGCCGCCCATCAGCGTGACCGATTCGTAGAGCGGCAGGCCGACCACGTTAGAGTAGGAGCCGACCATCTTGACCACGAACGATCCGGCGATGCCTTGCACGGCGTAGCCGCCGGCTTTGCCGCGCCATTCGCCGGAGCCGATATAGGCCTGGATGTCGTCCTCGCTGAGCCGCTTGAAACGGACGCGGGTTTCGATCAGGCGCTGGCGAAAGGCCTCCTTCGGCGTTACCAGGCAGATCGCGGTGTAGACGCGGTGATTGCGCCCCGAGAGCAGCCGCAGGCACTGCGCGGCTTCATCGACCAGGTTGGCCTTGGGCAGGATGCGGCGGCCGACCGCGACCACCGTATCGGCGGCGAGGATGAAGGCGCCGCGCAGTTCGTCGTCGAGCTTCACGGATTTCAGCGCCGCATCGGCCTTGGCCCGCGCCAGCCGATTGGCGCAAGCGCGCGGCAGCTCACCCCGCCTCGGGGTCTCGTCGACATCTGCGGGGCGCAGCGCGTCAGGCTCGATGCCGGCCTGGTTGAGCAGGCTGAGCCGCCGCGGCGAACCGGAAGCAAGAACGAGTTTGGGACGGCCAAGCATGCTGGATTTGTCGTGGAAAAAGGATTCGGAAGGAGGCGCGCGCGGAACCTATCGGAAGGCACTCCATTCCACAACAGTGGAACAAGTGATTGATGGAACTTCGATTCTTTCGTCGTCCCTGCGAACGCAGGGACCCATAACCACAGGCCGATGTCATTGAAACGACAGTCGGCGACTGGCACTTTCTTAAATTCGCACGGTCACGGCGTATGGGTCCCTGCGTTCGCAGGGACGACCGCGACAGTTGCTACCCGCTCGCCGCGCCGGCCTTGGCAAATCGGCGGCGGATGCGCATCGACAGCCCGTCGCAGACTTCGCGATAGGCTTGCAGCTTCTGCTCGCGGTTGCCTTCCATGCCGGTCGGATCTGATGTCGGCCAATACTCGACATCGGCGGCAAGCGTCCGCGTCAGCTCCAGCGCCTTGTGGTGCGCCTCGGGTGACAGCGTGATGATGAGATCGAAATTGAGTCCTTCCCAGTCGTCCAATTCCTCGAATGTCATGGGCTTGTGGCCGGAAATATCCTGGCCGAGTTCCGCCATCACGGCGACCGCGAACGGATCGAGCTCGCCCTTCTTGACGCCGGCGGATTTCACATAGAGCGCCTGCGGGAACATCTGCTGCAGCAGGCTCGCCGCCATCGGCGAACGGACGCTGTTCAGGCCGCATGCGAACAGCACGGCCTGCGGATTGCGCGCGCGGGGCGGCGCCTCCATGCGGTCAGGCTTCTCTCTGACGTTTCGGCGTCATGCGTCCTGTCCCTTCCAGTGCAGGACGCAGATCAGCGTGAACAGCCGCCGCGCGGTTTCGAAATCGATCCGCACCTTGCCCTTCAGCCGCTCCTGCAGCGTGCGCGAGCCCTCGTCATGGATGCCGCGGCGGCCCATGTCGATCGCCTCGATCTTGTCGGGCGTGGCGGTGCGGATCGCTTGATAGTAGCTGTCGCAGATCATGAAATAGTCCTTCACGATCCGCCGGAACGGCGTCAGCGACAGCAAGTGCGCCACGACAGGCGCGCCGTCCTCGCGGCGGATGTCGAACATCAGCCGGTTGCCGGTAATGGCGATGTGCAACGTATACGGCCCCTGCACTGTGCCTTCCGGCGCGAACAGGTTCTGCTCGATCAAATCGTAGATCGCGATCGCGCGCTCATGCTCGATATCGGGGCCGGAACGCCCGATCGATTCCTCGTCGAGCGTCACCGCGACGATGCGGTTGTGCTGGTCATCGTCTGGCGGCGGCTTGTTCATGACAAATTGAGGCGTAATCCGACGGAGCGTGAATGGGCGTCTAAACCCTCGGCTTTGCCCAAGGTCATCGCGGCAGGCCCCAGCGCGCGCAACTGGTCCGGCCCGCATTTGAGAATCGAAGTGCGCTTCATGAAGTCTAGCACGCCAAGTCCGGACGAAAACCGCGCCGAACGCGCCGTCGGCAGCACGTGGTTGGAGCCGCCGACGTAGTCGCCGATCGCCTCCGGCGTATGGGCGCCGAGGAAGATCGCGCCGGCGTTGCGGACCTTTGCGGACAGCGCTTCCGCGTCCTCGGTCATGATTTCCAAGTGCTCGGCGGCGATCGCATTCGCCAGCTCCACCGCCTCGTCGAGTTTTTCGACCATGATGATGGCGCCGAAATCGTTCCACGAGGCCCGTGCGATCTCGGCACGCGGCAACGTGGCAAGCTGGGCTTCCACCGCGCGTTCGACCTCAGCGGCGAGCGCCGCGCTGTCCGTGATCAGGATCGACTGCGCGCTCGCATCATGCTCGGCCTGCGCCAGAAGATCGGCGGCGATCCAGCCGGCGTTACCGGTCTCGTCGGCGATGACGAGCACTTCCGAGGGGCCGGCGATCATGTCGATGCCGACCTTGCCGAACACCTGCCGCTTGGCGGCGGCGACATAGGCGTTGCCGGGGCCGACGATCTTGGCCACCGGCGCGATCGTCGCCGTGCCGTAGGCCAGCGCCGCCACCGCCTGCGCGCCGCCGACGCGGTAGATCTCGGAGACGCCGCCGAGATCGGCGGCTGCCAGCACCAGCGGATTGAGCTTGCCGCCCGGCGACGGCACCACCATCACCACCCGCGGCACGCCCGCGACCTTCGCCGGCACCGCGTTCATCAGCACCGACGACGGATAGGCCGCGGTGCCGCCGGGCACGTACAGCCCGACCGCATCGACCGCGCTCCAGCGCCAGCCAAGCTCGACGCCGAGCGCATCGGTGAAGCGCTCGTCCTTCGGCAATTGCCGCTGGTGGAACGCCTCGATCCGGTCGCGGGCGAATTTCAGGGCGTCGACCGTGCCGGCGTCGCAGGCCTTTACCGCGGCGTCGATCTCGGCCGCGGTCACGCGCAAGCCGCCGGCCGTGACCTCGAGCCGGTCAAATTTCTGCGTCGCTTCGATCAGCGCGGCGTCGCCGCGGGCGGCCACGTCGTCGACAATGGCCCTTGTGGCGCGCTCGACATCGGCCGAAACCTCGCGCTTGGCGGCGAGGAATTGCTGGAATCGCTGGTCGAAATCAGCGCTGCTTCTGTCCAGGCGAACGGGCATGGGGACTTTCTTGGGCTAGGATCGAAGGCCCATGCTCAATGGCGCGGCGGCCAAGGGCCGTCAACCCTTGGCGGGCAGGCTAGGGCTGGATACGCCGTCATTCCGGGGCGATGCGCAGCATCGAACCCGGAATCTCGAGATTCCGGGTCTGGTGCTGACGCACCATCCCGGAATGACGTCCCCCTCACCCCTCCTCACCCTGCCGGCGCGATGGTGAGGTCGCTGGTCCCGAGATCGTCGGTGCCGAGGTCGGTCAGCTCACATTCCAGGCACTCGACGTCCAGCCGCAGCGCCCCGCCCTGGCTGAACAGCAAAAGCGCGCTGCCGCCCGGCGCCTCGCCGGGATGGAATTCAATCCCGACCAGTTCCAGCACGGCATCCAGCTGTTCCAGATCGATGTTGCGCGATTTACAGGCCAGCACCCTGTCGAAGCGCAGCGCGGCGATGAGGCGGCGCGGTTCGGTTCCGCCTGACAGCGTCTGCTCCCAGTCGAGCCTGTTCATGCCGACCACCAGCCGCTTTTCGTCCTGCCGCCAGACGATGTCGGACGCCTGGACGCGGGCGTCCTGCACATGGGCCGACATGACGGCGAGATCATCGGCATCGAGCGCAATCATTTTCAGCGGGTCCGCTGGCATCCCAAGAAGCTTTCGCTGATCTTTCGCTGCGATCTACTCAATCGCTGATGCGCTGAATCGATGCACCGCAGGCCGAGAGTTTTTCCTCCAGCCGCTCGAAACCGCGGTCCAGATGATAGATGCGGTTGACCATGGTTTCGCCCTCGGCGGCAAGCCCTGCGATCACGAGCGAGACCGACGCCCGCAAATCGGTCGCCATCACGGGCGCGCCGCGCAGCCTGGCGATGCCTTCGATGGTCGCGGTTTCGCCGTCCAGCGAAATCCGCGCGCCGAACCGCGCCAGTTCCTGCACATGCATGAAGCGGTTTTCGAAAATGGTCTCGGTGATCTGCGAGGAGCCGTCGGCGCAGGCCATCAGCGCCATCAATTGCGCCTGCAGGTCGGTCGGGAAACCCGGGAACGGCGCGGTCGATACCGTCACGGGGCGGATGCCGGCGCCATTGCGCGCGACCCGGATGCCGTCATTGTTGACGGTGATGACGGCGCCGGCCTGGACCAGCACGTCGAGCGCCGACTGCAGCAGCTCGGGGCGCGCGCCGGAAAGCTGCACGTCGCCGCCGGTCATCGCGACCGCCATCGCATAGGTGCCGGCCTCGATCCTATCAGGCAGCACGGTATGGTGTGCGCCGTGCAGTTTCGCGACGCCCTCCACCGTGATGCGAGGCGTGCCCGCGCCGGTGATGCGTGCGCCCATCTTGTTCAGGCAATCGGCGACATCTGCGATTTCAGGTTCGCAGGCGGCATTGCTGATGATGGTCGTGCCCTTGGCGAGGGTTGCCGCCATCAGCGCGACATGGGTGCCGCTCACCGTCACCTTGGGAAAGTCAATCGCTGCGCCGCGCAGGCCGCCGGGCGCCCTCGCGACCACATAGCCGCCGTCGATGGTGAGTTCCGCACCGAGCTTCTCCAGCGCCATGATCAGGAGATCGACCGGCCGCGTGCCGATGGCGCAGCCGCCCGGCAGCGAGACTTTTGCTTCGTGCATCCGCGCCAGCAGCGGCGCGATCACCCAGAAGCTGGCGCGCATCCGCGACACCAGTTCATACGGCGCCGTGGTATCGATGATGTTGGCCGCGGAAATATGCAGGGTCTGGCCCTGATATTGCCCGTCGCCGGGCCGCTTGCCCGCGGACATGATGTCGACGCCGTGATTGCCTAGAATGCGCTGCAACTGCGCGACGTCGGCAAGCCGCGGCACGTTGTCGAGAACGAGCGTTTCCTCCGTGAGCAGGGCAGCGATCATCAGCGGCAGAGCCGCATTTTTCGCGCCTGAAATGGCAATGGTGCCGTTGAGCTTGCTGCCGCCGACGATACGAATGCGGTCCATGACGACACCCTTCTACTATGCACAAATTGCAGGAGATACGCGTGCACAGCAGAAGATATTTGCGGCGATTTGATGGGGTGGCGCAGCAACCGTCATTCCGGGGCGCGCGAAGCGCGAACCCGGAATCTCGAGGTTCTCAGGGGCGCAAGGGGCGCCCCATAGTTCGATGCTAGCGCATCGCCCCGGAACGACATCCATACTGACGCTACGACCTGATGAACGCCAGCAGGTCGGCGTTGATCGTGGCCGCTTCGGTGGTCGGCATGCCGTGCGGAAAGCCCTTGTAGGTCTTCAGCGTGCCGTTCTTCAAAAGCTTCGCCGACAGCGGCGCGGAATCTTCGTAAGGAACGATCTGGTCGTCGTCGCCATGCATCACCAGCACCGGCACGGTGATCTTCTTGAGATCTTCGGTGAAGTCGGTTTGCGAGAACGCGACGATGCCGTCGTAATGCGCCTTGGCCCCGCCCATCATGCCCTGTCGCCACCAGTTCTGGATCACGGCTTCCGAAGGCTTGGCGCCCGGCCGGTTGTAGCCATAGAACGGACCCGACGGCAGCGCGCGATAGAATTCCGAGCGGTTGGCGGCGAGCTGCGCCTGCAGTCCGTCGAAGACTTCCTTGGGCAAGCCGCCCGGATTGGCCGGCGTCTGCACCATCAGCGGCGGCACTGCGCTCAGGATCGCCGCCTTCGCCACCCGGCTCTCGCCGTGGCGGGCGATGTAATGCACCACCTCGCCGCCGCCGGTGGAATGACCGATATGAACGGCGTCCTTCAGATCGAGATGGGCGGTCAGCGCCGCGAGGTCGTCGGCATAGTGATCCATGTCGTGGCCGTCGGCCACCTGGCTGGAGCGGCCATGGCCGCGCCGGTCATGGGCGATCACGCGGAAACCGTTGTTCAGGAAGAACAGCATCTGCGTGTCCCAGTCGTCTGATGACAGCGGCCAGCCATGGCTGAACACGATGGGCTGGCCCTTGCCCCAGTCCTTGTAGAAGATCTCGACGCCGTCTTTGGTGGTGATGGTGGGCATGGGAATTCTCCTCTTGCTACGCCGTCATTCCGGGACACGCCTCTTCGCGTGGACCCGGAATCTGGATGTGGTGAAAAGAGATTCCGGGTTCGCGCTGGCGCGCGCCCCGGAATGACGAGATTGGGTCAAGTAAGCTCTCACGCGGGGCGGAAGCGCCGCCACACGCCGATGATCATGACGACAAAGAACACCAGGACGAGGCCCTGGGCGACCGCGAAGATGGGCCCCGACGGCGGGTTGCCCGGCGCCAGTGCGGTCAACGCCGGTACCTTGAGGAAGCTCTGGATCACCAGCACGAACACGTTGAGATAAAGCGAGATCAGCGCTGTCAGCACATAGATCCAGCGCCATGGGCCGGACAGCTTCGTGACGTAGAGCGCAATGCAGGCGATTGCCAGCAGCACCAGCGACAGAATGCCGATCATGTGAGATGGCAACGTCTTTTCGAACAAGAAAGGCGGAATCACAAAACCGGTGGCGCTGGTCAGGATGGTGAACAGCAGGAAGATCGCGGTGAGCCCCGCCTGAAGTTTCGAGCCGAGCATTCCGAACATCACGACAAGGCCCGCGACGATGGCAATCAGGCTGATGATCACATGGACCACCGTCAACGTCGACAAACTCATCCCCAGCATCATGATGCGCCCCCTTCGTTGGAAACTTTCCAGAGGTTACGACGCAGCACGAAAAATTTCCACACGCATCGCGTGCGGCGTCGGCAATGCAGGCATGTGCGTGAATGAAGACACAGCAACGAAAGTTGTATGATGCACGAGATATTTGCACACTTGTCACAAATGCCAGCAGAGACGACGCTAGCTCACCGTCATCCTGAGGAGCGTGCATCGCACGCGTCTCGAAGGATGCACGGCCCCGTTGCTGGCCGATTCATCCTTCGAGGCTCGCTACGCTCGCACCTTCGGAATAAGCGCAAGTGCGCTTATTCCCGAGATGACGGGGGATAGATCGCGTATGCTGCATCGATCATCAACCTATGGCGCCGGCTTCGCGCTATCGCTCAGAAAGCCATGCAGCGCGGCCACCACCTGTGCGCCCTCGCCGATCGCGCCGCCGACGCGCTTGACGGAGCCGGAGCGCACGTCGCCGACCGCGAACACGCCGGGCACCGAGGTTTCCAGCGGCGACGCCGACGGCCCGTCTTGCTGTTTGCATTGCGCCCCCGTCACCACGAATCCACCGCGGTCGACCATGACGCCGCAACCTTCGAGCCAGCCGGTGGCAGGATCGGCGCCGACGAAAAGAAACAGATTGCGGATATCGAGCGTGTATTCCTCCGGCGCCAGGCGGCTGCGCCAGCGCACACGCGCCAGCGACGCGTCGTCGTCGCCTTCAAGGCCGATCACTTCGGTGTTGAACATCAGTTCGATGTTGGGCGTCGCCTCGATGCGCTCGATCAGATAGCGCGACATGCTGGCGCCCAGCCCGCCGCCGCGGATGATCATGTAGACCTTGCGCGCATGGCCGGACAGGAACACCGCGGCTTGTCCGGCGGAATTGCCGCCGCCGACCAGCACGACATCCTGACCGGCGCACAGCTTCGCCTCGATCGGCGAGGCCCAGTACCAGACGCCGCGGCCCTCGAATTTTTCGAGATTCTCGATTCCAGGCCGGCGATAACGCGCCCCGCTCGCCACCACAACGGATTTGGCGCGCATCATCTGTCCGCAGTCCGTCGCCAGCGCAAAGAGGCCGTCGTTGCGGCTGCAATCGAGCGAGCGGATCGAGACCGGGATCATCATGTCGGCGCCGAATTTTTGCGCCTGGTTGAAGGCGCGCCCCGCAAGCGCCTGGCCCGAAATGCCGGTCGGGAAGCCGAGATAATTTTCGATCCGGGCACTGGCGCCGGCCTGGCCGCCGAACGCGCGCGCGTCGAACACGGCGACCGACAATCCTTCGGAAGCCGCATAGACGGCGGTGGCGAGGCCCGCCGGCCCGCCGCCGACCACCGCGACGTCGTAGAGCTTTTCATGATTGTTGTCGCCGATCATGCCGATCGCGTAGGCGATCGCCGGCTCCGACGGGTTGCGCAGCACCCGCCCGTCAGGAATCACGACCAGCGGCAGATCGGCGCGCGAAGTGGCATAGCGCGCGACGAGGTCGGCGGCGTCCTTGTCGGTGGCGGGATCGAGCACATAATGCGGCTGGCCGTTACGCCCTAGAAAATTCTGCAGCCGCGCCATGTCGCCGAGCGAGGCCGGGCCGATCAGCACCGGACCGCCGACGCCGCCCTGGATCAGGCTGACCCGGCGCAGGATCAGTGCGCGCATGATGCGCTCGCCGAGCTCGGCCTCGGCGACCAGAAGCGCGCGCAATTGATCCGGCGGAATCAAGAGCGCTTCGACGTCGCCGCCATCGGCGTGGCCGTCGACCAGCGCAACGCGGCCCGAGAGCTGGCCGATCTCGGCCAGAAACTGTCCCGGCCCCTGATCGATGACGGGAGTGACGCGGCCGAGGCCGTCGCGCTGGGTGATCGCGACATGGCCCGACAACACCACGAACATGCCGGGGCCGACCTTGCCGGTCTCGAACAGGGCTTCGCCGTCTTTATAGCTTCGCAGCTCCCCGAACCGGCGCATGCGCTCGATCTCGTGATGCGTCAGCGTCGGAAAGGTCTGCTCGTGACGGGGAAATGCGTAGGCGTTGGGGCCGGTCGCCGGACCGGCCGTGGTGTCTGCACTCATTTTGTCGCCGCCTAAAAAAGAAACAGAACGCTGCAGAGAGCGCGCCTTGCCACCCGGCGAGCGATTCGGGATTTCCCGCTGCGCTACTGGCCAGACTTTTCTCCGCTGGCGTCATCTAGGGAGGCATCGGCACTTTCGGAAGATGCACCGACATCGCTGCGTCCGCGCGCCTGCGACTTTCGCCGCTTGAGATTTTCGCGTAGCGCCAGCTTCAGCCGGTCGCGTCGTGAATCCTTCACATCCGCGCCGGTCTTTCCCGCAGCCTTATCTTGATTGTCCTTCATCGCCAGTCCGTCGAACACGCCTTGATCGAAACGGCGTCAGGGTACGCCGTCGCCGGAAGATTGTGGATTTCGATCATCCATACCGCAATCATGCGCCCGGCACATCGGGCGGATGGCCGAACAGCTCCTTCACCGAGGCCGGATCGAGCTGATCGATGCCCTCGAATTCCTCGGAAGGCGGTGGTAGGTGCATCGCTGCACCGGACTCAAAATTGCGAAAACGACCCCATGCAAAGTAGGAATGGGCCTTACGTCATCCGAAAACGCAAGACCTGGTAGGGTGTGGACTCATGAAAGGGCAGCATGCCCGGGATTGGGCCGGGCATCACGAGAATTGGAGCGAACTGGAGACCAGGCGGCTTACGCCACAAATATTCGACAGGCTTGCGCGACCCGCAGTCCGGCCGCTCAGGACGAGATCGGGAACCAGAGCAAGGCCCAAACTTGCCGAATTGCCCGATGTCGCGATCCTCAGCGCCGGTTTTTCACGATTTTGGGCTCTTTCCGGCCCGCCCGCGTGCTTGCGCCGGAGAGGCCCTTGTGGCAAGAACCGGCCGCCTAGTGGGCGGCCATTTGGACCGATTCCCCTCGATACCGGGCATGCTGCCGTAGCTCAGTGGTAGAGCACTCCATTGGTAATGGAGAGGTCGACAGTTCAATCCTGTCTGGCAGCACCATTTTGCTTCGATATCAAACCCTTGCCAACAACATAGGTTGGCTCTCTTCGATCCTTGCCTATTCAGCAAGAAGCCGCAAGATCGCTAGGACGGGTCATTCCAATCAAATCAACGATGACACTCTCTGAGTTTGAGATTAGGCGCTGTGAGAAGTTGGTCGCCGAGTTCATATCAAAGCGGCGCCCACCGCCGCATATTCGTCCTCAGCTTGACCTCGCATTCCGTATCAACGGACAGAGCATCGAGATATTCGAGGTTCGCCCCGACTGGAGGGATAAAAACAGGACACTTGAACAGCCCGTAGCCAAGGCGACCTACAACAAGCGCAAACTCAATTGGAAAATCTTATGGCAACGCGCCGATCTCAAATGGCACAGCTATCAGCCACGTCCAGAGGTTACATCAGTCGAGGAATTTTTGGATGTAGTTGAACACGACGAATACGGATGCTTCTTCGGCTAAGCTGAAGCGCCAATTCAATGACCATTGGTCACTCAATCCGCAAACAAGCCGGAGCTAACCTCTCCACAAAGCATCTCCGAACCGATCTGCAAAGGATGGGTCTGGCAGCAGCAACTCGAGCGCTTGCTCCGTTGACGTCTAAATCGATGCCGCTGACAATGAGATCAAGGCGACCTCCATGAGTAGCGGCGCGGCATTTGGAGGCGTTTGAAAAGGCGTTTTATTGGATGTGCAACTGGGAATCCGAAATCGCTAGGTCTGATAGTAAGCGACGAACGGCGGAGTACGATTTGTTGCTGGAGACGTTCCCCAATTTGGAAGATTTTGATCTGGTAGGCACAAAGCATTTTGTCCTACATGACGATAAACCGATTTGGGGATTAGATGAGGCAGTCGATCGATATAAAGAAATCTCGAAATTTCTTGTTCTCGATCGATTCCATGACCAATTCGCTTCGCGTGCCTTGCTGTTTGGAGATCAGGAACTTGAAATATTCCGCAAGCGAATGCGAGCATACAGGGATAGGCGACTGCGGGACGATCTGAAGATTGCGATGACCTGTTTTGACAAGCGACGCGACGATCAAGAGGATTTTTACGAAGATAACGAGTATCAGGTCACGCCGTTGTGGCAGCCGCACCGCGCCTTTTCACCTGAAGATCAATTTGGAATATTTTATAAGAAACTGAATGAGTACGGAGTGTACTCGTTCTTCGCGGCAGACGACGATAAAACGTATCATTCGTACTATCGGAGCGATGCCTCGTTTTCGAATCAGAGCGTCTTGATGCCCTGATGAGAATTTATGGGAAAAACCGGCGATCAGCGTTCGCCTGTCGCGAAAACTGAAGTAAAAAGAGCACGTTAGCTTGGATTGTGACCTCCATTGGTAATGGAGAGGTCGACAGTTCAATCCTATGCAGCACCATCCATTTCCAACAAATTGCCGGCCTCAGTCGGGAAACCCGCCCGGGATCGCGATCACTCCGCGTGACTCATCGGCAGCCGTTTGTTCACGCCCCCAGCGCGACCTTGCGGAACGCCCTGACCAGCGCCCCCTCCAGCTTCCCCTCCATGCCGCAGAGGATCTGGTAGGCGTCCTGCCGGGACATCGGCGGCCTGTAGGGCCTGGACTCGACGAGCGCGGCGAAGATATCCGAGATCGTCAGCAATCGGACCAGATCGGAAATCTGCGAGGCCGCCAGTCCGTCCGGATAGCCGGAGCCGTCAAGATATTCATGATGGTGCCGCACGCCGTCCAGAATTTCCGGACTGATGCCCGATACGCCCTTGAGCAGATCATATCCGATCACGGGATGACGCCTGATGATCTCTTCCTCCTCGGCGTCGAGGCGTCCCGGCTTGTCCAGGATCGACAGCGGGATACGCGCCTTGCCGATGTCGTGGAGGGTCGCCGCCATTCCGAGCCGCGAGACGTCCCCGTCGGAGAATCCGACATCGAGGCCGAAGGCGACCGCAACACCTGTTACAAGCAGGCAGTGCTGAAACGTACCCTCATGATAGCGACGCACCTCGTCGAGCCACGACGAAAGCCCATCCTTCCCGACGCGGGTGATGATCTTCGACGTCGCGCGCTTCGCATCGACAAGCTTCAGTGGCCTGCCGCGGCGCACATCCGAAAACATCGAGGCGAAGGCCGCCGCACCTTGGTCCATCTCCACTGCCGGATCTGCAGCGTTGTCTTCCGCGGCCGCTTCCGCCGCTTCGATCTGCGCAACCTTGAGAATGGCCTCCTTGGGACGCGAAATCACCGAGGTCGCGCCGAGCGCATGGGCCTGCGCAACCATCGAACGGGAAAGGTTGTGAACGACGAACAGCTTCTCGGGAATGCCGGCAAGCTCGTGCAAGATGAACTTGAGCTGATCGACGCGAGGCATCTGCCGCAGGTCGATGTCGACCATCAGCACGCCATGCGACCTGATCCCGGTGCCGTCGCCGCCCAGCACCCAGGGGACCACGGCATGTTGCGGTTCGAGCATGGCGCGAATCGCCGGTAACTTCGTCGGTTCGTCTGTGACAAAATAGACGAGCATCCAAGAACTTCCGTCCGCCGTACTATTTGAGGTAGCTACCCTTCAAAATTGAAGCACTGAAAAGATAATGAACTATCTGCCGGTGATTCCGGACAACGAACCCCGCACTTGGCGCCATCGGCATCTCAAGCATTAATCAACCTCAAACTTGGCTACCTTGCCGTTAAGCATCTACCTCGTATAACTACGTACCTCGAACAGGTGAATATGTCGGTCGGGCTCTGAAGGGTCGTCAGATCGAGGGCATTATCAGTGAGTGACCTCCTGTCGTCTCGAAGCGAACCGGGAACCGAGAGATTGACGCTGTGCGCCTTGGCCTCGATCGGCTGCCTGTTCGCCGCCGGCCCGGCGTTCGCGCAGGCCGATCTCGCCGCCGCTACAACCAAACTCACGCTGCAGGTCGCGACCGCCATGCTCGGCGAACAATGCCGCCGCATCGAAGCGCCGGACCCCGCGTCGCTTGCTTCGGTATCATTGCACCGAACCTTCCACGATGATTTCGACGCCCATCCCCTGCTGGACCAAAGATGGGCGTCGTATTACGCCGGCGGCCCCACCTGGCCGGAGGCGCGCTATTGGGGCGGCGAAGGCTCCGACTTCAGGCGCAAGAGCACCTATAATGGCGAGCAGCAGATCTATGTCGATCCGCGCTATGGCGGGCTGGAAACAACGCCGCTGGGCCTCGATCCGTTCAAGGTCAAGGACGGCATACTCTCGATCATAGCCAGCCGCACCCCGCCGGCGCTGAAGGCCGTGCTGTTCAACAATGAATATATTTCGGGCATCCTGACGACGCAGGGCCGGTTTGCCCAGCAGTATGGATATTTCGAAATCCGCGCCAAGATACCGGTCGGCGTCGGCGTGTGGCCGGCGTTCTGGATGCTCGCCGATGACGGCGGCTGGCCGCCGGAAGTCGACATCATGGAGGGCCGCGGGCAACGGCCGGGCGACATCGTGATGACGACGCATTGGCGGATACCGGAGACGCAGCGCGTGGAACGCTGCGGGTTCGACTTCATTGTGCCGGACGCCCCGACCGCGTTTCACGACTACGGCGTGCTGTGGCAGCCGGATCGCATCACCTATTTCATCGACCGCCGGCCGGTCTCCGAGATCAAGGTCCCCGTCGGCTTCGGCGTGCCCATGTATATGATCGTAAACCTCGCCATGGGCTCGAAGACTCTCGAGGCCGTGGGATTCGTCGACGGCGAGTCGCCCGCGATCGTCGCATTCGAGATCGACAGGATATCCGCCTACCAGATCGACGAACGCTGACCGGAGATAATGATGTTCGGAAAATTCTCGCGCCGCCATTTTGCGAAGCTTGCAGGCTTGTCGGCGCTCGGAATGGCGGCGCAACCCTCTGACGCCGCGGCGCAGCCGGCAGCCGAGCGGCCCGCGCCTGCGAGTTTTCCGAAAGACTTCGTGTGGGGCACCGCCACCTCGGCCTATCAGATCGAAGGCGCGGTGAACGAAGACGGCCGCGGCCGCTCGATCTGGGATACGTTCGCGCACACGCCCGGCAAGATCGAGGACAAGACCACCGGCGATTTCGCTAACGATCACTACCACCGCTACAAGGAAGACATCGGCCTGATCAGGGAATTGGGCGCAAAGGCCTACCGGTTTTCGATCGCGTGGCCGCGGGTGTTTCCGGAAGGAACGGGTAAGCCGAACCCCAAGGGCCTCGACTTCTATGACCGCCTCGTCGACGAACTGCTCAAGCAGGGCATCGAGCCGTATGCGACGCTCTATCACTGGGATCTGCCGCAGGCGCTGGAAGATCGGGTCGGCGGTTGGCGATCCAGCGAAACGTCGAAAGCATTCGGGGATTATGCCGGCCACGTGGCGGCGCGTATCACCGATCGCGTCAGGTCGATCTTCACGATCAATGAAGCCGGAAGGTTCGTGAATTTCGGTTATGGATGGGGCATCGACGCCCCCGGCCTAAAGCTGCCGGATGCGGAAGTAAATCAGGTCCGCCACCATGTGGCGCTGGCGCATGGTCTTGCGGTGCAGGCAATCCGCGCGCATGGGCGCGCGGGCACCAAGGTGGGTCCGGCCGAAAACATCGCGGCCTGCGTGCCCGCGTTCGACACGCCGGAAAACGTTCGTGCCGCCGAGATCGCGACGCGCGAATTGAACTCGGGCTTGCTCGGCGTCATCCTGGAGGGCAAATACACCGACGGGTTTCTGCAGTTCGCCGGCAAGGACGCGCCGAAATTCACCGCCGACGAACTGAAGATCATTTCGCAGCCGAACGATTTCGTCGGCCTCAACATCTACGCGCCGCAATTCTATATCGCCGCTTCCGACAAGCCGCCGGGCTGGAGCGTGCTGCCGTTCCCCGCCTCGTTCCCGCACATGAATTCGGAATGGCTGCGCGTGGGACCGGAGACGATCTACTGGGCGCCGCGGCTGGCGGCAAAGGTCTGGAACATCGAGACGATCTACATCAGCGAGAATGGCACCTCGTCGGAGGACAAGCTTCGCGCCGACGGCCAGGTCTACGACCTCGATCGCATCATGTACCTGCGCAATTATCTCAGGCAATTGCAGCGCGCGACGTCAGAGGGCGTGCCGGTGCGCGGCTATTTCCTCTGGAGCCTGATGGACAATTTCGAATGGATCTATGGCTACGAGAAGCGCTTCGGGCTCTACCATGTCGACTTCGAGACGCAGCGCCGGACGCCGAAACTGAGCGTCGCCTTCTATCGCGACGTGGTGGCGCGGAATGCGATCGGCGTCTGACGCCGGCAGCCGGCCTCAATACCTCGCGGCCTGCCGGATTGACGCCGGGACCTCGGTGATGGGCCGCTGCTGGCCGTCGATTGCCACAGTCGCGGCGGGTTCATGCGCCAGCTTGCGTGATGATTCGTGACTGACGAATACGCCTGCAGCCGTGAGCATCAGCACGACATAAAGGGCGAACATGCCGCCGACCCATTTCCAATAAATCCGGCGGGCGTCAGGGGTAAGGCTTTCAAGTAATCGGCGCATGGTTACCTCCTCATCAGGAAACCTAATGGGCTGCGTATAGCCCCCACGCCAGATACGGTGTGTGACGCACTTCACAGATGTTGATTAGTAATGGAGAACCCGTGACCGGAGCGGAATTGAAGAAACTTCGCGAGCATCTCGGTGAGGCCATTGGCCAGCCGCTGTCGGTGGCCGACATGGCCAAACTCTGCGGGCTGCCGCCCGCTGATGGCGCCGACACCATCCGCAGATGGGAGGTCACCGGCCCGACCGGACCCGTGGCGGAGCTGCTGCGCATCCTGGCGATGGCCAGCGACCACTATCCGATCCTCGAAATGTTCAACGTGTTCGACCGCCACGACGTCCCGGTGAAGGACCGCCCCGCCCGCCGGCAAGCCTTCCGCGAGCAGATGCGCAGCGACGTACGGCGCCGCATTGGTTAAGCAAAGCTTGCCCGGAGGCTTTGCGGGACCTCGAAAATTAAGCCTTTCCTAACCTTTGATTAGGCCTTCATTAAGTACAAAAAACGTTTGTCTGCCAATAGGTTGGGTTCGCCCCCGCTGTCGCCTCCAGGTGACAGCATTTTAGGTAAATGCCGTCTATGTGCGTGGGCCATGGATGGCGCCCTGCACGAGGGTGTCGCCGAACGGTTTTCGGAGACCAACACAATGAAGAAGATCCTCGCAGCCCTCGTGGCCATCGCAGCCCTCACCGCCGCCGCGCCCGCCCTTGGCGCCGATCTTGGTGCGCGCTCCTACTACAAACAGCCGCCCGTCTATGCGGCGCCGCTCTACAACTGGACCGGCTTCTATCTCGGCGTCCATCTCGGCGGCGCCTTTAGCGGCAGCCACGACTTCAACGGCGCGGTGCTGAGCGATTCCAGCGCCCGGCTGCTCGGCGGCGTTCAGGCCGGCCTCGATTGGCAATTCGCGCAGAACTGGGTGCTCGGCACCGAGGGTCAGTATTCCTGGCTCGGCAAGAACAACCTCTCCGCCAGCTTCCCCGGCGGTTACGTCTACACCAACGATCAGCGCGGCCTCGGCTCGGTCACGGCCCGCATCGGCTACACCTGGGGTCCGGGCCTGCTCTATGTCAAAGGCGGTTACGCCTATTCCGACAACCGCGAGAGACTGACCCTGGCCGGCGCTCCGATCCCCTTCCTGCTCGATGGCAACCACAGCCACGGCTATACCGTCGGCGCCGGCGTCGAATACATGCTCGCCCCGAACTGGTCGGTTAAAGGCGAGTACATGTATTACGACTTCGGCAGCAGCCGCTTTGTGAGCCCTGGCGCGCTGACGCCGTACGGAAACTTCCACAATGACGACCACACGCTGAAGGCCGGCGTCAACTATCGCTTCAACTTCGCCAGTCCGGTGGTGGCGCGCTACTGAGCGCTTTCAACTGCGAATTGCGGAAGGCCGGCTTTCACACGCCGGCCTTTTTTATTTTGGCTTTTCGACCTGCGTTTTCCGGTTCACGGAAAAAATCTGCTGCAACAAACCTGTGCAGCAAAAAATTATGGCGAAAAAAGTCTCGTTTTTCCAAACTTGTTAACCGGGTATCGCGATACTGCCGCGCGAGGAACATCCCAAGGTAGCGTAGACGGGGCAGCGGGCAGATGGCGTTACGATCGAAATTGAGTCTCAAGGGTTTTGGCGTCAGAGGCAGTCTGTTTGCCGCCTTCGCCGTCATCGCCGGCATGGCGATCGTCATCTCGGCCGGCGCCGGCCTGATGCTCGGGCGGCTTGGCGGGACGATGGTGGACTTAAGCGGACGGGACATTCCCCGCCTCGCCGCCAGTCTGCAACTGTCGGCGCAGAGCGCGAGCCTCGCCAGCCAGGGGCCGGCACTGCTGGCCGCACGCACCGAGGCTGCGCTGAACGATCGAACCATGAAAATGAAGGAAACCCAGGCGGTCGCGCTGCAGAAGCTTGGCGAGATCGTCGAGCTCGGTGCCGACAAGGCGGTCGTTGCGGCGCTCACCGAGAACATGAAGAACATCGATGACGTGATCAAGAGCCTCGGCACGGCCGCGCGCGAGCGGCTCGAACTGGGCGCCCAGCACGAAAAACTCTATGAAGCGGTGCGCAAGGCGCAAAGGCGCTTCATTTCCGCCGCCGCCCCCGCGGCGATCGACGGTCAGACCGAACTATACAGCATCTACGCCGCCCCTCTCTTCGTCCAGAACGATGCCATCAAGGGCCACAAAGCCGCCGACCAGCTCGGCGACATCGCCGCCAGCGGCAATCTGATCGCGTTCGACATGATCGCCGCGCTTTCGACCAATAGCGGCGACACGCTCGAAACCATCGGTAAGGAATTCCGCACCGCGCAGGCGCGCGTGAAGGCGAATCTCGAATTGCTGCCCAAGACCACGGCGATGAACGTGGTTCGGAAAGCAACCCTGGACTTGCTGGCGCTCGGCGAAGGCAAGACCGGCGTCTTCAAGGTCCGCCAGCAGGAGCTGGACGCGGACGATTACGGCCAGACTATCCTGGAAGAGACCCGCAAGCTCAATGTCGGCCTCGGCATCAGCGTGCAGCAACTGGTCGACGCCGTGCGGAAGGAAACCGACGCCGCGGCCTGGCAGGCGCGCCAGGAGATTTCGTTCGGGACCATGGTCATGCTCGCCCTCGGCGTAATGACGCTGGTCGGCTCGATCCTGTTCGTCTGGCTCTATGTCGGCCGCAACATCCTGCGGCGGATCAGCAACCTGCAGCACTCGATGCAAGTGCTGTCCAGCGGCGACCTCGATTCGGAGGTCTATCAGAGCCATCAGCAGGACGAGATCGGCGCCATGGCGGACTCGCTGCAGGTGTTCCGCGAGAGCATGATCCAGAGCCGCGCGCTCTCTGCCGAGCAGGACAAGGACCGCATCGTCAAGGCCGAGCGCGCCAACCGCATGGAAGCCCGCATCGTCGAGTTCGAAAGCACCGTGCGCAACGCGCTCGAAAGCCTGCAGACTGCCGCGAGTTCGATGCAGTCGACCGCGAAGAGCATGTCGGCGACCGCTGATCAATCCAGCGCGCTGGTGAGTGCGGTGGCGACGGCCGCCGAGCAGACTTCAGCCAACGTGCAGACGGTGTCGTCGGGCACCGAGGAATTGTCCTCCTCGATCGAGGAAATCGGCCGTCAGGTCATCACCTCGGCGGAGATCGCCCGCAAGGCGGTCGACGACGCCGGTGCGACCGATGCCACCATGCAGGGGCTAGCGGACAACGCCGCGCGGATCAGCGTGGTGGTCGATCTGATCCAGACCATCGCCTCGCAGACCAACCTGCTGGCGCTGAACGCCACCATCGAAGCCGCGCGCGCCGGCGATGCCGGCCGCGGCTTCGCCGTGGTCGCCTCCGAGGTGAAGAGCCTCGCCAACCAGACCGCAAAGGCGACCGACGAGATCCGCCAGCAGATCGTCAGCATGCAGACGGTGACGACATCGGCCGTCAGCGCAATCAGGAACATCAGCAACACGATCAGCGAGATCAACGAGGTGACCACCGCGATCGCGGCCGCGGTCGAGGAGCAGGGTGCGGCGACGCGCGAGATCGCGCGCAACATCCAGCACGCCGCCGGCGGCACCAGCGAGGTCTCCAGCAATATTGTCGGCGTCTCCAGTGCCTCGACGCAGGCCGGAACCGCCGCCGGTCAGGTGCTGACCGCCTCCGACGCGCTGCGCCGCGAGGCCGACGTGCTGCGTGAGGAAATCGACGTGTTCCTGTCGAACATCCGCGCGGCGTAGCAGCCACATACGCCGTCATTCCGGGATGGTCCGAAGGACCAGACCCGGAATCTCGAGATTCCGGGTCTGGTGCTTGCGCACCATCCCGGAATGACCGCCAGCACTTTTTTCGGCTAGCGCCGCGCCGCCTCTGCCGCTAAGCCGGTAGCATGCATTCGAAAACCGACACGGTGCAGTCCTCGGCCGAGGCACTGCGATACCCCTTCGAGAACCACCCCGGCCACGATCAGGTCGTCGAGGTGGTGCCCGGCGTGCTCTGGGTCCGCCTCAAGCTGCCGTTCCGCCTCAACCACGTGAACATCTACCTGCTGGCCGACGGCGACGGCTGGGCGATGGTCGATTCCGGATTCGGCAATGAGGAATCCATTGCGGCCTGGACCACCCTGTTCGAGGGCCCGCTCCGGCATGTGAAGATCACGCGGCTGATCGTCACCCATTCGCATCCCGATCATGTCGGGCTGGCGGGCTGGATCGTCGAGCGCTTCGACTGCCCGCTGCAGATGTCGCAGGTCGAATATCTGCAGTCGGTCTATCACCAGAACCGCGGCACCGAGGAGCGGCGCAACGCGCAGCGGCTGTTCTTCCGCCGTCACGGCATGGACGAGAGCCTGACCGACAGGCTGCTCGGCCGCGGCCAGGACTATTTGAAGCGGGTTTCGGTGCTGCCGCCGTCCTATCGCCGCATCTCGCATGGCGACGAGGTCGTGATCGGCACGCGGCGTTTCAAGGTGATCACCGGCGGCGGCCATGCGCTCGACCAGGTGATGCTGTACTGCGCCGCCGACAAGCTGTTCCTGTCAGCCGACCAGGTGCTGAGCAAGATCTCGCCCAATGTCAGCGTCTGGGCGGTCGAGCCCGACCAGAACTCGCTCGGGGAATATCTGGCCTCGCTGGCGAGCCTCACCACCACGCTGCCTTACGACGTGATGGTGCTGCCCGGCCACGGCGTGCCGTTCTACGGGCTGAAGACCCGCATCAAGCAGCTCGCCGATCATCACGAGGATCGCTGCCGCCTGATCGCGGAAGCCTGCCGGGAAGTGCCGCAGACCTCGAAGGAGCTGGTGCCGGTGGTGTTCCACAAGCACGTGCTGGACGAGCACCAGATGGGCTTTGCCGCCGGCGAACTGGTCGCCCACGTCAACTACATGCTGGTCGAGGGCCGCCTGACCTCGGAGGTTGCCGAGGGCGTGCTGCGGTTCCGGACCACCTGACCGGCCGGCATGCGCCGCCTCACTAACGGACCGCTAGATGCTGGCGGACGACTCACGGCGTTGCCGGGCTACTAGCAACGCGTCGACGTCAGACGACCGCACCACCGTCCCGTCATGGGCGAAAGTCTCGTGGTTGGCCTCGATCGTCCCGTGGTCGTAGAGGTAATTGACCATGATACCGAAGGATTCCTCGATGCCGCGCGGCGCGGCATTGCCGAGCCAGTTGATGCGCTCCAGCCGCGCGCCGTTGCCGAGATGGAAGCGCGCGACCGGATCGATCGGCGGCTTCGATGAGACCTGGCGCGTCAGGTAGGTCGCGCAATGACGCATCAGCCAGGGACGCAGCGCCTCGCTCCGTGACGCGTCGCGCCACCACCCGTCGGTCTTGAGTTCAGCCAATGCCGCCGTCTCGGCCTCGCCCGCGTCTGCCAGCGCGCCCGTCAGCCAGCGTCGAAAGCCCGGTACCGGCGACAGAGTGGAGAAACGGGTCAAATGCGGCAGCTCGGCCTTCAACTCCTCCACCACCTGCTTGATCAGGAAATTGCCGAACGAAACGCCGCGCAGGCCGTCCTGGCAATTCGAGATCGAATAGAAGATCGCGGTGTCCGCGCGCTGCGCCCGTTGCCGCGCAGCGTCATCATCGCCGTCCTGGACCAGCAGCGGCTGCACCGCTCCAGCAAGCCCCTGCACCAGCGCGACTTCAACGAAGATCAGGGGCTCGCCCGGCAGTGCCGGATGAAAGAAAGCAAAGCAGCGGCGATCGGGCGCCAGGCGGCGGCGCAGATCATCCCAGCCCTGAATCTCGTGCACCGCCTCGTAGGCGATCAGCTTGTCGAGCAGCGCTGCCGGCGACTGCCAGTCGATCCGCCGCAGTTCGAGAAAGCCGCGGTTGAACCAGGATGCGAACAGATGCTTGAGATCGCCATCCAGCGACTTCAGCGCCGGCTCGTCGCGGAGATGCGCCGTCAGCTCCTTGCGCATGGCGACGAGTGCGCTGGTACCGCCGGTTGCCATGTTCATTCGCCGCAACAGCTCCTGCCGCGGCGGATCGGCTGCCTGTGCCAGCTGCGCTGCGCTCTCGGCCGTGGCGCCGGCAAGATAGGCTTGCGCGGCCACCCGCAGCGCGGCGGCGTCGGGCAGGAAGTTGGTGGCGAGATGGCGGTGGAAGTGGCGGCGATCGTCGGTGTCGAGGTCCCGCAGGACGTCGTGGAGTTCGCGCGCGACCACCGCGCCGGAGGCTTCGCCGCGTTCCGACAGCAAGGCCGCCGCGAGCCGTTTCGCCTGATCGAGCGGCGCGATTGCATCGTGCGCCGATCCGGCCTCGGCGCTGCTGCGCAGGCCGAGCGAAATCCGAAGCCGCTCCAGCCAGGACGGCCCCGGCTGCGCGTCGCGAAAACTGCTGGTTCGGACGTTCTTCATGACGCTATCCTTCTGCGGAATGGATCGTCGGCTTAGTGGACGTCGGCCGTTGCGGGCTTTGCGACTGACGGCCGAAGGAATTTCGCCGGCGGCGCGTAAAGTCCGCCGGAGCAGGCGACGAGATCGCCGAGCGTCTGCGCGGCGAGCAGATCGCGATTTGCCGTTGTTGTGTCGATGCCGAGATCGGACGGCCGCATCACGATGCCGCGCCTGCGCAAATCCTCGGTCACGCCGGCCGACCCCGCGCGCCCGAATTCGGTGTCACCGGCAATGGCGCGCAGCGCCGCCGCGCGTTCCTCCGCAGAGCGGCAAAGCAGGAGATTTGCGACACCTTCCTCGGTGATCACATGCGTGACGTCATCGCCGTAGATCATCACCGGCGGCAATGCGAAGCCCGCGGCCGCCGCCAGGTCGAACGCATCCAGCCGTTCGACAAAGCTCGGCGCGCCGGTCGGCTGCCGGGTCTGGACCATCTGCACGACCAGCTTGCGCCCGCGGATGGTTTCGCCGGCCTCCCTTCCCGCGCGCAACCAGGCCGGACTGTCGTGCCGCCTGCCGCGCGCATCGGCGCCCATATTTGGCGCGCCGCCGAAGCCGGTGATTCGGTCCTTCGTCGCCGTGGAGCTGTTACCCCCAGCGTCGATCTGCAGGGTGCCGCCGATGAAGAGGTCGCAGGCATATTGCCCGGCGACCTGGGCCAGCGCGCGGTTCGAGCGCAAACTACCGTCACTGCCCACCGGAAACACGTCGGCACGCTCCGACATGTATCGCTCCATGCCGAGCTCGGAGCCGAAGCAATAGACGTTGTCGACGAAGCCGGCCTCGATCGCCGGAATCAGCGTCGGATGCGGATTGAGCACGAAGTGTCGTGCGACCTTTCCCTTTAATCCGCGCGCCGCGGCGAAGGTCGGAAGGATCAATTCGATCGCTGCCGTGGCGTAACCGATGCCGTGATTGAGCCGCTGTACTTCGTAGGGCTCATAGACGGCGGCAATCGCCATCATCGCCA
Source organism: Bradyrhizobium valentinum (assembly GCF_001440405.1). Lineage (GTDB taxonomy): Bacteria > Pseudomonadota > Alphaproteobacteria > Rhizobiales > Xanthobacteraceae > Bradyrhizobium > Bradyrhizobium valentinum. The sequence continues at coordinate 28,872 of NZ_LLXX01000060.1, forward strand.
TCAGGACGTTCTGGTCGCGAACTTTTGCGGGATCCCGCGTGAACAGGGGCTCGATGAGGTATGGCTTTGGGCCCGGGACGACGAAGTCGACCCAGTCGCCGGGAATGTCGACCCGCGGCAAGCGATCGACGATCTGATTGACCTGTGCCACCACGATCCCGCCGCGGAAGGCGGTCGCCTCGCTGATGACAGGCGTGTCCTCGGTGTTCGGACCCGTGTAGAGGTTGCCGTCGCGGTCGGCCTTGTCGGCCACGAGCAACGCAACGCGCGGGGTCAGGTCGACCAGCATCCTCCCGTAAAGTTCGAGATAAGTGTGGATCGCGCCGATCTTCAGCGAACCCGTCGCGACCAGTTCGGCGAGCTTGCGGCTTTGCGGGCCGGAGTAGGCAAAGTCGAGCCGGCTGGCGATGCCGCGCTCAAACACCGCGAGGTGATCGGGCAAGGCCAGCACCGACTGCACCATGTGCAGATCATGCAGCCGCGCAGGATCGGCTTTGGCGAGTGCCGCAGCGAGAAAATCGGCCTGCTTCTGATTATCGCCTTCGACCGCGACGCGGTCGAAGGGCTCGATGACAGCCTCGAGCAGCGCCGTGGCGCGATCGGGCGGACAGATTTTTCCGTCGCCGCAGACCGATTGAGCCCTGCGCAGGCGATCGCCGCGGTTTGTGGATCTCCGGGTCGGTTGTTGTGACATCGTGAGCCCTTTTCGATGGTCCGGGATACCGATGCCCAAACGTAGGGACGGGACATTGATTACAGAAACAATATTTTGTAATATGATTGATCGTAAAAGACGATCAGTTGGCCATGCTCGAATTCGATCTCCTCCGCACCTTCGTCGCAGTGGCCGATTGCGGCGGCTTCCACCGTGCGGCCGAACAGCTCCACCTGACGCAGTCGACGGTAAGCCAGCAGATCAAGCGCCTCGAACTCGAGACCAGGCGGCCGCTGTTCCGTCGCACCACGCGGACGGTCGCGTTGACCGACGACGGCGAGATGCTGCTGGATGACGCGCGGCGCCTTTTGCAGCTCGAAGAAGCGGCGCGGCGCCGCCTCAACGCCCCGCAACTATCCGGCATGGTGCGCCTGGGCGCGGTCGAGGAAGTTGCCAGCGGTTCGCTGCCGCCCGCGCTCGGCCGCTTCGCCAAATTGCATCCGAACGTGAAGCTCGAGGTCCAGATCGGCGTCAGTTCCGAGCTGATCGGACAGCTCGACGCCGGACGGCTCGACGTGGTGCTGGCCAAGCGTCCGATCGGCACATCACGCGGGCGTCTTGCATGGCGCGAGCCGCTGTTGTGGACCGCCGCAGACGCCTTCGAGCTCGCTCCTGGGGCCCCGTTGCCGCTGGCGCTGTACCGCGAGCATTCGGTGTCCCGTGAGGCGGCGCTTCAGGCGCTGCGCACCAGCGATCTTTCCTGGGAGATCGTCTACACCAGCCCCAGCCTGACCGGCGTCCGCGCCGCAGGCCTGGCCGGGCTTGCCGTCACCCCCTTGCCCGTCAGCGCCATCGTCGGCGGGTTGCGCGTTCTCGGCGCGGCGGAGGGCCTGCCGCGCCTGCCGGATCTCGAATTCGCGATCTTTGAAAGGGATCGGCCCATGGCAGCAGCGGCGGCGCTGGCTGCAACGCTCTCAACTCTTGCGCCCGTTGCAGATCATCCCGCTCGCGGGGCCAAGAAGCGCAGCTAGCGCATTGATCCCGATCAACATTTACTCCGCCTAGGTAGCATCCCGGAGCCGCGCTCAAATGTGGGATTTCGCGTAGACACCAAAGCTGGAAAAGCTCTAAAAAGAGCCCACGCCAATCCGGCCGGTTCCGTTCCAGGTCTAGTGATGGATTACAGCAAATTCTTCAGCACCGCCCTCAACCGCCTGCATGACGAGCGGCGCTACCGCGTTTTCGCCGACCTCGAACGGATCGCAGGACGCTTCCCGCATGCGGTCTGGCACTCCCCGAAGGGGCAGCGCAATGTCGTGATCTGGTGCTCCAACGACTACCTCGGCATGGGGCAGCACCCCAAAGTGGTCGGCGCCATGGTGGAGACCGCGACCCGCGTCGGCACCGGCGCCGGCGGCACCCGCAACATCGCCGGCACCCATCATCCGCTGGTGCAGCTCGAACAGGAACTGGCGGATCTGCACGGCAAGCAGGCTTCCCTGCTGTTCACCTCCGGCTACGTCTCGAACCAGACCGGCATCTCGACGATCGCAAAGCTCATTCCGAACTGCCTGATCCTGTCGGACGCGCTGAACCACAATTCGATGATCGAAGGCGTCCGCCAGGCCGGCTGCGAGCGGCAGATCTTCCGCCACAACGATCTTGCGCATCTGGAAGATCTCCTGGTCGCGGCGGGTCCCGACCGGCCCAAGCTGATCGCCTGCGAGAGCCTCTACTCGATGGACGGCGACGTCGCCCCACTCGCCAAAATCTGCGATCTCGCCGAGAAATACGGCGCCATGACCTATGTCGATGAGGTCCATGCAGTCGGCATGTACGGCCCGCGCGGCGGCGGCATCGCCGAGCGCGACGGCGTCATGCATCGCATCGACGTGCTCGAAGGCACGCTCGCCAAGGCCTTCGGCTGCCTCGGCGGCTACATCGCGGGCAACGCAGAGATCATCGATGCGGTCCGCTCCTACGCGCCGGGCTTCATCTTCACCACCGCGCTGCCGCCGGCGATCTGCTCGGCTGCCACCGCTGCGATACGGCATCTGAAAACCTCGAACTGGGAACGCGAGCGCCACCAGGACCGCGCCGCCCGGGTCAAGGCGATCCTCAATGCTGCCGGCCTGCCTGTGATGTCGAACGACACCCACATCGTGCCGCTGTTCGTCGGCGACCCCGAAAAGTGCAAGCAGGCGTCCGATATCCTCTTGGAGGAGCACGGCATCTACATCCAGCCGATCAACTATCCGACGGTGGCCAAGGGTACCGAGCGGCTGCGGATCACGCCCTCGCCCTACCATGACGACGGCCTGATCGACCGGCTTGCGGAAGCGCTGCTGCAGGTCTGGGACCGCCTCGGGCTGCCGCTGAAGCAGAAATCGCTGGCGGCCGAGTAGCCCTACCCGCCTAATCGCTGGAATTTCGGCCGGTAGCGCGGTGCGCTGCCGGCCCAAAGCGTTTATACTGCCCTCTTCCGGCCATATGTTCCGGCTTTGGCGCTCGCGTCCGGCCAGTGTGAAGGAAAGCACGTCCGCATCAAGTGCCGGACAGGGAGACCCGCAGCGATGCTGCACGATTGGGGCGTAATCGCCGCCGCGTTCGCCTATATCGGATTACTGTTCGTCGTCGCCAGCTATGGCGACCGCCTGTCGCCGAGCCAGCGTGGCCGCGCCAGCATGCTGATCTATCCGCTGTCGCTGGCGATCTATTGCACCTCCTGGACCTTCTTCGGTTCAGTCGGCTTCGCCACCCGCACCAGCGTCGATTTCCTTGCGATCTATGTCGGCCCGATCCTGATGATCGGGCTTTGCACGCCGCTGCTGCGGCGCGTGATCCAGCTCGCCAAATCGCAGAACATCACCTCGATCGCCGACTTCATCGCGGCACGCTACGGCAAGAGCCAGGCGGTCGCCGCCACCGTGGCTGTCATCGCGATTGTCGGCTCGGTGCCTTACATCGCACTGCAGCTCAAGGCGGTGGCGTCCTCGCTGGAAACGATCCTGAGCGAGGACAAAGTGTTCTTCTCCTCGATCCCGATCATCGGCGACATCGCGCTGGTCGTGACCCTGGCGATGGCGGCATTCGCGGTGCTGTTCGGCACCCGCCAGACCGACGCCACCGAGCACCAGCACGGCCTGATGCTGGCGATCGCCACCGAATCCATCGTCAAGCTGGTGGCCTTCATCGCCGCCGGCGCCTTCGTCACCTTCTGGATGTTCACGCCCGTCGAACTGATCGAACGCGCGATGAAAACCCCGGAGGCGGTGCGCGCCATCAGCTACGTGCCGTCGATCGGAAATTTCCTGACGATGACGCTACTGTCGTTCTGCGCGATCATGCTGCTGCCGCGGCAATTCCACGTCAGCGTGGTCGAGAATTCCAGCCCTGAGGAGGTCCGCCGCGCACGCTGGCTGTTCCCGCTCTATCTGGTCGCCATCAACCTGTTCGTGATTCCGATCGCAATCGCCGGTCTCGTCACCTTCCCGTTCGGCGCCGTCGAGAGCGACATGTATGTGCTGGCGCTGCCGATCGAGGCCAATTCCGCGCTGCTCAGCATTGCCGTGTTCGTCGGCGGCCTATCGGCCGCGACCGCGATGGTGATCGTGGAATGCGTCGCGCTCTCCATCATGGTCTCCAACGATATCGTGCTGCCGATGGTGCTGCAGGGAAGCCCCGGGGCACGCGACGGCAGCAAGGCTTTCGGCGACTTCCTGCTCAAGATACGGCGCTTCGCGATCTTCGCCATCATGGTGATGGCGTATTTCTATTATCGCGCGCTCGGCAATACCCAGTTGGCTGCGATCGGCCTGTTGTCGTTCGCAGCGCTAGCGCAACTGGCGCCGGCCTTCTTCGGCGGCCTGTTCTGGCGGCAGGGAACCGCACGCGGGGCGATGGGCGGCATGCTGGTCGGCGTAGCGGTGTGGTTCTACACGCTATTCCTGCCGAGCTTCCTGGAAGGCAATCCGGCCGGTCTCTTATTCTTGCAGCAAGGCCCGTTCGGCATCACGGCGCTGCGTCCGCAAGCGTTGCTCGGCACCGATCTGCCGCCGCTGATGCATGGCGTGTTCTGGTCACTCTCGCTCAACATCCTGACCTATGTCCTGATGTCGCTCGCGCGCCAGCCATCCTCGATCGAGCGGCTGCAGGCCGACCTGTTCGTGCCGAACACGCTGACGCCGATTGCCCCGACCTTCCGGCGCTGGCGCACCACGGTGACCGTGCAGGACATCCAGAGCACGGTGGCGCAATATCTCGGTCCCGAGCGCGCGGCCCAAGCCTTCGAGAACTTTGCCGCCGATCATCCCGGCCATCTCGATCCGGCCGCGCCCGCTGATTTCGAGTTGCTGCAGTACGCCGAACGCCTGATCGCCTCCTCGATCGGGGCAGCCTCCTCGCGCCTGGTGATGTCGCTTCTGCTGCGCAAGCGCACCGTCTCCGCCAAGGCTGCCCTGAAGCTGCTCGACGATTCCCACGCGGCGCTGCATTTCAACCGCGAAATCCTGCAGACCGCGCTCAACCATGTGCGCCAGGGCATCGCGGTGTTCGACGCCGATCTGCAGTTGATCTGCTCGAACCGCCAGTTCGGCGAAATTCTTGCGCTGCCACCACAGCTCGTGCAGCTCGGCATTCCCTTGCAGGAAATCCTCGAATTCATGGCCGCGGTGAGCCCTCCCGGCGCCGGCGATCCCGACACGCTGCTGGAGCGGCGGCTGGACGCCTATACCACCGAGGGTGCGCCCTATCTGGAGCGCCTGCCCGACCGTCACATGGTGATCGAGGTCCGCTCCAACCGGATGCCGGGCGGCGGCTTCGTCATCACCTTCTCCGACGTCACACCGAGCTTCGAGGCCGCCGAAGCGCTGGAGCGCGCCAATGCGACGCTGGAGAAGCGCGTGCGCGACCGCACCGAGGAGCTCACGCGCCTGAACTCAGAACTGGCGCAGGCCAAGAGCACCGCCGAGGACGCCAACATCTCGAAGACGCGGTTTCTGGCGGCCGCCAGCCACGACATTCTGCAGCCGCTCAATGCGGCGCGGCTGTACGTGACAAGCCTCGTCGAGCGGCAGAACGGCGGCGAGGATTCGCGCCTGGTCGAGAACATCGACGACTCGCTGGAGGCGATCGAGGAGATTCTCGGCGCGCTGCTCGACATCTCGCGGCTCGATGCGGGGGCGATGACGACCTCTATCAGCAGCTTCAAGATGGCCGACCTGATGCGCTCGCTCGAGATCGAATTCGCGCCGATCGCCCGCGCCAAGGGGCTGGACCTGACCTTCGTGCCCTGCTCGCTGGCGGCGCAATCCGACCGCTCGCTGCTGCGGCGGCTGTTGCAGAATTTCATCTCGAACGCCATCAAATACACCCCGCGCGGGCGCGTTTTGGTCGGCTGCCGCCGCCACGGACAGTCGCTGCAGATCGCAGTCTACGATACCGGCGTCGGCATTCCCGTGACGAAGCGCAGCGAGATCTTCAAGGAGTTCCACCGCCTCGAGCAGGGCGCGCGGATCGCGCGCGGCCTCGGCCTTGGCCTCTCGATCGTCGAGCGACTGGCGCGCGTGCTCAATCACGGCATCGCGATCGACGCCAACGTCAGCGGCGGCTCGGTGTTTTCGGTGACGGTGCCGATCGCCAAGGCGATCAACCATACCGCCGCCGTCACCAGCGCCACGCCGCTCTCCAAAACGCCGATAAGCGGCGCGCTGGTCGTCTGCATCGAGAACGATCCCGCGATCCTCGACGGCATGAAGACGCTGCTGACGGCCTGGGACGCCGAGGTGATCGCGGTGGCCGATCCCGAGGCCGCGATCGCGGCGATCGAATCCTCAGATGGAGGCGTGACCGGCCTTCTGGTCGACTATCACCTCGACCGCGGCAACGGCGTCGCCGCGATCCGCGAGATCCGGCGCCGCTTCGGCGAAAACATTCCCGCCATCCTGATCACGGCCGATCGCAGCCCGAACGTCCGGGCGGCCGCGCGCGAGGAGAATATCGCGATCCTCAACAAGCCGGTAAAGCCGGCCTCGCTCCGCGCTTTGCTCGGCCAGTGGCGGGCGCAACAGATGGTGGCGGCGGCGGAGTAATACACACCGTCATTCCGGGGCGATGCGTCAGCGTCGAACCCGGAATCTCGAGGTTCCGGGTTCGCTTCGCGCCCCGGAACGACGTGCCCTGATTACCCCGTCGGCGTACCCTGGCGCCACTGGCCGCCGGAGATTTTCGCCGCCGCGATCACGGCCTGGGTGCGGCTTTCGACGCCGAGCTTCTGCAGGATCGCCGAGACATGCGCCTTGATGGTCGCCTCCGACACCCCGAGCTCATAGGCGATCTGCTTGTTGAGCAAGCCCTCCGACAGCATCATCAGCACGCGCACCTGCTGCGGGGTCAGCGTCACCAGGCGATCGCGCAGCCGCGTCATGTCGGGGTCGTCGGCCGACGAGAGATCGGTGTCCGGCGGAACCCAGACGTCGCCCTCCATCACCTTCATGATGGCATCGCGCAGCGTCTCGACCCCGAAGCGCTTGGGAATAAAGCCGGAGGCGCCGAAATCCAGCGACCTTCGGATCGTGCCGGCATCGTCGCTGGCGGACACTATCACCACCGGAATCGCCGGGTATTGCGCGCGCAGATAGATCAGGCCGGAGAAGCCCGAGATCCCCGGCATGGTGAGATCGAGCAGGATCAGGTCGACGTCGGAGTCCCGTTCGAGCAGCGCGGTCAGATCGTCGAACGACCCGGCCTCGCTGATGGCCGCCGATGCAACGACGCTGGCAACCGCCTGCCGCAGAGCGTCGCGGAACAGCGGGTGGTCATCGGCGATGACGAGGTGGGTATTGGCAGCAGTCATTTACTTCTTGCGAAAAGCGTTGCGGCAAACCGGTGACGTTTTCGGTAGGCCTGCCAAGCGGTTTTGCAATTGTCCCCTGCCCGGCAGTCGCATGCAAGCTCGCAATCTTCTCACGCGGTAAAGCAGTTAATTGCCAGATTTGTGCACATTTGTGCACCGCAACAAGGTTTCTGCATTCACAATCAAAATCAAACCTTGAACAGGAGATTGCGGGTCAACTCATCGACAGCGGTCACCGCCTGAAGCGCTGCGCGCAATCGATCGCGGTTGCGAGGCGACAATTGCTTGACGGAGACCGCGTTGGTGGTCGGTGTTCCCTTGGCGATATCCTCGATCTGCTGCGACAGGATGAGATCGAGAAATACGCCCTGGGCCTCGACCAGCGCATCAAGATCGGTCTCGCTCACGTGAGCGAGCGCCTTCACGCCAGCGAGCCGCGCCGGCGTCGATCGGTCCATCAGGTGGTAGCGGATTGCCATGGCCCGCGCCGCGGCGACAATGCCGAACAACCCGGCCGCCTTGAGGTCGATGCGACCGCCCTCGGTGCGAATACCGCCGAAAAGTTTCAGGCTCGCGGGGATGCTGATGCCTTCGACCAAAAGCTTGGCGAACGCGACCTGACCTTCGGCCGCAGCGTAGGCGGCCTGCCTCACCGCGACGGCAAGACTGCCATCGCCGTGGACGGCGCGCAGGTCGAAAAAGATGTCGACGGACAGCAGATCCGCAGGATTGGAGCGTGTGATCCAGTGGTCGATCCGGTCCCGCCACGTTGCGACCGAACCACGCCAAGGCGCGTTCTTCGCCATCACGCCACCCCTGCAATAGGGCACGCCGACCTCATGCAGGATGTCAGCGACATGTGTCCCGAGCGCGGCGAACCAGCGATCCTCCTCGCTGTCAGGCTCGCCGCGTTCGAAGATCACCGCATTGTCCTGGTCCATCGCGAGCAGGCTTTCGCCGCGGCCGGCCGAGCCGAGCACGATCATGGCATAGCCGCACGGGGGATCGCCCCGGCCACGCCGCCGCATGATCCGCTCGGCGATCACGGCGGCCTGCCCGGTGAGCGCGCCGAGTTCGCGGGAAATCACTTCCGCGATGTCGCGGCCGGAAAGTCCTTCCGTCATCAGAGATTCCGCGACCCGCGGCAGCTTGGCCCAGGCAAGCGCCAGGGCGTGCGCGTCCGCGGCATCGTCAATCTCTTCGCCGAGCGAAATGGCCTCCCCGGCGCGTAACCGCAGCAGGTCCCGCGCGGACAATGCCCCGATCACCCGGCCGGCTTCGTCGATGACGCCGAGATGGCGGGTCTTGAGACGGTTCATGCGGCCGATGGCGCGATAGACAAAAGCGTCCGCGGAAACCGCTGCGAGCGGCCGGCTCATGATCTCTCCGACCGGCAAATCGAGCGCGGCGGCGCCGAAGCGGGCGATCGCGCGCAGCACGTCGCGTTCCGTGACGATGCCTGCCTCCGCGGCCTTCACGTCGCCGGAAGCAGCGTTTGGCGCCACATATACCGCCGATGTTCTCTCGCTCGCCAGCCGCGCGAGGGCGTCGTGGACCGAAATGCCGGATGCCACAAAGACCGGAGGCATCCGCATGATGTCGCGATTGCGGTGCCGATAGGCGTAGATGTCGAAACGTTTCAGCGTTCGTTCCGCATCGGCGCGTTCCGGAGCTTCGACGGCCTGGATCCAGCCGCTGCGCGCTTCATCGTCGAGGACAGAGGTAAGGGCGAGGCAGGCCCGTTCGGCCTCGGCGATGGTACGGATGCCGTGCTCGCGCAGCTTCGGCACCAGCGCCAGAAACACCCGGGCCGCCGTTATGGCATCGCCAAGCGCCGAATGCCGATCGACGACGTCGACACCCAGCCAGGCGGCGAGTTCGTCCAGCGAATAGCCGGCCAGTTCCGGAGCGGCGATCTGCGCGAGCTGCCGCGTGTCAAGCGTGCGCGGTCGTATCCACGGCAGGCCGGCGAGGTCGCATTCGCGCTTCAGCACCGCAAGGTCGAACCCGACCGCGTGCCCAATCACCAGTGCCCGGCCGAGAAACGTATTGAAGCGTGGCCAGACACCGGCAAACGGCGGCGCGCCGGCGACGGCCGCATCGTCGATGCCGTGAATGCGCGTCGCTTCGGCGGGGATCGATTGACCGGCCGGCCGCAGCAATTGACGGAAGGATTCGCCGGCAACCAGCTTTCCGGCCGAGAGTCGCACCCCGGCAAGCTCGATCACCCGCGCCTTGCGCGGATCAAGTCCGGTGGTTTCGGTATCGATGACGACAGCGTCGAGCGATAAAAGCGGGGCGCCGCCACTCGTCCTGTCCATCGCCTCTCCTGCCGGTCGCCGCGTGCGATCGATCGAGACTATGCCACGGCGCCCGCGATCAATGCCCGTTCCAGCGCGGCCCTGTCCATGCGCGCAATCAATTCGTCATGAATGTTGCAAAGGCTGACACGAAGATAATTGCGCGTGGTCTCGAAATCCCGGCCACGCAGCTTTTCGTGGATCGGCATCATGGCAAAATAGCTTTCCGCCAGCGGCTCCGGAATGTCCATCACCCGCTTGGGCGCATGGCCTCCGACCAGATCGAGCCGATGCGCAAGATCGCGACGCGCTTCAAGCCAGGCCGCTTCTCCAATGGACGGAGGGACCGGATAGCGGTCGAAAACCGAAAGAACGACAAGGGTTAACTGGTCGAGAAATTCCCGGCGCCGGGCCCCGGCTTGAGAAGCCAGAACCCCCTCGACCATTTCGCCCACCATCGCGAGGCCGAGCGGAAAGGCCCTCCAGCGAGCGTACTCGACCGATTGCGCAAACCCCTCTTCGGCGAACAGGACCTTGGCGTAGTGGCCTGCGCGGGCCCGGGAATATTCGTAGATGCCCTTTTGCACGATGAAGGCCGACTGTGCGTCGATGAAGTCCGCAAGCGCCTCCCGGTCGCGGATCGGTGGACGGGGACGAAACAACTTTTCGAACAGCTTCATCGCGGTCTCATCGAGCTCAGGTTACGTCGTCAGCATACCCTATCCGCTTCACGACAAGTCCAATGTTCTCAGCTCATCTCTGTTAGCAGATGCAACAATTTCACACCCCCCGAAAGTATAATTAAGATCTGACCATTCGTGATGTTAGCCTTCGATGTCTCCAATCCGGCAAAAGACCGGTAGAGCCGCGGCAAAGGGGGGCGCCGCACTGAAGGGATTTCATTCCCCTCGATCATTTCATCCCGGCGCATTCGCTATGCCGGTGCTTTGAGGGAGGAATGCAGTCAATGGCCGACTCTACCAGTATGAAAGAAAGAGAAGAGGCGCACTGGGCAAAGACCTCGCGTCTGATGTTCACGCATCTCGGCATCTGGTTCTTCTTCGGCTTCGTCATCCACATGTTCGTGAAGCCACTCAACAACATAGTCATTCCGATTCTGGGCTTCCCGCTCGGCTTCTATATGGCGGCGCAGGGTTCGCTCATCGCGTTCGTGGTCATGCTGTTCGTCTTTGCCAAACAGCAGGACAAGATTGACCGCGAATTCGGCTTTGCCGAGGAAGATTGAGGGGAGCATCGACATGGCCACGCAAGGCGCTGCCACTTCGGATTTCATCAAGAATCTCGGTAGGATGTACGGGACCTACACCGGCGGGTTCCTGGCATTCATCATTCTGCTCGCGGTTCTCGAGCAGGTAGGCGTTCCAAACAAGATCCTCGGCTACCTGTTCGTGTTCTTCACCCTCGCGGTTTACGCCATCATCGGCGTGATGACGCGAACTGCGGAAGTCTCCGAGTATTATGTCGCGGGACGCCGTGTGCCCGCCTTTTACAACGGCATGGCGACCGGCGCCGACTGGATGTCGGCTGCTTCCTTCGTCGGCATGGCCGGCACCTTGTTCCTGCTGGGTTACGACGGCCTCGCTTGGGTGCTGGGCTGGACCGGCGGATTTGTGCTGGTATCGATCCTGATCGGCCCATACCTGCGCAAGTTCGGTGCCTATACCGTGCCTGACTTCCTGTCGTTCCGGTACGGCGGCAACTTCGCCCGCTTTCTCGGCGTGATCGTCCTTGTCGCCTGCTCCTTTACCTATGTAACGGCGCAAATCTACGGCACCGGGATTATCGCCTCGCGATTCCTTGGAATGCAGTTCGAGCTTGCGGTCTTTGCGGGCCTCGTCGGCATTCTGCTCTGCGCGATGCTGGGCGGAATGCGGGCAGTGACCTGGACTCAGATTGCACAGTACATCGTGCTGATCATCGCCTACCTGACCCCCATCATTATCCTGTCCACCAAGAATTACGGGATTCCGATTCCGGAACTCACCTACGGGCAGGCGATCGTGGATATTACCGCGCGCGAGCAACAGATGCTGGCGAACGGCCTGACGACGGCCGCAGCGCTGAAGCCGCATATCCAGCCATTCATCAACTACAGCCCGCTCAACTTCTTCGCGATCATCATGTGCATGATGGTCGGCACGGCCTCGTTGCCGCATATCCTGATGCGTTACTTCACCACCCCGTCGGTGCGTGAGGCACGTCAGTCGGTTGCGTGGTCGCTGCTGTTTATCTTCCTGCTGTACTTCTCGGCGCCGGCCTATGCGGCATTCTCGAAGCTGGAGGTTTACACCAACATCATCGGGCGTGACCTGACCGCCATTCGCCCCTGGTTGTTCAGTTGGGGTGAACTCGGGTTGATCCAGATCTGCGGCAAGAACGCAAGCAGCATCGATGCGATCGTCGCAGCGTGCAAGGCGATCGCCGATCATCCCGGCGTCGTCAGGTTGCAGGACTTCGTGATCAATACGGACGTGATCGTGCTCTCCACGCCGGAGATCGCGGGGCTTCCCTATGTGATCTCGGGCCTGGTGGCGGCCGGCGGTCTCGCCGCCGCGCTCTCCACCGCCGACGGGCTGCTGCTCGCCATCGCCAACGCGCTGTCGCACGACATCTACTACAAGATGATCGACCCCAACGCTCCGACCATCCGTCGGCTCACGGTGGCGCGCGCTCTCCTGGTGGGCGTCGCCGTGGTCGCAGCCGCGACGGCCGCAACCAAGCCAGGCGACATCCTGGCCATGGTCGGCTGGGCGTTCTCGCTTGCAATGGCCGGCAACTTCCCGGCGCTGGTGATGGGCGTCTGGTGGAAGCGAACCACGGCAACGGGAGCGATCTGCGGCATCATTGCCGGCTTCGGCCTCTGCCTGTTCTACCTCGTGACGACCCGATATTTCCCGGGTGCAGGCGTGAAGTACTTCGGCATGACGTCGCTGACCAACCCGCTGACGGGAGCGCCGCTGGTCGATATCGCGAAAGCCATGGCACTGCCCAATGCCATGGAGAGCTTCCCGACACTGGCCCACCCGATGGCCAACAAGGTCGGCTGGTTCGACCTCAACAACATCGCCTGCGGATTGTTGGGAACACCGCTCGGCTTCGCTGTCATCTACATCGTCAGCAAGCTCGGCAGGGAGCCATCGGCCGAAATGCAGGCCTATGTCGACGAAATCCGGAAGCCGCGTGGCAGGACGGTGCTCGAAGAGAGGACCACCTAGGTTCCTTGACTTGGAGATCGATGGACGGGGCCCTTCAGGGGCCCCGTCTTTGTTGGTAGCACCTTATCAGTCTTGCCCGGACATCGCGCTCTTGCCATTGTTGGCGAAGAGCGGCTGGTTGCGATGCTCGGCCGGTCGTCTCACTTAATCAGGCTGCGAGGAGAAAACGTCCTTGAATATCGCAAGCTCGCTCGCGGCGTATTGGTACTTTCATCTGCCTAATTTTATTCTTGCGGTGTTGATGTACACGTTGCTTGGCCGCGTCCTGCTCGGCCTGATGGTGGATGCGGACTCGCCGAACTACATCTGGCGATTTTTCTGCCGGATCACCGATCCCGTCGTCACCGCCGTCGCCATCGTTACGCCCAAGGTTACCCCGCCGGTCGTGATTTGGCTGTTCGGCTTCGTCTGGCTGTTCTGGCTGCGCGTCGCGCTTCACTACACATTGCTACTATTCAATCTGGCGCCCCGGCTTGGGGGAGCCGCATCATGAACCGCAATTTCTATTTCGTCGGAATCGCGTTCTTCGGCATGATCAACGGCATCTTCAATCAGCTCGCGCTGATTTTTACGTTGCTGTATGTCCAGTTGCTCGCCGGCCCGCTGCTGTTTGGCAGCCTGTCCCTGACGCTGATGTTCGCATCCTTGATGGTTTCGACCGCGACCGTGATCCTGGGCGGGATTCCGGCGGCAATCTACGAGCGGGTCACCGGAGGCTCGGAATCAAGCGATGCATCGCTGTGGATCTGGCTTGCGGGAACCGCCCTTCTGGCGCTGCCCGCCGCCGGTAATTTTCTCAAGATCGGCCTGTAGCAACCCATTCGCGATGTTGAGCACGGGCCGTGCTGCCGCTACCCTGCGGCCGGCTTTTGAACCGGCACATGTCCTTGATTGACGGGGTGGCGGATCGTGGAAGAGATACGCCGTATCGCCTACGAAACAGTGCTTCGCGCCTGCGGCTTCGCTTCGCTCGCCATCTTCTGCATAATGATCGGGTTGTCTTTCCTGCCGCGCTCTGCCTTCCAGGCGGGAGGTTTTCTCAGCATACTGATGACGCTGGTTCTGATTTTGAAAGCCTGGGAGGCCCGGACCAAGGATCACCGCCGGACCGAGTTGTGGCTCTATCTCCCCAAAGAGAGCCGTCCGCCGCAAGCCTCCGCGCAGCGGACAGTTTCGACGGTCATGCGCGAGACTTATCTGCTGTTCGCACTCTGGACCGCAAAGATCTCCATCGTGATGTGGAGCATTGCGCTTTTCCTCTCGCTTATTGGACTTTAGTTCGAGACTGCGCTGACTGGCGGGGTCAGGTCACCGCTTCTGGGTCGCGGACCGGCCAAAATGTAGTCACAGCTAAAGCGCTGAGAACGGTCTGAATGCCAAGGCTTTTCATGATCCGGGAGTCAGTGCTGCGTACTGTTTACGCAGTCTGGAATCATGTGGAGGCCACCGCCAACTCAGGCGCGGAAGGCCCGACGCCAGCCGAAAGTACTATTGGGCCAAGCTTCGCGAACATGTAGTGACCCCTATTCATAATGCGTGATCTGACGCAACGCACATCTTTGCGAGCATAAAAAAGGGGAGCGATTCTGAAATGTCTACTATGACTGTCACGTCCGACAAGGCCAAGGGCATGACGAAGGACGAACGTTTCGTCATCTTCGCATCATCGCTGGGCACCGTCTTCGAATGGTATGACTTCTATCTCTACGGATCGCTCGCCGGCATCATCGGCGCACAGTTCTTCTCGGAATATCCGCCAGCGACCCGCGACATCTTCGCGCTGCTGGCTTTCGCCGCCGGCTTCCTGGTACGCCCGTTCGGCGCCATCGTGTTCGGACGTGTCGGCGACATCGTCGGACGCAAATACACCTTCCTCGTCACCATCCTGATCATGGGCCTGTCGACCTTTATCGTCGGCCTGTTGCCCAACGCCGCCACCATCGGCATCGCCGCGCCGATCATCCTGATCATACTGCGCCTGCTGCAGGGTCTCGCGCTGGGCGGTGAGTACGGTGGCGCCGCGACCTACGTGGCCGAACATTCACCGCACGGAAAACGCGGATACTACACGTCGTTCATCCAGACCACGGCAACGCTTGGCCTCTTCCTCTCGCTGCTTGTGATCCTGTTCACCCGTACGGCGCTCGGCGAGCCTGCGTTCGCTGCCTGGGGTTGGCGCATTCCGTTCCTGCTGTCCGTGGTTCTTCTCGGCGTGTCGGTCGTGATCCGCCTGAAGTTGAACGAATCGCCGGTGTTCCAGAAGATGAAGGACGAGGGCAAGGGCTCGAAAGCGCCGCTGACCGAAGCCTTCGCCAACTGGAGCAACGCCAAGATCGTCATCCTGGCGCTGATCGGCGGCGTGATGGGCCAGGGCGTGGTCTGGTACACCGGCCAGTTCTACGCGCTGTTCTTCCTGCAATCGATTCTGAAGGTCGACGGCTACACCGCCAACCTGCTGATCGCCTGGTCGCTGTTGTTCGGCACCGGCTTCTTCATCGTGTTCGGTGCACTGTCGGACAAGATCGGCCGCAAGCCGATCATCCTGGCGGGCTGCCTGATCGCGGCGCTGACCTTCTTCCCGATCTTCAAGATGATCACCAGCAACGCCAACCCGGCGCTGGAAAAGGCCATCGAGTCGGTCAAGGTCGAGGTGGTCGCCGATCCAAAAGGCTGCGGCGATCTGTTCAACCCGGTCGGCACCCGCGTCTTCTCGGCGCCGTGCGATACGGCTCGAGCCTATCTGTCGCAGTCGTCGGTCAAGTACTCGACCGCCTACGGTGCTGCAGGCTCGGGGGTGAAGGTCGTCGTCAACGGTAAGGACATCGCTTACACCGACGCCAAGACCTCCAACCCGGCGGTGCTGGCAGCGGTTCAGGCGGCCGGCTATCCGAAGGCCGGCGACGCGCAGATCGTGAAGATGTCGAACCCGATCGACATCTTCCGTCCGCAGGTCGCCGCCATTATCGGACTTCTGTTCGTCCTGGTGCTCTTCGTCACGATGGTCTACGGGCCGATCGCGGCGATGCTGGTCGAACTGTTCCCGACCAAGATCCGCTACACCTCGATGTCGCTGCCCTATCACATCGGCAACGGCTGGTTCGGCGGATTGCTGCCGGCGACCTCGTTCGCGATCGTTGCCTCAACCGGCGATATCTACGCGGGTCTCTGGTATCCGATCATCTTCGCTTCGATCACCGCGGTTGTCGGCTTCTTCTTCCTGCCGGAAACCAAGGACGTCGACATCACGAAGTAACCGATTTCGTTCGGCGAAACGAAGTCACGAACCGGCCGCGGAGCGATCCGCGGCCGGTTTGCCTTTTGCAATCGGCTTACTCGACGCTGCCCGCGAACTGCAGCACGATCTCGCGCCGGTGCGGCCGCGCGCGGTGCTCGACCAGATAGATCGCCTGCCACGTACCCAGCGCAAGCGCACCCTGCAGCACCGGGACGTGCAGCGAGGTCGCGGTCAGCATGGTCTTGATGTGCGCCGGCATGTCGTCCGGCCCCTCGGTGTCATGGCGCCAGCCGGCGTTTTCGGGCGCGAGCCGGTTCAGCGCCGTCGTCAGATCGACGAGCACGGCCGGGTCGGCATTTTCCTGGATCGTCAGCGACGCCGAGGTGTGACGGATGAACAGCGTCAGCGCGCCTTCGCGCGCCCGAGCGTCGCGCACGAATTTCGCGACTTCAGCGGTCAGGTCGGTAAAGCCCGCACCCGAGGTCTGCACGGTCAGCAGCGAGGACACGATGGTGTTGGCGCTGACGGCAGATGGAGCTGTTCGGGAAACGGATTTTGGCGATGTCACGATTCTCTCTCCACCCGTCGTCCCTGCGAACGCAGGGACCCATAACCACCGGCATTCATTGTTACGTATGGTATCAGCTCTCATCGCGCAAAATCGACGGGCCGCGGCGTATGGGTCCCTGCGTTCGCAGGGACGACGCGAGGTGCGCGCGCTGCTCCGTCAAATCTTGCCGTTGACGTCCCGCTGCACCCGGTTGGCCATCTCGATCAGGCGACGCCAGGCCCGCTCCAGGAACGACATCATGCGATCCATGTCGCGGTCGCTCGGCAGCGGGATTTCGATCTTGCGCTCGCCCTCCGCCACCTTCGGTTCGCTCTTCTTCAGCGAATCCGATTTCGGCAGCGGCTCTTCGATCTTGCCGTTCACGGTGGGCTCGCGCGCGGCGAGATCTGCCTTTAGCTTTTCATTCTCGGCCTGCAGCCGGCCAATATCAGCTTGCAGCCGGCCGATTTCCGCGTCCATCGCCGCGCGCTCGTCGGGCACGGCATAGCAGGCCCAGCCCGCACCCGAATTGTTGCAGGTTGAGACCGCGCCGGTGCGGGTGTCGAGGCGGAGCACACCATCGCCCGCCGGCGACAGCGCGTAACGGCCGTTTTCGCTCTCCGGCATGCCCGCAACGGCGTATCCCGTGCCGGCGAGACACACGGCCAGCACGACGAGCCTTAAGAATTTCGATGACGATTTCGCTGTGCTCATGGGCTTGCTCCCGCCTCAGGACGGTACCGGTTTCCTCGACCGCCGGGGCGCTTTCAAGGCGCGTTTTCGAGCGAAAGCCTGCCCCGGACTTGATCCGGGGTGGGTACCGGTTCGCGTAAAGAAAACGCGTCAAAACAAATAACTAGATCCTTGAGCTATAGGGCGCGCGGGCGGACTTCAACGCATCTTCCAGCAATTCGAGGCGATCCTGTCCCCAGAACACTTCGCCCTCCAGCACATAGACCGGCGAGCCGAACACGTCGGCCGCCAGCGCGTCCTGCCGGTTCTGCTCATACGCTGCGCTGATTTCCTCAGAGCTGGAGCGCTCCACTAATTGCCGGCCGGGCAGCCCCGATTCGTCGGCGAGTTTCGCAATCGTTGCGGGATCGGCGAGATTGAGCTGATCCTCCCAGACGCCGGCAAAGGCCCGTCGCAGATATCGGTCGGGGTCGAAGCCGGCCTCGAGCGCCGCGATCACCACGCCGTCCGCGAGCCGGGCGTTGAACGGCCAGTTGGCCGGCTGCAGGTGAAATTTCAGTCCGCGCTTGTCGCGCCAGCGCTGCAGTTCGACCATCCGGTAGCGCTGCCGGACCGGGTGGCGCTTCATTAACGGCAAGCCGCCGGTCTCCGAGAACAGGTCGACCAGCACCACCGGCCTGTGATTAACCTTGAGATCGTAAGTACTTACCATATGCCGAAACACTTGATGCCCGATATAGGCCCAAGGCGATTGGATCGAGAAATAGTAATCGACCTGACGCGGCATGCGGGCTCCGGGGGACGAGGATTTTGGCTTCGCTTGGAGCATCCCAACAGACCGCTCAAATGGGCGCAAGATCGATCCTTGGGAGAATAGCTGCTGCACTGCGATGACCGTCCACAGTGTCGCAGGCCCCGCTCGAATAATTCCAATTAAATCAATGAACTAACTGGTTACGACCTAATCTTGACTTGAATAGACGCGGTAAGTATGGTCCGCGCGGCTTTCAAGGGTGACGGGCGTAATTTCCATCAACCGTTGGCATCGTTTAATGTCTTGGGCATGGCCGAAGACAAAAACGACAACGCAGGTGGGAATCGCGATCAGCCGTCTTCCGACGAAGCTGCGCTTTCCGCAAGGCTCGGAAGTCTGGATCAACGGTTGTCCGAAATTCGCGACAGCCGGAAACTCAGGACTGATCAACCCGGAACTGAAAGCGGAGACAGGGCTGCCAGAGCATCTGCAATGGCGCTGGGTTTCCGGCTTTCTTCGGAGTTGGTTGCGGGCGTTGTCGTCGGGGCGGCGATTGGCTGGGGGTTCGACCGTTTGTTGTCGACATCGCCGTTCGGTCTCATCGTGTTTTTGCTACTCGGCTTCACCGCCGGCGTGGTCAACGTGGTGAGGTCTGCAGGCGTAGCTTCCCGCAGGCGCTGAGCATCGACGGGAAGTCACGACATTTGAAATTCGATTGCCGGCCAGGCCGGTGGATAAAGAGCCGCGCGGATGAAAATCGACCCGATCCACCAGTTCAATATCGAACCCCTCTTCACGATCGGCCATATCGGCAACCAGACGATCGCCTTCACCAACTCGTCGCTCTACATGTTCCTCTCGGTAGCGGTGATCTCGCTATTGATGATCGGCGGCATGGCGGGACGGCAACTGGTTCCCGGGCGGCTGCAGTCGATCGCGGAAATCTCTTACGAATTCGTCGCCAGCACGATCCGCAGCACCGCCGGTGCGGAAGGCATGAAGTTCTTCCCGCTGATCTTCTCGCTGTTCATGTTCATCTGCATCTCGAACCTGATCGGCATCATCCCCTACACGTTCACGGTTTCGAGCCATATCATCGTCACCGCGGCGCTTGCCTTCCTGGTTTTCTTCACGGTCCTGATCTACGGGATCTACAAGAACGGCTTCAAGTTCTTCAAGATTTTCGTGCCCTCCGGCGTGCCGATCTACATCCTGCCGCTGGTCATGTTCATTGAAATCCTGTCCTTCTTCCTGCGGCCGGTTTCGCATAGCGTGCGTCTGTTCGCCAACATGCTGGCGGGTCACATCGCGCTGAAGGTGTTCGCGGGCTTCGTCGCCATGCTCGGCGTTTCGCTTGGCGCCGTCGGCTGGATCGGCGGCGTGCTGCCGCTGGCGCTCACCGTCGCGCTGACCGCGCTCGAACTGCTGGTCGCGTTCCTGCAGGCCTACGTGTTCGCGATCCTGACCTGCATCTATCTCAACGACGCCATTCATCCGGGACACTAAGCGGTCCGGGGAATTTCCACCCACCCTTTGTCTTATCCTCAAGGAGCTGAAAGAAAATGGAACCGGCAGCAGCAAAACTTATCGGCGCGGGCATCGCATGCATCGGCATGGGCGGTGCGGGCGTCGGCGTGGGCATCATCTTCGGCAACTACCTCGCCGCAGCGGTGCGCAATCCTTCCGCTGCCCAGGGCCAGTTCGGCAACCTGATCTTCGGCTTCGCCGTGACCGAAGCGCTCGGCATCTTCTCGCTGCTGATCGCGCTGCTGCTGCTGTTCGTTCCGCTCTGAACTGCACCCTACCGCGCCGCCCGGACCGGGCGGCGCGCCTGACTGCAACAGGAGAACCCCGTGGCTGAAAAAAGTCATGGTACCGGCGCCCACACCGGAGCAGATGGCGGACACGGCGGAGGGTTTCCTCCGTTCGAGTCGAGCACGTTTGCTTCACAACTGGTGTCGCTCGTTATCGCGTTCGTCGCGCTCTATGTGATCGTTTCCCGCATCGCGCTCCCGCGTGTCGAAAGCGTGATCGACGCACGTCAGAACGCGATCGAGGGCGATCTGGCGGCGGCGCAGAAACTGAAGGACGAGTCCGACGCTGCGCTGAAGGCGTATGAGGCGGAACTCGCTTCGGCGCGCTCCCGCGCGCAGGCGATCGGCAACGAGACCCGCGAGAAGCTGAATGCGGCTGCGGAAGCCGAGCGCAAGACGCTGGAAGACCAGCTCGCCACAAAGCTGGCCGCCGCCGAGAAGCAGATCGCGGCGACACGGGAAGCCGCGATGAGCAATGTCCGCGGCATCGCAGCGGACGCAGCCGGCGCGATCGTGCAACGGCTCACCGGCGTGCTGCCCGACAAGAAGACGGTGAGCAAGGCCGTCGATGCTTCGTTGAAGGGATAGACCGATGTTCACCGAACCGGAAACCTGGGTCGCAATCGCCTTCGTCATCCTCCTGGTGCTGTTTGCCTATCTCGGCGTCCACAAGACGGTGCTGACGGCGCTCGATCACCGCGCCGAACGCATCAAGGCCGAACTTGACGACGCCCGCCGTCTCAAGGAGGAGGCCGCCAAGCTGCTCGGCGAGTACCAGACCCGCCGCGCCAGCGCCGAGCGCGAGGCCGAGGAAATCATCGCCAACGCCAAGGCGGAAGCCGAGCGCATCGCGACCGAGGCCAAGGCCAAGATGGAAGACTTCGTCGCCCGCCGCACCAAGACCGCCGAGAGCAAGATCGCGCTCGCCGAGGCCCAGGCGCTGGCCGATGTCCGTGCCGCCGCCGCCAACGCCGCGGTCGAAGCCGCCGCGACCATCCTGTCGCGGTCGGTCAAAGGCTCGGTCGCCGACGACCTGCTCGCCAAGGGCATTGCCGAGGTTCGTGCCAAGCTGAACTGAGCGCTTTCAATCAACCAATCAAGGCCGGCGCGAGACGATCGCGCCGGCTTTTTTATTGCTTCTGCTTCATTGCTTTTTCTTGCGCGGCGCCGGGCGTTCGGGTTTCAGGGCCTGCGGATCGAAGCCGATATAGAAGATGTAGCTGTCGCCGACGGCGCCGGGGGGCGCCGGGTAGGTGAGATCTTCGGCCACCAGCGTGAACGGCTCGCTGCCGGTTTCGGTCATGTTGACGGTGGTCTGGTAGGCCTTGGTGGCGATGGTCTTTTCGGAAACGCCGCCCTGCACCACCGCGACGCGAATCGGGACCTGCACCGAGGGCGGCGCGCCGGCGGGACCGGCAATGACGCGGCCCTGAATGCCGATCCGCGCGGTGATCACCCCGCCATTGACGCTGCATTCGCGGGCCATCTTGGTGATCGTCGCCTGAAAGCGCAGGTCGTTGCCGACCGGCTGCTTGCCGGGCGGGGCCACCGCATAAGTCGCCGCGCCGGCCCGGACCGTGACCGGTGGGCAGGTCAGGTCGCCGGTGTCCTGGGCTTCCGGCCCCCCGGGGGCAACCCCGGCCGGTTCGTCAGGCTTGCCGCCGAACAGGCTCTTGAAACGATCGGTCAGTGATTGGGCCGATGCCGGCGCCGCCGTCAGGCAGGCCAGCCCGCCTGCGACCGCCGCCGCAACCATCACCTTGGCCAAACGATTGTCACCCATGCGACGTCCCAAAATCCCCTCGTCTCACGTCATTGTTCCCGGCGGCGTTATAGCAGCCCAATGGCGGCGAACCCAAGGCACCCAAAAGGCTTAGAAATCAACGGTTCAGCCGCGGAAATCCTCATGCAGCAGGCCGAACAGCAAATGGTCCTGCCAGACGCCGTTAATGCAAAGATAGCGCCGCGCCAGCCCCTCGCGGGTGAAGCCGCATTTCTCCAACACCCGGATCGACGGTGAATTGGAGGGAATGCAGGCGGCCTCGATACGGTGCAGATTGAGCTCGCCGAACAGCGTCGGCAGCAGCACCCGCAACGCTGATGTCATGTAGCCGCGATGGGCGTAGGGCTCGCCGACCCAATAGCCGATGGTGCCGGCCTGCACGATGCCGCGGCGGACATTGGCCAGCGTGATGCCGCCGATCATGGCGCCGTCGGATTCCCGGAAAATGATGAACGGATAGGAGCGGTCGGCGGCGATATCCTCGGCGTAGCGGCGCAGCCTGCGGCGGAAACCGGCGCGGGTCAGATCGTCCGACGGCCAGATCGGCTCCCATGGCGTGAGGTAGGCCCGGCTTTGTTCGCGCAATTGCGCCCATTGCACGAAGTCCGACATCTGGGGAGCGCGCAGCAACAGGCCGTGGCCGCGCGGTACGAGCGCGGCTTGTCCGCTGGTTGGCAAACGAAACAGGGCCATGCCCTTTACTCCCCGCCCTCTAACTATCGGAGCATCATCCTTACGGAAAACCGGAGCCCACTTTTGCGCTAACACGGCCCTCCGGGTCCGGGATCATGCTCTAATGTAGCAGCGTCTTCGCCTTCGACCTGGTCAATCCTTCCGCAAAAGACACCGCTGTGTCCAGACCCCTGCCGCTGCCAAGCGCGACAACCGCCGGCCGGCTGCGGGACAAAAGCGCGTGCGCGGCGTTGCGGGTCGATTCGACGCTGACCGCATCGATCCTGGTAACCAGCTCTTCCACCGTCAGCGGCCGTCCATAGGCCAGCACGTGCCGCGCCAGTTGTTCGGCCCGGGACGAGCAGCTTTCCAGCGCCATCAAAAGCCCCGCCTTCATCTGCGCCTTGGCGCGGGCGATCTCGGCTTCGGTGAGGGTCTCCACGGCGTCGTTGATGACGTCGATGATGACCTCCATCATCTCCGGCGCGTCGCCGGGGTCAGTGCCGGTATAGAGGCCGAAAAAGCCGGTGTCGGTATAGGGCGCGTGGAAGGTGTAGATCGAGTAGCACAGGCCGCGCTTTTCGCGCACTTCCTGGAACAGCCGCGACGACATTCCGCCGCCGAGCGTGTTGGTGAACACCTGCAGTGAGAACAGCGACAGGTCGGTCTGCGGCACGCCTTCGAGCGCCAGCGTCAGATGCGCCTGTTCGAGGTCGCGGTGCACCACGCGCGAGCCGCCCTTGCCGAACATCGCCGGTTGCGGCTTCGGTGCGGGTGTCGCGTCGAAGTTGGCGAATTTTTGCGCAACATCCTCGACCACGCGTTTGTGGTCGACCGCGCCTGCGGCCGCCACCACCATGTCGGGGCCACGGTAATGCGTCGCGAGATAACCGCGCAACATGTCGCGGTCGAAAGTCTTCAGCGTCTTCGCGGTGCCCAGCAGCGAACGGCCCATCGGCTGGTCCGGAAAGCAGAGTTCGTTGAGGTGCTCGAACACGACGTCGTCAGGCGTGTCCTGCGCCGCGCCGATTTCCTGCACGATGACGCTCTTCTCGCGCTCGAGCTCATCCGGCACGAAGGACGGATTGGCGAGGATGTCGGAGAGCACGTCGAGCGCGAGCGGCACGTCGGCCTTCATCACCCGCGCATAATAGGCCGTCGTCTCGGTGGAGGTCCCGGCATTGAGGTCACCGCCGACGGCCTCGATCTCTTCGACGATCTCGCGCGAGGAGCGCCTGGTCGTGCCCTTGAAGGCCATGTGTTCCAGGAGATGCGAGATGCCGTGCTCGTTCGGCTTTTCGTCACGGCCACCGACGCCGGCCCAGACGCCGAGCGCTGCCGTTTCCAGATGCGGCATGGTGTCGGTGACGACAGTCAGGCCGGACGGCAGCTTGGTCACGTCAACGCTCATCCGGCAACTCCCTGCTTCGCGGCACGGCTCACCGAGCGCACGAATCGCTCCACTTCGGCTGAATCGTTTTTCATCACCGTGATGTGTTCGGATTTGGTCATGAGGCCGTCGAGCCAGGCCGGCAGTTGCGGGCGCACGCCGCAGGCCGCTTCCACCGCATCGGGGAACTTGGCCGGATGCGCGGTCGACAGCACGATGTTGGGAATCTTCGAATCCGAAGCATCGCGATCCGCCACCGCCAGCGCCACCGCGGTATGGGGATCGACGAGGTCGCCGGCCTCGCGCCACGCGGCGCGGATCGCAGCCGACGTCTCGGTCTCGTCGGCGCGGCCGGCATCGAACTCCTCGCGGATCGCGGCCAGCATGGCGTCCGGCAGCACGAAACGTCCGGACTGTTTGAGCGAGGCCATCAGCCGGCGAACGCTGTCGGCGTCGCGTCGGCTCGCCTCGAACAGCAGCCGCTCGAAATTCGAGGAGACCTGGATGTCCATCGAGGGCGAAGCCGAGGCGTGAACCTCGCGCACTTCGTAGATGCCGGTCTTGAGCGTGCGCGGCAGGATGTCGTTGACGTTGGAGGCGATCCGCAGCCAGCGCACCGGCAGGCCCATTTTCTTCGCGACATAGCCTGCGAAGATGTCGCCGAAATTGCCCGTCGGCACGGTGAAATCCACCGTGCGCGCAGGCGCGCCGAGGGCTGTGGCGGAAGTGAAATAATACACCACCTGCGCTACGATCCGCGCCCAGTTGATCGAGTTGACGCCCGACAGCGAGACCGCATCGCGAAAACCGTGGTGGTTGAACATCGCCTTCAGGAGCGCCTGGCAATCGTCGAAGGTGCCTTCGATCGCCAGCGCATGCACGTTGGACGCGCCCGTCGTCGTCATCATCCGACGCTGCACGTCGGAGATGCGGCCGTTCGGGAACAGCACGACCAGATCGACATTGTCGAGGCCAGCGAAGGCATCGACCGCGGCACCGCCGGTGTCGCCCGAGGTCGCGACCACGATGGTGGTGCGCTGATTGCGCTTGGCCAGCACGTGATCCATCAGCCGCGAGATCAACTGCATCGCGACGTCCTTGAACGCCAGCGTCGGGCCGTGGAACAGCTCCAGCAGGAATTGATTGGGCCCGATTTGATCGAGCGGCACCACCGCAGGATGGCGGAAGGTGGCGTAGGCTTCATTCGCCATGCGGCCAAGGTCGGCGTCGGAAATCTCGCCCGCCGCAAACGGCTTGATCACATCGACCGCGACTTCCCAATAGGGCCGACCGAAGAAAGAGGCGATGGTCGCCTGCGAGAGCTCCGGCCAGACCTCCGGCACGTAGAGGCCGCCGTCGCGGGCGAGCCCGGTCAGCATCACATCGCAGAAACCCAGGACGGGGGCTTCCCCCCGCGTCGAAATATAGCGCGTCAAACCACCCTCCAAAGGCGCAAGCCCTATGCCAAGCCTTTGATATCAATCATGTATTAGATTTCGCCAAGCGCGAAGCGAGCGGCACCATAAAGCGTTTTTGGGCGAAGGGGAAATGGCTCGATGACGAAAAGATCAGAGTTCGCGACCTCAATCACTGCAAGTTCTTCATAAAAGGTGCGTTCCCTCCCCCCTTGCGGGGGAGGGTTAGGGAGAGGGGTGGCGGCATCGGCGGTACTCGTGGCTTACCCCTCTCCCCAGCCCTCCCCCGCAAGGGGGGAGGGAGCCTACCGTTCGTGTGGTGACAGCGTGATTTGACGCTAACGAACTTTCTCTCCAGCAAAACGTGCCCACCATTCACGGGCGGAGCTCGCGCCCTTCCAATTACCCATATCGAAGAGCCTCGACCGGATCGAGCCGCGCAGCGCGCCACGATGGATAGAGCGTCGCGAGGAATGACAGCGTCAACGCCATGATCACAACGGCGGCGGTCTCGCCAAAATCGATCTCCGCCGGCAGCTTCGACAGAAAGTAGAGTTTTGGTGGAAACAATTCAGTATTGGTGAGCCAGGAAAGAAACTGCCTAATAGCTTCGATGTTGAGGCAAACCAGCATGCCGACGAGAAGCCCGGTCAGCGTGCCGACCACGCCGATCGCAGCACCTGCGATCAGGAACACCCGCATGATCGCCCCTCGCGAGGCGCCCACGGTGCGCAGTATGGCGATATCGCTGCCCTTGTCCTTCACGAGCATGATCAGGCCTGAAACGATATTCAGCGCAGCGACCAGCACGATCAAGGTCAGGATCAGAAACATGACATTGCGCTCGACCTGAAGTGCAGCGAAAAAGGCCGAGGTACGCCGGCGCCAGTCGACAAGGAACACCGGCCGCCCGGCGGCGTCTGCTACCGGCCTTCGGAATTCGTCGACCCTGTCAGGGCTGGCTTCGATGAAAATCTCGATCGCGCTCACGTCATCGGCGCGATTGAAATAGGCCTGCGCCTCGGCAAGCGGCATAAAAACCATCACGGAATCATATTCCGACATGTCGAGGCTGAACACCGCCGCGACCTTGTAAGGCTTGATACGAGGCGCCGCACCCTTCGACGTCACCGCTCCGCTGGGCGCGACCAGCGTGATGTTGTCGCCGGCACGCAGCGATAATTGATCGGCAAGCCTGCGTCCGATGGCGACCCCTTGTCCCTGCTCAAATCCGTCTAGCGAGCCCTGCTGGACATTGCTGGAGATCGAGGCGAGCTTATTGAGATCATCGGGGCGAATACCGCGAACGAGTACCCCGGAGGCATTGTGCACCGATGACGCCAGCGCCGGACCGTCCACCACGGGAGCGGCAAGCCGTATGCCTGGAACCTGACTGATGCGCTCGGTGACGTCCTTCCAATCCGTCAGCGGCTGTTCGATTGGTTGCAGCAGAAGATGGCCGTTCATGCCGACGATCTTGTCGATCAATTCCTTGCGAAAGCCGTTCATGACGGCCATCACGATAATCAGCGTCGCAACGCCGAGCATGATGCCGAGGAACGAAAATCCGGCAATGACCGAAATGAACCCTTCCCTGCGGCGCGCCCGCAAGTAGCGCCCGGACACCAGCCATTCGAATGCCGAGAACGGCATGGGGCGCGGGGGATTTTCCATGGCCCCAACCATAGCGCGTTTTCGGCAGGATTCGAATGCTCACTCTAAGGAAGGAGGATCATCCACCGCCATATTCCACCGGTTCTTGAGACTTACGGGTCATAACTTCGCCTGCGAAGAACGACGGCAGGCGATCAAGCCCGGTATTGCTCGTCGCTGACCTTCTCCATCCAGTCGACGGCCTTGCCGTCGAGCCGCTCCTGGATGGCGATGTGCGTCATCGCCGTGGTCGGCGTCGCACCATGCCAGTGTTTTTCGCCCGGTGGAAACCAAACGACGTCGCCCGGGTGAATTTCCTCGACACGGCCGCCCCAGACCTGGACCCAGCCGCGACCGGATGTGACGATCAAGGTCTGGCCTAAGGGATGGGTGTGCCATGCGGTCCGCGCGCCGGGCTCGAACGTGACGCTGGCGCCGGCGGCGCGCGCAGGGTCAGCCGCCTGGAAGAGCGGATCGACGCGCACGCTGCCCGTAAAATATTCGAGAGGCCCTTTGCCGGAGGGCTGTGAACCGCTTCGCCTGATTTCCATCGTTCCGTTCCTTGGCTTGGCCGGGACAGCCGGCATTGTTCCTGCTGCCAACACCGCGACGCCGGTGGTGGCGAGCAGGCATCTTCGCGTGATCATGGTGCTTCCCCTCGAGGCGGTTGGGTCGAGCTTGGAAGATTCGCGGCAGCGCCGCGATCCCGCGCTCAACCCACGTCCGGCATTTGCTCCAAGAGCTTGTCGAGCGTGATCGGATAATCGCGGACGCGCACGCCGGTCGCGTTGTAAACCGCGTTGGCAACCGCCGCCGCCACGCCGCAGATGCCGAGTTCGGCGACGCCCTTGGCCTTCATCGGCGACGACATCGGATCGGTCTCATCGAGGAAGAACATTTCCTGGTGCGGGATGTCGGCATGAACAGGCACCTCGTAGCCCGCGAGATCATGGTTGACGAAAAACCCTTTCCGTTTGTCGACCACGAGTTCCTCCATCAGCGCCGCGCCGACGCCCATGGTCATCGCGCCGATAACCTGGCTGCGTGCCGTCTTCGGATTGAGGATGCGGCCGGCGGCACACACCGCGAGCATGCGGCGCACGCGGATTTCAGCGGTCGCGGCATCGACGCCGACTTCGACGAAGTGCGCGCCGAAGGTCGATTGCTGGTACTTCTTGGCGAGATCTCCGTACTCGATTCCGTCTTCGGCGCTGAGCCCGCTGCCGCCTGCCGCCTGGGCCAGCGGCACGCGGCGATTGCCGGAGCGGACCTCGCCGTCGGCGAACTCGGCTTCCGCGGAGTTGAAGCCCAGTTTCTGCGCGATCGCCTCGCGCAGCTTGACGCAGGCGGCATAGACGCCTGCGGTCGAGTTGTTGCCGCCCCATTGCCCGCCGGAGCCTGCCGACACCGGGAAGGCCGAATCGCCGAGACGCACCTTCACCTTCTTGAGCGGCACGCCCATCATCTCGGCCGCGGTCTGCGCGATGATCGTGTAGCTGCCGGTGCCGATGTCGGTCATGTCGGTCTCGACGGTCACGGTGCCGCTGTTGTCGAGCCGGACGCGCGCGGCCGACGGCGTCAGCAGATTGTTGCGGAACGCCGCAGCGACGCCGGTGCCGACCAGCCAGCTTCCATCACGGACCCTGCCCGGCTGCGGATTGCGCTTGCTCCAGCCGAAGCGCTCGGCGCCGGTACGCAAGCACTCGACGAGCTGACGCTGCGAGAACGGCCGCTCCGGCTTTTCAGGATCGACCTGGGTATCGTTGAGGATACGAAACTCGATCGGGTCGATCCCGAGCTTCTCGGCCATTTCGTCCATGGCGATCTCCAGCGCCATCATGCCTGTCGCCTCGCCCGGCGCCCGCATGGCATTACCTTCAGCCAGATCGAGCGTCGCGAGCCGCGTGGCGGTCATGCGGTGCGCGCCGGCGTAGAGCAGCCGCGTCTGGCTGACCGCGCCGTCGGCCTTGCCGCCCGGCAGATCGCCCGACCAGCTCTCATGACCGATCGCCATGATCTTGCCGTCCCGCGTTGCTCCGATGCGGACGCGCTGGATCGTCGCCGGGCGATGCGTGGTGTTGTTGAACATCAGGGGGCGCTGCAGCGCCACCTTCACCGGCCGCTTCGCGGCGCGCGCGCCCAGCGCGGCGAGCAGCGCATCGGCGCGCGGGAACAGCTTG
>NZ_LLXX01000061.1 GCF_001440405.1 Bradyrhizobium valentinum
GCGGCTGGCGCGAAAGCGCCGGCTGGCGGCGACAAGAAGAAGTAAACAGCGGCGGGATGCCGCGTCATGCGCCTGTTTGTCGGTCTCGGTAACCCCGGTTCGAAATACGCGAACAACCGGCACAACATCGGGTTCATGGCCGTCGATGAAATTGCGCGGCGTCACGGTTTCGGACCGTGGCGCCGCCGTTTTCAGGGCGAAACCTCCGATGGCACGCTCGATGGTGAAAAGGTCGTTCTGCTTCGGCCGACCACCTACATGAACGAGTCCGGGCGCGCGGTTCAGGAAGCCGCGAACTTCTTCAAGCTGTCCGCCGGCGAGATCACCGTGTTTCAGGACGAACTCGAACTGCCGGCAGCGAAAGTGCGCGTCAAGATCGGCGGCGGCATTGCCGGCCACAACGGGCTGCGCTCGATCTCCTCGCATATCGGCAACGACTATCGCCGCGTGCGGCTCGGGATCGGTCATCCTGGCGTCAAGGAGCTGGTGCACGGCCACGTGCTGTCGGACTTCGCGAAAAGCGACCGCCCCTGGGTGGAAGCCTTGTGCGCGGCGGTGGCCGAGAATGCCGGGCTACTGGCGACGGGCAAGGATTCGACGTTCCAGAACAAGGTTCATCTGGCGCTGCAAGCCAAGGGAATTTTCGACAAGGACGAGGATGGCGGGCCATAAGCTCACCTCGTCATCGCCGGACTTGATCCGGCGATCCATCCTCTCAAGGAAGATGGATACGCGGGTCAAGCCCGCGTATGACGACCGTAAATTAAATCACGCGCCGCGTTGTAGCGCGAACGATCGGAAAGCACGATGGGATTCAAATGCGGTATCGTTGGCCTGCCCAATGTCGGCAAGTCGACGCTGTTCAACGCGCTGACCGAAACGGCAGCAGCGCAGGCGGCCAATTATCCGTTCTGTACCATCGAGCCGAATGTCGGCGAGGTTGCGGTGCCTGACCCCAGGCTCGACAAGCTGTCGGCGATCGCGGGCTCCGCGCAGATCATCCCGACGCGATTGACCTTCGTCGATATCGCAGGCCTGGTCCGCGGCGCGTCCAAGGGCGAAGGCCTCGGCAACCAGTTTCTTGCCACCATCCGCGAGGTCGACGCAGTCGCGCATGTGGTGCGGTGTTTCGAAGACTCCGATATCACGCATGTCGAAGGCAAGATCGCACCATTGGCCGACATCGAGACCATCGAAACCGAACTGATGCTGGCCGACCTCGACAGCTTGGAAAAGCGCGTCGACAATCTCGCCAAGAAGGCCAAGGGCAACGACAAGGATGCCAAAGAGGCGCTCGATCTCGTCAACCGCGCGCTGGTGCTGCTGCGCGACGGCAAGCCGGCACGGTTTCTGGAGCGCAAGCCGGAGGAAGAGCGCGCCTTCGGCATGCTCGGCCTCCTGACGTCGAAGCCGGTGCTCTATGTCTGCAACGTCGAGGAAGGCTCGGCCAAGGACGGCAACAGCTTCTCAAAACAGATGTTCGAGCACGCCAAGAAGGAAGGCGCGGTCGCGGTGGTGATCTCCGCCAAGATCGAATCCGAGATCGCGACGCTGTCACGCGAGGAGCGCGCCGAGTTTCTCGAGACGCTCGGTCTGGAAGAGGCCGGTCTCGACCGCCTGATTCGCGCCGGCTACCAACTGCTCGACCTCATCACCTATTTCACCGTGGGCCCGAAGGAGGCCCGCGCCTGGACCATCCACCGCGGCACCAAGGCGCCGGCGGCGGCCGGCGTGATTCATACCGATTTCGAGAAGGGTTTTATCCGGGCCGAGACCATCGCCTATGCCGACTACGTCGCACTGAACGGCGAAGCCGGCGCCCGCGACGCCGGCAAGCTCCGCCTGGAAGGCAAGGAATATGTCGTCGCCGACGGCGACGTCATGCATTTCCGGTTCAATACTTGATTAGTGTGGTCATTCCGGGATGGTGCGTAAGCACCAGACCCGGAATCTCGAGATTCCGGGTTCGATGCTGCGCATCGCCCCGGAATGACGACCTTACCGCATCTGCCCCTGATCGCGGATCGCGCCGAGATGCTCGTTGATGCGGAAGACGATCAGGATGAATTCCGCGGCGATGCGCGAAAACACTACGCCGACCACGATCCCGGCGATCGAGGACAGCAGCAGGATGAATCCGCCGAACGGGCTGATCGCCATCGCGGCAAGCGCCGAAAAGATCCCGGATAGGCCGAACAGCACGATCAAGCCAATGACAAGCCAGTAGAAGGTCTTGATGATCGTGGGCGTGATGAAGCGGTCCCACTGAAACAGATCCTGAAAATCGAACATCGATGGTTCTCCGGCGAGTCAAAAACCTGGTCCCAGATGGCACAGGGCTAGCCCCGAAAACTGCTTCGGGCAAGTCAGGGCGAGCGCCGGAAGCGGTACTCGCCGCTGGCGAACGAGCCATGCGGGTGGGCGGGTTGAGATTGCCGCAAATAACGGCCACAATCGGGCTTCCTCATAACAATCCTCAATCCATGACAACGCTGACCTTCGAAGACTTCACGCCCGGCCATTTCGGCACGTTCGGACCGCGCCACGTCACGCGCGAGGAGATCCTGGCCTTTGCCGCCGAATACGACCCGCAGCCGATGCATCTGGACGAGGCGGCGGCCAATGCGTCGATGCTCAAGGGGCTGTCCGGTTCGGGCTGGCATCTCGGCTCGATCATGATGCGGATGCTGTTTGACGGCTTTATCGGCCGCACCGCCTCGCTCGGCTCGCCCGGCGTCAACGAGATGCGCTGGCTGGCGCCGCTACGCCCGGGCGACGACCTGACGCTGGATGTCGACGTCGCGGAGGCCAGGATTTCGAAGAGCCGTCCCGAAACCGGCATCGTGACTTTCAAGGGTACGATCCGCAACGCGGCCGGCGTGGTGCTGTGCCAGATGGAGTCGCCGATCATCGTGCGCCGGCGCGCCGAGGCGGGAGCGGGCTAGCAATGCGTTTCTTCGAGGACATCGAGATCGGCGCGCAGCGCGAATTTGGCTCGTTCACCTTCACCGCTGACGACATCAAGAGGTTTGCCACGCAGTTCGATCCGCAGCGCTTTCACCTCGATGAGGAGGCGGGCCGCAAATCGCTGTTCGGGGGACTGGCTGCATCGGGCTGGCACGTCGCCGCGGTCTGCATGAAGCTCCTGGTCGCCGACGGCAAGCGCTTGACGGCGGAGGCTGTCGCACGCGGCGAGAAGGTCGCGGTGTGGGGACCCTCGCCTGGCTTTCGTGAACTGCACTGGATCAAGCCGGTGCTGGCCGGCGACACCGTCAGCTATTCCAACCGGGTCGAAACCAAGCGGATCTCGGAGAAGCGGCACGAATGGGGTATTGTGCAGGCCCGCAATACCGGCACCAACCAGCGCGGCGAGGTGGTGTACTCGTTCCTCGCGACCGCCTTCGTGCCGCGGCGGAATGTGGGTTCCTGAGGAATCCTGGCCTGGATCATTCCAGCCCACCCGCGAACATGGTTAGCCAATTGTTCGTTAGCTCCTCGTAATCCATGACTCCATGGAACGGATTTTTTGCTAACGCATTTTGAACTTTCTGCCTGCCAAATGCGTCTCAGGGGAAGTACCGAGGGGATGACCATGGCAGATCGCAGCGGCCTGAAATTCGTCGGCTTTATTTTCGCAACCGTCACGATGGCGGTGATGTTGACCGCCACAATGGTGGTGAAATCCTATGCCGACGGTGTGTACACGATCGAGGACACCGCGTTCGTCCGCCAGTAGTTGCGGGTCGGATAGCCAAGATCTGATAGCCAAGGGCGCTGAAGCAGTTCAGCGGCTCCAGATCAGCGTCATTGCCACGACCGCAAGCGTCAGCAGTCCGACGAAGCGGATCACGATCGTGCCCATGCTATGCGACGATTGCCGGAGCGGCATTGAATTCATGTTGTCTGGCTGAACGTTTTGCATCGCCGGTGTGTCCCCAAAAGGTGCCTGCCGCCACGTGACGACGTCCGTCCTTGGACGCGACCGTGCTTATAAAGTTCAGATCGAACACTGCCAAACGAAACCGCCGCGCTCCCGTACGGAACGCGGCGGAGTGTTAGATTTTTGCAACGATCGAAATCAGCCGTTGCGCAGACCGTCAGCAGCGCGCTTCCACTGCGTGACATTGTCGGCGATCATGCGCGTCGACTTCATCGCGGCCTGGCTGAGCTGCGCATAGCCCGAAATCTCGCGCTGGACGCGCTGGCCTTCGGCATGCAGCAGGTCGCGGAGGCTTTCCAGTTCGGAAATCAGCTTCTCGATTTCTGCAAGTGAAGTGCCGGCGACGCGCTGGATCAGCGAATTGACGTTGTTGACGGTGGCTTCGGCATTGGCGTCGAGCGGGGCGGTCTCCGCGGCGACCGCCGGCCGGCGCAGATAGGCGATGTCGTTGCGAACGAAGTCGCGGATGCCGGCCTCGACCTCGGATACGGCGGCGAGATCGCTGTCGACCTCCGTGTTTGATTCAACCTGTTCGGTGCGATTGATGGCGTTCATCGGCAATTCCTCTGTTTCGCTTTCAGGCGAGCGCGGACGTCCCCCGCACGACGAAGTGGAGCGGATCCATCTGTCCTGCCGATTTTGACCGCATCTTGGCCAATCTGGGGCAATGGTCGATCATTCTCGCGCGTTAACCTTTTGGGGCCGAAAAACCCGTCAAATCAGCGGATTTCCGCCTCTACCAGCTACGCTTGAAGCCGGCGCTGAGGCTCTTGTTGGCGACGCCCGACGGCGTTTCGCCGATCGAGCCCGAGATTGTGACGCCGTCGAACAGCTTTTGCTCGGCGCCGACCTTGCGCAGCCATTTGTCGTCCGATGTCGACAGGTGCTGGCCAGCGATCAAGCTGGTGCCGGTATCGGCGATGCTGAGCCTTGCCGACTGGTCGGTCTCGTAACTCCGTTCCGGATGGCTGATGATGCCGGGCACCGGCACGATGCCCTGCTGGATAAGGTTGTAGTCGTTCTTCAGGGTCAGCGAGTATTCCTCGCTAAGCGACAGCGATTTGCTCAAGGAAGTGCCGAGCTTGCTCTGCTCCGATCCGGGGTCGACGCGGGCTTCGACCGCGGTCTTATCCCAGATCGAGGCGACGCCGGGGGCGGTGATCGCCGCCCAGGCAGTGCCGGAAGATTGCGGCAGGCTGCCGCCATTGGCGAGCTTTTCCGAAAGCAGTTCGGACGTCGTCACCGCGCCTTGCCTTGCGACCGTCATGTCGGCGCCGATGCGCGCATCCCAGAACGGCGTGATGGATTGCTTGACCGACACCGCGGAGGTGCCGTTCGCCCTTTCATCGGCGGACCACGAGGCGTCCAAGCTGCCAACGCCTTTCGATGCAGCGCCGCCCTTCGGCGTCTGAAAGGTCAGGGTTGATGCATCGACATTGAGCTGGCTCCAGTCGAGCTTGCTGACGTCGATGTCCTTCATGATGTCGGCGTCGTTGACGCTGGGAGCCGCCTCGGCTTCTTCTGCCGCAGGTTCGTCCTGATCGTCGTCTGGCGGCAGCGTTTGTGCCGTTGCCGCCAATATCGACGCCAAACTTACGCCGGCCACCAGCATTGGCAGCCGTGCCCAGCCAAATCGCATTTTCGGAATCATTGCCCCGCCCGCATTCCAAGTGCTGCCAAGAATGCGTTTGTTTTAGTGCGAAATTATGACCGCGCGTGCCTTCAAGCGTTACACCGCCATCCGCGGCAGGTGGATCGGATAGCCCACGGTTTGTTCGACCAGATCGAAGGTGTCGACCAGCACGCGGAAGTTGGTCAGGCGGCCGGCCTTGAACTGCGCGAAATGGGCGATCCGCAGGCTGATCGGCTTGTTCGAATCCAGCGCCGTCAGCGAATAGCGCATCATCGAGGCGGCCGAATCCACTCCCAGCATGATCGATTCGCGGTCGAAGCGGTGGACACGGAAATTGTCCGCGATCTGCCTGACCACCTCGATCACCGCCGCCTTGCCGCGGCGCGAGCCGAAGAACGGATACATGTCGATCGGTCCATAGATCGCCCAGTCGACGTCTTCGTCGAGCACGGCTTCGAGATCGGCGGGCTGGCGTTCATTGATCGCGCGATGCAACGCGCGTGAAAAACGCCAGAGACTATGCTCTGTCATTTTGCTGTGGTCCTTGAAACTGGAATTTAAAGCGGCAATCGCGCCCATGGGCATCTTCATCGACGCCGGGCCGACATGCCGAACTTCACCGTTGCAGCCAGAAATAGAGTAGTTCGGCCAAAATACAATTGCCGTTTTTGCATTGCACAAATGCGGCGATTCCGCTCGGCTAGCGGTCGTGGCGGCGCACCGGCTCGCGCTCGATGGCGATCTCGGCGTCGCGAATCGCGATGATACCGAACAGCAAGGCGCCGCCGATGCCGCCGATCGCGGCCCCCAGCGGCATGAAGGTAAAGAACACCAGCATTCCGCTATAGCCTTCAAAACTCGTGGTTTTGAAGATTTCCACCCAGACGAGGCCGGCCCCGATGCCCAGCGCCGCGCCTCCCAGCGTCCCCAACGCCAAACCAAGCAAAGTCAGCAACGCGATCTTCATATGTACTTCTTGTCCGGAAAACACCTTGTGGTGTGTCACGGACAGCGCGATCAGGTTCAATGACGCGGGGAATATCCGGCGGTCATTCCGGGGCGCACGAAGTGCGAACCCGGAATCTCGAGATTCCGGGTTCGATGCTTTGCATCGCCCCGGAATGACGACTGCGTCAGATCGGGTCCGGCCTCCGGCCGGTCAGGATCGCGGCGACGTCGCGTTCGAGCAGTTGCTGGACCAGATCGAAGGTATCGATGATTTCCCTGATATGGCTGATCTTGCCGTCGCGCAGCGTGTAGAAGCCGGCGATGTCGAACTGCACCATGCGCTGATTGATGCTCTTGCGGAAGAACACGCGGATAAACGCGGCCGCCTTGTTGTCCTCGGCGACCAGGATCGGCACCTCGCAGCGCAGCTCGGAATAGCGGGCGCGGACCGCATCCCACATCTCGCGCAGTTCGGCCTTGCCGCGGCGGTGGCCCATATGCGGCAGGATGTCGATCGGGGCGTTGGCGAGGGATTCGACGTCGTCGGTGCAACGCTCCAGCGCGCCTTCGACGTCGCCGGAATACAGCACGTTGAGGAAATCCAGCACGCGCTGGCGGTTTGATCCCTCGGTCATTCGCCCACCTTACCTGTGTTCGATCGGCTCTTGCGGCCGGCCCCATTGTGAACGGAACGGCAGAAGTATCAGCCAAAGGAACCAAAGTATCTGTCGCGATGGTTTCGAAATGGTTCACTGCTGCGAGCCGGGCAGACGCGGCGGGCCGTTCCGGGGAACGATCCCTCCACGGCCCGCGTTGCTTTCGGTTGATAACGGAGACCATGATGACGAAATCCGTTCCGCCGGTGCCGCAGGATAACCAGAGCCACAAGGGCCCCGGCAGCGCGCCAAACGTTCCCCTCGACACCACCAAGGGCCATCGCCACGACGAGAAGAACAACATCCGCGAACAGGCCGAACACGGCAACATGACGCAGAACACCAGCAACCGCCGGTCGGGGTGAGGCGGGGCGGCATTCTCGCTGTCGTCCCTGCGAACGCAGGGACCCATAACCACCGGCGGAGATTTTGCGAAGGGCGTCTGCCACACTGCCTTATCGAGAGATCACGCGGTATGGGTCCCTGCGTTCGTGTTTGGTCCCGGGAGATTGGCGAGAGCTTCGAGCGGAGCGAGGTAGCCGAGGC
>NZ_LLXX01000062.1 GCF_001440405.1 Bradyrhizobium valentinum
CCGCGGCCCATGCCGCCGCGGCGCCGGCCGCGCCCGCTCCAGCACCGGCAATCCTCGCGCCTGCTACGCGTCAGCATGCCGCCCCGCCCTATCAGCGCAAGCACGTGCCGGCAGCGGTAGCCGCATCATCCTCGACCTCGCAGGCCGACAAGGATGCGCTGCAGAACGTCATCGAACTGGTGCGCAAGCAGAAGCCCGGGGATGCAACGCAGGCGCAGGCCGCGATATCGGACCCGGTCGCCCGCAAACTCGCGGAATGGCTGATCCTGCGCAGCGACAACAATGGCGCTTCCGTCGAACGCTACCGCGCGTTTGTTTCGGGCAATCCAAGCTGGCCGTCGCAGACCTTCCTGCGCCGGCGCATCGAGGCAGCCCTGTGGGACGACCGCCGCGACGACGCGACCGTCTGGTCCTGGTTCGAAAACGAATCGCCGATCTCGGCCAAGGGCAAATTCGCGCTGGCGAAGGCCATGCTTGCGCGCGGCGATCGCAGCAATGCCGAGCGGCTGGTCCGCGAGGCGTGGCGCCACGATGGCATGTCGGAAGACACCGAGAACGCAGCCCTCGATATGTTCGGCGCACTGCTGACCGCGGGCGACCACAAGGCGCGAATGGACGCGCTGCTGTACGGCACCGAGCAGGAAGCAGGCGGCATGCGCGCTGCCAAGCGGCTCGGTTCAGGCCATGTCGCGCTGGCCAAGGCGCGCATCGCGGCCAACAAGAAATCCTCCAACCTCAAGACGCTGCTCGAGGCGGTGCCGCAGGAGCTGCACAATGATCCCGGCTACGTGTTTGCCAGGATCCAGTGGCTCCGCCGCGATGAGAAGTTCAACGAGGCCGCACAGCTCATGCTGGCCGTGCCGAAGGATCCGAACCGCCTGCACAATCTCAACGAATGGTGGATCGAGCGCCGCCTGCTGGCGCGCAAGATGCTGGACGTCGGCGAACATCGCAACGCCTACCTGATCGCGCGGGACGCCGCGCTTCCTTCCCGCGACATCTACAAGACCGAGCAGGAATTCACCGCGGGCTGGATCGCGCTGCGGTTCCTGAAGGACCCGGCGGTCGCCGCCCAGCACTTCGCGCGCATCGGCGTTGGCAGCGTGAACCCGACCGCGCTGGCGCGCGCCGGCTATTGGCAGGGCCGCGCGGCGGAAGCCGCGGGCCGCGCACAGGAAGCCCGCGCTGCCTATGGCCGAGCGGCCGAGCAATCGACCAGCTATTACGGTCAACTGGCACGCGCCAAGCTCGGCCTGCCGCAGCTCGGATTGAACGGCGTGCCGACCGGCCGCGGCCGCGGGGTTGATCGGCTTGAGATCGTCCGCGCCGTGCAGTTGCTTTATGAGCTCGACGAGCGCGAGCTCGCGATCCCGATTTTCGCCGACATGGGCGAGAATGGCGATCCCGATGCGCTGGTGGGCCTCGGCGAGCTCACCGCACGCCACAGGGACGCCCGCGGCATGCTGCTGCTCGGCAAGGCCGCGCTCAACCGCGGCCTGCCGTTCGACCATTACGCGTATCCGGTGATTGGTATCCCGTCGTTCAAGCAGATCGGGCCCGAAGTCGAGCCGAGCGTGATCTATTCGATCGCGCGGCAGGAAAGCGCCTTCAATCCCGCGGTCGTTTCACCGGCCCAGGCCTACGGGCTGATGCAGGTAACGCCGGACGCCGGTCGCTATGTCTGCAAACGGGCCGGCGTCAGTTTCGATCTCAACCGGATGAAAACCGACTCGGTCTACAATGCCATGCTTGGCGCCGCCGAACTCGGCGGGCTGCTCGAAGACTACCGCGGCTCCTACATCCTGACCTTCGCCGGCTACAATGCCGGCCGCGGCAGCGTCAAGAAATGGATCGAGCGTTATGGCGATCCGCGCGATCCCAAGGTCGACGCAGTCGACTGGGTCGAGCTGATTCCGTTCTCCGAAACGCGGAATTACGTGCAGCGGATCATGGAGAACATGCAGGTCTATCGCACGCGGTTCGGCGGCGGGACCAAACTTCAGATCGAAGCCGACCTGCATCGCGGCGCCAGCGCCAGCGTCGAATAGCAGCAAACTAGATTTACACGGCGCTGCCGGCCACGTCGTGCCGCACGGTGTCCCGCCTCAACGGTCCCGTCGGCTCCCACCTTCCAGCCAATATCACGGCCTGAGTTTCCAGGCGGCGACACCGCATGGCCGGATGCAGGGCCACAAACGATGGTGTCGGAGCACGACAAAGAAAAACCCCCGGCAGTTGCCTGCCGGGGGTTCTCCGAGTGTTTCAAGTCTTTCGGGATCAGAAGTTACGCTGAGCGCGAACGTTCAGGAACACAGTGCTCTGGTCCTTGAACTCGTACGCAGCGGTCGGCTTCGGAGCTGCCGGAGTCAGAATGGCAGCGCCCGTGAACTTCTGGTCGAGGAAGAACGCGCCGACTTCAGCCGAGAACGTCAGGTTCTTGACGGGAGTCCAGCGGGTGACCATACCAACCTGGGCAAAGTTGAAGTCGGGGTTGCAGCTATAGTCTGCAGACACGACCTTGCCGAAGTTGAAACTCGCGCAGAACTGACCCTTGGCGGTGAGGATGTCCAGAGCGTTGCCGCCGTAGCGAACCGAACCGTAGCTGCCCCAGAGGCTGGTCGACCAGTAGGGATCCCAGTTGTGGTTGAACGCACCACGGATACCCCATGCATCCACCAGCTTGATGTCGCCGGTGAGACCGCCGGTAATAAACCCGGGCAGGAAAACCCCATCAGCCGTTTGGCCGAAGCCGATGCTCTGGTAAGCACCACCGAGGCCGGTCGAACCGAACATCGCGAAGTTCGGCGAGGTACCGCTCGTGGCGACCACGGCCTTCGTCATACCCTTGGAGTAGGTGGCATCGATCTTGAAGTCGTCGCCCGGACCGGTCGGGAGGTTCTTGATCTGCAAGGCTGCCATCACCGCACCGCCCCACTTGTCTTCGGGGTGACCGGAGATTTCCGACAGGTTGTTCGGAGTGCCACCAACGTTGAGGATGTTGTAGGAAGCATTCACGAGATGCGCAGCACCCGAAATCTGGAACAGACCCCAGGCCTGGTCGACGCGGATGTTGCCGACGATGTCAGGAGCATGCGTTCCGCCGTAGGCGTTAGCACCAGCGGCCGTGGCTTGGACAGCACCCAATGCAAACCCTGCGGGTGTGGCGGCCACGCCGAGGTTCAGCAGGGAGGTACGGCCGTACTGGGTCGGATCGTCGAGGCCAATGGTGCCCGACACGCCGTTGCCGAACTGAGCGGTGTACTGGATGTTGTTGACGCCGGTGACGTAGTCAGGACCGCCCATCAAGAACGAGTTGTTGTTGCCCGGATAGCCGTTCCAAGGCGTCGCGAAAGCCGAAACCGACTTACCGAAGGTGAAGCCGGCGAACTGCATGAAGATCTGGTCAACTGCGACGTAGCCGCCGCCCGCGGTGTTGAGCGCGTTTGAAGCGCCGCCCGGGAACGCGGCAAGTGCGGCCGGGTTGCCAGTGCCGAAGTTGTTGAACTGGAAGTTACCCTGGCCGAAGGTGCGGACCACGCCGTATTCAGTGGCGGTACGGGTATCAACCGTGAGCGCCAGACGCGAACGGCTAGCGAAGTAATCCCGGTAGCGGTTACCCTGACCGAGATCGCCGCTCCAGGCCGGACCACCGTAGACGTTGCCGTTGAACGTGGTGTCAATGCGCAGGTAACCACCCAGCTTGATGCAGGTGTCGGTGCCCGGGATATAGAAGAAACCCGCACCATACAGGGAGCAGATCCTCACGTACTCGACCGCTTTGGCCTTTACGGGAAGATCGGCAGCCTGAGCTCCGCTCATGGCGATCAAACCCGCCGCTGAGCCGAGAATAAGGCTCTTAACCATCTTCATGTTAAACCTCCAAGTTGCTCTGTAGGGAAGGTTCCGGATCCGCTGGGTGAAACACCCTAAGGTTGGTTCCCTTGTCCCCTGAAACCCGCTTAGTCGCTTCGCGCCTTCGGACACTCCCGCATGAACGCGAGGGACTTAAGCGAACCACCTAAAACGGGACGACCTCGGGATGCCCCCCTCCGTCGCTTGATCACAATTACCGAGGACTCCTACACACGCAACAAAGGAACCGCTTCGAACGGCCCGACTCCGCCCCTTTTCCGAAATGTGTTGCACAAATAACACGCGATTGTGATTGAAGTTTTTCTGCAAGCTATTGTTTTTATTAGATATTTTTGATTAATTCTAATTGACGCGCCGACTGTGACGGTGGCAGCGCAACAAGCGGTTTGCGCCCCAATCAACGGTCCTCTCTCGCGTCGAATCGAAGGCGAGGTCGCCGAATCCGCAGTCGCGCATCCTGCCTATTATAGAGACAATGGACGAAGCCAGCCGGCCGCGGCGCGGGCTGCGAGGAACGCGAAGGCGGGTCGGTTCGCGACAATTAGTACGACTGAAGGGTGCCTTACCCATCGACGGACGCCCAACCAGGGCAAAAAGCCGGCGAAAAGCGGTGGAAGCCCGATAGTTTCCCGCGCCGAGATGCATTTATAGAGTGCGGCGAAGGCCGGCGCTTCGCGTCGAGGATCAGGAACCACGGCATGCGTGGAATCGAATCGGGCTCGCCAGCGACGCCGAATCAATTTCGCGCGAT
Source organism: Bradyrhizobium valentinum (assembly GCF_001440405.1). Classification (GTDB taxonomy): domain Bacteria; phylum Pseudomonadota; class Alphaproteobacteria; order Rhizobiales; family Xanthobacteraceae; genus Bradyrhizobium; species Bradyrhizobium valentinum. The sequence continues at coordinate 4,625 of NZ_LLXX01000062.1, forward strand.
TTCGAAGCGGCGCGAGGTGAACACACACCGTAGTTACCGGCAGCGCTCCGGTATCGAGCACGCCTGCCAATCGATGCGACCCTGCCCCCGAGATGCAGAGTTCCGGAAAGATGCGCCTTAAACGCGCGCCACGGGATACGGTCCATCGCGGGAAATACGTGCCAAGCGACTGCGCCTCTAAATGGCCTTGGCGTAATCTGAATCTGCCGCTTGCGGCTGGCCCTCGCGTCAGGCATATCCGCGCTGATGGAGCTGTGGCCGAGTGGCTGAAGGCGGCGGTTTGCTAAACCGTTATAGGGTTGTAAAGCCCTATCGAGGGTTCGAATCCCTCCGGCTCCGCCAATCCCGCCTTGTCCAAGCCCTTTACGCTTCATCGCGGCAAGCCGCGATGAAGTGCAAGAGAAGCAGCGACGGCGGGCTGGTTCGAACTTTCTCCCTCCGGCTCCGCCATTGCTATTCATCTTGTTGATATGAATACCGAGCCGATTGGTCCATTGTTGGGCCCATAATCAAAGCTTCAAACAAATCTACTGCCAAATCGGCAGCCCGCTCTGAGCCGATTCCAATTGTACCGCCCGCGTCCATACAGTCCAGCGCTGCAAGCATCGAACATCCAACCCTTGGAGAAAACATGACTTCGCAACAAGAGAGTTCGATGACGCTGACGTTCCGCTGCCCGATCGAACTGGACGGGCTGCTGCCACCGCCGGTGCCGGCAGCGCTCGGCGTGCCCGACTGGTTCAAGGCGATGCCGTCACAGGCATTCAATCCGGTCCTTTTCCGGGTCGGCGACACGCTCAAGCGTTGTCCGCCCTTTGTCGACGCCATGACCTCCGGCTTTTTGATTCCGCTGATCTGCGACCTGAAGATCGAGAACGGCGAATTCACCTGGGACAACGATCTGCCGCCGGGCGGAGAGGTCGGCTTCGTACGCTCGCCGGTCGGCTTCCACGACGCCAGTCAGGTCAGCGGCACGCCGCTGTTCGACGCCGATCGCTTCCTGATCAAATTCCACAACCTGTGGACGATCCAGGCGCCGGAAGGCTATTCGGTGCTGTTCACGCATCCGGCCAACCGCTTCGATTTGCCGTTCACCACGCTGACCGGTCTGGTCGATTGCGACCTCTACCATGACAACTGGATACATTTTCCGGCGCATTGGCACGATGCGAATTTCAGCGGCGTGCTGCCGAAGGGCACGCCGGTCGCTCAGTGCATGCCAGTCAAACGAGAAAGCTGGATCGCGCGCACGGCGACATTCACCAAAGAAGATGCGCAGCGGACGCACGATCTCACAACCGCGATCTACCGCGAGACTGGCATCTATCGCCGGCAATTCCGGGCATAACGACAGTCAGCCTCATTCAACGCCAAGGAACTTCGCGGCGGCGCTCGGCCGCAGGAAGAAACGGCCATGCGAAGCGGCGGCGAGCGAGGTGAGCGCCTGCCCGGTCAACTGCGGCGCGCCACGCGTTATCGCACGCAGGTTCGCTTCTCCCGCCTCGCGCTCACCCATCTCAAGCTGGCAGATGCCGAGATTGGTTCGCGTCACGGCATCGTCGGGCCGCATCCCGAGCGCGCGCCGATAGAGATCGGCAGCGGCGGCATATTCACCGTCCAGCCCCATCACCTTGGCCAACCCAACCAGAACATCGTACCGCTCCGGCGCCGCCGCGAGCAGTTGCGAAAAAATGGCGCGCGCCTTGGCGCGATCGTTGCGTTTCATATGGAGATACCCAAGCTGCGCTCGCAGATCGGCTGCGTCGGGGGTGAGCGCAAGCCCGCTTTCGAGCACCGCGATGGCCTCGTCGACGCGTCCAACTTTGCCAAGCTGGCCGGCATATTCGAGAAACGCCGGTGGAAATGGCGGACGCCGCGCAATGATCCGGCGCAACCGGTCAAGCGCCTCGTCGCCCCGCCCGATGGCGGCCAATGCCCCGGCCAGCAGGGTTTCGATCTGCGGATCGTCACTGCGACGCGCCGCCCTCTCCAACGGGGCGATCGCCTCGTCGGCACGGTTCTGCATCAGCAGCGCGCGTCCGAGAATTTGCGCGGCAAGGGCATTGCCCCGGTCCGATTTCAATACGCCAAAGGCAAGCCGCTCGGCCTCATTGGGACGCTGCATCCGCAGCGCAAACGCCGCGCTTTCGAGCACCTGACTGCTCGAACCCGGCCGTTGGATATTTGATGGATGTGGCGGGCGCTTCGACATCGACCCAAGAATAGGCCATAAACAAGATTGCGCCAGCCGGCCGGTCCGGATTTCTCCGCGATTTCCGCTCCAGCCGCCACGGCGCCGGCCGGAAGGCGTCGTCCTTAGTATGCCGTCATCCAGGCGCGAGCTTCGCGCTGCGCGGTGGCGATCTCGGCATCCGACATCATCGCAGCGACTTCGCGGCGCATGGAGATTGCATCCGCGCGCCCCTTCAGCGCGGCGAGATTGAACCATTTGTGGGCCGCGACGAGGTTCACCACGCCGGAACGACCGCTCGCCCAGTAAAGGCCGCGCTCGAACAGCACGTCCGGGATCGCCGTCGCCTCTACCGGAATTGCCGTATCGAGATCAATCTGCCCCTGAAACATCCGTAGCTCCCCTTTTTATCGTTGCCGCCCTCCCCCGAGCGCGGCCCCTGTCCACTGTTGAAACGCCTGTCATCCCAGCGCGCGATCAGCAAAAGTGGAAACCGGTTTTGCGTCCGATCGCGCGCCCTTTATTAGAGAGCGCATGATCTGATCGCCAAACCGCCCACACTTTGGCGGATCATGCGCGTACCGTTTTCCGGTCTGTTGTTGGGATGATCATGGCCGATCAAATTTGAAGGGCAGTTTAAGGTTCGCGATGAACGGGGTGTAAACGCGCGTATTGCGCTGCCGGACGCGAAATCGCAGAAGTGCCTGCGGCACAGGGAGAAGTGGCCAATCGTGAAGTTCGGTTTACCCTGCGGCTTCGCAGAACGATAACCATTGCGGCAACGTCGGTGTCTTCATTCGCCACTGCGCCGGCGCGACAGGCCGCCGCACGATGATGTGTTCAGCGGAAATGATCCGGTGTCCCACCACTTCTGCGGTCACCCGGAAGATCACGCCGCGGCCGGATACAGTGGATGACCCGCTTGGCGGAACAGGCGGAACCGAAACAATCCACGCCTGCGAACGATCAAAATAAACGGGGAAAACCTTTGGCGCCGGACGCGTGATGCGCGGGCTATCGGAGCGCTCCAGCGAAAGCGGGCGTTCCGGGGACGAGTACGCCCCGAGGGAACGAGGGCGTCGGCGAACACGTCAGGACCAGATTTCACGCCGGGCTTGGGCCCTGGTGAAATTGCGGATCTCCGGAGATACCCGCACCGAACGAAGAAAACTCATTTCTTCTGCCGGACCGGTTTTTGAAAGAGCGAACCCCTTCGAAATACGATCCAGCCGTTTGACCTGATGTCTCGCCGACACCCTCTTTCGTCAACCAGAGCAGTCAGACCTTAAATCCGCTTCGAGAAGCAAACCGTATCTGAAGGCTCTAATGACGTGCCGGCATCAAGCCGCCGGCAATTCTCAGAGAAGCGAAGTTACTTCTTCTTCTTGGCGACCTTGCGGGTCTTCTTCGCAGTCTTCTTCACTGCGCTCTTCGCCTTCTTTGCCTTCTTAGCTTTCTTGGCCATGTTGCCCTCCTAATGTAGTGAGATGGCTTAATCGCTGCGTGCACTCGGGAATCGAGATGCACTACATCCCGAATACACCAACACATTCAAAAAAACAGCGTCCCGCTTAAGGAAGTGTTGACGCGGCAATGTGAGAGCGCGCGAAGCGTCGACGTCGGCGACACCACAACATGCTCGCGCCTCGATGCAAAAAGTGCCGCAACGACGGGCATTGGCATTTGTCAATATTGAAGAAAGCGCCTGTGCCGCAGTACTTTCTTTAATTCACGATAGCGACGATCGATGAACGATCAGTGTAGTCGCGACTCAATGATGCCGCGAAAATGCCGTGTGCACGGACTCTGAGTCGCGAACTTTGGCAATAAAAAAATTTTCGTGGTGACAGCGTTGGCGTCTCGCCGACGCGCGCCAAAAACGAATTTTCCGGACGAATCGTAACCGCCGATTCGGACGCGCACTTGCAGTCGCGATGGCGAGTTTGGATCGCGATGAACGATCGATGCATACACGCGCGCATCGATCACGACGTTGCAAGCGTGTCCCGTTACGGGACGATTCAGATGCCGAGCTTCGCCTTCAAGAGGTCGTTGACCGCCTGCGGGTTGGCCTTGCCGCCAGACTGCTTCATCACCTGGCCGACGAACCAGCCGGCGAGTTGCGGCTTGGCTTTCGCCTGCGCGACCTTGTCCGGATTGGCGGCGATGATGTCGTCGACCACCTTTTCGATCGCGCCGAGATCGGTGACCTGCTTCATGCCGCGCGCCTCGACCAGCTCGCGCGGGTCGCCGCCTTCCGTCCAGACGATCTCGAACAGGTCTTTGGCGATCTTGCCGGAGATCGTGCCCTCGCCGATCAGGCCGACGATCGCAGCTAGCTGCGCCGCCGACACCGGCGAGTCCGCGATTCCATGGCCTTCCTTGTTGAGACGGCCGAACAGCTCGTTGATCACCCAATTGGCCGCGAGCTTGCCGTCGCGCGCCTTGTCGGCAAGACCCGCGAGCACGGTTTCGTAAAAGTCCGCGCTCTCGCGCTCGGCCACCAGCACGCTGGCATCGTAGGGCGACAGACCGAGGCTCTCGATGAAGCGCGCCTTCTTCTGGTCCGGCAGTTCCGGAAGCTTCGCCTTGAGCTCATCGACATAGCTTTGTGTGAACTCGAGCGGCAGCAGATCCGGATCCGGGAAATAGCGATAATCATGCGCTTCTTCCTTGGAGCGCATCGAGCGTGTCTCGCCCTTGTTCGGGTCGAACAACCGCGTTTCCTGGTCGATCGTGCCGCCATCCTCGATGATCTCGATCTGGCGCCGCGCCTCGTACTCGATCGCCTGGCCAATGAAATTGATCGAGTTCATGTTCTTGATTTCGCAGCGGGTGCCGAGGGGACCGCCCGGCTTGCGCACGGAAACGTTGACATCGGCGCGCAACGAACCCTTCTCCATGTCACCGTCGCAGGTGCCGAGATAGCGCAGGATCGAACGCAGCTTGGTCACATAGGCCTTTGCCTGCTCGGCATCGCGGATGTCGGGTTTCGACACGATCTCCATCAGCGCCACACCGGAGCGGTTGAGGTCGACGTAGGACATGGTCGGGCTCTGGTCGTGCAGCAACTTGCCGGCGTCCTGTTCCAGATGCAGCCGCTCGATGCCGACCGTGGCGGTCTTGCCGCCATCCAATTCAACTACGACCTCGCCCTCGCCCACGATCGGCGATTTATACTGACTGATCTGATAGCCCTGCGGCAGATCCGGATAGAAATAGTTCTTGCGGTCGAACACCGAGCGCAGGTTGATCTGCGCATTCAATCCGAGGCCCGTCCTGACAGCCTGCCTGACGCATTCCTCATTGATGACAGGCAGCATGCCCGGCATCGCCGCATCGACCAGCGACACATGGCTGTTGGGCTCGCCGCCGAACTCGGTCGAGGCGCCCGAGAACAGTTTTGACTTCGAGGTGACCTGGGCGTGGATCTCCATCCCGATCACGACTTCCCAGTCGCCGGTCTGGCCCTTGATCAGTTTTCCCGGCTTGACTGACACGTTCATGCTTTTCCACTCCCGAGCAGCGCGGACACGATCCGCTCCCATTCGGCTTCCAGAGAATCCTTCGCCACCGGCTGGCCGGCCTGGCGATACCAGTAGCCGGCGTTGCCGAGATCGCCTTCGACACGGTGCAGATAGGCATGCACCCAGGCCGCCTCGGCGCTTCCTTCATCCTGCACGATCTTGTGCGCCCGGCCCCAGTCGCCCTTCGCGGCCCACCGCAATGCAACGAGCAGCGGTCCCAGGCTAGGCGCCGGCGCGGCGTCCGACAGGCTGGCGCGGAAATCCGCCATCGCTACCACCATCTCGGCGGTGTGAAGCGGCCAGCCGCCTGTTCCACGACTTCGCCGAGCGAGAACAACATCTCTTCGTCGAACGGACGGCCGATCAGTTGCAGGCCAAGCGGCAGACCCTGCGCATCCTTGCCGGCCGGCACGGCAATGCCCGGCAGTCCCGCCATGTTCACCGTCACCGTGAAGATGTCGTTGAGATACATCTCGACCGGATCGGCGCCGCCCTTCTCGCCAACGCCGAAGGCGGCCGACGGCGTCGCCGGCGTCAGGATTGCGCTGACCCCCTTGGCGAAGCAGTCCTCAAAATCCTTCTTGATCAGCGTGCGGACTTTTTGCGCACGCAGGTAATAGGCGTCGTAATAGCCGGCGGAGAGCACATAGGTGCCGATCATGACGCGGCGGCGGACTTCATCGCCAAAGCCTTCAGCGCGGGTGCTCTCGTACAACTCGCCAATGCTGCGGCCCGGCATGCGCAGGCCGTAGCGCACGCCGTCGTAGCGCGCGAGGTTGGACGAGGCTTCCGCCGGCGCAACGATATAATAGGCCGGCAACGCATATTTGGTGTGCGGCAGAGACACCTCGACCAGTTCGGCGCCGGCCGCTTTCAGCCACGCCGCGCCCTCCGTCCAGAGCTTTTCGATTTCCGCCGGCATGCCGTCGAGGCGGTACTCCTTGGGAATGCCGATCTTCATGCCCTTGACGGATTTTCCGATCGCGGCCTCGTAATCGGGCACGCCGATGTCGACGGAGGTCGTGTCCTTCGGATCATGGCCTGCCATTGAGCGCATCAGGATCGCAGAATCGCGCACTGTGCGCGCAATGGGTCCTGCCTGGTCCAGCGAAGACGCGAACGCCACGATGCCCCAACGCGAACAGCGGCCGTAGGTCGGCTTGACGCCGACGGTCGCGGTGAAGGCGGCGGGCTGGCGGATCGAGCCGCCGGTATCGGTCGCGGTCGCGCCCATGCAGAGCAGCGCTGCCACGGCGGATGCCGATCCGCCGGATGAGCCGCCCGGAACCAGCGTGGTGTTGGAACCTTCGCGCCGCCACGGATTGACCACCGGCCCGAAGCACGAGGTCTCGTTCGACGAGCCCATCGCGAATTCGTCGTTGTTGAGCTTGCCGAGCATCACGGCGCCGTCGCGCCAGAGCTGCGAGGTCACAGTCGATTCATAAGGCGGCACGAAATTGCCGAGGATCTTTGAGCACGCGGTGGTGCGCACGTCCTTGGTCGCGAACAGATCCTTGATGCCGAGCGGAATGCCGGCCAGCGGACCGCCCTCGCCCTTGGCGATTTTCGCGTCGATTGCGCGCGCCATGGCGCGGGCCTGATCCGGCGTTTCCAGCACGAAGGCATTGAGCGAACGCGCCGCTTCGATGGCGGCGAGATGCGCATCCGTCAGTTCAAGCGAGGTGAAAGATTTGTTCGCGAGGCCGGCTTTGGCCTCGGCGATCGTCATCGATGTCAGGTCGGTCATTTATTGATCGGGCTGCAGAAGAAAGGAGAAAGCGTCTTGTCGTTGGCGGGGCTATTCGATTCCTGGGCGCGCGCCTTGTCGGCGGCCTCGAGCTGATCGAGGACGGCGTCCATCGCCTTGTCGGGATCGGCGGCCTTGCCCTGCCGCTCCATCGCGTCGAGATAGTTCATGTAGGCCTGATAGGCCTTTTCATCGTCGCAGAGCAGACACATCGGCGTTTCCGATCTCGAAACAGAGTAAAAGCTACTCAACGACCTTCGGCACCAGGAAGAAGTGATTTTGCGTTTCCGGCGCGTTTCTGACGATGTCGTCAGGGATCTCGCCGTCACTGACCACGTCGGCACGCTTCTTCATTTCCATCGGGGTTACCGAGGTCATCGGTTCGACGCCGTCGACGTTCACTTCCGAAAGCTGCTCCACGAAAGCCAGCATGGCATTCAGCTCACCCTGCAGATGGGGAACCTCGGCCTCGGTGACCGCAATTCGCGCCAAATGCGCGATGCGGCGAACGGTGGCGGCATCAACGGACATAAATATAGGCCTCGAACGGAGAATTAGCATCTGCCGTATAGCAGAGGCCGCTTTTGCGCCGCAACCGCGGGAGCAGGCGCCGAATGTCCGCTTTTTACGGACCTGAGGTCGATCTTGCCCAGGCACACAAGATTTTGAGCCCAAAGCGCCCTGACGAAACCCGTTTACCTCCTTACGTAGTGCTCCTGAAACAGTCGGGGGAATGCAATCGCGGCCTAGGCAATCGGGAGGCCGGGCCGCGTCGACCATCGAAAATGACGGTGCCGGGTCAGAAAGCTGGCATCCTGCCCTCTGGTCCATCGGGACTGTGCTCGGCGCCGCGATCGTCTACCTCGCCTGCCTAATCTGACAAAACAGGAGGGAAAGCCATGTCTCGGGCTAAGATCCTGCAGGAAAAGGCGGAAATGTTCGAACGCCGCGCGGAAAGCGCGACCGATCCGATCTCAAGGCAACATTACAAAGAGATGGCCGCGCATTACCGTTCGCTGGCCGCCGAGCATCTGGACGTCAGGCGCGACGAGCCGGCGCATTAGGACAGCAAGATCGCCCCAGGCCGCCGACTAGCCACCCAGCGCGCCGAACCGCGCCAACGCGGCACCCGCGAGCGAACGGGTCAGCTCCGCCGCCGGCATCTCGCGGCCCATCCGCACTGCCTGCCCGGCCCAGAGATTGGTGAAATCGACCTTGCCGAGCTTTTCGGCTGCCGCCTTCAGCGGTCCGAGCGCAGTGGCGGCGTGCGGGAACGCGGGTGCATCCGCCGAAATCGGCCCGACCTCGCGCATGACGCGGTTGGCGACGCCGCGCGCGGGGCGCCCGGACATGACATTGGTGATGACGGTGGAATCGTCATGCGCCTGGGCCAGCGCCGTGCGCGCAGGTCCGATCACCTTGGATTCCGGGCAGCGCAGATAGGCACTGCCGATCTGCACGCCAGACGCGCCGAGCGCGAACGCCGCAGCAATCCCGCGCCCGTCGGCGATGCCGCCGGCCGCGATCACCGGCACCTTCACCGCATCGACCACCTGCGGCACCAGCGCGAACGTGCCGGGCTGCTGGGCGATATTGTCGGTCAGGAACATGCCGCGATGGCCGCCGGCCTCCGCGCCTTGCGCGATGATGACGTCAGCACCGTTTTCCTCCAGCCAGATCGCTTCCTTCACGATGGTCGCCGAGGACATTACGATGGATCCCGCCGCCTTCACGCGCTTGACCAGCGCCGGATCCGGCAGGCCGAAATGGAAGCTCACCACTTCCGGCTTCAGCTCTTCCACCACCGCGCACATCGCCTCGTCGAACGGCGCCCGATTGGCGGCGTTGATCGGCGCAGCAGGATCGATTCCCAATTCCTTGTAATAGGCGGCAAGCCGCGCCTTCCATCCGGCCTCGCGCGCAGGATCGGCATCGACCGGCTTGTGACACATGAAGTTCATGTTGACCGGCGCCGTGACGCGCTGACGAATGATGTTGACCTGCTCGCGCGCCTTCTCGGCCGAGATCATCGCGCATGGCAGCGACCCCAGCGCCCCACCCTGCGCCGCCGCGATCACCAGCTCGGCGTCCATGATGCCGGCCATCGGCGCCAGCACGATCGGAAATTCGGTCTTGAAGAGGTCGATGATCCGGCGGTCTGGCCACATGGTTCTGCTCGCTTGATTTGAAGATGGATGCGCTCAGGCTGCGACGGAGTTACGCCGTCCGCCCAATATCTGCTCTGCCTCGGTGACGATCCTGTCAACGATCTCGCCAGCCGGCGCGATATCATGGATCAGTCCGACGGCTTCGCCGGCAATGACGGCGGCGATGTCAAAATTGCCAGCCGCCCTCGCCGCCGCATAATCGGCCGCGACGGCCTGGGCGTTTTGCATGAGTTCGACCTCGCGCCCCATCCAGCGCCGCGCATGATCGTTGATCAGGCAGCGGCCGGTAAACGGCGCCGGCCAAACATTGTTGCGCGAGAGATCGAAGATGATGCCGCGGACACTGTTGCCGCTCGACGCCGCACAGATACGCTTCTTGGCTTCCTCGGGCCCGTCACATTCCTCGCTCGCGTAAAAGCGCGTGCCGAGCAGCACGCCGGATGCGCCCAGCATCATCATCGCCGCCAGCCCGCGGCCATCGCCGATGCCGCCGGCGGCTGCGACCGGCACGCGACCGGCCGCGAGATCGACGATCGCGGGCACGATGTCGATTGTCGTCCGCGACGCGCCGTGACCACCGGCTTCCGTTCCCTGCGCGATCAGAATGTCGGCGCCTGCATCGAGGGCCTGCCGCGCCATGTCTTCGGTTTGCACCTGGCAAATCAGGAGCGCGCCTGACGCCTTGATGCGAGATGCAAAGGGGATGGGATCGCCGAACGAAAGCATGATCGCGCGCGGATCGGCTTCAAGCGCGATGTCCAGCAGCGCGGGCTGCTTCCCAAGGCTCCAGGTGATGAAGCCGATGCCAAAGGGATCAGGGGTATTGGCGAGCTTCGCGGTTTCCTGCTCCAGCCAAGCTCGGTCACCATAGCCTCCACCGAGAATGCCAAAGCCGCCGGCGGCGCTGACCGCCGATGTGAGGCGTGCGCCCGCGATGACATCCATCGGCGCGGACAGGATCGGATGTTGGATGCCCAGGCGGGCAGTCAGCGGCGTGGAGATCGGCATGTCCATTCCCTGAAATCTGGACAGCGACATTAGATCGAACTATCATTCTCTAAAAATGAATACTAGAGAATTCTGATATCTCTAAAATGAAACGGAACGCGCCGTGGAGTTAAGCGATCTTCTGACCTTTTCGACGGTTGCGCGGCTGGGCGGCATCACTCGCGCTGCAGACGAACTCAACACCGTGCAATCCAACGTCACGCAGCGGGTGAAGGCGCTCGAAGCCGAGATCGGCACCGCGCTGTTCGAACGGCACAGCCGCGGCATGACGCTGACCGGCGCCGGCCGCCGCCTGCTGCCCTACGCGCAGCGGATGGCCGCGCTGTCGCGCGAGGCGCTGCTGGCC
>NZ_LLXX01000063.1 GCF_001440405.1 Bradyrhizobium valentinum
GCGTGATGACGCCTTCCTTGAGATTATCGAGCTTATGTGCCGGACATCGTTATGTGGCTGGCAACGGCTTGAGCCGGTCTTTCGGGGGAGGATCGCGGGCGTGTGGGCACATAATGCGCTACAGTGAATTGAGCCAGTCGAGGAGGGTTTTGTCGTCCTTCCAGGCGACGCGAGCCCGGGACACCGTTGAAATATCGGAACCCACTTCGCAGGCGCGCAGCGCCTCGGCTTTAGCGCGCAGCGTCAGCTCGGCATAACGGTTTGTCGTGTCGAGACTGACGTGCCCGAGCCAACTCCGTATGACATTAACTTCGACACCGGATTCCAGCAGGTGGCCGGCAGCGGTGTGCCGGAATAGATGCGGACTGACCCGCCTGGATTTCGGCCCGTGTGTATCGAAGGATGCGCCGTGTCGTCGGACAATCTTATAGATCCCGAACCGCGTTAGAGGGCGGGCCTTCGGAGCGCAGAAGACTGGCTCGCCTGGCGATGCGCTACGCTGGGCGAGGAGCGCCTGGAGATGCTTCACTGTCTCATCCCAAAGCGGGCACGTCCGCCACTTGTCACCCTTGCCGTGCAAGTGGACTTTGGCTGGCGGCTTGAGTTCGAGGTGCTCGATACGAAGATCGGCAACTTCCTGCACCCGAGCGCCCGTGTTGTACAGGAAGAGCAACAGTGTGTGGTCGCGCAGCGAGAGATGACCTTGTCGAGGCAGCGAACGAAACAATGCCGTTACCTCCTCCCGCTCGAGGAAATGTGTATCGGGCAATGATGTGCGCTTGACGAGGATCGCCGCGACCTGCTGACAGACCGCCAGCATCTCGGGTGCACGCACCGCGAGGTAGGCAAAGAAGGTGTTCAGTGCTGCCCGCCGTTGATTGCGAGTACGCACCGAGTTACCGCGCTCTTGCTCCAGGTGCCTCAGGAACGCCAGACTTCGTTCGAACGTCAGGTCATCAAGGGCCAGTGTAGCAATCCGGCGACCACGCTGCTCGGACACGAAGCACAGGAACAGGCGAATCGTGTCACGATAACTGCGGATCGAACCGAGCCGCAGGCCCTTCTGTACCGGGAGATGATCGGTGAAAAATGACTGAACCAGTGTACCGAGGGAGGGGGTCATGATTGATCCTCCCCGAGCGTTGTCGCAGCAAAGGCACGGAAGCGGCGGTTGGCGTGTTCGAGAAGCTCCGGGGTCGGCGTCAGATACACCGCAGTGGAATTGATGTCGCCGTGCCCCATGAAAGTTGAGAGTGCAAGAAGCTTCGTCTGAGGATCGAGGCCGAGCCTGTACCAGCGCGTGAGTGTACCAACGGCGAACGAGTGTCGCAGATCGTGCAGGCGCGGCGGCGAAATGCCTGGCGGGATCTGCAGATTTAAGCTCAGGACCATAGCGTGAAAGGTCTGGCTGATTGTGCCAGGGTTGATTGGCCTCCCCCCGCGCAAGCAGAACAGCGGCGCGTCGTCTGCAGCAGTGGCGGCGCGCGCCGCAGTCTGGCGTTGACGGAGATGCTGCGCCAAGAGCGTTCCGAGCTTTGGTCCAAATGGGACGAGGCGGCTCTTGTAGAATTTAGTCTCCCGGATAATGAGCAATCGCCGCTCCAGATCGACATCTTTGAGGCGCAGCCGGCAGGCCTCCCCGACGCGCAATCCCAGCCCATACAACACGGCGAACAATGCGAAATACGTGTTGCCACGCTCGATCGTACCACCATGGTTCGGGAGCGCCTTGGCAAGGGCAAGCAACCGAGTGGCTGTGTCTGTGTCGAAGATAAATGGTGTGCGCTGATACCTTCCGCGACGCGGCGGTGATCTCAGCGGTGTCTGGGCGAGCTTCCCGTGATCGACGAGATACGAAAGCAGTCGTCCCACCGTAGAGCGCAGGTGATTATAGCTTCTTGGCCGCGATCGCGGACGCGAGAGAAGAAACTCATCCACCAGTTCCGGGGTTACCTCACTAAGGCTACCAATTTTGTTCTTCGACAAGTAGGCATCGAACAGCGCGAGCGTCTTCTCTTCGACAAGATAGCGCCGTCGCAAAGAGCGCTTGTGAGCGAGGAATTGCTCGATCTCGCGGCCGAGAAAACTCTGGAAACGTGCATCGGAGCTCACAGCACGTCCTCCCCATTGCCGAATGCAACCTCACGCAGCTGTTCGACGGCGATCTTCCCGTAGATCTGGGTGGAGGAGGCGCTGCGGTGGCCGACGTAGTCGCCGATATGCTTCAGGGAGAAATTGGCGTTTAGCAGGCGCTGCACACAACTGTGCCGTAGGACATGCGAACCGGCGCGTGGCACGCGAATGCCGGCTTTGCGGATGAAATGGGCGGCGCGACAGACAACCGCGGCGGAGCCAATCGGGGCGTGCGGAGCACAGCAGCGCATAAACACCTCGCGGCATGTCGTGGCTGGTCGCCCGTTTTTGAGGTATTCGACGATCGCTGCTCCCACCGCCGCCGAGAGCGGATAAGTGGTGGTATTGCCTGCTTTGCGTTCCCTGATCTTAAGCCGTTCGTTGCGCCAGTCGATGTCATCGAGCGTGAGCGAGGCGACCTCCGCTGCCCGCAGCCCATAGGTCGCAAGCAACAGCATCATCGCATAATCGCGCTTGCCAGAGGCGGACCGTCTGTCGATACCCGCCAGCACTTGCTCGACCTGCTCCCAACTGATCGATCGTGGCACGCCAGCGTGCCGGTACGACTGCGGAAACTCGACGAGCGAACTGAGATCCTTGGCCATAACCCCTTCACGATTGAGATAACGCAGAAAGACCCGCAGGACTCCGCATGCATTGCGCACCGTTGACCAGGACACTCGGGGCGGAGCGTACTCGGCAATGAACCCGCTGAGCACGGTTGGCGATAACTTTGCGAGGTTGTCGACGCGGATGCGTTCAAGGTAGGCCGCGAACTGACGCAAAAAAATTTGGTATTGGTATATCGATCGCTGACGAAGTCCTTTCTCTTCGATCAGGTACCTCAACAACCCCGGTGCTTGGCGTTCGAACGGGTTGTCCGGCTTATGGAGACGACCCCCGGCCAATGTAGCCGGGGACCGCCAGCCTTAGCATCTGGCGGATGGGATTGCGTACTTCATCGCCGATCTGCTTGCGTCGCCGGGCTGAGCGTCGTCTAGCACGCTCACCAATCCACGCTTGCACGAACGGCTCGACGTGATCAGGTAGGTTCTTAACCTCGCTGGCGCCGTGAGCTTTTGCGAACTCGCCAAAGCTCACCACGATGGGAATCCGGCGAGACACGCTGCTATCCGTATAGCGCTGCTCCGCCATCCAGCTGACGTACTGCTCGACTTCGGGAGCGATCCAGGACTCGTGAATACGATCGACGGTGGCGGGTCGGATGTAGTACTTCTCGAGCATGACAATCTCCTAAGGAAAGAAGGAGATCACCATGCCACGAGCGCTCCGTTATGTTGCCGCCGGCGCGGAAATAGCGCTTAAAAATGCGGGTTGTGACGGCATTCGGCACATAACGATGTCCGGCACATAAGCTCGATAATCTCAAGGAAGGCGTCATCACGC
>NZ_LLXX01000064.1 GCF_001440405.1 Bradyrhizobium valentinum
TTGTTGCGGATAGCCCTGCGGCCCCTGCGGCGGGCCGGGCTGAACTGGAGGCGGCGCCGCGGCTACGTTGGGCTGCTGCGCACCCACGGGCTGGCCACCCGGCGCGGGCGGTGCAGCGCCAAGCTGACGCAGCCGGTCCTCAAGCTGGCGGTTACGGTATTGCAGTTCCTCGTTCTGGCCGGTCAGTTGCCGGAGCTGGTTTTCCAGCCGCTGGATCCGCATCTCCAGATCGGCGTCATCGGACTGCGCCTGGACCTGCGGGGGGCCTTGTGGAGAACGCTCCCACGGAAACGTGATCTGTGCGGACGAAGTCTGCACAGACAAGCCCAGCATCGTGGCGATCGCCGCGGCACCGGTAGCATTGAGGAATCTGGATGACATTTTGCCCTGACGACGAAATCACGTGTCAAACGAAAGCAGAACACTATTGAGATAGGGAGTACGCCAGAATTGTGACTGGCATTTCCGAATCGGTTCGCTGAACTCCGGTATGGTTTAGTATCCGCTGCAAAACAAGCCACCCGAACCGGCGGGCCGTTCACAAATCGAGGGAGTTCAGCGCATGCACGTGTCTGTGAACGGGGTGCGGCTGTTCTTCGATGTCGAGGGCGCAAAGCTCGTCCCCGACGGCCCGGTGATGCGGGAAAAGCCGGTCCTGCTGATGCTCCATGGCGGTCCTGGCTTCGACCATTCGATCTACCGGCCGGCCTATTCGGCATTGGCCGATATTGCCCAGGTCGTCTATCTCGACCATCGAGGCAACGGCCGCAGCGAGGACGGCCCGCGCGAGGGCTGGAATCTGGCGCAATGGGGCGATGACGTGCACGCGTTCTGCGACGCGCTTGGCATCGTCGGTCCGATCGTGCTCGGCGCCTCGTTCGGCGGCATGGTCGCATTGGCCTATGCCACGCGCCATCCGGCGCACCCTTCCCGGCTGATCCTGATCAGCACTGCAGCCGCCGGCGACGAGTATCTGGAGCGGCGGGTCGAGTTGTTCGAACGCTTTGGCGGACCGGAGGTCGGCGCGCTGGCGCGGCGGCGCCTTCTGGAGCAGCGGGGACATCCCGACCAGGCCTCGGTTGGTGCCTGGGCGCGGCTGGCCATGCCGCATTACACGCGCGTCCCGCGCGACCCGGACATGGCGCGCCGTGCGGTCAACCGGCCGGAGGTGCTGCAATGGTTCGCGCGGCCCGGCGGCGAGAGCCATAGCTACAACTTCTTTCCCGACTTGGATCGCATCCAGTGCCCGACGCTGGTGCTCGGCGGCGAAGACGACCCCATTCACCCGATCGAGAGCCAGGCAGACATCGCCGCGGCCCTGCCGCCGCATCTCGTCCGGTTCGAGCGGTTTGCCGACTGCCGGCACGCCTGCATACAAGACGCGCCCGAGCACACGCTGGCAGCGATCCGCCGCTTCATCACGAGCCCAAAATAAAACCGGCGCCCGAAGGCGCCGGTTTCGAAAATTCAGGAATGGCGATCCGCCTCAGGCGCCGGCGTTCAGCACCGTGACGGCGCGGCGATTCTGCGACCAGCAGGAGATGTCGTTACAGACCGCAACCGGACGCTCCTTGCCGTAGGAGATCGTGCGCATGCGGTTCGGGTCGATACCGCGCGAGGCGAGATAGCTCCGTACCGACTGGGCGCGGCGCGCACCGAGCGCGATGTTGTATTCGCGGGTGCCGCGCTCGTCAGCGTGGCCTTCGATGGTGAAGGAATAGCGGTTGTAGGTCTGCAGCCACTGCGCCTGCTTCTCGAGGGTCGCGATCGCCTGCGGGCTCAGATCGGTCTGGTCGCTCTCGAAGAACACGCGGTCGCCGACATTGACCACGAAATCCTGCTGGCTCCCCGGGGTTGCCGCGCTCGCCATCGCGCCGTCGGCGCCGACGTTGTTCTTGGCGCAGGCGCCCATCGACAGCGCCACAGCGACCACAGCCGCCAGCTTCCATCCCTGGAGGATACGCATTTGATATTTCATTCCGGAGCCTCCACGCTCACGTTTTTCGACTGTTATCCGGTCTACAGGTCGATGGTTAAGCGAACGTTCCGTCAACCTTGATGGAACCTTGCCAGAGCCGATCAAATGCCGACAAACCGTGAAAAGCGACTGCGATAGTTAATGGTTTGTAAATGTGGCGCGACGGTGAAGGCAAGCACCAATCGGCCAAAAACCCCGCAGTGAGTATGGGTTTCAACCAAAATCCACGTGGCGCGCGGGTTCAGACGTTCGGCACAATCGAGGGCCGTTCGAAGGATCTAACGACCGCGCTCGGAAAGAATGGGCGCTTAGCCGGGCGCTCGAACAGCATCCGTCGCTCAAAAGCGCTCGAGCGCATAATGGGAAAACGGGTCAAGACCCGTTCCCGCACGGCTGGAAAATCGCAGGCCATCAATGCCACTTTTTTTAATACGTTCGGAAACGAACGCGGTTCGGCAATGGTCTCCTGCAGAAAGACCCGGCGATAAAACGCCTGATGCTCGCCACGAACTTGCGCGAGCCCGGTATCGGCGTTGAAATACTCACATGCCAGATAGGCCAGCCGCACCGTCAGATAGGGGAGTTCAGGAAACCGCTGGGCTTTTTCGGGATCTGCAACAAATCGAGCCGGATCGATGATGACTTCGCCTCGGTCGAGGCGAGGATGAAGAACATCGCCGAACAATTCGGTTGCATAGGACGTCCTCGATTCCTGCGTCAGGACGTGGACGCGGAGCGAACTGCAGAGTTCGCCGTCAACATAGATTCCGAATGTCCAGGCGTTGGGCGCATCGTCATAACGATCGCTGACGCGCTGAGACTCTGACGGCAGGATCAATCCGCCATGCAGATAGGCCCTGTAACGCATCAAATAAAGTGCGTCCCTTTCCTCGGGAGTTTCGATGACTCGGTAGTCGACGCGATCAAATAGTCCTGCCCCCCGCACAAAGAGCGGCTTGCGCGGTTCGGCTCCGGCCTTCATCTGATGCTCCTAGCCTTCAACAACTTCCACGAGTGAAAGAAAAGATTAACGACTCCTTAACAAAATTGCAAAGGCTTAGCCAAGTTAAGGTTACCCCTGCGGGCCCGCAAAAACCCGGAGGAGCCGTGTCGAGGGCACGAACAAAGCGGGATTGATTAGCTTGAAGTCAGGCGATCGATCGCGAAGAAACCGCGACGATCTGGTCGTCCGGCGGGCGGCGGCCGTGCGACGCATTGAGCAACTGGCGAACCCGCACCGCGGGCACGGGCGGGCTGAACAGATAGCCCTGCGCCTCGGTTACCGCACCGTCGGCGCTGATCAATTCAAGCTGCTCGTTGGTCTCGATGCCCTCCACCGCGACGGACATTCCGAGGTCGGCCGACAGCCGCGCCACCCCGCGCAGAAGCGTCAGCGGACGATCGCTGTCGATCCCTTCCAGGAAGGAGCGGTCGATCTTCACCTTCTGCAATGGGAAGTTGTGCAGGTAGCTGAGGCTCGAATAGCCGGTGCCGAAATCGTCGAGCGAGATCCGCACGCCGAGCGAATGCAATTGCGACAACACGTCGTGCGTCAACTGCGTGTTACGCAACAGCGAGGATTCGGTGATCTCGATTTCGAGCCGGTTCGCCGGCAGACCGGAGACCTCGAGCGCGTAGCGAACTTCGCTCAGCACGTCGCGCTGATGGAACTGCTGCGGCGAGAAGTTGACGGCAACGCTGACGCCTTCGGGCCATTTCATGCATTCCATGCAGGCCTTGCGCAAGATCCAGCGGCCGAGATCGACGATCAGGCCCATGTCCTCGGCAATCGGAATGATATCGGTCGGCGACACCGTCCCGCGAACCGGATGATTCCAGCGCAACAGCGCCTCGCAGGTCGATATCCGTCCCGACTTGAGATTGACCAGCGGCTGGAAGAACAGCTCGAACTCCTCGTTGGCCAGCGCCTTGCGCAGGTCCAGCTCGAGGATACGGCGGGATTCGACGACCTGCGCCATCTCTTCCCGGAAGAAGCAGAAGGTGCCGCGGCCGTCGGCCTTGGCGCGATACAGCGCCATGTCGGCGTTCTTGAGCAGCGTGTCGGCGCTGACGCCGTGCGAGGTCATGGCGATGCCGACGCTGGCGCCGATCTCGACCAGATGATTGTCGATCTTGTAGCGCTCGCTCAGGCGATCGACGATGCGCCGGGCGAGGCCGGCGGCGTCGTCGGGGGAATGGATGTTCTGCTGGAACACCACGAACTCGTCACCGCCGAAGCGAGCTACGAAATCCTCGGGCCGCAGCATTTCACGCAGGCGACCAGCCACGGCGCACAGCAACTGGTCACCGCAGGGATGACCGAGCGTGTCGTTGACCTGCTTGAACTGGTCGAGGTCGATGAACAGCAATGCCGATAGCTGTTCGGCGCCCTGCTGGGCCGACAGAAGATGTCCAATCTCGTCGCGGAAATTGACCCGGTTGGGGAGGTCGGTCAGTTCGTCGTACCGCGCCAGATGACTGATCTTGGCTTCGGAGGTGCGCCGCTCGGTAATGTCTTCGAGGAGCACGACTGCGCCGCCGCCAGCCATCGGCTGGAAGGTCCAGGATAGCGAACGGTTTCTGGTAAGGTCGGGGTCGGCGGTGACAATGTCCCTGGCCTGCGAATTCTCAATTTCGGCGAGGATCATTTGTCCACTCGCCGCCGAGATCGATCCGGCACTCACGCAGCCGGCGATAATGTCTGCCGCGTTCGCGCCGCGCTGCACGAGATCTTCAGACAGATCCATCATTTCGCAGAAGCGGTGATTCATCACCGCAAGTTCTCCGTCGCCGCGGAACATGCACAGACCGTGGGGCATGTTGTTCAAAGCAGTATCGAACTGTCCGGCGAGCGCCGCCTCGCGCTCGCGCGCCAGAAGCGCCCGCAAGAATATGCGGTGCAAATTGGCCGACATCTGCATGACAACGACAAGGAATGCGGCGGTGATAATTGACATAGCGAGGTAATAGGGCGTGCCACGCAGCGCCAGCGCGATCACGGTCGGACCGAAGGCAATTGCAGCCTGCAACTGGAATATCCATTGGCGTCCATAGGCCCTGCCTGCACCTCCCGACACGACCCCGGTAATGACGGACAAACAAATCATGTGGGCGACGGCATCGTCGCTGCTCAGCATGGTGACGGCGCCCCATATGCCGATTGCAGCGGCTTGGATCATCGCCCCGATCTGATATCGCTTTTTCCACCGCTCAGCTTCTTCGGCCGTGAGGCTCGCTTTGCGCGCTTGGTACCGCTGCAAATCGAAAGCCCGGATCGCTCCGGCCATCAGGAGCAGTCCGACACACGCCCAGATCAGATTTTCGTCGGTCCTCAGCGCGGTCAGGCTCGCCGCGACCGCCAGGAAGAAGATACCGACATGCACCGGACCTTGAGTGTCGAACAGCGAATCGATCAGCGCCGCCGAAATCTTTGGCGAGATCTGTCGCTGATCAGCCTCTCCGCTCTGGCTTGCGAGCTGCATATCGGGAACGCGCGTCCTGTTAGGGTGCGTAGTTCTACCCTTCTCAGATGAAGTCTTTCTGAGGGAACGTCGTTACCGATAGGTTGATTTTGCTTCTCGAAGCAAAAATTTGCCTGAAAAATCAGCAGGCTAGGCAATGTTTGCCGATTAACGATTGCGCCTCGTGCGGCCGGGTTCCATCACGACAATAACGGCGACCATGCCGGATCGGACGCAAAACCGGGCGTTGGTACCCGCAACTCGTTACGACCAGAGATGTCGACCGTGTAGAGGGACGGGCCGCCGCTGCCGCCGGGATCGCGGAAGAACATGACGACCCGGCCGTTCGGCGCAAAGGTCGGCCCTTCATTATGGAAGCCGGAGGTGAGGATCCGTTCGCCCGAGCCGTCGGTCTTCATGATGCCGATGGCGAAGGCGCCGCCGCCCTGCTTGGTGAAGGCGATGTAGTCGCCGCGCGGCGACCAGACCGGCGTCGAGTAGCTGCCCTCGCCGAACGAGATGCGCTGCGCCCCTCCGCCGGTGGCCGCCATTGTGTAGATCTGCGGCTTGCCGCCGCGGTCGGATTCGAAACACACGCGGGCGCCGTCGGGCGAATAAGACGGCGAGGTGTCGATCGCCGGCGTATCGGTCAGCCGCGTCATCGATTTCGAGCGCAGGTCCATCACGAACAGGTTGGAGTTGCCGCCCTGCTGCAGGCTCATGATGATGCGCTGGCCGTCCGGCGAGAACCGCGGCGAGAACGACATGCCGGGAAAATTGCCGACGATCTCGCGCTGCCCGGTCTCGATGTTGAACAGATAGACGCGCGGGTCGCCCTGGCCGAACTCCATATAGGTGATTTCCTGGGTCGACGGCGAGAAACGCGGCGTCAGCACCAGATCGGAGCCCTTGGTCAAATACCGGACATTGGCGCCGTCCTGATCCATCAGCGCGAGCTGCTTGACCCGCCGCTCCTTCGATCCCGTTTCGTGAACAAACACGACGCGGCTGTCGAAATAGCCCTTCTCGCCGGTCAGGCGCTCGTAGATCTGGTCGGAGATGATGTGGGCGATCCGCCGCCAGTATTCCGGCGAGGTGAAGTATTGCTGGCCGGTGAGCTGCTGGGCGGTGTTGACGTCCCAGAGGCGGAATTCGGCCTTGAGGCGGCCATCGCCCTGCCGCGTCATGCGGCCGGTCACCAGCGCCTGCGCGTTGATCTGCTTCCAGCTCTGGAATTGCGGCGCCGTGTCGATATTGGAAATTCGCTCGATGAACGCGGCCTGATCGATCGGCGCGAACAGCCCGCTGCGCTTGAGATTGTTGGTGATGACCTGCGACACGCCGACGCCGACCTCGGCGTCACCCGGGGTGCCGGCCACGAAATTCGGGATCGCGATCGGCAGCGGTGTGAACTCGCCCTCGGGAACGATGATGCGCTTGGGCGCTTGGGCGGACGCACCGCCGACGTGACCGCCCATCAAGAGGCCGGTCGAGGCCATTCCGGCAATAACCTGCCGGCGGCTCAGGCGGAACGGCATGTCAGGCAATTCATCTTTGTCAGTCATCGATTCAAACTCATGATCGGAGCGCCCTCAGGTCGCTCGCTCCTGGAACACCGGCTCAAAATTTTTCCATTCATCGAAGAGCGCCGCCGGCAGTTTGTAAGGCTGGCATTCGATGATCGCACGCAACGCGCTCTCCTGATAGACGCGCAGATACGGCGTCGCCGGCGTTCCTATCGGAACCGGCGTGCCTTCGAGGCTGCCATCGCGCTTCAGGCGAATAGCGAAGATGGCCTCGGGCTTCTGCGACTCGAGGGCGCCATAGGGCTTTTTCCAGCAGCGCGCGACCTGCTGTTTGAACATCGAGCCCCAGGTTGCGGAATTGTCCGCCGCCGCGCCCTTCGAAAGGCCGAGCGCGGCATTGGAATTCAGCGTGTCGCCGGTCGCGGCCTGACGCGACGGATCACGCTTGTCGAGCAAGGCCGCGATCTGGTGCTGATCGAAGTGCCGTTCCACGATCCTCTGCTTCTGCGGCTCGGGCGGCTTGGCGGCCTGCACCGGCTTCGGCGGCGGCTTCTTCTCTTCCTTCTTGAGCGTTTCGCCGATCGGGTCGACCTTCGGCGGATCAGGTTTTTTCTCGACCTGCTTCGGCTCTTCCTTCGGCTTCTCGACGACCTTCGGCGGGTCGGGCTTCTTCTCGACCGGCTTCTCCTCGGCCTTCGGTTGCGGCGGCGGCGCGGTCTCGGTTACAACAGGCGCTTTCTCGGTGATCTTGCCGACGGCGTCATCGACCGGCTTGGCTTCGGCGACCTTCTCGACCAGTGGCTTCGGGTTTTCCTTCTTGCCGGTCTTCATGCCGGCCATGACCTTGGCAAGCTGATCGGGAGAAATCACATCGACCGCCACCGAATCTTCCGGCGGCATTTCGAGGGCCTTGGTCGAGACAGACACCATCGCCCACCCCAGCACGAGGACGTGCAGGGCGACCGACGCAACCAGTGTCTTGTCGACGTCCTTGATCTTCACTTGAGCTTTCCCGCTCCGCGTTCAGCCGTCGCGCACCGCATGACTCAAGACCCCTGCTCCGGCACGATGACGATATTCGCCTTGAACCCCGCCGTCCGAATATACCCCAAAAGCTTCATCATATCCGTGTAACAGACGTCCTTGTCGCCGCGCAGGTATACCACGCTCTCGGCCTCCGACCGGGTCTCCCGGATCGCCTTGATCTTGGGCAGCAGGTCGTTAGCCGAAATCAGCGTATCCCCGAGATAGAGTTCGACGTTCGAATTGCAGGCACCGCCGGTGCGCTTGACGGAGAGTGTCAGCGGCGGCGCATTGGCCGCGATCTGCTTGCCGCCGCCGGCGACGGGCAGATCGATATCGATCGTCGACGTCATCAAGGGCGCCGCCACCATGAAGATGATGAGCAGCACCAGCATCACGTCGACCATCGGCGTGACGTTGATCTCCGCCATCACGGCGGCGCGACGCCGGCCGCGGCGTCCACCGCCACCGCCTGCCGAACCTGCCATGTTCATCGCCATGATCTTGATCTCACGATGCGCTCGTCATTTGCCGTTCTCACGCCCGCTCGTCGATCTGGCGGGACAGGATGGCTGAAAACTCGTCGGCGAAGCCTTCCAGCCGCTGCGCCTGCCTGTTCACCTCGGACGTGAACTTATTGTAGAAAATGGTCGCCGGAATGGCGGCGATGAGGCCAATCGCCGTGGCAAACAGCGCTTCCGCAATGCCGGGCGCCACCACCGCGAGCGAAGTATTTTTCGAGGCCGCAATCGACTGGAAGCTCGACATGATGCCCCAGACGGTTCCGAACAGGCCCACGAACGGCCCGGCCGAGCCGACGGTCGCCAGCACCAGGAGCCGCCGCTCCAGCCGCTCGACCTCGCGGGCGATGGAGACGTTCATCACCTTCTCAATTCGCATCTGCAGGCCGGCAAAGGAGCGCGACTGGCTCTCGAACGAGCGCTTCCACTCGCGCATGGCCGCGACGAAACACGCCGCCATCGATTGCGTCGGCTTCGCCGACAGCGCGCGATAGAGTTCCTCGATCGACTGACCGGACCAGAACGCCTGCTCGAAGCGGTCCATGGCCCGCTTGGTGCGCGAATAGAGGAAAATCTTGTCGATCGCGATCGCCCAGACCCAGACCGAGCAAGCCAGCAAGCCGAGCATGACTGTTTTGACGACCCAATGGGCCTGCAGGAACAGCGCTATCAGCGACACGTCGGCGGAGACCAACGGCAGGGCTGCCGGAGTCACGTCGGCCGGATTCATGAGCGGTATCCTCTCAACGCAAGTGTCCCTATTTTCCTCCGGGAGCAAATGGCTGCCGGTCCACAGCCGCGCGTCGGGCGCGGCGATTTGCGCCAGCGCGAAAGCCTCTCTTTTGTCGCGTGGGGGGCCCGCCGAAAGCCGGGCATTGCTTCCCCTGCCAACATGTCAAAACGAGGGCTGTCAGCGCGTCATTCCGTCCCTAACCAGACGCTAAGCTTGGTTAACACTAGGTTACTAAAGGGAAATGTGGCTGCCGTAAATCGAGGCAGGCCGGGCGGTTACGGGGGCTCGGGTCCGGGTTCCATGCCCGGGTAGGTCGTCATGGCCGGCTGCTTCGCCCTTCATGCAGTCTCGTAGGATGGGTGGAGCGCAGCGATACCCATCGCAATGTGCACAGGCATTGATGGGTATCGCTTCGCTCCACCCATCCTACGCATAACTGAGCGATCTCGCGGCGCAATTCGCCCGAGGTTTGCCTGGAAACTTGCCGCCCTCTCCAATCAGAGGGCGCAGGGAAGACCGGGTGCTTGCTGCACCCGCGGTCTCGCGTGCGATTTGCGCAAACAAAACTGCACACGAGCATACAGGGCAGCGGGAGCATTCCGGCCTTCCCTGCGCAATGGCTTTACGGCTTACTTCGTGCTCTCCCCGGTGAACGGCTTTCTTGCCACCGTCGTCACGCAGAAACCTCCGCGCAACTTAACGCCAGCACCGCGGCGTCCGGACCACACGACTTCACCGTACGTTTCCTGCGCGTACGTCTAGCGCGCATTCAACGTCCATCGCATCTCACCGCACGTTCGTGACGATCGCGAGCGCCCCTCATCTGCCGTGAGACGGGAGGAGTTATGCCGGTGATTTGCGTGCCAAGTTAAGCGGAATATTTTTGCAAAGAGGGCTGGACCGGCTTCTGGGTGATTTGCCCTACAGGCACGCACAACATCTTGCGGCCGTGCCAACGTCCCCACGAAGGCCGGATTTTCGCTGGCTGCCGCGATGTCTCCGATCAGGCCGTAACGTCTGTCTCCGGGCAATTGGTCAACCGCGCGGGCACACCGACGGCCGTGCAGCCTGCGGGCACATCATGCTCGACGACTGCACCTGCGCCGATCTTGGCAAAGTCGCCGACGCTGACATTGCCAATGATGGTCGATCCGGCGCTGAGGAAAACGCCCCTGCCGATTTTTGGCGCGAGGTCCGGTTCCGAATGCTTCCGGCCGATGGTGACGTTCTGCAAAATCGTCACCTCGTCGCCGATCACGGCAAAGGCGCCGATGATGATGCCGGTGGCATGATCTAGAAACACCGACGTTCCGATCGATGCCGAGGGATGAATGCTGACCTGAAGCTGATCGGACGACAGGCTTTGCAACAGCAACGCGAGATCGTTGCGACGCTGACGCCAGAGCCAGTTGGAGAGGCGCCAGGCCTGCAGCGCGATGTATCCCTTGAAGTTCAACAGCGGCGGCAGCAGCGTCGTCGTCGCGGGATCGTGAACGGCGATGCTCTGCAGATCGCGGCTCGCCGCCTCGACCAGATCGGGCGAAGCAACGAACGCTTCGCCGGCAACGCGTGCGAACCGCTGGCGATCCGCCGCGCTCTTCCCCAACCGTTCACCGATTTGATGGGCCAACGCACTACCAAGGTCGGAGTGGGCAAGAATGGCTGATGATAACGAGGCGCCGAATGCGGGATCGCCGGCTAGGACATTTTCCGCTTCACGCTGGACCAATCGCCACAATTGATCGGCAGATAACATTCCGTCCTGGATCATGACAGTCGCTCCGGATTGGCGCTCGCGCGCAATATAAGCCGGCAGTGGAGCGGCGCCAGCAGATCGAACCGGGATGAGCGATGGCGAATTCGTCCTGGACGCCTCATGGGCTGAGGAATTCAGTTGGTCGAGCTTTTCGGATACGCCGAGCGCCTCTACTTTGTTGCCTCGTCGGTTATGTCGCTCAACGTCTTTGCAAACGCCGAATAATTGGGCGGCGCTTCCAGTCCATGCCGTGGGTAAATTGTCTTATACAAATAGTCGGCTGAATTATAGGACAGCCATACCTTGCCCTGATCATCCTCCCAAATCAGTGCCTTTGGAGGATTGTCGATCGCCAGCAATGGCGTCTTTGCCATTACGGGCGTGCCGAGTTTGGGATTTCCAAATATGACCACCGTACGAGGCCGCATATCGATGCCGAATTTCTTTCCCGCGGCGGCGTGGTCGATTTCGGTGAACACCATCAAGCCGGCGCCTTCCCTTGATTTCACGGCCGCCTCAAAGCGCGAAATCGTATCCTTCACCGAAAAATTGCTGGGCTTCGTGATGATGCCGTTGTCCGCGCAAGCCGGAGCCGCGATGATCAGTGCCAAGAAAACCAACATGAACTTCATCGGAACTTCTCCCTAGCTGGATTTCAAACTCCTCAAGCAAGCAACTGGTATTCGTCCGACGGGCCCTGCAAGTATGAGCCTCTAAAGGCGATGAGCTCTAGAAGCGCGTGGTCAGATTAGTCAGCCATTCCGGCGAAACGTCGACCAGGAAGGTTTCAAGCGCTTTGTCGGCTCCGGAAATGATGAGGATGCCGATGACAAGGAGCAAAAGGCCGAGCATGGATTTCATTCCGCCGCCCGCGGCCAACAATCGGCCCCGCCAGCGCGCCATCGTTTCCCGGGAAAGCCATCCTAATCCCACCAACGGGAGCGCCGCGCCGACACCGAATGCAAGCATTGTCAGCGCTACCTGACCAAGATCCTTGCCTTGGGCGGCAAGCAAAGACGCGGTTCCAAGTGTCGGCCCGACGCATGGGCTCCATACGGCTCCGAGGAGCGCGCCGATCCAAAACTGTCCGGCAATGCCGTTGGTGCGGCTCGTCGCCAATCTGCTGTCGGCCCAGTTTCCGATCGGGCCCGCCGCCACCGCGATTTGCGCCTGTAACCGCGGCACAACAAGCACGACACCGACGAGCATCATCAGCGTCGCCGCAAGGTAGCGAAGTCGGTCCGCATCCAATCCTATCGAGTGGCCGACCGTCGCCGCAAATAATCCAATGCCGACAAACGAAAGGGACAGCCCGGCAGCCAGTGCCAAAGGTCCCTGACGATGATTCGAGGCCGCGCTGCCCAGGACGATCGGAAGCAGAGGGAGCACGCAAGGCGAAAGGATCGAAAGGATTCCTGCGAGGAATGCCAACAACATACTGCCGATCATCGCGGGTCCCCTTCGAAAAGGTCAGATCGCTTTCCCGGCCATCGCAAAGATCGAGTCCCGCTTGGTATCGCCGACCGAGCGCGCCTCTTCCTTTTCGCCCTTGAAAGCAATCAGGGTCGATTGCGAGCGGACGCCGAAGCGCTTGAGCAGATCTTTCTGGCTGTCGAAATCGATTACGAAATAAACGAGATCCTTAAACTTGGGATCGGCCCTTAGATCGCTCAGGATCGGCGCCTGCGCTTTGCAGGTCGGACACCACGGGGCGTGGACCGCAATCAGAATTGGCTTGCCGGCCCTCTGGGCTGCGGCGAACGCCTTGGCATCGAACGCAGGGGCGTTTTCCGCCACTGCCGGCGAAGCGGCGAGAATTCCGACCACGAGCGTGGCGCCCAGAATGGAACGGCGGGTTAGCATGATATTCTCCCTGTTGATCTCAATGAAGTTCGTTTCGGAGGCCGCAAACGTTACGCGCCCGCGCCGGCAGTGGCATGAACTGCGCAGGGTTCATGACTGCAAGTTCGAGTTGGCCGCGGCAAAGGTTACCGGTCCTGCGGAAAATTCTGTTCTGTCGTCACCGAGGGGGGCGGGCAGAGAACGGAGTCAGGATGCCGGGTTGCAGTAAGGAAAATTCCCCATACCACGATACCCCCCAACTGACGCTGGCTCGTACGCCTGCGCCGATCCCGGCTGGCTTCACAAGGGCGATGGTCGATGCTTATGGCGCGAGCCCAGGATGGTTCCGGTATCGGGCGCCCCGTACAAAGCAAACCGCCCACCTGCTTTCGCAGATGGGCGGCTGTATCGCCATCAGGCATCATGGGGGCATCACGCCTGAGGCTGAAACTCTCTCGCGTGTAGCCTGCTTCAGATCAGCCCTGCTGCGGCTGGTCGGTCGGCGGGGTCGGACGCTGCTTGTGCTGCGCCATGAACTGGTCGAACTCTTCCTTGTCCTTGGCGTGACGCAGGCGGTCGAGGAAATTCTTGAACTCGACCTGCTCTTCCTCGAGCCGCCGCAGGGTTTCCATGCGGTACTCGTCGAAGGCGCGGTTGCCGCTCGAGGGCGGGCCGAAGCCGAAGCCGCCGAAGCCGCGGCCTTCCATGCGGTTGCGCATCCGGTCCATCTTGTACTGCATCCGCTCCATCTTGTTCTGCCAGCGGTCTCCGTTGCTCCAGCAACCCATTTTTCTGCTCCCTAGTGTGAAAAAGAGGAGGGCAAGGCCGATCGGCCACCAAATGATGAAGCCGAGGATGGTCACCACGATCCAGCCGGGGTGCCAGGGGCTCTCAAGCATATGCGGGCGATAGTTCTCTTCCCTCGGGCCGCGCCATCGATTGACATCTGCGGTGTAGGCCATTTCCCTCTCCATGACGACGATCACGCCGTTGTGAATGTAAATAACATTTACATACCTAAACCATCCAGGATTTTTGTCAAGCGGGCGGCTAGCCGCACCGTCGAAAATTTTATTTGGGGGTTCCCCAAGGGCCTGAAGATCCTCCGCCGGCAGGCGGCACCGGCGGCGGTCCTGACGGCTTCTGGTCCGGTGACCGGCGGTCGGTCGGGAAGCCGAGGCCGCGCAGGTAAATCAGCACTTCGGCTTCCAGCAGTTCCTCCGGCGACATCGGCAATTTTCGCCGCGCGGCGTCGCCGCGGCCGAACAGCGACGCGACCCCGTGCGACATCGACCAGATATGCAGCGCCATCATCATCGCCGGCGGCCGCGGCATGCCGGGCGGTGCCAGCGCAGCAAGTCGCTCGGCAGCAGCGCGAATGATCGCGAAAGCGCGCTCGCTGGCGGCCATCAATGTGGGATTTGCATCGACGGGAAGCCCAGACTCGAACATCGCCGAATAGAACGCGGGCTCGTTGCGCGCGAAGGCGAGATAGGCCTTGCCGACCCGTTCGAACGCCGTAACCGTATCCGGGCGGCCGTCATCCCAGGCCTGCGTCAGCAGCGCTTCGAACTGCTCGAAGCCGCGTTGGGCGATCGAGGACAGCAGTTCGTCGCGGTCGCGGAAATGCCGGTAGGGCGCAGCGGGGCTGACGCCGGCCATCCGCGCGGCGTCGGCAAAGGTGAAACCGGCCGCGCCTTTTTCGGCGATCAGGCCAAGCGCCGCTTGCAGCAGCGCCTCTTTCAGATTGCCGTGGTGGTAGCCGCGCTCGCTGCGGCCTTGGTCCTTTCGCCAGCTCATGTGAAAGGCTTTTACATGAGCTGGGTGAAAAGGTCACTTATTTTGAGGCCGTTAACTGGCGTTCATCAAGATTAACGGCGTCCGGGCCGGCGCAAATCCCTGTCGATTTTAGCCGCCCGGGATCGGGAGGACCGGCATGATCTCCACGCGCTCGCCGGGAAAGATCGTAAAGTGCGGGTGGTTCTCGAACAGTTTCGCGGCGGCCTCATGCGAGCCGGCGCGCACCACCGTGAAGGCGCCCATCTCGTTGGCGATGTCAGCAATACCGTTTGAATCGACCTTCTTGGTCTTGCCGAGGGGGCCACCCGTGGCGGTGATCGCAGCCTGGTGCTTTTCGACCCAAGCCTTCCACGCCGCGATACCCTGCCTTTCCTTTGCGCGCCGCTCAGCCTCGGGCAGCGCGTTCCAGGCCGCCATTTTCGCACTGGTCTTGCTGCCGAGAAAAACGGCGAGGAACGTATCGTTGGCGCTCATGAAGTTTCTCCTCCCTTTGCGGTTGACGGATTGCGATAGACTCTCGACTTAACGGCGTGCGGAGCCCTGTTGCAGCGCGCCTCCGGACTCACCGCGCCTTGTGCGCATTTCCCTTCTGGAGCTCGTCGAAGCCTTTGGCTGCCTGCTGCACTTCCTCGGAGAAATCTTCGATCTCCTGCACCTGGCGGATTTCGATGATCTCGTTCTCGGAGGCCGGGCACTTCTTCGCCCAGGCGATCGCCTCTTCGCGCGACTTCACGTCGACCATCCAGTAGCCGCCGAGCACTTCCTTGGCCTCGGTGAAGGGGCCGTCAGTGACAACAGGCTTGCCGGTGGCGAAGGAGACCCGCGCGCCCGTCGACGGCGGATGCAGCCCGTCGAGCGCGATCAGCACGCCGGCCTCCTTGAGCGCCTCGTTGTACTTCATCATCGCCTTGACCCTTTCAGGGTCGAGCTGGACGTCCGGCGGCGCGGTCTCATAGCCCAGGGGGATCATCAGCATCATGAATCGCATGGTGGGTGTCCTTGTTTCGATGTCATTCCGGGGCGATGCGAAGCATCGAACCCGGAATCTCGAGATTCCCCGATGCGCAATTGCGCATCTGAGGTCTGGTCCTTCGGACCATCCCGGAATGACGGGGAGAGTTATTTCTTCGCGGTCTGCGCGCGCAGCCGCTCTTCCTGCTCGCGCAGTTCGGGGGTGAGTGCTTCGCCGAAATCCTCGGTCGTGAACACCTGGCGGATTTCGATCTCGTCGCCATCGAGGAACGGCGCGCGTTTCATCCACTCGATCGCTTCATCCAGCGATTTGGTGTTGATCAGCCAGAAACCCGCGACGAGATCGCCAGACAGAGCGAACGGACCGCGGCTGACGCTGCCCTGCCCGCTTCCATACCTGATCCGCGCGCCCTTCGAGCTTGGATGCAGGCCCTCGCCCGCCTCCATCACGCCGGCCTTGACCAGCTCCTCGTTGAACTTGCCCATCGCGGTCAGCAGTTCCGTGCTTGGCATGACGCCGGCTTCCGTATCCTTGCTGGCCTTCACAATCACCATGAACCGCATCGCCATTCTCCGTTTTGGTCTACTTGGGCCGGCCACTGTCGCGCCGGCCTTCGTCAACAAGACGAGCGGGCTTTTATGCCGCCGACATGTCATTGGAAATTATTTTGGATCTAATTTGACCGCCGGCCATCAATCGTCGATCGCCTGATAGGCGGAGGTCCAGAAATCGGTCATCACCCGCGGCGGTTGCGGCGATTCCATCATCCGCTGCGTCAACAGGATCCCGGTAAAACTCTCCCGCGGGTCGGAATACCACGAGGTTCCGTAGCCGCCGAACCAGCCGAAGCGGCCCGGCACGCTGCAGAGGTCGTCACGCCCGGTGTACACAGAGAGCCCAAAGCCCCACCCCTTGACGTCGCCGAAGAACAGTTCGGAGCCCTGCTTCTGCGCGGGCGTGAGGTGATCGGCCGTCATCAGTTCGATCGACGGCCGCGACAGGATGCGCTCTTTTCCCAACCGCCCGCCGTTCAACATCATCTGCGCAAAAGCGTTGAAATCATCGGCGGTCGACACCAGTCCGGCGCTGCCGTTCTCGAACACCGGCGGCTTTGCCCATTTGCCGGTGGCGGGATCGTCGAACACCTTTAACTCGCTGGTTGCGGGGTCTCGCGCATAAGCGGGCGCGAAGCGCGCGCGGTTAGCTTCGCCCACGTGAAAGCCGGTATCTTTCATGCCGAGCGGGGCGAAGATGCGATCTTCGAGAAATCTTGCAAGCGTTGTGCCCGCTGCGCGCGCGATCAGCACAGAGAGGATATCGGTGCCGCTGTTGTAGAGCCAGCGTTCGCCTGGCTGGTAGAGTAGCGGCAGCGTGCCGTAGCGCCGCATCAATTCGTCCGGCGGAAACGAAGGGAATACCGGCCCCGGCGCAAAACCTGCCTCCGCAATCGCCTTCTGAATCGGATAGCGATCCGGAAATACCATCAGCATGCCGAGACCGAGACGGAAGGTCAGGAGATCGCGTAGCGTGATCGCGCGATGAGCGGGCACGGTGTCGTCGAGCGGCGCGTCGACGGCACGCAACACCTTGCGGCCGGCCAGTTCCGGCAGAAAGGGATCGACGGGGTCATCGAGCCGCAACTTGCATTCCTCGACCAGGATCATCGCGGCAACCGCCGTAACCGGCTTGGTCATGGAGGCGATGCGGAAGATAGTATCGCGCTGCATCGGCGCGCCGCCGATCGCCATTTTCCCGATGGCATCGACGTGAACTTCTCCGCGGCGGCTTACCAGCGTCACCAAGCCCGGGATATCGCCGCTGGCGACATGGCCGGCCATGACGTTGTGCATGCGCTCAAGGCGCGGCAGCGAGAGAGCGTCGCTCATTCTTCGTTCCTCTCCATCAAATGCATCATCTGACGCAGGACGAACCGGCCGGCGCCAAACCGACAATCCGGTCAAGCCGACGGCTGTTTGACGAAAGCGCCGTCCTGGTAGGCCGCGCCGAAATAGACGTCGATGCGCTTTACCTTGTCGCCGTCGAAGACGAAGAACTCGGTATTGCGAAACGTCCTGCCGCCTTTGGCCACGCAGCGGTAGGTGACAAAGGCCTCATCGCCTTCGACGAAAATTCTCTCCAGCTCGTGCCGCTCGATCCAGTCGCTGCCATTCCAGCAGCGTTCGAAATAGGCCGGCTTGTCGATGTTGTCGTCGTAGGGGCTGGTGAAGCGGAAATCGTCGCCGAACGCGTTCTCCACGAAGGTGCGATCGTTGGCGAGATAGGCTGCAAAGATGGCGCGGATCGTATCCGCCTTGCTTGCATGAGCCATTTCAACGCTCCTCATCAGGATTCCTTCGGCACCATCTGGAAATAGGGCTCGGCCTCTTTCAGCACGCGCGCGAATGAGGAACGCGCCTTCAACCGCTCAAGATAGGCCGCGAGATTCTTGTGCGCGCCGCCGAACGGCTCGGCCATGTTGCCGTAGAACAGCGACGGCGCCGCGGCGCAATCGGCAAGGGTAAAATCATCGCCCATCGCCCAGCCGCCGCTTGCCATCTGCCGATCGATCATGGCGTAGGACGTCCGCAGTTGCGCCCTCGCCTCTTCGACGCCATGCGGATCCTTCTTGTCCTCGGGCCGCAGCCGGTCAAGCATGATTTTCTGCATCGGCAGATGCACATAGAGGTCGTAGAAGCGATCGCGGAGCCGCGTCTGCAAGGCGCGGCCGGCGTCATCGGGAATGAACCGCGTCCGGCCGCCGTAGTTCCGGTCGAGATACTCGATGATAATGCTGGACTCCGGCACGGTCTCGTTCCGCGCCGCGTCGCGCAGTACCGGAAATTTTCCAATCCCCCACAGCTTCACCAGCGCGGCCCGCTCGGCCGGATTGCCGAGATCAACCAGATTCGGCGTGAACGGGACGTTGTTCTCGTAGAGCGCAATCAGCGCCTTCCAGCAGAACGAGGCCAGCGGATGGAAATGCAGCGTAAGCGACATGGAAATCTCCGGTACTGACGGGCCTTGCCGGCAAGACGATCGGCGTGCAGGCACACCGACATTTGCCGCAGATTATCGTGCCGCTGCCGGCACGTAGCGCAGGATCACGATGCCGGTCGACAATGGCCGGCTGTCGATCAGCTTCAGCTTGACCTTTTCGCCCGGCTTGAACAGCGGCGTTCCGCCGCCGAGAATGATCGGGTTCACCGCGATGCGGAATTCGTCGATCAAGCCGTGCGGGATCAGGCTGGCAGCGAGATCGGCGCTGCCGAACAGGAAGAGATCCTTGGCGCTGTCGCGTTTCAGCCTGGCGACGGTCTCGGGAACATCAGCGCCGAACATCTGCGTGTTGTTCCAATCGGATTTTTTCACTGTGCGCGAGAAGACGTATTTCGGCGCGGCGTTCATGAAATCGGCGACTTCTCCGGTCGCGGTGGGCCAATGGCCCGCCATCAGTTCGTAGGTGACACGGCCGAACAGCAATCCGCCGGCGGCGTTCAACTGCTCGATCGACAGTTGCTCCAGTTCTTCGCCCCAGACGTCGGAATGCCAGGAGATATCCCGGTTCGGACCTTCGATGAAACCATCCAGCGTCATTAGATTCCACATGATCAATTTGGCCATCTCGCCTCTCCTCGACTGATTGCGATTTGCAACTGGTTGTATCGTGAGGCAACTGGTGCAATATTGCAAGCAGTTTTTTTGAGGACGCCCCTCACCACCCGTCTGGAACCGAACATGACCGACATCAGCCGCTCCGGCTGCCCGATCAATCTCTCGCTGGAAGTGCTCGGCGATAAATGGAGCCTGCTCATCATCCGCGACATGATGTTCGGCAACCGGCGGCACTTTCGCGAGCTATTGACCAAATCGGAGGAAGGCATCTCCTCCAACATCCTCGCCGACCGTCTGAAAACCCTGCTCGACGAGGGGATCATCACCCGCGAGGACGATCCCACGCACAAGCAGAAGGGAATCTATTCGTTGACCGAACAGGGCATCGAGCTGCTCCCCGTGCTCGCGCAGATGGCGGCCTGGGGTTACAAATATCTCCCCGTCAGCGAGGAGCTCGGCATCCGCGCGCGGCTGCTCAGCGAGGGCGGAGCGAAACTATGGGCGGAGTTTATGGACGAGTTGCGCGAAAGCCATCTCGGCGTGAAGCGGCGCAAGCGAACGGGCCCGTCCGTCGGCGAGCGACTACAGGCGGCGTATGAAAGCGTCGTGAAGCGGAAGTAAGCCGAATGCGATTCATCGCGGCGACGGGCGGTGCGCTCGCACAGCGCGTACCGCGCACGGAGACATCCTTAAGATCGGCGTTATGTTGCGAAGGTATCCGTCATCTTACGGAGAACAGCGTTAACGCATTCTTTTTTCTTCACATCAAATGTGGAACGCCGACAGCGAGGCCGGATAGCGTTGGTCGACGGTCTCACCACATTACCCATTTTCGACGAGGCCTTCCGTGTTTCAATTTCTCAAGAATTCGTCTTCAGACAAGGCGCTTGCCGACGCCATCAGCCGCTCGCAGGCCGTCATCGAATTCGGCATGGACGGGACCATCCTCACCGCCAACGACAATTTCCTCAAAGCCCTCGGCTACACGCTCGGCGAAATCCGGGGCAAGCATCACAGCATGTTCGTTGACCCGTCGGAGCGCGACAGCGCAGCGTATCGCGAGTTCTGGGCGGCGCTCAGGCGCGGCGAATACCAGGCCGCCGAATACAAGCGGATCGGCAAGGGGGCCAAGGAGATCTGGATCCAGGCGACCTACAACCCCGTTCTCGACGCCAGCGGCAAGCCGGTCAAGGTGGTGAAATTCGCGACCGATATCACCGCGCGCAAGATCAAGAGCATGGAGGACGCCAGCCAGATCGCCGCGATCAGCCGTGCGCAGGCGGTCATCGCGTTCGAGATGGACGGCACCATCGTCTCCGCCAATGAAAACTTCCTGAAGGCGCTCGGCTACACGCTTGCCGAAATCAAGGGCAAGCACCACGGCATGTTCGTCGAACAGGCGATGCGCGACAGCGCGGCCTACCGCGAGTTCTGGGCACGCCTCAACCGCGGCGAACTCCAGTCGGCCGAGTACAAGCGGATCGGCAAGGGCGGCCGGGAAGTCTGGATCCTCGCCTCCTACAACCCGGTGCTCGACGAGAAGGGCAAGCCGTTCCGGGTGGTGAAGTTCGCCACCGACGTCACCAGCCAGAAGCTTTCGACCGCCGATCTCGCCGGCCAGATCGCAGCCATCAGCAAGGCGCAGGCCGTGATCGAATTCAACATGGACGGCACCATTATCGGCGCCAACCAGAACTTCCTCAAGACGGTCGGTTACGCGCTGGACGAGATCCGCGGCCGGCACCACAGCATGTTCGTCGAACCGGC
This sequence comes from Bradyrhizobium valentinum, assembly GCF_001440405.1. Classification (GTDB taxonomy): domain Bacteria; phylum Pseudomonadota; class Alphaproteobacteria; order Rhizobiales; family Xanthobacteraceae; genus Bradyrhizobium; species Bradyrhizobium valentinum. The sequence goes on from NZ_LLXX01000064.1 coordinate 20,993, forward strand.
CGAGCGCGACAGCGCCGCCTACCGCGAATTCTGGGCAGCGCTCAACCGCGGGCAATACCAGGCCGCCGAGTACAAGCGGATCGGCAAGGGGGCTAAGGAGATCTGGATCCAGGCGTCCTACAATCCGATCCTCGACCTCAACGGCAAGCCGTTCAAGGTCGTGAAATACGCGACCGACACCACCGCGCAGGTCCTGGTCCGCCTCGGCAACGAGCGCGTACGCGGCATGATGGAATCGGTTGCCGCCGGCGCGGAGGAACTGAACGCCTCGGTTCGGGAAATCTCCGAGGCCATGACCAAGTCGCGCGAGACCGCGGCAACCGCGGTCGGCCGGGTCGAGGCCGCCGATGCGCAGGCGCAGCGGCTCAACGAAGCAGCGCAGGCCATGAGCGGCATCGTGGAACTGATCGGCAACATCACCGGCCAGATCAACCTTTTGGCGCTGAATGCGACGATCGAATCGGCGCGCGCCGGCGAGGCGGGCCGCGGGTTCGCCGTGGTAGCGTCCGAGGTCAAGAACCTCGCCACCCAGGCCAAGCAGGCGACCGACAAGATCGGGCAGGAGATCGGAAATCTCAACAACATTTCCGGCGACGTCGTGGGTGCGCTCGACAGCATCAAGCAGGCGATCCAGGGCGTCAGCGAGTATGTCACGGCCACCGCAGCCGCGGTCGAGGAGCAAAGCACCGTCACCAGCGAGATGTCCTCCAGCATGCAGCGCGCCGCCGCGGAAGCGAAAGCGATCGCGCAGCGCTAGCGCTCGCCTACGGATCGATCCGATACGGATGACCGCCCGTATCGGATTTTGCATGCGGGGCTGTTGAATCCAGCATCATTGTCGCCGGGACATCGGACAGGGCTTGGGCTATAGGAGCGGGAAATCTCATCTCTCGCAAACGGACCCTCCCATGCCCCCCTCCCCGCAAAAAGTTGCTCTCGTCACCGGCGCCGCGCGCGGCATCGGGCTTGCGACGGCAAAACGCTTTCTCGCCGAGGGCTGGCAGGTGGCGCTGCTCGACATCGAGGGCGAATTGCTGCGCGGCGCAGTCGCTGGCCTCGCGAACCCCGAAAACACGCTGGCGCTGCATTGCGACGTCTCCGATGCCGGTGCGGTCGCAACCGCGATGACGACGATGAACCGGCGCTTCGGCCGGCTCGACGCGCTGGTCAACAATGCCGGCATAGCCGTGTTCGCGCCGCTGCTCGACACCTCGGATGACGACTGGAGCCGCATCCTGGCGGTCAACCTCACCGGGCCGTTCATATGCACCAAGGCGGCGGCGCCGCTGATGCGCGAACATGGCGGCGGCGCGATCGTCAACATCACCTCGATCTCGGCGGTGCGCGCCTCCACGCTGCGCTCGGCTTACGGCACCAGCAAAGCGGGCTTAGCGCATCTCACAAAGCAACTCGCGGTCGAACTGGCCTCGCTCGGCATTCGCGTCAACGCCGTGGCGCCCGGCCCGGTCGAGACCGCGATGGCGAAGCAGGTCCACACGCCGGAAATCCGCGCCGACTATCACGACGCCATTCCGCTCAACCGCTACGGTCTCGAGGAGGAGCTGGCGGAAGCGATCTTCTTCCTGTGCAGCGACCGTTCGAGCTACATCACCGGGCAGATTCTCGCCGTCGACGGCGGCTTCGACGCCGCCGGCATCGGCCTGCCGACGCTGCGCGGCGCGCGGCGGAACGGGTAAGATTTCGTAGGTGCGCAAAGCGAAGCGTGCCCGCCATTCTGATCCGAGGCTTCGAATTGGTGGGCACGGCCCAAGAGCACCTTTTCCCGCCTACGAGTTGCCAGACCTCATCCTGAGGAGCCGCGCAACGCGTCTCGAAGGATGCAGCCACAGTCGGACCTGCATGGTTCGAGACGGCGCTAACGCGCCTCCTCACCATGAGGGTTTAATGGTTGCTACGGCACATCAGCGCATTCACCGCAACCACGCGCCAGCCGTTCTCGAGCCGATCGACACGCGTCAGCGACAGCGGATCGATCACGAATCGCAGCGCCTGCTCGGGCGCGAGGTCGAGCGCGATGGCGAGCACGGCGCGGACGGTGCCGGAATGGACGACGAGAACAGCGTCGCCCGTGGGCAGCAGCGCAAGCCCAGCGCTGGCGCGCGCGATCTGATCGACAAAACTTTCGCCGCCGGGTGGCCGGTTGCTGGCGGGCGATTTCCAGAATTCGTGATACGCGGCGCCGAGTTCGCGTACGAGGTCGTCGTGACGCCGTCCGGTCCAGGCGCCGAAATCCTGTTCGCGAAACTCTGTTTGCTCGACTGGATCGAGGCCGAGTTTCTCGGCGGTCTCCCGCGTGCGGCGTGCCGGGCTGCACACCGCGAACGCGTTCGCCGGCAATCTTGCCTTCAGCGCGGTAAAGGCTGCGGCATTGCCGAGATCGGCCGGCGCGTCGGGGCCGTGAATCACCCCGCGCGGTCCGTCGACCGGAGCGTGCCGGATCAGCCAGAGATTTGTCTGCGCATTCATGGCTGCGCCAATCTAGCTGCGAGCAGGACGAGGATCGCGGTCTCGCCCACCTGTTCAGCGCCGCCCAGCACGTCGCCGGTTTGGCCGCCGATCTGCCGTAGCGCCAGCCACGCCACAACGAACGCGCTCGCGCCGGCCACAAGCGCGGAGTACAGCGCGTTGCTCCAAGACAGCGACAACAGCGCGATGAGCAGCGCAAGGCCGGCGGCCATGACCGACGTCGCCGCATCGGGTTGGCCGGCATTGCGGGCCAGCCCGTCCTTGCGCGCATAGGGCAGGTGCAGCGACATTGCAGGCAGGATGCCACGTCCCAGCGCATGCGCGGCGATCAGGCTCGGCACGACATAGCTATCCGGGATAGCCGCCAGCGCGGATAGTTTCGCGGCAAAGCTCACCAATAGAATCACGGCGCCATAGGTGCCGAGCCGGCTGTCGCGCATGATCTCCAGCTTCGATTCGCGGTTGCGGCCACCGCCGAAGCCGTCGGCAATGTCGGCAAGACCGTCCTCGTGCAGCGCGCCGGTCAGAATCGCGCTGCCGCCCAGCGCCAGCGCCGCCGCAGCCAGATCGGGCACGCCGGCGAACCGCAGGCCGAGACACAGGAGTCCCACCACAGCGCCGATCAGCGCGCCAACCACCGGAAACATCCGGTGCGCGCGCACAAAATTTTTGGGCATCGCCCCATCAGGATGCGGCATCGGCAGCCGCGTCAGGAAAGCGACGGCGGTTTTGAAATCGTCGAACCATTCATTCATGGAGATGTCCGGAGAATCGGTCTAGCGTGCGGTCCCCCTCGGCGTCTCAATCCGCAAAGAGAATCGCATGCAGTTCGCCAGTCTAGACGACATCCGCGCCTTCTGTCGCGACTTGCCCCGCGGCGATCGGCGATTCGCTGACAAGGCCGCATTGCGGCAACAGAATTTGACAAAGCCACCGGGAAGTTTGGGCCGCCTCGAAGAACTCGCGATTTGGTTGGCAGAGTGGCAGGGCCGTGAGGTGCCGCGACTGGAGCGGGTCACCATCGCCGTGTTCGCCGGCAATCACGGTGTCGCCGCGCGCGGCGTCTCGGCCTATCCCGCTGAGGTCACCGCGCAGATGGTGGCGAATTTTGCCGCCGGCGGTGCGGCCATCAATCAGATCGCAAAGGCCGCAGACGCGGAGCTCTGCGTCGTGCCTATCAAACTCGAACGTCCCACGCGCGATTTCACCGAGGCCGCGGCGATGAGCCCGGAGGAGTATCTCGAAGCGGTCGACGCCGGATATCGCACCGTGCCTGACGATTGCGATCTGCTTGCGCTCGGCGAGATGGGCATCGCCAACACGACGACGGCGGCCCTGCTGTGCGCGGCCTTGCTCGGCGGCGGCGCGGCGCGCTGGGCCGGCCGCG
>NZ_LLXX01000065.1:0-8231 GCF_001440405.1 Bradyrhizobium valentinum
GAGTCCCTGCGCCCAGAAGGTCAGGCGGGACGAGTGCGTCTTCGTCTCCGGCACGGTCCCCGCAAGCGCCGCCGGGCGGGCGGCACGCGACGCTGTCCCGCCTGCCGTGTTGTCGAATGACGCCTGGCGCAGGCGGCCGAGCACCGCGTCGCGCAGATCGCGCGATTCGTCGACGAGCACGCCCGCCGTACTCGCATGCAACTCGCCCGAGAGCGCATCGAACGCCTGCCGCGCCTGCGCGGCCGTGCCGTTGAGCACCGTATTGAAGATGGGATTGCCGAAGCCCAGCGAATCGACGCCGGTGCCGGTGGCAATCTGGTTGCGCGTCCATCCGACGCTCGCGAAGCTTACCGTGCGTGCGAGGGTGAAGAACACGTGGTCGGAATTGTAGGACACGGTCGGCGCCATGAAGGCGGACGACGTGAGATTGGAAGTCACGCTGTCGAACGTGCCGGCGATGCCGCCAGTCGCCGTGAGAATCGTGTAGGTGGTGCCCGGCGCGTAGGTCCCGGGAGCTGCGACCACACGCAGGGCACCGGCGAGCTGCGCCGCGCCCGTGACATCGGTGCGATCGGCACTCGCCGGCGCGATCTCGACCAGGTAGGTCGAGGCCGCCGACAGCACGAGATTGCCCTGCACCGTGATGGTGCCGATCGAGTTGCCGGGCGAGAGCGTGCCGGCACCGATGGTCGTTGCGCCAAGAAAACCGGTGCCCCCGAGAAGGCCGCTGCCATCCACCGTCAGCGGTGACGAGGCGATCGAGCCGTTCACGATGAGCGTGGCGCCGTTGACAGTCGTGGGACCCGTGTAGCTGTTGGCGGCCGTCAGGATGGTGGTGCCGGACAGCACATTGACGCTGCCGTTGCCGGTCATCGTCGACCCGAGCACGTAGTTGGCGGACTTATGATTGAAGTTGATCGTGCCAATGCCAGCGCCGAACGCGACGCTTGCCGCGTCGAGCGTGCCGGCGGCCGCCGCCGGACTGCCTGCCGCCGCGCCGATGTTCAGCGTGCCACGCGAACCGGCTTGGCTTGCCACATGCAGGGTGCCGGCCTGCACCGTCGCCCCCTCCGCAACGGTGAGCGTGCCGGTGCCGAAGAATCCGAGATGGAGGTCTCCGGAATTGGTCCATGTCGAGCCGGCGCCCGTCACCGCCACGGTTCCTTGCGAGCCGATGGCCGATCCGATGATGGCGGACGCGCTGCTCACGGATCCACCGTTGTCGATGGCGAGCACGCCAGTGCCGCTGACGCCAATTGTGAGGGAGGCACTGGTGTTCCAGGCCGAGCCCGGACCTGTCACTGTCACCGTGCCTTGCGAGCCGGTGTCGTAACCGATGTAGCCGTTCGCATTGCTCACCGTGCCGCTGTTCGAGACCGCGAGCGAACCCATACCGGCGTTGCCGACGTAAAGGTCCAGGGAATTGGCCCAGGCAGAGCCGGCGCCGGCGACCGTGGCCGTGCCCTGCGCGCCGGCAAACGCGCCGAGCACCCCATACGTGCTGCTGACTCTCCCCCCGCTTGCGACAGCGAGCAACCCGACGCCGAAGTAGCCGATCGAGAGCTGTGAGGAATTGGTCCAGGTGGAGCCAACGCCCGTCACCGTCGCGCTCCCTTGCGAGCCGTTGGCGGATCCGACAATTGCGGACGTGTTGCTCACGGCTCCGCCATTCTCGATGGCGATTACGCCCGTGCCGCCACCGCCGATCGTGAGGGAGGAGCTGTTGCTCCAGGCCGAGCCGGCGCCTGTCACCGTCATGGACCCCTGCGAACCGGCGCCGAAACCGACGAAACCGATCGCGTTGCTCACCCGGCCGCCGTCCGCGATAGTGAGCGCGCCCGTGCCGGCGTTGCCGACGAAGAGGTTTCCGCTGTTGGTCCAGGCGGAGCCGGTGTCTGTCACCGTCACCGTGCCGCGGGAGCCGGTGTCGTTGCCGACGATGCCGATTGCGCCGCTCACCCGGCCACCGGCCGCGATGGTCAGCATGCCTGTGCCGGCATCGCCGATGACGAGATTTCCGGAATTGATCCAGGTGGATCCGTTGCCGGCCACCGTCACCGTGCCAAGAGACACAGCGCTGCGGCCGAGATAGCCGTCCGTATTGCTCACCGCTCCGCCATTCGCGATGGCAAACGTGCCTGTGCCGTCATCCCCGACAAAGAGATTTCCGGAATTGGTCCAGGTGGATCCCGCGCCAGTCACCGTTATGGTTCCGCCGGCGCTATAGAGGGCGCCGACATAGCCGTTCACGCTGCTCACCGTTGCGCCATCCGCGATGGTGAGCGTGCCCGTGCCGCCACTGCTGACGAAGAGACTTCCGCTGGTCCAAGTGGAGCCGGCGCCGGTCACCGTCACCGCGCCCTCGGCGCCGGGAACCGCGCCGACATAGCCATAGAGGCTGCTCACCGTCCCACCGCCGTCGATGGTCAGCGTCCCTGTGCCGAAGTAGCCGACGTAAAGGATCTGGGAATTGCTCCAGTTGGATCCGGGACCGGTCACCGTCACCGTGCCCTCGGAGCCGAGAACCGCGCCGACATAGCCATCGACATTGCTCAGCGTACCGCCGCCCGTAATGGTGAGCGCGCCCACGGCGCCGACGCCGACCGCAATGACGTCCGCGGCAGCGCCCGGCGCATTCACCACTGGAGCATTGGGTGCAGTCGCGTCGACGGCTGCTGTCGGTCCCCCGCCAGCGACCGGAACGCCGTTCGTCCAGTTGCTTGCGTCGAACCAATTGCTGGATGCGGCACCGGTCCAGTCGGTGGATTGCGCTGCGGCCGGCAACGACGTCGCCGCTGGCACGAGACAGACGCCGCCAAGGATGGCCGATGAGTACAACCAGGAGTAGCGCAACCAGGAGTTTATGCGTGGCCGCGTCGACAACTGACCCGTCTCCCTCTCACGCTCACCGCTCGATCCACGTCGCGAGCCGCGTTGCATCGCTCCGAATGCACTCCGTAGTTACCTCCAAAAAACGCGCGACATGTCAATCGAGGCAGGTGCCACGCAATCATCCAGAGGTTGCTAATTCCCCGCATGTTGCGCCACAATCACACAGCACGCCTTTGAATATGACGCGAGCCACTTCGGCGAGGTGCAAGCCTCGAACGAGATGTCGGCCACATGAGCCGCCGGCCGCTCACCGCGAAGGCTGATTGCGAACGTGACCCGGACATGCGGCGGTTGCTGGCGGAAGCAGTAGCGTAGTGTTTCGGATTCCGTCGCGTCAGATGATCCCGTGTTGCCTCAGAACGGCTTGCTCATCCCCCGATACCCATCCAAAGATCTTTGGCGCGTCTTCAAGCTGCTGCACCAAGTAATGGACCTCGAAATCAATGGAAATATCCGGTTCGCTGCGTCGGTCGTAGATGGCGGTCCAAGCGACGTGCGCCAGGCAGTGGTGCTCGTCGATAGGTGCGATGCGGACATTACGAAGTCGCATGTCCTTCGTACCGATTCGGCGATAGTTTTCGAATCCCTGCTGCATCACCTGCTTCAGGTGCGCGTCGTTTTGGCCGACACAGACGCCAGCCGGAGACGCAGCGACGAACGCAGCGGCGTATGAAGACGCCACCTTGTCCATGTCCACTTGGTCCGTGAGCGCCATTCGGAACAGCTTCTCGTAGCGCTCAAACAGCTTCTTTACGCTATTCTCCATATGGAGCCTCCCGAAGATCGCAGTGGTAGCAACTTTGGCGAGTTTAGGATGCTTGCTGCGGCTCCGCTGTCGAACGGCTAAATGTCATAGCGCTCCAGCAGAAACGTAGTTGTCAGCTTCATCTACGCTGAGGCGCCATTCTTCGACGGCATGCACTTTCAGGGGCGCTCGGCGCGGGGTTGTTCTCCCGGGCCAAACTCCCGAGTGATGAAGTCCTCAAGCCATAGCGACTCATTCCCCTCGGAGGGGACGCGCGTCGACTGCAACGGCCTCGTCCAGTTGCATGCTTGTGGGTGATAAAAGACTTCTCGCCCGCCCTTCGCCAGGATTGCGAAAAAGAGGTAGCGTTGTCCGGGTTGGAAAGAGAACTCGCAGTCGAGCGTGGCGTAGACGTCCATCAGCTTGACGGTACGAGTGAGCCTTTCATGGCCTTTCCACACGCGCTCGACCTCAATGAGCCAAGCGTGGTGGTCTGCTTGGACGACCTTGCCGGCGAACACGTATTGGGCACGGTCGAAGCCGGCTTCGGGAGAGATGCGATCACATTGACATGCGTATGCGGCGCCCGCGCCCCACACCCAGCAGATCGCCAATATGAGGAGCCTCTCCAGCTTCTTCATTCTTCCCACTACTTTCGCTCGCACTCCGTGCTACTGCGTCCGAGAGGAATGCCGCACCTCGCGCAAGCGAAGTGGCACAGGCGGCTGGCCGGAATGCTGTGAGCCAGCGCCCGGCGCTTAGCTCGCCGCGTCCTTGATGGCGGTTTCGAAGGTCTTTGCGTCGAAGGCCGGCATACTCTGGATCCGCCCCAGGCCCTGGGTCGCGTACCAGACGGAGAACGCGAGCATCGCCGCCTCATTCGGGGCATCGACGATGTCGACGAAATCGTAGTAGCCCTGCGTGTAGTGGATCGACTCGATCTTGATGCCCAGCTTGTCGAGTTTTGCCTTGGCCTTGCTGGTCCGCTCCGATTGCTTGCTTGCCCATTCCGGGCTCAGATTACCAAGCAGCACATATTTCATGGCTACCTCCATGTCATGTTGATCATGCGCGAAGGACCACACAATTATACGCCTTCCGGCGATCTGTGCCCATGCCGTTCTGCGTAGCGGGAACGGCAAGATACGGGTTCCCCGGCCTGCATTTTGTCGAGAGGCCCTACAGCCAGCGTCGTACCCGCGCGCGGTAGCGGCGATAGACGTCCCCGAACTTGCGCTCGAGATAAGCTTCCTCGCGGGTGATCACGCCGTAGCGGATGACAAGCGCAAAGAGCGCCAGCGTTATCAGCAGCCAGAGGCTGTTGAAGGCAATAGCCAGGCCGATGAGCCCCAGCACCATGCCGAGATAGATGGGATTGCGCGTGAGGCGGTAGGGGCCGGCCTCTACGATAGTCGTGGTCGGCAGGTTGGTGGGCACGTTCGAGCCGGCCCGGGTCATGGTGGAGATCGCCCACGCGACCAGCGCCAGCGCAAGGACGAACACCATCGCGCCGAGCCAGCCTGCAGATACCGCGGCCGGCAAGAACGGCAAGGGCATGAGCCAGTTGAGCGCGACCCCGGCAAGCACCGCGAACGCCCACGCGATCGGCGGCCGGACAATGACGTTCGCGGTATCTGCCGTGTCAGCCATGGCGGGACCGATGAAGCTGCACTTCCCTGATGTAGCCAGCAGAAGCCCATTTGCAAGCGTAGCTCAAAATCGCAGGCAGTGACGCGGGACCGAGGTGACAGTCCCCCGTGCCCCTCTCACGCTGCCGCGTCGGTGGCGTACTGCGCGATGCCGTGGCCGAGGGACCAGCCACGCCCCCCCGCACGGACGAGTGCCGTTACAAGACAAGCGGCTTGCCGATCAGGAACAAATCCAAATGATCGCAATCGCAATCGGGACACCCAAACCAAGTGCGCCGAAAATCGCCGGGACGAATTCGGAAAGCAAACCAGCTTGGTGTCGTCCGCCAGATGACGACATGACGTTACTCCTTGGAGCCCCGCGAGCCGTGCTCGCCCCCAAGATGAACGATCAATCGCGCCTTCGGACCAGAGTCCGTGGCGACTCTTTAATACGGCAATCCTGGGGCGTTATGGTTAACAATAGGTTAATCGAGAAGCTCCAGACGCGCACCCGATTGTGAATCGTCGCGTTACACACGTCGTTTCGGCCAAAATTCCGGAACAGCGCCGCGCCATCATCATCGGCCGCGCCTCCCTTCTCGCCCCGCCCGCCGTCAAGGAATGGCGCTCGCTCGGCGCCACTCCTTTCAAGCATCGCACGTGGCGATCAGAACGAGCAGCCAAAAGCCGTGAGCGATGCCTTCGTCGCATCCATGGTCTGCTTGCAGGTCGCTTCCATGGTCGCCTTCGCGGACGGATTCTTGGCCATGTCGACCCACGCCTTGCGCGTCTGGTCGATCTGCGTCTTGTACGTCGCGCGCTGTGCCTCGGGGACCTTGGAGACGACACAGGCATCGTATTTGGTCAGGAAGTCGTCGCAGGCGGCGATACCTGTGCTCTGCGCGTGGGCCGCGGTGACGCTCGCGAGCAAGGCGACGGCTGTGATGCCCGCCGCGAGTGATGATATCTGTCGGCGGTTCGCGCTCGAACCGGCCACGGCATTCGATGTTGCTTGACGCATAACTTTTATTCCTCTGTGACAACTGAATAATCTAGATCGCCAGCAGGCGCCCGGCTTCGCCCATGTCTCCCCAATCGACTCGCAAAGCATCGCGCGCCGACAATCGGTCGGCGTTGCGGACGTTGAGCAGTTCGAGCGTTGAGTAGTTCAAGGCGAGAGCGGGCGCCGTCATGCCAGCGCTGAGAAAATGTTCCGCCAATTTGGCGAGATTATGGGTGACGACGCGGTGACATTGTGACGGCTGCTCGATTAGCGCTACGCGCTGACGCCATCATCGATCTGAGTAAGTCGAAGCGTTGAGACTGCGCCTTTGAAACGGTCAAAATCCCGGCCAGATTCGTTCAGGCAGCCCCGCCGTCAACTGGACGAAACCATTTTTGCCCTGCTGCGAAGCGCTCCGGAAACAAAGAGCCGTTACGATCCTCGCAATCGAACAGCGGGGTTAGATCATGTTGGTATCGGTCCTCAACCTCATCTATCGCGAGTTTCTCAAGCGTGTCCTTTCAGGCATCGCAATACAGGGAGGAAGGCTATGACCGAGGTCGTGACGGCATTCCTCATTTTCGTCAGCATCGGCGTATTTCTGGCCCACGCATTCGACGCCTATCGCCTGCGCTAGGTTCGCCCTCGCAACACGCTGACGCGATTGCTTCGCAAGACCGGTCGACGTTTTGATGCACGCTCGGCGGCAGCCTCTTTATCCAGTCGCATCCTTGCCGGCGATGAACACGTCCCGGCTCGGGAATTTCGCGAACACCTCCGCCGGCTGACCGAAATTGGGGGCGAGCACGTCCTGCGGATTTGCCGCGATCCATTGCGAGAGATGGTCTCGTAGATTCCGGCATTGAATCCGATCAGGATGCGCTCCGGTCCGCTGCCGACATTCTCGATCGAGCGGCCGTAGCCTTGCGGGATGCAGCCGACATCGCCCCTTCTGCAATCGCTCGATCCGGTAGCGGCCGCCGATCCGCCAGCGCCCCGGGGCAACCAGACGTCAAGCAAACCCGGCCGGGCCGCCGCAGGCTCAATTGAATGGCTATTGAATCAACAGGTTAGACAGACGCTTGGGGATGGTGCTAGAGAACGCTGGGGCGCAGCGGGATTTCGATTCCGAGGGTCGGGAGTTCTGGTCTCTCCAGGTGCGCTCGTTCGGCTTACGGCAAATCGGACATTTCGACATGAGAAAGATCATCCTCACGCTGGCGATCCTGTATCCAGCGGCCGCGCTGGCTCAGGCGACCGCTCCCGCCAATCCTCCGACCATCGGCGGCAAACCGCTGGTTGTGGTCGGGTCGAAGAAATCAGAGGCGGGCAAGAAGGAAAAACCCTTGTCGGTCGCCCAAAAGTTGCAGGCGTGCCAGGACATCGACGATGCGACCAAGGAACGCCTGAATTGCTACGACGCCATTTACGCGCCGCAGCCCAAGCCGAAGGCCCCGGCGGCGAAGGGCGTCAATGACTGCCGCTTCGTCAAGGAGGAAGACGAGCGGTTGACCTGCTACAACGGTTTTGCGGACAAAATTCCGAAGCTGCCGCGCTAGATCAGGCGGCGCACCTTACCAGGTGTTCCAGCTCGGACCGCCGAAGAAGCCGAACTGCGACTGCTGCGCAATTCGCATTTGTCGCGTTTGCGGTGGCTGGGCCATCTGCATCGGCGGCGCCGGACGGGCCTTGGCGATCTTGCGCTTGCGTTGAACCTGCGGCTCGGGCTTCTTCGCCTCCGCCGGCACGAGCTGGGCAAACGTCTCCCGCATACGGGCCTGGGCGGCGGAGTCGGCCGGCGCCACAGCCGGCGCGGGTGGCGCCGCCTGGGCCGTCACGGCCGGCGGCGGAACAACGGTCGGAAGGCTGGTGTCATAAACCACCCGCTCCGGCAGCTTCTGGTCGGAGCGAATGCGCACGATGGTCTTGTCGACCGATGGAGCGGCTTGAGGAGCGGCCT
>NZ_LLXX01000065.1:8325-30675 GCF_001440405.1 Bradyrhizobium valentinum
ATCGCCAACAACAGCGCAAGCAGCACGCCGCCGACAAACAGGAAATAACGGGCTACGGGCATCAGTCTTGCTCCCCCCGCGCGAGTACCGCGCGGCTCATTCGCCCAACGGGCGATATAGCGATTAGTTCCTGGTCAACCGCCAAGGTTCAAAGGCGCCGGTCACATTTTCGGGGGTGAGACGTGAGTTCGATCGCACAGGTTAAATTAAATACGGCTGGCGGTCACCAGTGAGCATTTCGCCTTATTTGCGTTGACGTTGACGAACCCGACCAGCACGCCGGCGTACCGCTTCCGGCTCTTCATGTTCACGGTATCGGGAATGACGCGCCGGCGGTCGGTCAGGTGGCTGCCATCCCGGCGGGTGAAGGTGCAGGCGATCTCGATATCCCTCACCGCGTAGTCATTGGCGTTACGCAGCGTGAAGGTCACTAGCGCTTTCGAGCCAAGCCCGCCCCTTCGCCACGACTGTGAGATAATTTTCAGGCCGTCGAGCGGCGACCTGGCGGGCGCCACGGTTTCCGGCGGCGCGATGTCGAGAGGCGCCTCGGCGGCCGCCGCCGGGTTGGCGGCATCGGAGGGAACGGCTGACGGCGACAGGGTCGCCTGGGTCACGGCCGTATCATCGTTGCGGGATGTGGCTTGCGTGACGCGGGTGACTTCAGGCGACGTCACCGTGGAATGGCCCTCGGCATCGCTCGCCTGCGGGAGCATCAACCATACGGCGCATCCGATGATAGCGATGGCCGGCAGCACGGCGAGCCGTACTTCGGACCTTCCGAACGACCACCCGGCGATTCTCATAGCCGTGCCCTCACCCGGCAGCGCCGGCGATTGCCGCGCCGCGCATGAAAAAAGCCCTACGGGCGTTTTCCCGTACGGCTCTTGTCACGACCGCCGCTGTACGGATCCCGCCGCCCGTCAACAATCATCCAGAGGAGAAATGGTTTCATGCCACCTCGACAATATTGCGGCGGCAGCGCAAGGCTCGCGGGATGGAATTGTGGATGCCTCGCAGCTAGATTGGCTGCGCCGCATCACACGCCGGCTTTAGAGGCGCAACAAGAACAATAGGGAGATCGAGATGTCGACCGTTAATTGGGCAGTTACCTGGGACCACGTCCATTTGCGCAGCCCCGATCCCGAAGCGACCGCGGCCTGGCTGGAAGACGTTCTGGGCGGCGAGATCGTCCGTGGCCCAGGGCGGATCGATGTCAAGCTCGGCGGCGCCAACATATTCATCGCGCCCGTCACCGCCGGCGATGGCGTCAACACACCGCCAGTGACGCCCTATCAGGGGCTCGACCACTTCGGACTGACGGTGAAGGACATCGACGCGGTCGCCGCCGAGATCAAGGCCAAGGGCGTCGAGTTCACGAAGGAACCGACCACCATCCGGCCCGGCGTGCGCATCTGCTTCATCCGCGGCCCGCAGGGCATTTCGATCGAGCTGCTCGAGCGCGACAAGAAGTACGCGTGAGCACCGTTTGATCCTCATGGTGAGGAGCGCGGCACGCGCGTCTCCGGACGATGCTGTGCATCGCCGGGCGAACCATGAGGCCACAGGCGGGCCTACATCCTTCGAGACGCCGCTGGCGCGGCTTCTCAGAATGAGGATTGATAGTTGCTCACGTCATCGATCCCGGCATGAAGCAGCGGATGCTCAGTCCCTGATAGCCGCGGATCGGCCACACCATGGTTCGCCCTACCCGGTTCGGCTCGGTGATGACGGCATCCTCGGGCACGTCGTGCCACTCGCCGTCGATGCGAACGCGGTAGTGCCCGCTTTTCGATTCCCAATCCACGTCGCTGACGGCGCTGCCGTCTGCGTCGGAACAGCATGGTCCCTTCCCGCTTCTGAGACTGTCGAACCACTGCTTCAGCGGCGAGTTGGCATAGCGGCCGTCGGGGTCGCGGGCCTCGCCGGAATCGGAAACCACCAGCGGCAATATCAGCAACACCCCGCCGATGATCAGCCGCTCTTTCCAGCGGCCCGCGCGATGACGGCCCGTGGTTTCAAGATTGCTATTCTCTGCATATGGGCGCGGCACGTGGCCGCCGGAATTCATCCAGTTGGTCACCTGTTTCTCTTGCTCCAGCACCCGCCGGCCGGTGCCAAACCGAGCTATGCATTTCGCGGGCCAACTTGAGTCGGTCCACGTCACCTGTCATCCTCGTGTCACGTCGGGGTGGAACGCTTCGAGTTTGCTTCCTGCACGGGAATTGGCAGGCAACCTGACGCGTTGACGGTGCGGGCCACGCTTTGGCATAACCCTTGACACTCGGCCTTGCGTGGGCGCGACGGCCGGCATCTGGGACGTCATGAAGAACGGGCTGTATTCGATCCACGTCACCCTGCTGGATGGGCGCATCGGCAAGGGCAGCGGCGTCATTCTGTTCCGGGACGGCCAGATCCTCGGCGGCGATGCCTATCTGTTTTATACCGGCAGCTACACCGTGAAGGGCGACACCTTCAAGGGCGAGGTGCTGGTGCAGCGGCACACCACCCCGCGCGACAATGACAATCCGCTGTTCGGCGGACCTAATCCGGTCGGCATCGGCGTATCCGGAACCTTCACCGACACCCGCGGCACCATGAATGGAACCGCGCTCGTCGGCAAAGCAAGCCAGATCTTCGGCGCCACGCTGCACAAGCTCGCAGATATCAACTAGCTCGTTCGAACGTTCGCCTACTCCGCCGCCTGCTCCAGCGGCGCCGTTCGCGGCAGGATGATCTGGATGCGCGTACCGCCGCCCGGCTCCGAATCGAGGTCGAGCCGGCCGCCAAGTCGTGTCGTCACGATGCTGTAGACGATGTGCAGGCCGAGCCCGGTGCCGCCCTGATCGCGCCGCGTGGTGAAGAACGGATCGAAGGCGCGGCGGCGGACGTCGAGGCTCATGCCGCATCCATTGTCGGAGAAGATGATTTCGACATTGTCCTTGCCGGATTCCCGTACCTGGATATCGACCGTACCGGGTTTGCCGTCCGGAAAGGCATGCGCCACCGAATTGAGGAACAGGTTGGTGAGCACCTGTCCGTAAGGACCGGGATAGCTGTTCATGATCAGATTGGGCTGACACTCGACATTGAGCGTCAGATTGTGTTTGCGCAGGCCGGGCCGCAGGCTCATCACCACCTGCTCGGTGAGGTCGCCGAGGTCGAAAGAGCGCTGGTCCGAATAATTGCGGTCGGCGGCGACCTGCTTGAACGACTGGATCAGTTCGGCGGCGCGGTTGAGGTTGGCGACGAGCTGCGAGGATGCATCGCGGCTGGTCTCGAGAAAATCGTTCAGGCTCGAGCGCCGCAGCGCGCCGCGGGCGACCTCCGCCGTAAAATTCGACGTCTTGCGCTCCAGCGCGGAGGCGACCGTCAGGCTGATGCCGACGGGATTGTTGACCTCGTGGGCCACGCCGGCCACCAGCCGTCCCAATGCGGCGAGCTTTTCCGCCTCGATCAGCGAATTCTGCGTCTCACGCAAGTTCCGCAGCGCCCCCTCCGCCGCATCCTTGGCCTTGCGCATCTCGGATTCGACTCGCTTGCGCTCGCCGATATCGAGCGCAACCGTGACGATGTTCTCAATCTCGCCGGCCGCATCGAGGATCGGCAGCTTGTTGACCAGCCATTGGCGCATATGGCCGCCGGCATCCCTGTATTCCTCCTCGTAGAAGCCGAGCTCCTTGCCGGCCGCCAGCACCCGCTTGTCGGGTTCGTCGGTCTTTTCCGCGCCGTAGCGCGACATCAGCTCGGCGGTGGTACGGCCGATCGCATCTCCCGGTTCGACCCCGAAAATGCCGGCCATATAGCGGTTCATCAGGACGTAGCGGAGCTGCTTGTCCTTGACGTTGATGACCGCAGGCACGGTGTCGATCACCATTTGCAGCAAACGGCGGCCTTCGGCGATCGCATCCTCGGCGCGTTTCTGGTCGGTGATGTCGCGCACCGTGCCCTCGTAGCGAATGATAACGCCGGCCTCGTTGTGCACGGCGCTCGCGCTGTCCGAGAGCCAGAGCACTGAGCCGTTGCGCGTGCGAACCTGGTACTCGTATTCACGGACCATGCCGTCGCGCTGCATCAGCCGCCCGTATTCCGCCCGCGCCTCGGGATCGACGTAGACGGTATCGGCGATGTCGCCGATGCCGCTGATCAGATCCTGCGGCGTGGCATAGCCCATCATCCGTGCCAGCGCCGGGTTGGCGTTGAGCAGCGCACCGCCCGGCGTCGTGACGTAAATTCCGTCGACCGAGGACTCGAACAGCTTGCGGTAACTTTCCTCGGCAAGCCGCTGTTCGGCGAGCGCGCGCACCGCCGCCTCGCGCGCAGTATCGGCATCGACCAGCGTCTGCCGGAATACTTCGGCGGCACGGGCAATGTCGCCGATCTCGTTGTCCACGTCGGTCGCGGGGATCGAGGCGCTCTTCTCGCCGCCGGCCACCGCACGGATCGAGGTTGCGATCGCGGCAAGCGGACGCACGGTGCGGCGAACCACCAGCAGCGAGGCAAAGAGCCCGATCAGGACACCGGCGGTGCCGAGAACGATGCTCTGCCACTTGGCTTCGGTCAGCGTCCTCGCAAAATCGCGGGCGAGCACACGGCCCCGCCGATCGCTGACGTCGCGCAACAATTCCGTCACGCGCTGGATCAGGCGACCCTCCGCACCCAGCACTTCCTTGTCTATATCGGATATCTGCAGTTCGCGGGTCGATATGTTGGCGATCCCCAGCGCATAATCGTCGACGATCGCGCGCAGGTTCGGATCCACGATCGTCAGGGAGCGCATGCTTTGCGCTGCTTGTTCGGCCGCCGACGGGTTATGCGCCAGCAGTGCTGAGGCGATCCGGCTCTGGCTCTGAAGCAATGCCGATGCGATCGCGGGATCGAGCGCCTCGGCAACTGCGGCATCGAATTTCTCGCGCAAGGGCGGCAAGGCGACGATCAATTCGGCGCGGCGGTTGATCAGCGCGGAAATCCGCTCGATGCCGCTGCGGTAGGTCGCCAGGCGCTCGGTGACGCCGTCGATCATGTCCTGCTGCTCGGGAGCGAGCTCCAGCCGCGTCTTCTTGAGGACCTCGCCGAGTGCGGTCGCGGCCTCGCCAACCTGGACCGACTGGTTGCCGGGGTCGGTGACGAAATCCCGCGCGGCGAGCCGCAATTCGTTCATGCGGCGGTCGATATCCTCCGCCAGATCGCCGACGCTCTGCAGCCGCTGCAGCTCGGCAAAGGTCGAATCGATATGGCGGATGGCGATGACGCTGGCGGTCGAGGTGATGATGATCACCGCCAGCACCAGCATGAAACTGCCGAATGTCAGTTGGCCGATCGAAAGCGAGAACGATCGCGGCGGCAGCGAATTCGGCGGCGTTTCAGCGGTCATGTTGGTCGGGGCCAGGCTCCTATAAGGCGCAATATACGATGTATTTCGGGCCGTGGGGAACATGTCGAAATTGGCCAGAATCGGCCTTCCGGGCCCGGCCGCAGCCGCAGCCAGCGGCGCATTAACCTTGCCGGGGCTACCCGCGGACCGTGAGGCGGTTTGCGAGCGTCAACCGACCGAGCCGACCTCGAACACCTCGCCGTCATAGCCGGCTTCGAGGGGAATGCGGAGCTGGCGGCCGCCATTGTTCCTGGTCATGACCGGCGTGACGGTAACGACGGATTTGCCTCTGGAGGCGTCCAGCGCCGCCTTTACGCTTTGCTGCTTGCCGAGCTTGATCAGGTTGCGGGTGGTCGGGAACGGCAGCTTGAAGCGCCCGCTCTCGCCGCCTTCCAGCGCCTCGCGTGGCGAGACCCAGATCGAATCGGTGGACTCCTTGCCGTCATGGGCGCCGACCTGTTCAGGCGGCGCGGCGGCGAGGAAGAACCAGGTGTCGAACCGCTTGGGCATGCCCTCCGGCGTGATCCAGTGCGCATAGGGCACGAGTTCGTCGAGCGCCAGCACCATGCCGTTATCGGAGAGCACCTTGAGGAAGCTGATCTTGCCGTCGCAAAGGTCGGCGCGATGCGCCGCTTCGATCTCGCTGGCGCGCTTGGCGTCGACCAGCGCCTTCGATCCTTTCGGCCGCGCCAGCAGGATGCCGCTCTCCTCAAAGGTTTCGCGGATCGCGGCGATGCGGAAGCTGAGTGTGGCCTCGTCGAGCCCCTCGCCGCCCGAATAGAGTTCTGATGTCGCGATGATCTCCTTGTCGCCCTTGTCGACACTGCCGCCGGGAAACACCAGCGCGCCCGAATTGAAATCGATCTCATAATGGCGAACCATCATGAAGATCTCGATCTCCTTGGCGTCAGTGCTGTCGCGGAGCAGCAGGATGGTGGAGGCGGGACGCGGGGCGACGGCTTCGGCCATAACAGTTTTACTCCTCAGGTCCTCATCCTGAGGAGCGGCCTTCAGGCCGCGTCTCGAAGGATGATTGTGAAGCACCAGGGCTCGTGGTTCGAGACGCCGCTTCGCGGCTCATCACCATGAGGGACAATCAACCCGCCGCGCTGGATTGCGGCTGCAGATTGGCGCGGCGATCGACGCGCGCCACGCGCGACAGCAGATAATCGACTTCAGCCTTCGCGGTCGCCGTAATGATGGCGCCGGGCTTGCGCTGCGCGCTGGAGGAAATGATGCCGCGCTTCTGCAGCACATATTTGCGCACCGACAGGCCCGCGCCGGGCTGCTGCTCGTAACGGATCAGCGGCAGATGCGCGTCGAACAGATCGTGCGCAGCGTCGCGCTTGCCGGCCTTCGACAGTTTGACGACGTCGATCAGCAGTTCAGGGAAGGCGTAGCCGGTCATGGCGCCGTCAGCGCCGCGCTCCATTTCGAAATCGAGGAATAGTCCGCCATTGCCCACGAGAATGGAGAGCGGCCGGAGCGAGCCGTCCTTCTGGAAATTGCGGAGCGTGGTGATCTTCTCCAGGCCCGGCCAGTCCTCATGTTTGAGCATTACGCAGGACGGCGAGTCCATCACGATCTTGCGGATTACGGCCGGTGTGAAGATGACGTTGAGCGTCAGCGGATAATCCTGCAGCACCCAGGGGATCTCGTCACCGATCGCTTCCTGCGCCTGTTTGAAATAGCCCGTGATCTGGTCGTCGGTCCGCAGATGCGGCGGCGGCGCGATCATCACGCCGGCTGCTCCCGCATCCATCGACGCCTTCGCCAGCGAGCGCATCGAGGCAAAACCCGGCGCCGAGACGCCGACGATGATCTGCATGTTCTTGGCGCGCTTGACGAAGCGGATCGCAACCTGCTCGGCCTCGGCGGCGTCGAGTTTGGGCGCCTCGCCCAGAATGCCGAGCACGGTGACGCCGTCGCAGCCGACTTCCGCATAGAAATCGGTCAGGCGGTCGATGGATTTCTCGTCGATCCGGCCGTCATCGTGGAACGGGGTCGGCGCGATCGCGAAGGTGCCTGCGGCCTGGGCGGTGAGTTTCATAGTGTGGGCCTCTTTTTCTCTGCATCGTCATTCCGGGGCGATGCAAAGCATCGAACCCGGAATCTCGAGATTCCGGGTCTGGTCCTTCGGACCATCCCGGAATGACGTTAAAACTAAAACCTTCGCGCGCCCATCTTGACCTGTTCTTCCGAGAAGAAGATCTCCTTGGCGTGGGTCACGATATCCTCGGCCTTCCACCCCGTGAACGGGGGTTTCCAGCCTTCCATTTCCATCATCCGCATCTCCCGCACGCCGCGCGGGCCGGAGACGCCGAGCACCTTGCCGGTCTGGTCGCCTGACAAGTCGCTGACCATGTATAGCACGGCCGGCGCGATGCCGTCCGGCCCCAGGGCGGCGCCGGGGTTTTCCTTATAGCGCGGCAGGTCTGCGGTCATGCGGGTCAGCGCGCCCGGGGCCAGCGTCCAGATCCGGATATTGTATTTGCGGCCCTCGATCGCCAGCACGTTCGACAGTCCCCAGATACCGCCCTTGGCGGCGCCGTAATTGGTTTGGCCGAAATTGCCGATCAGGCCCGAGGTCGAGGACGTGTTGACGATGACGCCGCCGCCGTTTTCGCGCATCCATTTGAACACCGGCTGGGTGCAGCAAAAGGTACCCTTGAGGTGAACCTTGATCACCTTGTCCCAGTTGGCTTCCTTGGCCTTGGCAAAGGTCTCGTCAAGCAGGATGCCGGCATTGTTCACCAGGATGTCGGAGCGGCCGAAATTCTTGATGGCGTCGTCGAACACCGACTGGCCGCCGGCCATAGTCGAGATGTCGGAGCCGTTGGCGACGGCGCGGCCGCCTTCGGCCTTGATCGCATTGACCACCTGCTGCGCCATCGAAACGTCGGCCCCGGAGCCGTCGCGCGGTCCGCCGAGATCGTTGACCACGACCGCCGCGCCCTCACGCGCGAACAGTTTGGCGTAGGCTTCACCCAGCCCGCCGCCCGCACCGGTGATGATGGCTACCTTGCCGTCGAGCAGTCCCATGGTGTTTTCTCCCACGTTAATTGCTGTCATTCCGGGGCGCGAAGCGAACCCGGAATCTCGAGATTCCGGGTCTGGTCCTTCGGACCATCCCGGAATGACGGGAATGTTAGCCCAGCACCGTCTTACCGCTCCTGATCACCGTGACGCCCCTCGCCTTCACCTTGGCTTCGAACGAGACGATGTTGCCATCCTTCCACAACTCCATCGTTACGGTCTCACCAGGATAGACCGGCGACGAAAAGCGCGCGACGTGTTGCTTGAAGGCGGACGGGTCGTAGTCGGCGTAGGTCTGCAGCACGCCGCGGCAGGTGATGCCGTAGGTGCACATGCCGTGCAGGATCGGCCGCGGAAAGCCGGCCTTCCTGGCGAACTCGGGATCGCTATGCAGCGGATTGCGATCGCCGCAGAGGCGATAGACCAGCGCCTGGTCCGGCCGTGTCGTGATATCGACGATCTGGTCGGGCGTGCGGGTCGGCACCTTGTGCGGCTCGGGCTGGCCCTCCGAAGGGCCGCCAAACCCGCCATCCCCGCGCGCGAAGCGCGAAGCCACCAGCGTAGCCAGCTTCTCGCCGTTCTCATCTTTCAACACCGTCTGGTGGCGGATGACGGCGCCCTTGTCCTTGCCCTTGTCGAAGACGTCGAGCACGGTCGAGTCGGCCGTGATCTTCGCCGCGCTCGGCAGCGGCTTGTGGAAGGTGATGTCGCGCTCGCCATCGACCACCATCACGCGGTTGAGATTCATTTCGCCGGGACCTGAGCCCCACGCCGCCACCGAGGCGAAGGTCGGCACGACCTTCAGCGGACGCGGCGTCAGCGTGCCTTCGTTGACATAGGCGAGTTCTTTCTCGTCCATGGGATCGGCGCCCATGCCGATGCCGTAGGCGTAAAGCATCACCTCACGGTCGGTATAGGCATATTTCTGGCCGAGATTTTTCAGGGCCATGAGCTGTTCGTAGTTGATGGGCATTCGCTTCTCTCCGGAATCTTCTTTGCGGTGCTCGTCGCAGTGCCCTCTCCCCTTGCGGGAGAGGCTACACCGGCACCGAACACAAACTCGCTTGGGAGAGGGGTTGCCTCGGCAGATACATCTCTCTCGTGGAGAGATACCCCTCTTCCGGCAGCTTCGCTGCCACCTTCCCCCGCAAGAGGGAAAGGTGCTTTTTAGGCTTAGGCCGCGGTGAAGAACGGCAGCGGCGCGCCGTCGGTTGGCTTGAACACCACCTTCACCTTCTGGCCGATCTTCAGGCTCGTTAGATCGCAATCGACGATGTTGGTCTGCAGCGACGGTCCTTCCTTCAGCGTGACATAGGCGATCGCATAGGGACCAGTCGGCGATTTGCGCATCAGGCTGTAGGTGTAGATCGTGGCTTCACCCGAGCTTTCTTCCCACACCGTCTTGTCGGAGAAACAGAACGGGCAGATCGAGCGCGGGAAGTAGTGCGCCTCGCCGCAAGCGGTGCAGCGCTTGATCATGAACTTGCCGGCCTTGGCCGCTTCCCAGAACTCTACGGTTTCCGGATTGGTCACCGGCGCCGGATACTTTTTCGTTTCAGCCATCACACGCGCTCCAGAATGCAGGTTGAGGCGGCGTGACGCACGCCGAGAAGTCCGCCGGTACCGTGGGCAATCGCGAGATCACAATTCGGCACCTGCACTTTTGGATGCGCTTCGCCGCGCAATTGCCGGACGGCCTCCAGGATTTTCGTCATGCCGCCGCGGTTGACCGGATGGTTGCTGCAGAGACCGCCGCCGTCGGTGTTGAACGGCAGCTTGCCGACGCCGGAAATCAGATTGCCGTCGGAGACGAACTTGCCGCCCTCGCCCTTCTTGCAGAAGCCTAGGTCTTCGAGCTGCATCAGCACGGTGATGGTGAAGCTGTCATAGATCGAGGCGTACTTGATGTCCTTCGGCGTAACGCCCGCCTCCTCGAAGGCGCGCGGGCCGGACCAGACGCCGGCGGAATAAGTGAGATCGAGATCCTTGCCGCCGCGCGGCCCCTTCATCGCCTCGCCATGGCCGATCAGCCGCACCAGCGGCTTCTTCAGGCTTTTCGCGATTTCCGGCGTGGTCACGATCATCGCGCCGCCGCCATCGGTGACGACGCAGCAATCCATCCGGTGCAGCGGGTCCGAGATCATCGGCGAGTTGATGACGTCCTCGACCGTGACGACATCTCTCAGCATCGCGTGCGGGTTGTGCTGGGCGTGATGGGAAGCCGCGACCTTGATCCAGGCGAGCTGCTCGCTGGTGGTGCCGTAGTCGTGCATATGGCGCATGGCACACATGCCGTAGGCATTGTGCGTGGTCGCGCCATAGGCCACCTCGAAATCGGCCTCCGCGCCGGCCGCGCGCGGCGGCATCGGTCCGGTGCGCGGCTTGCCGGCCAGCGTCACCAGCGCGATCGAGCATTTGCCCGCCGCGATCGCTTCGGCGGCATGGCCGAGATGGATCAAATAGGAACAGCCGCCGGTCTCGGTGGAATCGACGTGGCGCACCTTCAATCCGAGATAATCGACCATCGGCCAAAGGCCGCCGGGGGCGTCGCCGGCGCAGAAATAGCCATCGATATCGGCTTTGGTGAGCCCGGCATCCTCGATCGCACCCTTGGCGACCTCGGCATGGAGCTGCGCAGTTGATTTGTCGGGTGCGTGCCGGGTGGGATGCTCGTATATCCCGGCAATGTAGGCTTTGCCCTTGATGGTCAAATCGTTCTCCGTTGGCGTTTCTTCTTCCGGGTTTTTTTCTGGCCTGTCGCCGCCCCCTTGGCAAGCGCCGAAATATTCCGCAGAGCGAGACAGTAGCGACTAGACTCAACTCGGGATGATTATCGGCGAAAATCGTATCAGGCCGCAGCCGCGGATATGCCGGTGCATTCTCGCGGCGCGACGCGCCCGAGTTGTGCCTGCTCGCTTGCCCCCTCCATGATGAGAGGGCGCAGGGAAGACCGGGTGCGCGCTGCACCCGCGGTCTCGTGTGCAATGTGCACAAAGAAGTGCGCACACGAGCATACAGGTCCAGCGGAGAGCATCCGGCCTTCCCTGCGCAATGGTTTGACGGCTTATGGCGCGCTCTTCCCGGAGACGAATTCCTCTTGCCTCCGTCGCTGCCGGATTGACGACCGATCGAACCCGGTTGGATTCAAAAAGCCTCCGCCAGCTTGACACCAGCCACGGGTGCCAGAACCACACGCTTTTGCCGTACGCAACAACGCCGCTCGTCCTGCGCGGATCGATCGCTCACAGCCCCAAGACCAGCTTGAGGCCGCCCTGCAATGCCTCGCGCGCGCAACGCCATCGCGTCCACCGCAACCCGCACTCCACGTATCGTGACGACGCGTACGCCCCTCTTCGATGAGGCGGGATGGCGCGAAGATGGAGCTGATTTGGGGGAAATGAGAAGCGATATGTTTTTGCCGCGCCATCTGGACGACCCAAATCGCCTTGAAATGGCTGGTGAAATTCGTGTTTTGGCGCAGCGGTTTTCGCGGCGTTTGCGTTGGTATGGCGCGCAGTCATGGACCCAAACGCTTGCCCATTGCCGGCACGGGCAAATCAGTCGGCGCGCAAGGCCGACGTCGGCTCCGCACGAAAGACATGATCCTGTCTCAACCAATTTGAGGGAACCGCATGCAACCGTGGGGTGATACTGTGTGCTCGGGACGTTGACCGCCCTCGCAAACTTTTCGCTCAAAAAGAATTGGAGACGACGCCCATGTCGAGACCTGATCCACGTCCAACACTCGATGCGCCGGACGAAGATCCCTACCTCTGGCTCGAAGACATCGAGGATCCTCGGGCACTTGAGTGGGTTGAGGCGCAGAATACGGCGACGCTGAAGCTCTTTGGTCAAGGGCAGACTGCGGCCGACCGGGATCTGCTCAAGGCGATCTTCGATCGCCCCGACAACATTCCCTATCCAACCCGGGTCGGCGGGCAGTTGTTCAACCTGTGGCAAGATGCCGGTAATCAGCGTGGCCTTTGGCGGACATGCAGCACGCTGGAAGGCTTCCGCCGTGAAGCTCCCGCTTGGGATGTCCTGCTCGATCTCGACGTGCTCGCTCGCCAGGAAAACGAAGACTGGATTCTGACGAACACTTCGATCGTACCCGGCACGCATGACCGCGCCATCCTCAGCTTGTCACGCGGCGGAGCCGACGCTGTCGTGCTGCGCGAATTCGACATTGCCAAGCGCGACTTCGTGCCGAACGGCTTCCATCTTCCCGAGGGCCACAGCTCGTCCGTCTGGCTCGACCGCGACACCCTGTTGCTGATATCGGCGGTGGGACCGGATATGGCGACCACGTCAGGCTATCCGCGCACAGTTCGACTTTGGCGCAGGGGAAGCGACCCGCTCTCGGCCCCTGTCATTTTCGAAACGCGGCCCGATTCCGTCTATGTCTACGCCGGGGTTGACCGGGATAGCTCTCAACAACCCTTATGGTTCGTCGACAAGCCGGGCATCATCGACTCCAACGTCTGGATCGGTGATCGTATGGGGCCGAAGACGCGGCTCGACGTCCCCAGCGACGCTTGGCTATCCTGGCAGCGGGGTTGGCTGGCGGTGAAGCCGCGCACCCCTTGGAACATCGCGGACAAGACCTACGGGACGGACGCCGTCATAGGCATTTCCTTTGCAGCCTTCCTGGCCGGCGACCGGCGCTTCACGACGCTATTCGAACCTCGTGGCCGGCGCGCGTTGCAAAGCTTCTTTTGGTGCGGCGGCCGCTTGGTCCTGTCGATCCTCGATGACCTCAAGCCTGTCTTCGAGGTGTTCAGCCCAGCCGACGGGGCCTGGTCACGAGAGTGTGTCACGGGGCTGCCTGATCTCGGCACCGTGTATGTCTGGCCTTTCGACCGCGAGTCGGAAGAGTCGAACGGGGATTTGCTCGCGAGCGCTCAGGACCCGCTGACGCCGCCATCGCTGTTCGTCGTCGAGCCTTCGGCAGCACCGGTCCTGCTCAAGCAGGCCCCGCACGCTTTCGATCCGACAGGTCTTGTGACTACACGCCACGAAGCGGTGTCAAGCGACGGCACGCGCGTCCCCTATGTGCAGGTCGGGCCGCCGACCGAGACCGGGGACGCGCCTGTGCATCTCTACGGTTACGGCGGCTTCAACATCTCGTTGCCGCCATTCTACAACCCGACGGTCGGGAAGCTCTGGCTCGAACGTGGCGGCACCAGCGTGATTGCACATCTGCGAGGTGGCCGTGAATTCGGCAACGACTGGCACGAGGCCGCACGTCGAGAAGGCCGGCGCCTTGCCCATGACGATTTCGCAGCCGTGGCTGCCGATCTCGTGCGCCGAGGCGTCACGCGCGCCGGCCGCATTGCGGCCGAGGGCGGATCGAACGGCGGCTTGCTGATCGCCAATATGCTCACGCGATATCCGGATCGCTTTGGCGCACTGCTCTGCAGCGTGCCGGTCATCGATATGCGCCGGTATGCCAAACTGCTCATTGGCGCGGCCTGCATCGATGAATATGGCGATCCCGACAAGCCCGAAGACTGGCAGTTCCTGGCCCAGATGTCGGCCTATCACGTCGCGTCCCCCGGCAAGCACTACCCGCCGATCCTGCTCGTCACCAGCCGCCGTGACGATCGGGTTCATCCGGGACATGCCCGCAAGATGGCGGCCAAGCTGCAGGCGATGAGCTATGAGGCCCATTTCTACGAGCCTGCCACAGGCGGCCACAGCTCTGGCAAGGACCACAGCGAGCAGGCTGCCCTCATGGCGCTCGAACTTTCCTTTCTCCGACGCGCAATTGGCTGGGAGCGGTGAGAGCGCACGGCGTCACGGCTCTCGTGCCCCGGACGCAGCGCGGCAGCGGTGCGCTGCTGAGCCGGGCCTATGCGGTGAGATGAGTCCCGGCTCTGCGACGCAGCGCTTAGGCGCTGCACCGCGTCCGGGACATGAGAGTTACTCCGCCGCCACCGACGATGTTCGCCATAGCCGGGGCGATGCGCGCTTCGCGGGCTTGACGGCGGAGACTCCAGTCACACCATGATCGGCTTACAGCGCCTTGGTCCGCCTGAGCAGCCACCATGTCAGTGCTCCCGCGGCGATCACCATCAGAAGCGCGTACCAGGTGCCGCCATCGCCGTCCTGGAACGGCATGTCCTTGGTGTTCATGCCGAAGAAGCCGGTGACCAGCGTCGAGGGCAGCATGCATGCGGTCAGGACCGACAGCGTGAACAGGCGGCGGTTGGTGATCGCCGTCATGCGGCCGGCGATCTCGTCCTGCAGCAGCCGCGCGCGCTCATAGATCGCGCTGAACTCGTAGTCGAGCGCGTCGAACTTCTGCGCGAGCTTGCGCATCGCCGACAGCAGAGTTTCGGATTCGACGTCCTCGCGCGTCTCCATGCGGTGAAACAGCGCACGAATCTGCGAGAGCTGCCGCCGCGTGCGGATCGCCTGCAGGCGCACGCGGCCGAGCCGCAATCGCTCATCGTCGATCTCGTCGTGCAGCACATGATTCTCGACGATGTCGAGCTCGTCGCCGAGGCTCGCCGAATAGCGTCCGATCACATCGGCGAACTGGTCGACGATCGCATCGAACAGCGACACCGGGGTGGGAAACTTGCGGCCGCCATCGATCGCACGCCGTGTCAGCTCGATCGCGCGCAGCGGCTTGCGCCGGGCAGTGATCATCAGCTTCGACGAGATCGCAAAGTGCACCCGCAGGAGATCGTCGCCCTCCTGCATGAACTCCTGATGCAGGTCGGGCAAAACGCCGGCGATCTCCTCGTCGAAGATATCGAGCCGGATATGCTCGTCGGCATCGATCAGGGTCTCGCGCGCGACATCGGACAGCCGCGCACTCCCGGCGAGCCAGTCGTGGCAGCGACGATTGGACAGATTGAAATGCAGCCACAGCCAGCCGTGCGGATCGGCGAGTTCTGCATCGAGGTTGGCGACATCGAGCTTCGTCGCGGAGCCGTCGCCCACGAAGCGATAGGCGGAGATGATGCCGATATCGGCGAGGGCCTGGTCCATCCGCTAACCCGTTGCTGGTGTGAAGCAGGCAATGCGTCAACGCAGTGACAAGCTGATGGCGACTACACCCCATCCAAGCTCTGGAGACAACCCCGTAGGGTGGGCAAAGCGAAGCGTGCCCACCATTTGGCACCGCGATCGTTGAGCGATGGTGGGCACGACGCTTCGCGTCTTTGCCCACTCTACGCAGCGACAAACCTCATCCTGAGGAGACCGCGGAGCGGTCGTCTCGAAGGATGGCCGCGAGCGAGGTCGGGGCCTCATGGTTCGAGACGGCGCTTCGCGCCTCCTCACCATGAGGGTTAGAACCCTACTCCGCCGCCAACTGCCGCGGCGCGGGTGGCGGGTTGACGAGGTCGGTGGCGAGTTGCGCGTGGCGGGCTCTCGCATCCGCAACAGCCTTCTCCTTGACCGGGCCGTAGCCGCGGATGCGATCGGGCAGCGAGAGAATTTCGACCGCGGTGTCGTGGGCGACCGGCGACAGCAGGCCGAGCACGGTGGCGACGTCCTTTTCATAGCCTGCGATCAGGTCGCGCTCGAGCTTGCGGTCGGCGCTGTAGCCGAAGATGTCGAACGGCGTGCCGCGCAGGCTGCGCAGTTTTGCCAGCGTCCGGAACACCGGCATCATCCACGCGCCGAACGCGCGCTTCTTCGGGCGGCCGAGCGCATCGAAGCCGCCGCCGAGGATCGGCGGCGCCAGATTGAAGTTGAACTTGAACTCGCCTTCGAACTGATCGCGGAGCTGCTTTTCGAAACGGCCGTCAGTGAACAGCCGTGCGACTTCGTACTCGTCCTTGTAGGCGAGCAATTTTGCGTAGTTGATCGCAACCGCGCGCGGCAACGCATCGCCATAGCCGCCATCGGTGGCGGCGTCACGGACACGCTTCACGAGACCCCGATAACGCTTGGCGAGCGCGGCGTTTTGATATTCGGCGAGATGCGCGCTGCGGTGGGCGATGATCTCGTCGAGCGACATCGCATCCAGCGTCTTCGGCGCGACCACTTCGTCCTGCCCCTTCATCATGGCTTCAAGCCGCGCCGGATCGGCGGCGGCGAGACGGCCGAGCTGGAAGGCTTGCGTGTTCATCTTGATCGAGACGCCGTTGACCTCGATGGCCTGCAGAATCGCCTTTGCCGACAGCGGCAACAGGCCTTTCTGATAGGCATAGCCCAGCATCATGATGTTGGTGGCGATGGAATCGCCAAGCAGCGCTTCGGCCGGCTTGGTGAAATCGTAGAACGAGGAATCCTTGCGCAGCTCGGTCTCCAGCACGTGGTTGACCTTGCGGCTCTGGAAATTGAAATCGCGGTTGAGGATGAAATCGGCGGTTGGAATGACGTGAGTGTTGATGACGCCGACGGTGCGGCTGGCTTCGCAGAGCGTGATGGTGTCCTTGGCGGCGGCAACCACCTCGTCTGCGGCCATCACGAGATCGGCGGTGCCTGTGACGATTCGCGAGCAGGTGACGTCGGCGGTATGTTCAGAAAGACGAACGTGGCTCAGCACCGCACCACCTTTTTGCGCGAGGCCGGACATGTCGAGGATCATGCTGGCCTTGCCCTCGATATGCGCGGCCATGCCGAGCAGCGCGCCGATCGTCAGCACGCCGGTGCCGCCGACGCCGCCGACCGCGATGTTGTAGGGCCGTTCCAGCGAGGGGAACGAGGCAGGCTCGGGCAGATCGCCGATATCGCCAAAACCTGTACCATCAAGGTTTGCCGGCGCGCGGCGGCGCGGCTTGCCGCCGTCGATGGTGACGAAGGACGGGCAGAAGCCCTTCAGACACGAATAGTCCTTGTTGCAGGTCGACTGGTTGATGGTGCGCTTGCGGCCCATCTCGGTTTCCAAAGGCTCGACCGAAATGCAGTTCGACTGCACCGAGCAATCGCCGCAGCCTTCGCACACCGCCGGATTGATCATGACGCGGCGCGCCGGGTCCTCCATCAAACCGCGCTTGCGGCGGCGGCGCTTTTCGGCGGCGCAGGTCTGCACGAAGACGATCGCCGAGGTGCCCTTGAGCGTGCGGCAGGTCATCATGACGTCCTGAAGCTCGTCACGATGCGCGGTCTTGACGCCGGGCGCGATCTCAGACGCCGGATAGGCGTCGGGGTTTTCCGAGACCAGATAGATGTTGCGGATGCCTTCGGCGTGAAGCTGGAAAGTGATCTGCTGCGGCGACAATTCACCGTCGACATGCTGGCCGCCGGTCATTGCGGTCGCATCGTTGTACAGGATCTTGTAGGTGATGTTGGCGCCGGAGGCGACCGCCTGGCGGATCGCGAGGCTGCCAGAATGGAAATAGGTGCCGTCGCCGAGATTGGCGAATACGTGCTCTTCCTTGGTGAAGGGTGCGACGCCGACCCACGGCACGCCTTCGCCTCCCATGTGGGTGTAGGTCTCGGTGTTGCGGTCCATCCATAGCGCCATGAAGTGACAGCCGATGCCGGCAAAGGCGCGGCTGCCTTCCGGCACCTTGGTCGAGGTGTTGTGCGGGCAGCCCGAGCAGAAATACGGCGTGCGGGTGACCGGTGCCACCGCCTGCATCTGGGTCGCCTGACGGCCGTTGAACCAGTCGGCCTTGGCGCGGAGCATCGCGGCGATTTCAGGATTGAGATTAAGTCGAAGCAGGCGTTCGGTGAGCGAGCTCGCAAGCGAGGCGACCGAAAGCTCCGCGGCGAAGGTCAGGAAGCGTTTGTCGTGATCGTCCATCTTGCCGACGATCCGCGGGCGGACGTCGTCACGCCAATTGAACAGCTCCTGCTTGACCTGATTTTCGACGATCTCGCGGCGTTCTTCGACGATGAAAATCTCTTCGAGGCCGACGGCGAACTGCCGCACGCCTTCCGGCTCCAGCGGCCAGGGCATGCCGATCTTGTAGAGCCGAAGCCCGATCTTGGCGGCGACCTCCTCGGTAATCCCGAGCTCGCGCAGCGCCTGACGGATGTCCTCGTAGCTCTTGCCTGACGCCATGATGCCGTAGCGGGCATTCGGCGAATCCATGGTGACGCGGTTGATCTTGTTGGCGCGCGCAAAGGCGATCGCGGCATAGCCCTTGTAGTCCTGCAGGCGCAGGTCCTGTGCGTAGCGGTCGTCCGGCCAGCGCAGATTGAGGCCGCCCGGCGGCATCTCGAAATCTGTCGGGATCGCGAACGGCGTCATCTCGTCGGTGAGATCGATCTCGGCGGTGGTCTCGACCGTCTCGGTGATCACCTTCATGCCGACCCAGCAGCCGGAGTAGCGCGACATCGCGATACCCAGCAGGCCCATCTCGATCATTTCATGGATGCTGGAGGGATAGAGATACGGCATCAGCGCGGAGATGAAGGCGTGGTCCGACTGATGCGGGACGGTCGAGGACTTTGCGCCGTGGTCGTCGCCGGCAAGCACGAGCACGCCGCCGTTCTTCGCCGAGCCCGCCGTATTGCCGTGCCGAAATACGTCGCCGCAGCGGTCGACGCCAGGGCCCTTGCCGTACCAGATGCCGACCACGCCGTCGTATTTGGCGCCGGGCGAAAGGTTGAGCTGCTGCGAGCCCCAGATCGCGGTCGCCGCGAGGTCTTCGTTCACGCCGGGCTGGAACTTGATGTTGTATTGTTCGAGGTGCTTGCGGGCGGCAAAAAGCTGCTGGTCGTAGCCGCCAAGCGGCGAGCCGCGATAGCCGGAAATGAAGCCTGCGGTGTTCAGCCCCGCGGCCCGGTCGCGGCGGATCTGCGCCATCGGCAGGCGAACCAGCGCCTGGATGCCGGTCAGGAAGATGTGGCCTGTACCTTGGGTGTATTTCTGATCGAGACTGATCGGACCCTGGTTGATTCCCATTTAAGCCCTCTTTGTCACCGGCGTGAGCCTTGATCGGCGATGCTTTTTATGTAGGCACCTGAACTTGTTAGAACCAGTCTATGTCGGATTTTCCGGCCGACGCACCACAAATCTCGACCCAAAAGCCGCGCTTCCAAAGATCGCAACTTCGTACCGGCAGCAGCAGGGCAGTGTTTCGGTTTGTGTCGTCGGCAAGCCTCGGCGCGAAATGGCATGACGCTCGCCCCTCAGCGCTATAATGTTCCAAGAGGCCAATTGGTGCAGGGATGATGTCGGACGATGCGGACGATTCTCGCCGGCTTGCTTTTGTGCACTGCGCTCGCAGTCGGCGAAGCCCATGCCCAGTCCGAGGCCGAGCCGACCGCTGAGGATATCGCGCGCGGCAAGGCGCTGACCGACGCCGGCGACTGCGCGAGCTGCCATACCGCCGATCCCGCCAAGCCGTTCGCCGGGGGCAAGCGGATCGACACCCTCTTTGGCAGCATCTATGCGCCCAATCTGACGCCGGACCGCGAGAC
This sequence comes from Bradyrhizobium valentinum, assembly GCF_001440405.1. Taxonomy (GTDB): domain Bacteria; phylum Pseudomonadota; class Alphaproteobacteria; order Rhizobiales; family Xanthobacteraceae; genus Bradyrhizobium; species Bradyrhizobium valentinum. Next base: position 28,067 of record NZ_LLXX01000065.1, read on the forward strand.
GGGCCTGGGCGCCTGGAGCGATGACGAATTCTACCGCGCCTTGCGCTTCGGGGTGGCGCGCGACGGCTCGCGCTATTACCCGGTCTTCCCCTATCCGAATTTCACCAAGCTGACGCGCCAGGACATTCTCGCAATCCGCGCCTATCTGGCGACGCTGACGCCGATGAGCAATGCAGCGCGTGCGCCCGAACTGCGCTGGCCGTTCAACTATCGCGTCGTCATGCGCGGCTGGAACTGGCTGTTCTTCAAGCCCGGCATTCTGATGCCGGACCAGCAGAAGAGCGCAGAGTGGAATCGCGGCCGCTATCTGGTGGAGGGCGTCGCCCATTGCGGCGCCTGCCATACGCCGAAGAACATGTTCGGCGCGGACAAACGCGGCCAGGCCTATGGCGGCGGGCGGGTCGCGGGCATGTTCGCGCCGCGGCTGGACGGCGCTGATCGCAGCGGCCTGAAGTCCTGGAGCGTGCAAGACATCACTGAGTATCTGCAGAGCGGCCGCAACGCTAAAAGCCATGCTGGTGAGCTGATGTCGGAGGTCGTAGTCAATTCGACGTCGAAGATGAGCGATGCGGATGTGCGCGCCATCGCGGTTTACTTGAAAGATCTGCCGGCAGGCGCGCCGGAGCCGAAGGTCACGCCGCCCTCGCCGGCGCAAATGGCGGAAGGCGAAAAGCTCTATAACGGCGCGTGCATCGCCTGCCACGAAGCCGACGGCTCAGGTGCGCCGCGGATCTATCCGCCGCTGCCTGGCAATGCCAACCTGCAATCCGCTGACGCCTTGAGCACACTGCGCGTCATTCTCGACGGCGCAGAAACCGTGACGACGCCGCGCGCGCCCAACAAGGGATCGATGCCGGGCTATGCCGCGAAGATGACCGACCAGCAGATTGCCGACGTGACGAACTACATCCGCAATTCCTGGGGCAATGCGGCGCCATTGGTGACAGCGGAGCAAGTCGCGAAGGCGCGGCAGGCGAAGTAGCAACCCTCATGGTGAGGAGCGCGGAACGCGCGTCTCCGGACGACGCTGCGCATCGCCGGGCGAACCATGAGGCCACAGACCGGCCTACATCCTTCGAGACGCCGCGGAGCCTTTCATCGGGCGCGCGTTCGCGCGACCCGTTGGCGGCTCCTCAGACGAGGATTGGTATACTGCGCGTGAATTACCGATGGCGGGTAGAGACGAATTCCGGCGTCTCACATTCGGAACCGGAGGGAATCAGCGGTTCCAACATTACGGAGTTGCAATTTTGGCGCGGAACATCCGGTCGCGCCAACTATTAGCTCTGGATTGCTAACGGAGGAACCCATTCATGGCAAACCACCCCAATCCGAACGATCCCTACCGCGCCGGCCTGAGCGAGGAAGAAATCCGCCATCAGGCCCGGCTCAACAATCTCGACAGTGAGTTGCAAGCCGATCCCGCACTCGGCGAAGGCCCTCCGAGCGGCGCCAAGGTCGCCATGTTCGCCGTTGCCATCGCAGTCGTGCTGGGCGCGCTGTTCTATGGTCTCAACAATACTACCGTAAACCAGGCAGGCACTTCGCCGCCCAACCAGACAGCGCAGCAGACGCAGCCGGCCAACCCTACGGCGCCTCCGGGCATGCGTGACGTAACACCGCGCGGCAACAACCAGCCGGGCACCACTACGGGCGCGGCGCCCAATCGCCCGACGGCTCCACCTGAGTCGAGCACGGACAGCAAGCAGTAACAAATCATCATAGGAATTGACGCGCAGCGGGCTAGCCGGCCCGCTGCTTTTTTTATGCGCTAGCGTGGGGCCTCCGGCTTCCTGCCGCGTCCGAGCGCGAATTGACCGACCGGGCCCTCGACATGGAATTCGAGCCCGGTCATTTTTGCAAACAGATCGATGTTGCTGGTGCCGATGGCGCAGCCACCAAGGCCCATATCGGTCGCCGCGAGGTAGAACGTCTGGATCATGCTGCCGACATCCTTCAGGATCAGCGAGTACGCGATTGAGCTGTATTTCCAGGAGATCCGCCCAAAACGTGCCGCGATCGTGATCAGGACCTGCGGCGGACCAGGTGCATCCATGGCAAACTCGGCTGCCGCCGAAAGCGCCTGGAGTTGCTGTGCGGAGACCCCGATCGCTACCAGCGCGTGGCCGCCCGCGTCGTAGTGGTAAAGTCCGCGTGCAAGCCCTTCGCAATTCGAGACCGCCAGATACAATTCCAGTTCGTACGCGCTGCCGGCCGACGGATAGGGTCTTCTGCTGTAGGTGATCTCAGGACTGCCTTCGAAATTCGCGTCGCTCTTCCATTCCGACAGGACGCGGGCTGTGGTGTCGAGAAAGCGCGCGAGTTCTGCGAGCGTGACCGGATTCTCGTCATCGAAATCTCGGACTGAATGGCGTTCGCGCAACAGCTTTGCGAAGGGCGAGATCGGATCCGAGGTAGGCAATTTCCGCAGGTCGATCTCCTTGCCGGGCCAAGGCGGACGCACCGCAGGCAGCGGTGAAACTACGCTTGCATAGGCGAAGGTGCTGCCAACCGGATTGGCCTGTCGGCCCTCGGTACTCCGCGTGTGAAACACGAGATCGTGGAAATCCCAGAGAACGAGATTGCCGTCGCCTTCGTTCACCCGGAGG
>NZ_LLXX01000066.1:0-5631 GCF_001440405.1 Bradyrhizobium valentinum
CGGAATGGGTGGTCACAATCCGTCGTAGCGGGTGGTCGCGATCGTCGGAATACGCAACCGGAACAGACGGTCCCCCAGCTTAGATCGCAGGTGCATGGGATCGATGCCCAGCATGGTGAAAATGCCAAAACGGCTTCTGCGGATGATATTTGCCGAACTGTTCGAATACCCTTTCGGTTTCCGCTCGCCTGTACTCTGGAACGCTCCCGAGCAGAACTTCATCATCCGCGCGTCGTCCCGATGCATTTTGTCGGTCTGCCACAGAAGCGCGCCTTTGTCGCCGTTATCGAAATATGCGCCGCTTCGATTGGTGTATGGATCGCCGCAGTAATGCTCGATGAACCCGCTGAAATGGCGCTAGTAGCGCTCCGGCTCCGGATAGAGCCACCTCGATAAGGGGCACATTGTAAAAGCCGTCGTCAGAATGGCGTTGACCCTCGATTGGCTCTCAGGGGCGACGGTCTTGATCGATTCGTTCTCACTAGACGCGGATTTCATCATTACACCTATGTCGAGAGCCGTGCGAACAGCACCGGTCCGCAAGCGTAACGAAGCACAGCGGAAATTCGTTGAGAGGCTTAGAAACCAAAAAGCTCCCAATGCTCCGCAGCTCGCGATTCCTCTTCAATTGCAACTTCGGACTTCTGCGACCGGCTTGGCGCTACTGCCACCTGGCGCGGTGCAGGATTTGAGCCACTACGACGCAACCGCAAATTGGCTGTTTTTTTGCTCGCGATGTCGCATTCGCAACAGCTTGGCGGCTTCTAGACAAGAGGCGCCTTTGCTTTCGTACGGAAGCGCGCGCGCAGGCCAAGGCGAATTGCGACTCGGAAAACCGACGGGCGCCGACCGCCTCGATCATCTCTGGCTTGGCTGTTGCTTGCGCCGTCGCTCTCACGACGATGGGTATCCGGCAGTTACATAGCTTGTTCGATGTTGGCTCTAACGGCGCCATCGCTATTGCGAACGTGGGCATCATCGCGCGAAACTCGGATAACGGTAGCTAGTCGTGACCTATTAGGCGCTCCCTTTTCGCGGTTTCTTGATTGAGAGACCCACATGATGACCGGCATCTCAGCTCATGTTCGATCAGAAAGGGCTCGGTGAAGGACCTTGTTTGGTCGGATCGCGGAGAGGGCAGCGGGGCGCTACGGAGTCATACACATTAAGCTTCTTATCGGAGTCAAAGCGCCCACTCGCTAGTAGAACAGAAGATTATTCTTCAATTGCAAGGCAACCTCGATGAGGTCTCGTTTGGCCTTCCAGCATTCAGCTGACGAGATGCATCACGCGCCTCGAAATCGCACGGCTAGTGCTAGAATTCCTCCAACAAATGGGCGATAGATCCCATTTATGGTTCGACTGCCGAAACTAGGAGGCTTTTCCGGGTTGACAATCTCAGCCTCGAAGACCCCGCTCTGGTCATTCGTCCTGACACTGACATCTTGAAAATCCAAGAATTCACCAGTTGCCGGCGCATATGATTTGTATACGGCTTCCTTTATTGCGAAGAATAATTTCGGGCCGAAGCGACTGCTGGACCACTCCTTACGCTCGATTTCCTCGGAGGTGCACACGAGCGGCAAAAGGTCCGCTCCGAGCGGTTCTTGATCTTCAATGTCCAACCCCAGAGCGAGCACAGTGTTGGACTTTCCGGCAACAGCTCCGCAATCAGATGAAGAGTGGGAAATGCTGCCGACGACTCCCGAAGGCCAAAGAGGAGCCCGATCCACTCTCGACAAAATCGGAACAGGAGCGAAACCCAATTTACGCAAGACCTCATGAGCGTGATGCCGTCCCCAGGCGAACTCACGCCGACGACGAAGCGAGACGTTCCCCAACATGTCGTCTTCGGCCGGAAATGGGAGGGGGACCGGGTCACATATCGATCCGCCGGAAAAGCTGATGTCATGTGCCAAAGCTGCGCCGATAGCAGCCCCTAACGTCGTTAGCGTTTTCATAGGTTGGGCGAACCTTTGTTCTGGAAAAGTGTGAAGCTGCAGATCTGAGCTCGCTTTACGTTAGCTAGCCTGAGATCGCAGGCCACTCAAGGCCCGCAGCGTCCGAGACGAAGTCATGCTCTGCGACGCTCGATATTTCGACGGCAGGATCGGACCGATCGAGAGTGCATCGGACGAGCTCTGCGTTGACGCGACCCGCTTTCGAGATCGACAGCCCTCGCGCCACACCTGGCTGGCCGAATTGCATCACCGTTGTCGGGGCTGTCGCAGAGTGCTCAGAGTGGACGGGTACGGCCTTCAACAATTCCGGTGAGGCAGAGGTCGGGGCGGATTGGTACCCTGCTTGTGGACGTCGAGCAGAATTATGCAGTCTATGTGGAACCTAACCTGTCGGTCCTACCCTCCATTATGATGCCGGACCAACGAGGGCGACTTTGTGCTGCGCGCACGTGCGAGGAGCTCCATTCCGTTCGCTCACTGCATTTGATCCGTGGCGCGACCGGTGAACTCGAGCACCGACTGCGCCTTGTGGATCTCACGTGCGACGCAATTGAAGATTCGGGTCGCAGATTCAAGCGTGACGACAAGTCCAACCTCCTCGCATGATAGCTCAAAATGATGCGCAACCTGTTCGTTGGTGGGTGCAATGCCACTTTGCAGCGAGCTGATCGCTAATGATGCGAGCACGTGCTCGACCACGTCTTTTTCGGCCTGAGTCAAGACATGCTTCCTTTCTGAATGTTGGCTCGCCTGTCGGCGAAGTTGTGGTCGCCGTTGAAAGACCGGCCAAAGCCGCTCCGCCTCCGCGCCTGTGTTGCCACGACGGTCACATCATGCGGGCTCAGGAAACTTGGGTGCGAGACAGCTTCCGTCGACTTCTAGACTCTACTTCTCGGGCTGCGGTAAGCAGAGTAAGGCTCAAAGACGACCCTGCGCATACGATCTCGGAAGTTCGAGACGTCTGCCGGATCCGCAGCCTCACCGATTCGGGCGCTTCGCCGTGACACGAACTCGAAAGCGGCGATGTCGACTTCTGCACGCATGGCGGGGGTCCGCAATTACACGAACATGATGACCATGCCGGCGCAACCGCCGGCCCCCGGTGAGCAGCGGACTGAGGTTTCCCAACATGCTCCACGAAACGAGGAGAAGGCAGCAAGCATCACAGTAGTTCAGCTCCTTCGCAGCGATACCGCACTTCCTAAAGAATACGGCGCCCTCGCCACCTGCATATCAAGATCGGCTAAGAAGATCGCAACGTGCCACGCGGCCCAGCCAGTGCGGCGCACGCCTCACCCACATGGGTGATTCTGCCTAAGGGTGACCGGCCGTCCGAAGCGCTTGCACGGACTGATCTACCTCCCACGTCGCACCACTACGAGCCCTCTTACGAGCCCTCTTGGATTTGTAGATCTTTCCTTGACTCCGATCTGTTTCGACCTGCCATCACGCGAAGTGACTCAGCCTCTCGAAACGCACACCGAATGAAAGCGTCACGAGGATGCTCGCGAAGACACGAATCTCTCAATGCGAACGTTACGTGGCACTCAAATTTGAGTTGCTGATGATGGATTTTGTCAGCATTTTTTCAAACCTACAACCTGACGCCACGTTAGATTCAAGCTGTTTTGTTGGGCTTGCGGCTTTTCGGGATTTGGGTACTTGCGAGTTCTTATCGAAGAGCTGATCGCAGGCGAGTGAGGGTTCATCGCCGGACCGAGGCGTCCATCTCTCGATCAGGTCTGTTCATCCCCTTCGTCGTGATCCTGCTCGCCGACCGAGCTGCAGGTAAGTACGGTCAGGCGTCCGCCCATATTGGCCGAGGCCGATTACCTCTTCGGCGGCCTTGTACACGCGCTCACAGCCCCTTCTACAGGCTCGTGTTCCTAAGCAAGACATCACCCTCGACTCCGTGGGGATACTGGGTCACGACTTCGAACGAAGGTAACAAGCCAAGAATGGCTTGCAGGGACTGCTGCCCTTCATAGAGCTCCTGGTCGCTGTATTCCGTGTAGACGAAGCGCGTGTTGCTCAAGGTATTCCTGCCGCCAGCGATCACATCGGACTCGGCTCCCTGCACGTCCATCCAGATGAAATCGATGCATTTTAGGTTCGCCTCACTGCACCAGTCATCCAACCGTCGAGTTTCAACTGAGATGGGATGATCAAACCGAACCCAGTCATATTCCACGAGATGATTCTTGGGTCGCCGTATCGAGCCAGAGAGGTCCCATTCCTTCGCATCTCCATTTCCATTGCCTGGATGGAAATCGATCATGCCATTTCGGTCACTGACCGCGATCTCAAATAGCTAATCTTGTCGAGGTACAGATCCATGTTTTTCTTGAAGCGAGCAGCCGCTCGGGGATCTGGCTCAAAGCAGTAGAGCTGAGCCTGCGGGCAGAGCTCGAGAAACTCTCGCATCGGTTCCGTCGTTGCAGCCGATGTCCAAGATAACGGGATCCGGCTTTTGAAGACGAGAAACAATCTGCTGATGTACTGTTAAGGAAGATGTGGGTTCCATGGAAATATGCGATCTCTTAGAGAAGGCCTGCCGAAGCTTAGACAGCAGTCCTGTCGAGAACTTCTGGAGCGCTCGGCAGCTGCCTACTTACAGGGCCTCGCGGAGGTCCGTTGAACTTTGTCCTTGAATTCTCGATTACACGCGCGCCCTCCCTGCGCAATGTAAATCAATGTATATATAGTGCATGCGCCGGCGTGACGATAAACAGATGATTATGCGCGCCTCTCGATAAAGTCGTGGCTTTTTAGGATGCGGTCGCCGGCGTATCTCAGGCTCTTCAACAGGCGCGTCGTACCATGTCATTGCTGCCGAATGCGAAGTAGCTCGTCACCATCGCCCCACAGCACAAGGCAAAGGGCGGGCTCCAGCATTCATTGCCCGGGCCGATGCTGACTCTGCGGCCTAACCGCCTGATTTGAATCGACTTCAGTTGGACTTCGCAAATGACAGCCTTCCCTTGCGCGTAACCGGAGAGAGAATGGCGGCTCAGGATTCACAGCGGCGCGTGGCGCTGATCACCGGCGTCACCGGCCAGGATGGCGCCTATTTGGCCGAATATCTGCTTGGCCTCGGCTATGAGGTCCACGGCATCAAGCGGCGGTCGTCCTCGTTCAACACGGCGCGGATCGATCACCTCTACCAGGACCCGCATGCCCGCAACGTGCCGTTCCTGCTGCAGTACGGCGACATGACGGATTCGACCAACCTGATCCGGCTGATGCAGCAGATCAGGCCGACCGAGATCTACAACCTCGCCGCCCAAAGCCATGTCGGCGTCAGCTTTGAGAGCCCGGAATACACCGCCAATGCCGACGCCATCGGCGTGCTGCGGCTTCTGGAGGCGATCCGCATCCTCGGCAGGGAAAAGGCGACGCGGTTCTATCAGGCCTCGACCTCGGAACTCTACGGCCTGGTCCAGGAGGTGCCGCAGAAGGAATCCACGCCGTTCTACCCGCGTTCGCCCTACGGCGTCGCCAAGCTCTACGGCTACTGGATCACGGTCAATTACCGCGAGGCCTATGGCATCTATGCCTCGAACGGCATCCTGTTCAACCATGAGAGCCCGATCCGCGGCGAGACCTTTGTCACCCGCAAGATCACGCGCAGCGTCGCCCGCATCGAGACCGGCCTGGAAGAGGTGCTCTA
>NZ_LLXX01000066.1:5641-69761 GCF_001440405.1 Bradyrhizobium valentinum
CCTCGAGGCCAAGCGCGACTGGGGGCATGCGCGGGATTATGTCGAGGGCATGCACAGGATATTGCAGGCGGATGCCCCCGACGCTTTCGTGCTGGCGACCGGCGAAACCCGTTCGGTGCGCGCATTCGTCGAGCTGGCGTTTGCCGAAGTCGGCCGCCGCATCGAATGGCGCGGCAAGGGCGTCGAGGAAACCGGCGTCGACGCCAAGTTCGGCAAGACCGTGGTCCGGATCGATCCCGACTACTTCCGCCCCACCGAGGTCGACATCCTGATCGGCGACGCCAGCAAGGCGCGACAAAAGCTTGGCTGGAAGCCGAAGCGCAGCTTTGCGCAGCTGGTCGAGGAAATGGTGGAGAGCGATCTTGCGATCGCGTGGCGGGAGGTCGCCAATGGTAAGGACGCCGTTTGAGCTGAAGGGCAAAACGGTTTTCGTGGCCGGCCACCGCGGCATGGTGGGCTCGGCGCTCATGCGCCGGCTCGCGCAGGAGGATGTCACGCTACTCACCGCGGACCACAGCGAGCTCGACCTGCGCGACCAGGCGGAGGTGTTCGACTGGTTTGCAAAAAAGACCCCGCAGGCGGTATTTCTTGCGGCGGCCAAGGTTGGCGGCATCGTCGCCAACAACACGCTGCGCGCCGAGTTCCTATACGACAATCTCGCCATTGCGGCCAATGTGATCCACGCGGCTTACCTGAATGGGGTTCAGAAGCTGATGTTTCTCGGCTCCTCCTGCATCTATCCAAAACTCGCCACCCAGCCGTTGCGCGAGGAGTACATGCTGACCGGGCCATTGGAGCCGACGAACGAGCCGTACGCGATTGCGAAGATCGCCGGGATCAAGATGGTGGAGGGCTATCGAAGCCAGTATGGCGCCGACTTCATCAGTGTGATGCCCACCAACCTCTACGGCCCCGGCGACAATTATCACCCCGAATATAGTCACGTGGTCGCCGCCCTGATCCGCCGCTTCCACGAGGCCAAACTGTCCGGCACCGGCAATGTGGTGGTCTGGGGCACCGGCACGCCGCGCCGCGAGTTCCTCTATGTCGACGAGATGGCAGACGCCTGCGTCCACCTGATGAAGGTCTATTCCGATCGCGCATTAGTCAATATCGGCCGCGGCGAGGACATCTCGATTGCGGAGTTCGCGCAGCATGTCGCGCGCGTCGTCGGCTATACCGGCACAATCAGCTATGACCCCTCGCGCCCCGCCGGAACGCCGCGCAAGCTGCTCGATGTCCGCCACCTCGCCGCGCTCGGCTGGCGAGCCCGCACGTCGCTGGAAGAGGGCATTGCGTTGGCGTACCGGGCATATCTCAACGAGAGGCCACAGGCCGCGGCAGAGTAGTCCTCCGCGTGCGGGACAAGCGAGCGTGATCCGGGACCCATGAGCAATCGGGCCCGTGACGAATCTCCCAAGCGCTTGAGGGGGACTCGATCATTCGGCAGAATGAGTTTGAGATGCATGCTTTTTTCAGGCTTTAAGGCTCGAAGGATTGCAGATTCGACGACGAGAAGCAGGCAAAACAAGCTGCTTTTCTTGTCATCGTCCATCATATTCAGTCCAACAATCGGAAGTTCCGTAGACTCGAACGGATGATATTTGATGAAGCTTGTGCTTCAATCTTTCCCAGATCAAAACGGCAATGTTCTCTGCCGTAGGATTCTCCAATCCCTCGACTTCGTTTAGGCATCGATGATCAAGTGCATTGATGATACCGATAAAGGGCTCCACTAGGTCAGAAAAGTCTACGACGAATCCGGTGACAGGATCCACCGGTCCATCGAGTTGCACCTCCACCCTATAGGAATGGCCGTGCACGCGGCTGCACCTATGTGTGGGCGGCACGTTCGGGAGCCGGTGAGCCGCTTCAAACTTGAAGGCTTGGGATATCTTCATCGAGTGCGCAGATGCTTATAGGTTTCAATTCTCAGCCCAGTTCGGATAACTGAGTAGTACCCCATGATTTCGCGTATGGATCGGGGCCATCCATTAGCTAAAGGGGCAATTTGGATTCAGGGGGTGAAGCATTCGGCATCTTCCCCGATCAACGTAGTCACCCAGAAAACTCAGACGCATAGCTTTGGGTTCGACCCCGTGTTCCCAGCTTCGGAGAGAAATCACTTGTAAGATTGGCGCGGGCCAGCACACAAGCTTCTTCGGACTGTGAGCGATGCGTGGCCGATTTCCTCGGCCGTTACCGGCCACTGACGCCACCCGCCCATGAACTCGGCCAGATCCCATCGTGGCCTTCGCTGTCAGTCGACCTTGGCCGACTTGGCGAAGGACTCGCGTGAAGCCATCGGAATGGCGCCTCCGCGGGTCGGGTCCGCGAAGGTGCCACCCGCCGAGGCGTAGTCCTTACCTGTACAACGCTCGAGGACGATGCCAATCGCCTCGACATTGGGGATGTCCGACTCGCTCAGCTCGGGCATCGAGGGCTTGCGGGCAAGTGCCGCCTCTACGTAGGGAGCCAGCTCCTCTTCTTTACGTCGGACGCGCTCGTCTTCCCGTTCTTTCAGAGCAGGCATGACCTCTTTGGCGAACAGCTCAAGTGCCTCACAGACATGCTCGTGCTTATTTATGCCGCACTGCTGGATAAAGATCATCTGGTCGATACCGACATCAGCATATCCCATGAGATGCTCGCGAACACTCCTGGGCTGTCCGATGCTGCCTGAGCCTGGCGTCTCCTTCATCTCGTCCTTGATCGCTTGGAAGCGCCGCCACAAATTCGTGCGCCCAGGACGGTGTTCGCCATATACCGCATAATGCGCGATCGAATAACCGAAGAACTTGAAACCATCGAGTCCTCGGTGCATAGCTTCTTCGGCGTTCTCATGAACCATCATACCGTTGAGAGTGGCGATATTGGCGTTTACCGAATGCCCAATGGGCACGCACTCATTGGACTTGATGATCTGATAATACTCGTCGCGCCAAACTTTCGCTTGCGACGCCTCCACAAATCCAAAAACCAGCGCCCCTACCCCGTGACGCGCGGCACGCAAAATACTGTCGCGCCGGGAACACGCCATCCAGATCGGTGGGTGCGGCTTCTGGACCGGCTTTGGCACGATGTTACGGGTCGGCATTGAGAAGAATTGCCCGTCGTACCCGGGATACGGCCGCATCGTCATCATATTGGCGGTCTGCTCGACCCCTTCCCGCCACATGGCATTTTTCTGCTCGGGCTCGATCCCAAAGCCATGCATCTCGATCAGCGACGCGGATTCTCCGGTCCCCCACTCGGCGCGCCCACCAGAGATCAGATCGAGCGTCGCCAGGCGCTCCGCCACCCGCGCCGGATGGTTGTAATTCGGGGAGGACAGGCAAATGCCGTGACCAATGCGAATAGTCTTTGTACGCTGGGAGACGGCACCCAGAAAGACCTCGGGTGCGGATGAGTGGGAGTACTCCTCGAGGAAATGATGCTCAACCGCCCACATGTGATCGAATCGGAGCCGATCGGCCAGTTCGATCTGCTCCAGCGCATCACTGAACAATTTTCGCTCGCTGCCGTCCTCCCAAGGACGCGGCAACTGGTGTTCATAAAACAGTCCAAGCTTCATCCTTTTTCTCCTGGGGCACGATGGTCACCGAGCCGCTTCAAACGTGGTGCCCAGCCCAGTGTCGCAGGGTGGTTCTGCGCCGCGGCCAGCAAATGTACTTCGTTCTCTCGGTTCAAAGCTCTTGCGCGCCGATCGAGCTCTCTGTCTTAACTCTAGCCGCCCGATCTGCTGGAACGGCTCGCCGCCTCCTCCACGAAGGTAGTGCACAGCGCCTCATTCGCGACCATTTCCGAAGCCACTGAAGGGCAGGCTCTCCCAGCTCGCCGCGACCGAGGCGCGATCTGGATGTCCTCTCTGCCGACGATCAGACGCGATAGGACCAATGCCGCTGCTGGCCGAATGACAGCGTACCACGACGGATGTGGCTTCAATCGGCGGTACAGCACTCAACAGTGCAGCAGTTATGGCATTGATTTGGATCAACTGAGCAAGTCACATCTAAGCTCCCGGGCCGGTGCCTGCGATACCGCCATTGTCGTGACGGATTCTTCACCGTCTCCCAGCAATCGGCGTGCCACAAGACCTTTTGTGCGAGGCTGCTTGAAGAAACACCATGTGCTTCGCGTCACGCCGGGCGGGCTACTAGCTGCGTAGTGTCGGGCAGGGAAATTACGTCTTCAACCGGACACGGCTGACCACGACAACACGTGCGTTAAACGACGACCCTGGGTCTCGTGCCTAACTCGAATGCCTACTCGGGGATCATCTTCCCTCTGGCGACTTCACGGCCAGGGCGCTCGGCATCGCAGCATGACCTGGTATCTGGCAATTTGCGGCGGGGGCATCCAATGGTGCTGGCGTTGGCCAAACAGGCTGCCGCATCACCGATGCTTGCCGGTTGCCATCTCCAAGTTTGTTGGCGGCGAGTCCTCAAACGCGCTCTGAGCGAGCCTGCACGTCGGATCCGACGACGATGTCATAGGGCGCGATCGCCGAGTGAGATTCCGACCTGACGGCGTTCGCATGTTGAGGAGCGCGGTCATCGTCGCGCTCTGGGTATCCGCGCTTATAGAGGGAGCCGAAGGTGACCCGTAAGCGGCCGGCCAGTCCTGCTGATCAAAGTGGGAGAGCTGGTCGCCGGGGCGAAGGACGTCACCCGCGATTGCGATCGTGGCTTGGCGAGAGGCCGCCTCTTCCGGCCACTTGCTGAAACCGTTCACCAGCGATGCTAGACTTTGGCTGTTCAACTCCTGAAGCGCTCCGCTTTCATCGCCCGAACATTCGGCTATTCTGATCGTTGCATTACGGCATTCGGCCATCGTTGAAGTGTCGACCGAATGATGATGCGAAGAACGAAAGGGCTCTGAGCCCGACTTCCTTAATCAGAGCGTTATCAAGCCGCGACATACATGCAGCTATGCGCTCGCACGCTTCGATACCTGCCTGACCTCAGGCCTGCTGGCTCACCGCGTTGCATGTCGTGGCGTACCCCCACGATATCCTGGCGCGGATGTCTTCTTCGAAGCATGGCACGAATCTCAGTTAGTATCTGCGGCGGCCTTTTACAGGAACGTTGCCTGGTCCACGCCGGCACCCCGGCCGGACACGACTGCCTATGCAGCGGGAGCGCGTCTCTTCGCGAGCTTCTGGTAGCTTGATCGGAGCGCGGGCGGTGCGCGACCTGCGCAATTGCAACTTACATCACCAAGCATTCAGCATTCGTATCATCCGACACTCCCCAGGCCACATGCGACTTTGCCCGCTTTCAGTGTCATTCCAATAACCGGCGAGAGCGCTTCCCATCCTGGCACAAGATGTACCTGAATGATCGGTCATCATCCGCAAGCGAGAAGGTCGACCTCGCAAGGCATGCCGCTCGAATTGATGCCTCAAATGAGCCATAGACGCCTGCGTGGTAGCCTTGGTCATCGTTCTTCCAAGCCTACAACCTGACGCTACGTGAGATTCAAGCTGTTTGATGCTCATCTATATACGGCGATGTACTGCTGATGGTGGTCGCGGTGATCATCGCCGCAGTCGGCTTTTTCCGAGAACGGCTCGTTCGCATGTTCACAAACCTGACGTGGAACACCGCTTACAGTACCTCGGCACGGTGATTTTGACAGGTTGGACATGGGGTCAAAGTAGCTCTGGCAGGAGCTTGGGATCGACGAGCAATTCGATGCTGCGGGGTGCTCTTGGTTGCCTTTTGATAAAGCCTTCTCGTTCGAGCGTCAGCACCATCTGATGGACTGAAGGCGGGCTGACGCGAAAATACTGCTGCATGTCGGCTTCGGCCGGCGGGCGGCGGTGCAGGCGTGTATAGAGGTGGATATACGCCAGGTACTGGCCCTGCTTGGGCGTGAAAGTTTTTGCAGGGCGACTCACGCCGGCCATCCGATTCAGCTGTTCGTCCGTGCCTCGAACCATGAGGAGGCACAGATGAATGTACGCTACCGGGTCGAGCTTGACCAAGCCGAGCGTTCCGAACTGGCGGCACTTCTAAGCGGCGGCAAACATGCGGCACGCAAGCTGAAGCGGGCGACAAGCGACGAGGCGATCGCGAGGAGCGTCGGCGTTGGCGGCTCGACTGTCTACCGGACCAAGCGCCGCTTTGTGCTCGGCAATCTTGCGGCGGCACTCAGCGAAGAGCCGCGTCCCGGAGCGAGCCGCAAGCTCTCGGGCAAAGAGGAGCCGCTGCTCGTGGCGACCGCCTGTTCGAGCCCGCCCGCGGGTCGCGCCCGCTGGACCCTGGAACTGTTGGCTGGTGAACTGGTCCGGCTCACCGCACACGAGCGCGTCTCGCGCGAGACCGTGCGCCGGCGCTTGGCCGAAAACGACCTCAAGCCCTGGCGCAAGGACATGTGGTGCATTCCGCAGGTCGACGGCGAATATGTCGCCCGTATGGAGGACGTGCTCGACCTCTATGCGGAAGCGCCCGATCCCAAACGTCCCGTCATCTGCTTCGACGAGAGCCCGATCCAGCTCATCGGCGAGGTGCGCCAGCCGATCCCGGCGAGGTCCGGACAGATCGAGCGCTATGACTGCGAGTACCGGCGCAACGGGACGGCGAACCTGTTCGTCTTCCTTGATGTGCACCGCTCGTGGCGCAAGGTGAAGGTCACCGAACGGCGTGCCGCCAAGGACTTCGCCGCCTGCATGCGCGAACTGACCGATGTCCATTACCCCAAGGCGGAGCGCATCCGCGTCGTGCTCGACAACCTATCCACCCATTCAGCTGGCGCGCTCTATCAGAGCCTCCCGGCTTGTGAAGCACGACGGATGCTGCGCCGACTGGAGTTCCACTACGTTCCTAAGCACGCCAGTTGGCTGAACATGGTGGAGATCGAGATCTTGGCCAAGCAATGCCTCGATCGGAGAATCAAAAGCCACGCAAAACTCGCCGCCGAGACAGCTGCATGGGAGAAGCAGCGCAATGCCGCCCGCGCTCGCATCAAATGGATGTTCACAACCGATAAAGCACGCGCCAAAATGGGGCGCGCCTATCCAAAACTTGACGCCAAATCAGCCTCAAGCCAAAGAGTCAAAACCTCTGTGCAGAGGTACTAGCAGCAGGTGGCAGTCAGCCCCGCCTGTGACGAGACGCAGGCCGCCCGCTGTAAGGGTCTCCGCAAGAGCACGCGCGTTAGCAACGACGGCTTACCTACGCTGGATTCCGCAACTCGCTGCTGCAGCCAGCCATCGGCTCGAGACGCATTTCGGCCACCTCATCACCGGAGGTGCCGCATGAGATCCCAAAGGCCCAACGAACTCGCCAAGGGCATCGAGCGGTTCTTCCGGGAGTATCTACCGACCCTTCGCGGTACCAGTCGACATACGATACGCAACTACCGGGATGCCATCGTTCTGTTCTTGCGTTTTTCAAATTTAAAGCGGTGCGCGAGAGGCGGACCTCCTTTCCGGCTATACGGGCTGTAGCGATGGTGATCCGCCGACGCGCCGAAAGGAAAGCAAGCAGCCGGCGCTCTGGACACCGAGTTTGAATAAATGCCGGCTGCGCTGGCGCGAATGGATGAGCCGCATCGAAGCGTGATTTCTGCCGTGAGCACACCAGTAGCCGGGGAGACGCTGGTGCGTGTCGTCGAAAGGCCGCAACATCGCTGATCATCGCCGGCATCCGCGAGGAGCCGCACGGCCGACCGCATGACCTGGCCTCGGTTGCCGCCGGCCGGCAGAACCGGCCCCAAGGGCGTTGCCGATATCATCCGCCCTGCGACAGGCCAAGCAGAGAGAGTACGTCCGCTGCCCCAGGCCGCGGTGCTGGTGCTGATATTCATCGCGTATTTCGAGCCGATCACCCGCGGTAAGCTGTCGACTTTCTCCGGCAAGGAGGTGTCACGCGATCTGATCGGCTTTCCTGTCGCTGTGGCCGTGCGGCAACCTTGTTCAGCTTGCGCGTCTCGATTAGCTTATGGCCGTGGGAAAGATGGCCACAAGGCGTCCAGCGGGTCCGGCATCAGAATACCCGATCGACCTACGAAGTTGTTAAACAAGAGCCTGCGCGCAGGCGGTAGCTCCTCCACCCACGCTCCTTCGCCGAATGGATAGCGCTCATTGCGCGCGCCGCCGTTTGCGACGAGCCCTCCCGTTCACTGCGCACGACCATAGGACACCTGTAGTCGGATGCGGCCGCGACCATTACGGCTACATCCAACAAGAGTCTGGTCACATGAAGTCATCCTCGTACGAGTATCTGGGGGGACTTGATGCGCTCTCGGTATCACTGCTCTCGTTCTTCTCGGTTTTGCAGAGATAGAGTGGAGGCTTGTCCGCACGCTGCCATTCACCGGCACTGTTCTTCGTCCACTTTTCGGGATGCTGCGAAGGGTCTAGTACCATGCTCCCATCATCCACTTGAACGAACCCCATCATCGCTGCACGGGCTTGTGCTTCCGGATTAGCCGGACGCCAATTCAGCAACGGTCGTTCGCCATCTATCCGGAGTTGATGCTCAAGCAGAATATCGCCTGCGTTCTCGACAAGTGGATGAGCCACCTGAAAATCCACGGTCGAGGTGATCTCAGCCCGGCCAGGAAACTGGTGCCGCCAATTTTCGGATTCGAACTCAGTCATGCTGAACCCGCCTTCCGTTCTCAGCAGTCCGGCGCTCTGGTTTCCTAATTGGTAGCTGAAATATCGCGCGTCCTCCGAATCTCGCCTCACGGCGTATTGCTGAGCAACGTCCGCGGTGCGTATGGCCCTCGAGGATACGAAATCCGAATACTCTTGTGGATTCTCGGCAATGTGCATGATTTCATCGCCATGAAACTGCCTCGCCTCCCTCCTGAAAGAAGGCCTGTCTATCTCCACCACTGGAGGTCTATCATGGAGGAAATACGCCGGTGTTCCCGCTGAAGATGAGCTTCCGCTGGAAGTCGATCCGTCTAAGCGCACCCGGGCAAACGTGTCAGCGAAGCTTTGGCTTCCTGGATCCGTTTGCCCGCTGGCGCCACGCGTGTAGGGGTTATCGGAGGACCCACCAATTCGACCATACATGACTGTTCGCACTCCTATTTTTCGCATTGGGTTCAGGCCGGTTAGGCGCGGCAGGTACACATAGACCGCTTGGCTGACGACTAGCTGACGAAGGCGTTTCTCCCGGACGCACAAACCAATGCGAACTGCCTTAAGCGTTGGCGATCAACCAAATTAGGTTGCGGGGTGCCGGATCAGATTGAGATCGCACTCGCGGCGGCGGGCCAACTGGAGCAGGAGAGCCGTCAGCTCGAGCGCCAGTGGGCGCTTCGCGTGGAGCGCGCCCGCTACGAGGCCGAGCGCGCTCGGCGTCAGTATGACGCCGTAGAACCCGAGAACCGTCTTGTGGCGCGCTCACTTGAGCGGGCTTGGGAAGAGAAGCTGCGTGTCGTCGAGGCGGTCGAGCAGCAGCATGCGCGCTGGCGCGTACAAGAGCCGCTTCTGATTGGCCCGGCGGAACGCGCTGGGCTACAAGCGCTCGGCGAGAACCTGCCGCGGATTTGGCATACGGCCACCACGTCGGCAGCCGATCGCAAGCGCATTCTGCGATTTGTCATCCGCGAAGTCGTCCTTGATCAGAAGCGGACCCGAGGTCAAGTGTGGCTCAAGATCGTCTGGCAGACCGGCGCAACCAGCGAGCATCACGTACAACGGCGCGTTCACACCTACCGCGATTACATCGACATTGATCGGTTGCGGCGACGGATCGCCGAGTTGAATGCTGAACACAAAATGGATGGCGAGATCGCGGCGATACTCAATCAGGAAGGCTTCATCGCGGCCCGAGGCTGCGCCTTCAAAGGCGAGAACGTCTGGGTGTTACGCACCCGCTGGGGCATTCCCACCGTCAAAATCAACGGCATGGACAAGAACCCAATGCGCTGGCCCGACGGGAGCTTCTCGATTCAGGGCGCAGCGGCTGAGCTTGGAGTAACCCCACAGACGGTGTTCGATTATCTCGCGCGCGGATTGCTGGCAGGTCATCAGTTGGCGAAGGGCGAGCCATGGCAGATCGAGCTCTCAGGCAAACAAATTGCTCAGCTTCGCAACCGGGTACGACGCACCAAGCGTTCGAAGAAGGAGGCATCATGAAGTCATCGGCTCGCCGATAACTTCGTGCCATGTGTCCACAGGGAGTTGGCTGGTTACGATGGTGGAGGCGCGGCCATGGCGGTCCTCGAGGACTTCCAGTAGATCGCGCCGCTCGGCGGCGGTGAGCACCGACAATCCCCAATCGTCCAAAATCAGAAGCTGGGCGCGGCCAATGGTTTTGAGCAAGCGGGCATAACGTCCATCGCCCCGCGCGAGCGCCAACGCTTCGAACAATCTTGGGACGCGATGATAGAGAACCGAGCGATTGCCGCGGCAGAGCGCACAGGCTAACCAGCATGAGCAACTTCTCGTGGCGATCGATCCAGTCGCCGCTGACGAGCTTGGCGAAGACGGTCCGGTCGATACCCCGCGGCGTGCGCAAGTCGACGTCCTCCACACAGGCATTCTGGCGGAGCGAGGCCAGCTTGAGCCGCGTGGTGAGCCGTCTGGTGTCGCGTTCCGCGGCTTCCCGGTCGACCAGCAGGCCGATGCGATCTTCGAACGGCAAGGCTTCGAGATCAGGCGATCGTCGCTGCTCCTCGAAGGCCTTGGCCATGCCGCTCAAGCCGAGCTCGATCAGGCGTTCGTGGGCAGGATGGTTAAGCATATGGCCTCGCATCAAGAAATCCCCACCAATCGCCTTGGTGACGCGTCAAAGATTCCACTATCCCTTGTTTCTGCCATCTTCGCATCCAAAGCAGAGATTTGCTGATTGCACACGTCGCGGTCGGCGGTAGCGACTGCTTTAAGGGGATTCCATGACAAAGCCAGTTGTGATTGTGGTGGGTGCGGACAAGGGTGGGGTTGGCAAGACGACCGTATCCCGAACGCTTCTGGACTATTTCAATACCAATAACGTGCAGACACGCGCATTCGATACTGAGTCGCCGCGAGGAACGTTGAAGCGCTTCCACCCCGAGATAACCAAGATCGTCGACATGAGCACGACTGCGGATCAGATGAAGATCTTCGACACACTTAACTCAGGGTTATCCGTCACGGTGATCGACGCCCGCGCAGGCTTGCTGTCTCCGGCGCTGGCATCCTTGCGCGACATCGGCTTTTTGGATGCCGCGCGGTCCGGCCAGATCACCTTTGCCGTATTCCAAATCTTGGGATCATCCATCGCTTCCCTGGACGAGATCGCCGAGACCGCCAGTTTCATGACTGGTGCAACGTATTTTCTGGTCAAGAACTTCATCAACGACACTCAATTCTTCCAGTGGGACGAGTCGAGCTACAACTCCTATTTCCACCGTATCAAGAACGCGACCGAGCTGACGATCCCTAAGCTCAACGAGATGGCCTATGAGCAGGTCGAAGTTGCTTCCGTCCCGTTCGTCAACTTCGTAGCCAACAAGGGTCGGCACGACGATGCCGCGAACCACTCCTTCGTGCTGCGCGGCTATGTTCGGCACTGGCTCGCGAATATCTGGCGCGAATATGATCGCATTAACTTGACCGACTTGGCCGGCGCCAAGTCAGTGATCCGCGGCGGCGAAAAATAGTCGCTCGTTCGGCGATTGAACGTCTGCACCACGTACGAAATTCGCTTGATATTACTAGCAATGTTAGCCACGCCCATTTACATCATCTACTCTCCTAGCCCGCAGGTCGGCAAGACCCTCGCCTCTCGCCTCATGAGCGAGTTCTTGCTGCTAAAGAACGGTACTGCGCTCTCGTTCGACATCAACCTGAAGGAGCCGTCACTGGTCGATTACCTCCCTAACATTACTGAGACGGCGGATGTGATCGACACCTACGGCAAGATGCAGCTGATGGACCGGCTTATCCTGCACGACCGGGTGGCCAAGGTAATCGACCTGGGCTTCCATGCCTTTGATGAATTCTTCAAGATGTGCGAGGAGATCGGCTTCATCAAGGAGGCGCTCCGCCGCCGTGTCGCCCCCGTCATCCTATTCGTCGCCGGCACCGACCGCGCCTCCTCGCGCAGCTATGAGATGCTGCGGTGGCGGATTCCCCCGTGGGCGCTAATCACCGTCCACAATGAATTCATGCTGCGCGGCGAGTTACCTGAAGCCATGGATGGCGCGCGCGTACTCCACTTTTCAGCGCTACCGGTATTTCTAAAGACCTACATCGATCGACTGAGCTTTTCGTTCACCGGATATCTGCGCAAAGAGAAGGATACCTCCACCGAGTTGCATCAGTGGAGCCGGCGGAACTACATCATGCTCCGCGATCTCGAATTGATGGCGATGCCACAGCCGTCGTCTTGAGTCGGGCTCCACAGGTGGAGAATTCCCGCGATACAAGAATTCCTCAAGTCTGATCGTCTTGCTTTCAGACGTAATGTCCGAGCGCTTGGCAAGGCTGTTTGCCCGCTACGTGTCGGGACGGCATCGTGCGTGGCTTGGTCCAAAAATCACGTGGCGAGTACGCGACAGAGTTCTGGAGAAATCAACGCGGTCGCCATTAGCTCATTGTGACCTTCTGAGACTCGTCAGCTTCTCATCAGGTAACTCTCCTAGCATGAGAACCTCGATATCTAGACGGCGACGTCATCAGGAAATGAACACCCGATTGCTTGATCTCGGAATCGGAGGGGCGTGGCGGCGGTCTCGGTCGCGGCAAAAGATTGTTGATTGTCAGTTGTCTTCAGGCTTCGACAGTCGGAATCTCGGCCGAAGGCTCCACCGCTTTCACTCGATCACCCTACCGTGCGCCAGATACGAGCTTGCTGTGGGATGTGAGGTGCCATGGAGCGAACGAATAACAATTTTAACCTGTTTGATTTTGATGTGGAAGGGTTCGCACAAGCGTACTATCAACAGTCGCGCGCGGGGCAGCAATCGGGCAACACGAGGGAGCAAGCTAGCTTTGAGCAGCAGATGAACGAGTTACAACTCAACTCGTCTGATGAGAGCTCCGCAACGTCTAGTTCGCCTGATGAGAGTCCCGCAAAGGGCGATGGAGGAATCCGGCGCACTGACTTCGGCGGTTCGGTGCGGATGCCGCCACACTCCCGGCTGAGGGACACCTCGTTCAGCAGCACGCGCCACAGCGTAGACATCCCCCGAGCTCACTTTCGAGATTCGGCCCAAGTACCGCCGCAGTCCAATTTGCGGGATGATATGTTCAGCAGTGCGCGCTACACTTTGCCATCTGAGGAGCGGCCCGCGATTCAGACGAAGAACAGCAAGGATCGCGGACTGTGGTCGCGTATCAAGTCAGGTGTCGGAAAGGCGTTTGGGACGAGTCGCAGCGAAAAGCCGTCCGGCGCCACGGCTCAGCAAGAGGTCTTTTCAACGAAGTTTCGCGTGGATTACGCCAAGCAGCCCGGCCGAACACGCGGGGTCCCTGAGGAGGACGAGGAGCTGTTTGAGGACTTCAAAAGCAAAGCCAAGGTCACCCGGGACGACGGCACCGGCAAAGTACTGGGCGACGGCACCATCAAAAATGCGATAGCCGATCTGCGCCATTTGAGCGGCCGACTTAGCCAGAACGGGAGGCCATCAATCGCGGATCGAATTGGCAACCCTGAGCTCGAAGCTGGGTTGGATGACGATGTGGAAACCTATGCGAAGGATCGCAGCGGGCGCATCAAAGCGGCATTGAAAAAGCTCCGGGACGTCGGCGCCGGAAAGGCCTTGTCAGCCGATATCCGGCGCTTGGCTCCTTATCCGGCAGACGCAACCCTCATCGACATGTGGGCCGCGGCGGAAAAGGCGACACGCAGGATTGAGCCGGAGACTGTCGATAGACAGGCTCGCCGCCTTTCCAGGTTGAGTGATTGGCTGCAAACGCGCGAAAAAGGGGCCATGGCTGGCCGACTGAATGACAATGGGCTGGCCCAAGATGTTGAGGAGTATAGGAACCAAACCGCGGACACCAAAATTAACGCCGATTTGCTCAGGCTTCGGCGCTACCAGCAAGTCCGCGAGGCGAACAGAGCGCTGGGGCTACCTCCTCCTGAGAGCGCGCGTCCGCTCGCCGGGGAAGGCGCTCGGCAGCCCGGGTCGCCGCAGGAGCTTCCCGCAACGCCAGCTACCCCGAGCGAGGGAGCTTGGGATTGGTTTAGGAATCAGATGCAAGAACCCGCGTCGTCCACATTCACACCGCACCATGGCCCGCAGCCGAGCTCGCTTCAGGAGCTTCCGGCAACGCCAGCCACCCCGAGCGCGGGAGCTTGGGACTGGTTTAGGGAGCAGATGCAAGAACCCGCGTCATCCTCGTTCACACCGCACCGCGGCCCGCAACCGCGCTCGCTTCAGGAGCTTCCGGCAACGCCAGCCACCCCGAGCGCGGGCGCTTGGGATTGGTTTAGAGAGCAGATGCAAGAACCCGCGTCACTATCATCTGCGAGGCGTCCCTCGTCAGACGTCTACGGCGGTCTTGAGCCGCTGGTTAATTTGAATCCGCCCACACCGTATGAATTGCGTGACGACGCTCACTCTGTGCCGGCGCCTGACCTCGCCAGACCGCCGTCGTTCGTTGGGCCATCAGGGGCCCCTCAGGAGCGGCTGGATTTCGGATCTATCGTCGGCGAGGGCTGGCACCACGGCTCCCAACCGGCCTCGGACGTCCTGATCGATGTACTGAGTAACATCAATCTCATGCCGAACCAGTTCGGCCCAAGCCAGTTCGCGATCAACGGTGAGCATTACTCGGCCACGTTTGGGCCGGGAGAGCACAGGGACGTTCGTCTCATCCATCATCCTCGCGCGAGGCCGATGAATGAAGCTGGGCCATCGCGGCAGCCCATAGCTGATCTTGGGTTTCTTATCCGCGGGGGATGGCAGCACCGCGAACGCTGGCTTCCGCCTTACCTTGTCCGTGCACTAGAGGGGGAGCACCTCATGCCGGAAGCCGGGCGCCCGACGTATATCAACATCCGCGGCGTGCCTTACAGGGCCGAGTTGCTGGAAACGGACGGCGGCGCACGCGTTCGTGTTTATCCTGAAGCTGGTTGAAGAACGCGCTTGGGCTGCAATCTCGGGGTCAGCGGGGCGGCGCATGGGGGGAAGTTTTACCGCACACCCAGCGGCATTGGCTTGCTCGCACCAGGGGCACCCACGGGAAATGCGCTGCGCAATACGAGCGTTTGGATAAAAGGAAATGGCGATCGCGAAATTCAACTTACTTACTGCCGAGGTCCGCCGGCACTCGAGCGGCTGATCGATGTGCTGGCAGACCTTTGACTTGCCCACCGCCACGGCGACAAGGTCCGGCTTGGCCTCAACCTGATTGAGCGCCCGCGCCGCCGTGAGCTCGACACCGGAAGCCGTCTCGCCGAGGAAATGGGCCTTGCGTATTGCCCCCTGATGCAGGTGGGTAGATTGCGGGGGATCTATCGCCGAAGATTGTCGATCGCCTCGGGGCGCTTTGCCATGATGGCATCATTCTCGGTTTCAGCTCGTGCCCTGCCCCTTCGCTCGAGCGCGAATTGAGCAACTACGTGAGCGGCATAGCCCGTCCCGGCAGCGTTGACTGGAGCCTTGGGCACAAACGCGGCCTTTCGCTCTGACCCGCCGATCTCTGGGCTGGGACGCGCGCGACTGCGATGCGCAGGCTGCGCCGTGGTTGTACCCGCGTCGATGGACCTAAACCCGTGTCACTCTACCTCGTTGTGGCGCCCATCGTTCGCAACCACCCTCGCCAGAAACTCATTGTGATGACTTTGATGAGCTCGCAGCACCTTGGCCGCTCTTCTTGAGAGGCGGCCTGCCTTCATGGCTGGCTCTGGCATCCGCAGCTTCCTAATCAGCCCGGATCCTGAATCAGCTCGAACGGGCCTAGGGGCGGAACCACGATCCTCGACAATTGCCACCGATGACGAGCGCACCGTCAAGCGCGTAACCGACGCGCTTTGGGAAATGCGAGCCATGAAGAACTATGCCGGGCACCGATTGAGCCCATAGCTCGGACACATGGTGGTGAGCTGTCAGGAAACGTCGCGCCCCTTGCTTATCTCGGGTGAAGTGATGCAACTCTCACCCATGCGAACGGGCTTATCAATTTTCGTCGGTGCACGAACGACGTCACCGGATATAAGACGGCAAACGTAGGACGAGAGTATGAATCGAGCGTCAGGGGGCTTGGCCGCTTATCTTCACGCAACGAGCTCTCGGAGGACTTGAATCGTATGCAGCCTAAGATTGTAGTATTTCCGACACAGGTCGCGACAATACTTCCTGACAGATAGCAAAAAGCGCGAAATGTCTCAAACCCGCATGACAGGCATCGATTTTCCGTCCAGATGACCACGAATGATGAGTCTCGGCGCCAGCGAAGGCCCTCTGGTTCCCGTAAGATGCTTTGCTGTTTTGATGCGTCGCGGTGATTTTTATCCAATTTCCCATGGTGGCTGCCTGCGATTTTTAGAATATTCATGCAACGAGCTCTCGAAGGGACTTGAATCGCACGTAGCGTCAGATTGTAGGGTTTCTGACACCAGTCGCGACAATGCGTCGCGCGCAACACTTCCTGACAGGTAACAAGAATTGCGAATGTCTCCAACCCGTAGGGCCACACCGCTCGACCCCGTCACGCTCCTCGATCAGTCCACTCGAAAGCCTGTTGGCAACGTAGCCTACGCGCCGGACGGGGTACCCGCGCCGGCCAAGTTGAGGCTGCAACAGCACGAGGAGCTCAAGAGAAGTACTCGCTGTCGTCGCGTTCCCGTTGTCGGAGGGGAAATGAAGTTGAGTCCAAGTTCGGTATCCGCCGCCGTTCGTCCCGAGAGGTGGAATGCAGGCGGCGGAACCACCCGAACCACATGCCTGATAACGCCGCTGCGGGGTTTTCTCGCGCTCCCGATGCACGTCACCGCCCACCGAGACAATCTTTTCATAGCCCGCGGCGCATTGGTTGTTTCGTCCCACGTTAGCGGCATCTAGAGCATCGGCCCGCTGCGGGGGCTGCGATCTGTCTTCACGCGTTCAAGGTTGCATTTGCTATGACCAAACGACCTCACAGGTCGATGGCATAGCAACGCTCACCGCAGAGTCAGGGCAACATGGTGAGCTTCCAAATGTCTCGTATCAGTTCGGATGCCAATGCAGCCATTCTCTCTTGTGCTTTGGTTTCGATTGCGCGTGCTGGCAATGCGCTCGCCGAGCCGATGACCGGAAGCACTGCCGAGATTGGCGCGAAGATGCACGAGGGTCCTGCCACAGCGCTCAATGCTCTGACTGATTCTGGCCTAGTTCCCGACATCAAGACCACGTTGACTGTCAAGGACGCATGCGATCCACAGCAAACGGCCGAAATTGCTAATCGGCAGGCAATGGGCGGAGCGTTGTTGGCCGTTGGCAACATTGCTCTTCTTAGTCGGGACCGTCTCCCGACGTTTACGTTGAAGCTGGAGAGCTCAATTTCGCCCGACTTCATGGTCGACGGTGATCTGCTTGGTAGTTTTGGCATGAAGAGGCAATGAAATGCGAACGCTACTGGTTGATCATGATGCGGACCTTGCGCGCGCTGTGCAAGGAGCGCTCTCGGATTGCGGTTTCGCCGTTGATGTGGCGGGCACGCTGGATGAGGCGGCGACCGCTCTCGACTACGCCAAGTACGACATTCTCCTGCTCGAGTTGGCCCTACCGGATGGAAACGGCCTGGACTGGCTGAAGCGGTTGAGACGCGACGGACATTTGATGCCTGCCATGGTTATGAGCAGCCGCAATGATCTCGGTAGGCGGATCGCCATTTTCAATGGTGGTGCAGACGATTTTCTGCCCAAGCCCGTGTCTACTGATGAACTCATCGCTCGGATGCGAGCCATTCTGAGGCGATCAACGCAAATGACAGCCCCCGTCGTTGTGTTTGGTAATCTAAAATTCGATCCGATCGCCCGGCAAGTTTCAGTTGGTGGTCGGCCGCTAAAGATTGCACGCCGCGAAGTGTGCATTCTTGAGCATCTGCTCAGCCGCGCAGGCCGCGCCGTGCCACGCGCGTCGCTGGAGGATAGCCTCTATGCGTTTGACAACGAGGTCTCTGCTAATGCACTTGAAGTCGCAATCTATCGCTTGCGCGGTCATTTGAATCAGTCTGGTGCGACGCTACGGATCACGACCGCACGCGGCGTCGGCTATATCCTTGAATTGAACAGCGCGGCATCGGCCGCGTAGTCGATCGAACTTGAAAGCAAAGACTACCTTGAAGATCGCTCTTGATAATGAGGGTGGCAGCGATCGACGCTCGATCGTCGCTAGCGCCCTGTGGTCTGCCGTTTGTCCTTCTCTTTCCCACCTCCTGTGCGCGGTCGCTTTGCTATCGCCACTAACTGCCGCAGCTCAGACGACGCGGGACGCTAGAGGGGGGCCGCCGCGCGCGGCTCCTAGCAGCATCAATGGGACGCTGGACCTTTCCTCCTCGCTCGGCAAGACAATTCATCTGCCCGGGCCGGCGGCGAGCATATTTGTTGCCGACCCGACGATCGCGGATTATCAAGCGCCATCGAACACGACCATCTTCGTCTTTGGCAAGAAGTCCGGACGGACCAGCCTGTTCGCTTTGAACGACAATGGGGAAGCTCTCGCCGAGTTGCGTGTTGTCGTCACGCAACCGATCGAGGATCTGCGTGCCATGCTGAAGGCCCAGGTCGGCGACTATCCGATCCAAGTCAGCTATACCCCCCGCGGCGCGATCCTTAACGGTACGGCTCCCAATGCCGATGTCGTCGCCACTGCCGTGAGGGTCACAGAGCAGTTTCTCGGTCCGGGTGCGCTGGTCTTCAATAAAATTCAGGTCGCCGGATCGTTACAGGTCAATCTGAGCGTTCGCGTAGCGGAGGTCTCACGCAGCGCCATGAAGGAGCTCGGCATCAACCTCTCCGCTTTGGGTCAGAATGGCACTTTTTTCTTTAGCAGCGGCAAAGGTGCTGGTTCCGGCACGGCTAGCGGCGGCGGCAAGGCAGGTATCGGCTTCAGCGCCGGTAGTATCAACGTCGGCGCTGTTCTCGACGCGCTCGCCAGCGAGCACCTCGCTTCCGTACTGGCTGAACCGAATCTCACCGCAATGTCCGGTGAGTCCGCGAGCTTCCTGGCGGGCGGCGAATTTCCAATTCCGGTCATGCAGGACAACCGACAGGTTTCGATCCAATTTCGTCACTTTGGAGTGAGCCTCGACTTCGTCCCGACTGTTCTTAACAACAATCAAATCAATGTCCGCGTGAAACCTGAGGTCAGCGAGATTTCGAAAGTAGGTGAGGTCAAAGTGAACGGTATGGCCGTGCCTGCCCTCTCTACGAGGCGTGCGGAGACCGTTATCGAGCTTGGGAGCGGACAAAGCTTCGCAATAGGCGGGCTAATCAGGCGTAACTTCAGCACGGATATCAGTACTTTTCCTTGGTTAGGCGACCTGCCCATTCTCGGTGCACTGTTTCGCTCTTCGTCCTTTCAAAAGCAGGAGACGGAGCTCGTTATTATTGTCACGCCTTACATCGTGCGGCCAGCATCGAACCCGAACCGGATGAGCGCCCCCGCCGACCGCATCGGACCGCCCTCAGATATGGGGCGCGCCTTGACGAACACGTTGGCAAGCCCGCCGCGAGGCCGCGACGCTCCGCGCACCAGTGTACCAGGCGCGACAGGCGGCGCCGGCTTTATTATCGAATGAGGATCGTCGAATGACTTTACGAGCCCTGCCCTATCTGTTCGTTCTGATGGCGAGCCTAGGCGGCTGCACAAGCACTGCTCTGATCAACACGGGGCCGGCTGAACAACCAAGCATGGTGCAGCAGCAGAACAGTGTCTTGGTGCTGCAGAGCCTTCGTGGCCTCGAGCGGTATCGACTGAGGGATTTCATTGCCGGCGCCAGTCGCGGTCGGTTTGATGCGCTCCATCTCGATATCACCGGCTCGCCCCGGCTCGCCGCGCAGGTAGCCAGCGAGGCCCGCGCAATGGGCGTCGCGCCTTACAACGTCCGCCTGTTCGGCCCTCGCATCGACCGGCCTGTCGGCTTCGCGGTGCGAATCGAGGCCATTGTCTATGAAGCACGTCCTCCCGTATGTCCGTCCCTTTCGATCATTGGTCCTTCGGTTAACGATAATTCGTTCGACCAGACGCTAGGCTGCTCAATCCGCAACAATCTGGGCGTCATGGTCAACGATCCGAGCGACCTGCTGGACAATAGAGCTGTCATGGCAACAAAAGGTGATCGTGCCGCCATTCCTGTTGCCACATATGGGTCCATGGGGCGACGCAACAAGAGCGACTTGGAAGATGGAATTGGCAACAGGTCCTCGCCAGAAGCCGGGTCAACGGCGACGAGGGATATACAGTCGCCTCGATAGCGCGCCGGATGGCGCAATCATTGCTGCCATAAGCAATGTCTAGACCAGCCCGGCGGAATAGAGTGCTCTCGCAACCCCTTCAAAGTACTTCCCAGGGACGACGTTGCCCAGCCTGGCATTCCGGATGAGCTGCCGCGCCAGGACTGGATCCTGGACAATGCTGAGGCGCAGCGACTGCGCCTCAACAAGCAGTCGTGAGGCAAGTTCGCCCTCACCACGGCAAACCACGATCGGCACGCCGGTCTCGCCACGAATGTAGCGAAGCCCAATCAAGATCGCTTGTCCTGTCACTATCAATGTGGCGCGATGGACGCCAAGCGGAGGCTCGTTCGCCGTCTCCTGACGAAGGCGACGGTGTTCTCGTTTGACCTGCGGATTGCCCTGCTGTTCTTTGGACTCGCGTTTGGCCTCGGTCTCCGTCATGCGCATGTCCTGTAAAAACAACCAGCGCTGGATAAGAAGATCGGCCAATCCGGCGATCAGAAAAGCACCGGCAGCAATTTCGGTCAGCAATTTGATCTCAGTGAACACGAAGTTGAGACACCCCCTACCGCAGGTTGGCAAGTATACCAGCGCCTTCCAACTTGCGATAACCGTGAGTAGCAAGCTTGCGCCGAGAACGCACACCTTAAGAAGCGATTTCGAGAGTTCAATGAGCGACCGCTTAGACGCAATCCGCTTGAGCCCCTTCATGGGATCCAATTTCTCGAATTTCGGCTTTAAGGGCTCGAAAGAGACGTTTAATCCACCATTGGCAAGGACCCCCGCTAGAATACCAGCGGCAACACCGGCCCCGAGGAATGGACCAACGGCCGCAAGAAACAGTTCGATCAAGCCGCCCAGCGCCTGCTGGACCGCGCTTGTGAACGGCTGCCCCTGCAGTTTGTCGATTAGCCGTACCGTTTCATACCACTTGGTCTCAATGAGGCCGGCTCTTAACCAGAGGCAGCCGAAACCGGCGCAAACACTGACTGCGCTGACCAAATCGGCGCTGCGCGGACTCTGCCCTTTCTTGCGCGCATCTTTTAGCTTCTTGGGAGTGGGAGGGAGCTTCTTCTCTTCGCTCGAGCCACTCATTTAAGGAGGTTCTTGAACAACTCGAGCACGGTGTTGGACTGACTGATTTCCGATCCCATATATTCGACGAGGAAGGTGGCGTAACTTACCATGATTATCCCATACGCCAGATTCTTCATGGTGGGAGAGACATCGTTCAGTTTGAGTTGCGGCGCAAACCGCCCGAGTATCATGACCGATACATCGAGTAGCAGCAGGAATGCCAACACGGGGCCAGAGACCAGTAGCGCCGTATACATGATGTGACCGAGAAGCCCCAGAAATACCATCGCGCCTTGCACGGTCAAGCTAGGCATCAGCCGATACACGGGCCAGATCAAATAGCTGCCATAAAGGCCCCTAATCATATTCTCCAATCCCCCGGCTAGAACGAAAATCGAAATCGCAGTGGTACCGAGTAAAACCGCCGTCGCCGAAGCCTGGCCACGCGTGGCTGGATCATCGGAAGCAACAGGGTTCGTAATCCCCCTTTGGGTATCGATGATCTCACCCACTGCCTGGATGCTCCATAACGGAATACTGAGCAAAAAGCCGATGAGCAGGCCGACGAACACCTCCTTCAAACCGAGCAGCGTGACACTGATCAGTCGTGAGCCCTCATCCAGCGACTGCAAGCCGTGCCTGATCTGCAACAGGCATGGCAGTCCCATCGCAAAGGTCACGCAGCCGCGGATCAGCCCCCTAATGCGCGGCAGGGTAAACACGGGAAGGACCAACATAATGCCAAGGGCGCGGGCTGCCGCGAGCCCGGCTGCGAGCACGAGTTCGATCGCCTCCTGGATCAGAGTTTGCGTCTCGGTGAATGAGGGGACGTTCATCTAACGTCGGCTAATACTTGCTGTGAGTGCGGGAAAGTCGATAAATACCTGCTCTGCTTCCTTGATCAGCGCGGCGCTGAGCACTGGAGAGAACAAAGCGATCACCGCGACAACGACCAGAAGCTTCACAGTCAGTGGCAAAGTTTGATCCTGAAGCTGTGTTGCCGCCTGGATGATGCCGACGACCAAGCCGACAACGACCGCCGCGATAAGCGGTGGCAGAACCCAGATCATAAAGAGCACAAGTGACCGGCTCATATGAGTGAGAATGCTTGCCTCATCCATGCTCAGCCTCCCGGCGTTGTGTAGCTGAGCACCAGCCCGTGCATGAGCCGCGACCAGCCGTCGATTGAGACGAATAGAAACAACTTAAAAGGCACGGATATCACCGTTGGCGAAACCATCGACATACCCATGGCCATCAAGATGGTCGTTACAATCAGATCGATGGTGATAAAGGGCAGATAGAGAAGAAACCCAATTTCGAAGCCACGCTTGAGTTCTGAAATTAGGAAAGATGGCACCAGAATGACCAGGTCATCGGCGCTCACGTTGCCGCGCATGTCCTCGGGCCAGACCTGTTCGGTTGAAGCCAAGAAGAAGCGGCGCTGCTCGGCAGCGGTGAACTTCTTCAGATGCCCGCGCAGCAGCTCCTGCGCCTCCTTTGCGGCGCTCAGCCAATCATCGACCGTTTGGTAGCGGAGTTGTGGCGCAGAAAGGCGATTATAGGTCTGTTCAATCACTGGCGCGCTAATGAAAACTGTCAGGATCAGCGCCGCGCCATATAGAACGAGGTTCGGTGGGATAGATTGAGTCCCGAGCGCGTTGCGAACGAGGAAGAGCACGACGGACACCTTTATGAACGCTGTGCTTGTTACGACTAGGAACGCCAGCAGGCCAAGGCCGGCTGTGAGCGCAAGGAGTCCAAGAATTCCCGGTTGAATGTCAGTCATTGACGGCCAACCTGCCCCGCAACCTGACGCCAAGCTCCCCGCCGATGCTTACGATGTCCCCGCGGCCTATGCGGCGGCCGTTAGCAAGGATATCAACCGGTCCGTCGAGCGGCCGGCCAAGTTCGAACACATGTCCCTCGCTGATATCCCTCAAGGCTCCGAGTGCGACAGTCCAGCGGCCGCATTCGAAAACAAGAGTAATCTCGATGTTGTCGAGATCACTTTCAGAGGGCGGCCGGGGTTTTTCGGATTGAGTCATCATATGTGCACCCTCCAGGGGATGTGGTTGGAGGCGGAATGCCCCTCGGACGATCAAGCGATCCTCTGCAACATGTGCCGGAGCCCATAAGGTTCCCGCGTTGAGGATGGCTTGGCCACGGGCCAAGGGTATTACGTCCGGCAATAGAGCGTCTCCAGCATTTGCTTTCCCTAGCAGCGCAACCGTCGCACGGAGCGAACCGATCTCTCCCTTAACGATGACAGGCAATTCTGGGGGAAGCTGGCGTGCCTCTCGCGGCAGCTGCCTGAGCAGTCCGCCTAACGCCCGAAACGCGGGTGGAACTGAACCATCGAGAGGTGAGAACAGGAGCAGGCGCGCTTTTCCCTTGAATGGGCGGTAGGTGATTTCGAGCTCCAGATAAGGACCCCGAGCCGTTGCTTCGCTCAAACAGATCAGCTGCAACTTCTGTTGTGTCAGACCCTCTAGTTGATCGAGCAACGGATCGAGTGCAAATTCGACGAGGAGCGAACGAGTGGGCTCGGCAGGTAGGCCAAGCTCACTTTGCACCGTCGCGATCAGCCCTTCTACAACCGGACGGGCCAACGATAAGATGATTGTTTCATGTCCGATGGCCCAAACGCAGTCGAGCATCGATACGGCACGCGGCTCCGGCTCCCAGACAAGCCGCTCCATCCGTACGGATAGCGGCTTATCGCGGAGACGGCTTTGCAGAGGCTTGCGGGCAGCAGCGATCTCGTTGAGCCAAGAGACGACCGCAGGGGACAGGGTTAGCGCCGGTTTAAATCCCGATTGTTCACCCGTAGCCATGGTCACAGGCGCGTCTACAAGACAAGGCGCTTTCCCTAGCATAGAAGAAGCCATCAGATTCAGTAGCTAGCCGTGTGAGTACGCGAACCACTGCGATACCGAAGCAAAACCTCATCATCGGCCTCCATCTCGGCTTCCGCCTCTGAATGGGCATCACTCGCGCGCTGAACGTCGCCTTCAATTTTCTGCCATTTGTGACTCGCCGCCGAGCACTTGGTCAAAGTGGTCCGCGCCTCGAAGACCGCCGTCTCGGCCCGCTCTTGAGCGGCGCGCGCTTCCTCAAGCGTTCGGCGTGCTCCTGCGATCTCAGTTTTGAGCCGTCCAATGACGATGTGACAGCGACGATCGAGCTCTTCAACAGATAGCGAATCAAAAGATGCCAGTTCTCGGTAAAGCTCCGCTTCTAGCGCCGCTTGGTTTTTCTCGGCCGTTGCAAGATCCCGGACAGCTTGTTCCACCGCTTGAAGCGCGGTGCGGCGCTCGGCCTCCATGTTGTACACCTCACGAAGGGCGCTCCGCTGTCTCATGTCCTTCACTAGCCGCAATTTCGAGGCATGGACGCGATTCACGCGGTCAGACGCGACATCCATGTGACCGTCTCCTCAAAGCTTGACGCCTCGTCTCCGCCCTGACGCAGGAATTTCCGCAACTCCTCGATCGAATTAATTGCCCGGTCTGTCAGAGGATCACTGCCTTGCTTATATTCGCCAACCTTCACCAAGAACTCGGCCTCGGCGTAGCGGGAGAGCAGATCACGGAAGAAGGAAGCCGCCTTTCGATGCGACACAGAGACGACCGCATTCATCACGCGGCTGCGGCTTGACAATACGTCAATAGCTGGAAAATGCTCGCGCGCAGCCAAAAGGCGTGAGAGAACAACGTGGCCATCAAGAATGCCTCGTGATTCTTCGGCGATTGGATCACCCGAGCCGTCGCCTTCGACAAGCACAGTATAGAAGGCCGTGATCGAGCCGCGCTCGGCCATGCCGGCACGCTCCAACAGGCCAGGAAGCATCGCAAAAACCGATGGCGGAAAGCCGCGCCGCGTCGGCGGCTCTCCTGCCGCAAGGCCAATTTCGCGCATGGCGCGGCTAAAGCGCGTCAATGAGTCCATCATCAGGACGACGCGAAGTCCTTCATCACGAAAATATTCGGCGACTGCCGTCGCCATGTGAGCGCATTGCGCTCGTTCCATTGCCGAGCGATCGGAGGTCTCAACGACAACGACGGTGCGGCGAAGCGCTACCTCACCAAGGTGCTGCTCGATGAATTCCCGCACTTCACGACCGCGCTCACCGATCAACGCGACTATGGTGGCGTCGGCAGCCGCGCCTTTTACGATCTGCGACAGGAGCGTCGACTTACCGCACCCTGGGTCTCCGTAGATGCCGATCCGCTGCCCCTCGCCACATGTTAGAAGCCCATCCAAGACACGGACGCCGAGTGGGAATGTTCGCTCGATACCGCGCCTTGTCATGGGGTTGGGGGCCTTGCCGCGCAGCGGACGAGTTTGAGCGGCGTTGATTGGACCCTTTCCGTCGATGGGACGGCCGAAGCTGTCGATCACCCGGCCAAGCAAATCGGGGCCGACCGGAACTTCATGCATTCGTCCGGTCGCGACCACTTCTGCTCGGCTGGATAAGCCCGCCATGTCACCAATGGGAGTGAGCAATACCCCATCTTGCGATAGGCCGATCACCTCGGCCTCGAGCGACCATCCGGTGCGGGGATCCTGCAACAGGCAAAGCTCCCCTATACGCGCCTCTGGCAAGACGGCATGGAGCAAGGTGCCGACCGCCCGTGTGATCCGCCCTCGTACAGCACGCGTGTCGATATGCTTTGCTGTAGATTTCAGAGACGATAGCGCGGCGTGCAGATTCCTCTCTCCCGCCGCATTGGTCGCTGATGTGGTCATGGCCCGTCTTCCTTTGAAGGCAAACCCAGGCCAAGGCGTAGAGCCCGCAGCTGCGCGGCAACTCCAATGTCTACATTGCCAAATTCGCTCCACAACACGCACTGCTCTGTCGTTAGAGCCGGATCCGGAGCAACCCGCACTTTCGGCCGGCCCTCCTGTCCATCGCACGTAGCGAACTCGCGCGCTAGCGCATCGGCTTTCAGAGGAGAGACATGAAGGCAAATTTCCGCGCTACCATATTTTTGCTCGATCGCGTGACGAACGGTCCTCACCAGCATCTCGCCTGGATCAAACGCGCCCAGAAGATCGCTCACGATCTCCATGACGAGCTGCGGCAACTCCTGCTCCAGAATGGCTTTTCGCTGCGCAAGTGCGGAAGCAGCCTGCGCAATCAGCCGAGACATTTCCTCGGCGCCGCTCTTGAAGCCATCCGCACGGCCACGCGCCCGCTCCCGCTCATAAGCTGTCCGTCCCCAGCCGCGAACGCGTTGCAGATGCCGCTCGGCAGCCGCGCGCGCTTCTACGGCATCGCACCAGATCCCGATCTCGGCAGCCGGTATGAGAGGCCCGAGCGGCCGTATCTCGGGGGCCACTGGCAGTGCCGGGTCATCAGCTGTCATGCCGTGGCGTCTCCCTCGACAAATGTGCGATCACCAAGGAAAGCAATGGGCCCGCGGCATTGCGGTGTTCGGCCGCTGGATTCTCGGCAGCAGTGCCCATGGGCAAGCGTAGCAGTACGCGCGCGCGATCAAGTGCCGAGGCTTCGTCGAGCCAAGCACCTAGGCAGGCATGGCCATTGCGTTCAATCTGTTGCGAAAGTTGCTCCGGATCAGCGGTAGCGGTGATTGCGACCGCGCTGGCCAAGTTCCGGATACCGAAAGCGTGCGCTTCTGCCCCGATACGGTCGAGCAGAATCGCGAGATGCTGCTTTGAGACGAGCTTTAGGAGCGAGCGAGCATGCCAAATGCTGCCGGCAAGCAAAGCAGCCCTATTCGGA
The DNA here is from genome assembly GCF_001440405.1 of Bradyrhizobium valentinum. Lineage (GTDB taxonomy): Bacteria > Pseudomonadota > Alphaproteobacteria > Rhizobiales > Xanthobacteraceae > Bradyrhizobium > Bradyrhizobium valentinum. The sequence continues at coordinate 32,807 of NZ_LLXX01000066.1, forward strand.
TCATGGCCGAGCAGAAGATCGTTTCCCCAGTTACTGCCGTTGGAGTCCATTTCATTACCAAGCAGCATTTCAGCAAGTCTTACCTGCAGCCTTGAGCTCTTCTGTAGCCGGACCAAAGTCGAAGCCGACAGCCGCCCGTCAAGACGGGCAGCAAATCGGGTCAGATGGGTCGAGGCAGCAAGCTCGCGCAGCCCCTCAGAGGTCGATTCGGACCACGTATGAGAACCGGAGGATGGCAGCGGTATGGGCATCTGCGCACTCCTATGCCTTGTCGGAGGTGATCTTTTTACCGGGAGGCGGGATAGCGGGCGTGTTCGAACGGTTGCCGAGTCTGGATCGCGCGCGCGACGGCTGGGCGCGCTGATGCATACGAGAGCCCAGGAATATGTAGCACAGAAGGCCAATCGCAGCGCCGCCCCCTCCGATACCGGCCGCAAGTAGCGGGTCTGAAATGGATTTGGTCGACTGAGCGGACGCAGCTCGCGGGGCAGGCTGCTCAAGCGGAGCCCGCTCAACCGGCACAAAGACCACCGCCACCTTATCATAGGATAGGCCCTCGATGCTGTTGGCGACCAGCATCTTGATCTGCGGTAGCAGGAGCGAGAGCTTTGCATTGGAGTTATGTCGAATGAACACCGACGCTGAGGACGGCATCGTGTCCTGGCGCAATAGATCATTTTTTGGCAAAACAACGTGGACACGCGCGGATATGACGCCGTCGATATCGCTAATCGTGCGCGACAATTCTTCGCTCAGGGCATAAACGTAGCGGGCGCGCTCCTCGATCGGCGAGGCAACCAGGCCCGATCCCTTGAACACCTCGCCGAGGTTCTTGAAAGGGTGGCGCGGCAACCCTTCTAGATTTAGCAGCTCAATCGAAAAGGCTAGCTGCTTCTCCTCGACCTGAATCGTGCTGGTCCCGTCCTTGGCAGTAACACGGACCGCATCGACGCCCTTGCTAAGCAGGAGAGCAAGCATCTCATTGGCCTCGCGCTCCTGCACTTTGCTGTAGAGATCGGCCTTACAACCTATCAAGGGGAGGAGAAGCGATAGCACGGCAAAAACACGCAACCACCGACGGGATAGGCGGGCATGGCCGTTTTGTCCATAGATGAAACCAGACGTCAACGAACTCAGCCCGCCGATAGCAATTTGTTCAAAGATGAGCTGACGGCGCTGGTGCTCTTGGACACAAGCGAAACCTCGACGACACCCTTGTAAACGTCCCGCAGACCCGCAACCATCGCGTCGAAGTCGAGCACCCCTTCCGGCTTGCCCGCAGGGCTTGCCCCGACTAGCTGCGACCGCGAAAGCGGCTGAGCGGCCGGCCCAGGTTGAGCGGTCTTCGAAATCGCGGCCACACCGCCGCTCGTTGCAGAAGGAACGGGATTGCTCCGATACATCGAAGAGAGAGCCTGGAGCACGCGCTCGCCAGGCGCGCTTGCCTGCACTGTTGCACGCTGAACCTCTGACACCGCAGGAACGGACGCTGCCCTATCGGTAACCGAGGAGGCAGCGCCTGATGTCGAAGTGACATGCAGAAGAGTCTGCTGAAACTGGCTCTGCTGGCCCATGGCTGCCGGCTGGCAGAGCCCGGACAGACCTTCGGCAGGGTTCAGAGAGATTGGCGTGGCGCCTAGCATGATCGAAGGTTTCATTGGTTTGGCGCCGGTGAGACACCGCCGTTGTTAAGAATTGATGGTCAATACCGTAAAGAGGCCAGCTGACAGCAAGCTGACGAACACGCCAGCCATAAGGCCATTTTAAAGATCACGCTTGGCTTCCAATTTGGGCGAAGTCTTAATACTTGTTCTCAGGTCGAAGGGACTTGGAATGCTAAGCCGACGCGCGATCCTGAACATTTTGAACCGAGTTGCGGGCGCAGGAGTTTTCCTTTGCTCCGGGGTACTCACGGCGTTTGGGGCTCCGCTCTCGCTGCCTTCGGCACCTTATAGTTACACGGTTCTGGATCAGGACCTGTCTGCCGCACTGCTGGAATTCGGTAACAACCTCAATATCAGAGTAAACGTCAGCACCGAGGTGAAGGGTCGGATTCGCGGGCGCATGCCAGATCTGCCACCGCGCGAGTTCCTCGACCGTTTGACCAATCTCTACAATCTTCAATGGTACTACGATGGGCTCGTGCTGTATGTATCTGCCGCAAATGAGGCGCAAAGTCGTCTGCTTGTGTTGAGGCCGATCAGCTTCGATGCATTCAAAGCGGCCCTCGATGCACTCAACATCTCCGACGAGCGCTATCTTGTGAGACCGGCACCAGGAGATGGCCTTGTCCTGGTTTCTGGCCCACCACGCTTCATCGCGCTCTTGGACCAAACGCTCAACGGCCTTGTAGCGGAGGCGCAGGCGCGGCCGCACGCTGCCGTCGAAAAGCAGTCTCGGGAATCGGTGCTGAAGTTATTTCGTGGCTCCTCAACCACGGTCGTTCGCGATGGACGACCGGAAGCCCCCTATTCTTCCGACGCGCCGCGTCAGGACAGCATCGTGCGCGAGCCTGCGCCGGGCCAGAGATGAAATTTAGAATGCGCGGCAGCTTTCGGCGAAAGTCAATGCCGTCTCCATTGGCTCATTTTGAATCCTTCTGATGCTCGTCAGCTTCTCGAAAGCTCACCCTCCTAGCATGAGAGCGCGGATGTCTCGGCGGCGATGCCGTCTATCCACCTCATGCAACGTCGGGGCACCCGATGCTCGGAATAGCCGTAAACCTGGTTGGCGCCATTGTTGCCGGCAGATTGGAGGCTGCAGAAGGCGAGTCTTCTAAGCGGTTCTCCATAGGTCGCGATGCAAGTGGCCTTCGTCAAAGAAGGGCTCGAGCCGCTCCATTAAAAGGAGGAACAGGATGGATTTCAACTCAATCGACCCACTGAACACGGACCCACAGCCCGCCTCACCGCCACCGCCCGCGGATCCAACGGGCTTTGAGCACCAGCTGAGCGAGTTGCAAGATAGTCCTCCGCCATATGCTGCGTGGTCGCCAGTGCCGCAGGGGGAAGCCTATTCGCCATATTTGGAGGCCGAGCATCCCTATTCGTCACATTTGAGTTGGGACGATGATCTGCGAACGCCGGCTGCGGCCCCCCGGGCCATTACCGGCGCCGGCGAAAGTTTGCTGCGGCCCAGCTCGCAGCAGACGATTGCTCAATCGCTGGCGGAAGCCCCAGATTTCGATCAGGATCTGATTTGGCAGAATGTCGAACCCGGTCCAATGCAAGCCGAGCCATCCGCGGCCGCCGGCGAACGGGCCCAGCTCGCAGCAGCCGCCAGTCGCTGGCGGAAGCCCCCGATAAGGACCCGGTTTGGGAGGAGCTCGAACCCAGGCTGTTACAGGCCGGGCCATCGCATGCCGCGCCATCACAAGCCGGGCCATCGTCCTCCACGGGGGATGCGCCACTGGAACTCGGAAATTTCGTCATGGAAAACGGACGTCGCGCCAGCGAGTACTGGGTCTTCTGTCCCCAAACGGCCTCGAACGCCCAGCTCAACGTGCTAAGAACCGTCGGCCTCATGCCGAGCAAGGACTCACCGACAACCTTCTCTATCCTAGCTGTGCCCCACACAGCCGAGTGGCGAGAAGAGGATTTTGTTCGTCGCAACCCGTCGCTTGACCCTAGCCTCTGGCCTGGATACTCGGGTGAGGATTCCCCCACCGGGTAGGCGTTTCCACAGCCCAGCTTGCGGCAGAGCCATGCCCCTCCCCGCTGAAACAGACCTTTGGGATGCCGCCGGTGGCAGGAGCACTTGGCGGCGTCCCTTCTGTGCCGGCGTCGATTATCTTGGCTAGGCTATGTTGGCCTCGCGCCAAGATGATTGTACGCGGTCAATTAATTATGTGTCACTTTAAGAGATCTGGTCCGGCAGTCGGCGCGGACAGGATATCCTGGCTGAGACGACGCAGATAACCCCGCAAGCTTGCGGTTCCCAACCGGCAGAGGTTTTTGAAAACACCTCCTGCGGACGTTCCGTCGCATTGACGGCATCGCTTGCCGCGACCGCAGCTGTCGCGGCCGCAAAAAAGAAGTTCAGAGCGCATGTCACCTCACGAACACAAAGTTAATTGGGTGTTGCCGGCGTTGCGGTGGATGGCGCGGCGCCTGGCTGTACTGCCGCTGGCGGCGGCGTCGTGGCCGATGGCGCGGTGGTCGACTGGGCTGCGGCCAGTGGGGAGCTGCCGACGATGACGGTGAGCAGACCCTGGCCCCACAGCCGCTGCGCCGCCTTCCTGGCATCCTCCAGCGTCACCGCATCGACGAGCGCGCAGTGCTTCTCGATATAGTCAATCGGCAGCTTGTCGATCTGGTATTGCAGCAGCGCCTGCGCGAGTTTGGACGATGTATCCAGCGCCAGCATCTGCGAGCCCTTCAGGTACGACTTGGCCTCGTCGAGCTCCTGCTGGGTCGGGCCTTCCTCGGCCATGCGGCGGACCTGCTTTTCGATCTCTTCCACCGTCTCGCCGGCGCGATCGGCGCGGGTGCCGGTATTGCCGACGAACAGCGCGGAATGATCCATCCAGAGCAGCGTCTCATGGACGGAATAGGCGAGCCCACGCTTCTCGCGGACTTCGCGGAACAGCCGCGACGACAGACCGGCGCCGCCGAGGATCTGGTTGACGACATCGGCCGCCATGAAATCCGGCTCGCTGCGGCGGACGCCGGGACCGCCGAAGGTCACGACGGTCTGCGGCACGTCGAGCGGAATGAAGACGCGCTGCGGCGGCTTTGCCGCAACCACATCGGGGACCTCTGTCAACTGCGCCTTTGCCGGCAGGCTGCCAAAGGTCTTGTCGAGCAATTTGCCAAGCGTCTCTGGATCGACGTCACCGACCACCGCGATCTTGAGCGTGTCCTTGGCGATCACGCGGCGGACATAGTCCTTCAGATCGGCGACGTCGATTTTCGGCACGCTCTCGACCGTGCCTCCGGCCTGGCGAGCATAAGGATGATCGTTAAAGGCGACTTCAAGGAACTTGCGATTGGCGAGCGTTGAAGGATTCGTGGAGTCACGCCGAAGGTTCGCGAGCACCGCGGTACGGCTCCGTTCGACATCGGCCGCATCGAAACGGGGCGAGGTCAGCGCCATTCGCAGCAGGTCGAAGGCCTCGTCCCTGTTGTCCTTGAGCATGCGCAAGGAGCCGCGAAACTGGTCACGGGACGAGGTAAAGCTCAGCTCAATGGCGCGGCGGTCGAGCCGCTCGTGAAAGGTCTTGAAGTCGAGATCGCCGGCCCCTTGATCGAGCAGGCCGGCAACCATGTGGCCGACACCGGGCTTGTCGTTGGGGTCCTGGGTCGCTCCGCCGCCGAAGGCGCATTCCATCGCGATCAGCGGGACGGTGGCCTCCTGCACGAACCAGGCTTCGATGCCGCCGGGCGAGATCAGGCGCTGGATCTTGGTAGCGGCAAATGATGGTGCAGAGCCGAGCGTCGCGATCGCGAGCGAGGCCCCACCGAGGACGGCACGCCGAGTGAGAGAATAGGTCACGAGCGCTTCTCCTTACGTTTGGGCGCAGAATCCTTGATCAAATAGCCGGTCACCGAGCGCTTGTTGTCGAGCCATGCTTGCGCGGCCTCGCGCACCTGCTCGGCGGTGACGGCGCGGATGCGGTCCGGCCAGCTTCGGATATCGTCGATGCTGAGCCCGGTGGTGAGCGCCCTTCCATACCAGCCCGCAAGCGTCTCTTGGTCATCCTGGGCGTAGATCGCTTGCGCAATCAATTGGGTCTTGACGCGCTCGAGATCCTCGGCGCGCGCGGGATTTTGCGCGAGGTCGGCGATCACCTTGTCGATCGCGTCCTCGATCTGGGCGAATTCGACGCCAGGTTTCGGCGTGGCCGAAATCATGAATTGCGAGGCATCAAGCGAGGTGCCCTGGTAGCTCGCGCTCGTGCTGATGGCGAGCTGCTTGTCGATCACCAGCACACGGTAGAGATAGGAGTTGATCCCGCCGCCCATCAACTGCGCGAGCACGTCGAGCACAGGGCTCTCGCCTGCGGCCGCAGTGGTAGCCGAGGGCACGAGATAGAATCGGCGCCAGGTGGGCTGCTCGACGCGGGGATCGGAGAGCGTCACGGTGCGGGGTGCCGCGGGCGTCGGCTCCTGTGGCCGCACGCGCTTCGCGGGGATCGCGGGCTGCGCAGGAATGTCGCCAAAATTCTTTTCCACCATCGGGCGGATTTCGTTGGGATCGACGTCGCCGGCGATGATCAGGATCGCGTTATTTGGCGCGTAGAAGCGCTTGTAGAACGCGAGCGCGTCCTCGCGGTCGAGCTTCTCGATCTCCTGGCGAAAGCCAAGATTGGGGCGGCCGTAGGGGTGGTTGAGGTAAAGCGCCGCCCTGATCTGCTCGGTGAGCCGCCTATCGGGATTGTTGGCGACGCGCATGTTGAATTCTTCGAGCACCACGTCGCGCTCGGACAGCACGTTCTCATCTTTGAGAATGAGGCCGGTCATCCGGTCGGCCTCAAATTCCATCATCTTGCCGAGCTGCTCGCGCGGCACGCGTTGGTAATAGCTGGTATAGTCCATCGAGGTGAAGGCGTTCTGGTTGCCGCCGACGCGCAGCACGGTCTGGGAGAATTCGCCGGGCGGATGCTTCGCTGTGCCCTTGAACATCAAGTGCTCGAAGAAATGCGCAAGCCCCGATTTGCCCGGCGTCTCATCGGCGGAGCCGACGTTATACCAAATCATCTGGGTCACGACAGGGGTACGATGATCGGGGATCACCACTACCTGCAGGCCGTTCGCAAGCGTGAAGCTTGCTGGTCGTTCCGAGGTGACTGTGATCTGGGCAAGCACGCTCCTGTTTTCAGCAACGTCCCGGAGGCTAGGATTGCTGCTATTATCCCTTTTGTATTCGACTTTGTATTCGACCGCCAGCGCGGTGGGTGTCGTCAAGGCCATTGCAACAGTGGCCGTGCCTAGCACCTTGGTTGTCACGGAACTCCAATTCTTCATGGCATCGCCTTTGGTCACATCGAGATACACATTCTGCAACGGCCGATCCCGACAAAGCAGAGAGCCGCACGCCGTTGGCAAACAAGGGAGCAAAAGCCGGGCCAATCGCCTAATGCTCCCGCGCACGGACCGCTGCGCGGGCAGCTGGACGCAAAACGAAGCGTGGCGCGTGCTTTCTCTTCCGAAAGCCAAAGCCGCACTTGTTTGGTATCCGCCAACATGTTGCGAACACTACGTTGCACACGAAAACGCACAATAACTCGCCGCCTCGCGCTTGCCTAAATCCTGCGACGCCACATAATGGCGCCTTGATCTCGCGCCAGAGGCACTGCTCCGCCGTTTCGTGGCCGCGCCGGCGCCCGCCAGGAAACATACAAAGCTTGTCGCGGCGCCGCCGCACCAGGAGTACCCGGCCGCGCTTCGACGCGACGAGCTTTGACGATCTTGCCATTTCTTCGATCCGATGACCCGAAATGTCCTAGCGTATACGCGACAAGATCATGTGGAAGGTTCGGGCCCGGCGAATTTTGTCCTGCACCTCGCACCGCACCTTGAGTTCAATCAGCTCGCCCTCCAGCACCGGCCGCTGCGCCGTTCAAGCGCTACTTTAGCGACCTGCGAGATCAGGTGCTCGCATTGCATCGAGTTTCACGTCCCTCCTCGGCATCACAAACTATTGGCTCCGGCAATGATGACGATCGCGCAGTTCATTCTTTGCCCGACCGTGCTCCACGGGTACACGAAGCGTGTCGGCCTCCATCGTCTTCTTCCTACAACTTACGTAGGTGCTTGAGCGCCTCAGCCAATTCGGACGCACCCTCTTGGCGGCCACTGCCGAGAGCTGCCGTCCTGCAGGAGGAGCTCTTCTAAATGAAACAGGCTTTGCGGATTGCCGCCGTGCTAGCGTCCACCAAGACCGTCTTGCCCCGCCTCAAAACTCTTCTCCGGCCAGCATTAGCTCTTCTTTGGCAGACCCCGACGCCGCACCTGACGGAAGCATCGATGCGGTCTCCAATGGCTCATCATGAAACGCACTGAGCCTCGTCAGCTTCTCGAAAGCTAACGTTGCTAGGATGAGAGAGCGGGTTATCTACAGGCGGTGTTACGAACATGAACGCAGGTGCACCCGATATCGGGCCAACGGGAAGCAATAACGGTGCGGATTTTGACGGAACCGAAGGGGCCGATGACGCCAACTCGCAGGCCGCGCAACAACGCAAAGCTTTCGAAACGGCTCTTGGCATGATCGCAATGCGAATTGTCAGCGATGCGCAGGCCGATCTAGACTCTGCCATGGACGACACAGAAGAGGATGTTTGAATCCGCCCCGTCGAGTCGGGAACAACGAGCGGCAAACGGCACATCCAAACAACGGTGAGAAGAGAGGAAGGAGAGGAGCTTCTCCGCAGCTGGAGGATCCGCACCACAATAGTGCCTGATCGTTCAGATCGGCTGCGGTAAGCTTGGCGTGACAGTCCTTAGGGTTCTTGTCGGTCCGGGCCACTCCGGTCATCCGCATCTCGGTAGCCCAAGACGTCTGGCTCACATACCTAACGGACGCGCCTCGCTTCAGGCAATCTCGCATTTACAAACTTGCAGGTCATAAAGTACCTTATACGGGTGAGAGACCGAACAGGATCTTCCTCTCCTCGCACGCTGCGTAGCGGCTGGGACGTGCCTAACGACTCGGCGCGTCGCTTTTGGCGTAAACCCGATAGATCGCGCATTCCTGCCGCCTGGCGTTCGCCGCCATAGCGCACCCGGCCGCCGAGGCGTGTCCCTCTTGTCAATCAATCGACCTTACAACGGAACTACTGGCAGAAACTGTGCAATGTCGACTTGAGGTTGGACCAGCTCTCGCTGGTCGAGACGCCCTCACTCGTCCAGTCATGCCTTCGTTGCAGACTGTACCGGCAGAGATATGACAGCCAGATCATTGAAAGCGTGAAAGCGCGGATAAAGCATGGGTACCCCAAGCGAGGCGCTTTCCTGCGCGCTCGCGCTGAGAAGCATAGGAAAGCGGGCGACAGCGCCCGCTCCCATTTTTGAACTGTGATCAGATCTGCCTCACCCGGCGGCCTGCTCATTGGCGTCAATGCTCGCCTGGTTGACGTGCCATCCGGATCTATCGACCCACCCTTGATCTTGCTCATATATCGTCTGTGCACCATCCGCCGTCAGCTGATCGAGGGTTCGGCCAGCATTGGACTGCGTCACCTTCAGATTGTTGGCACCGTCCTTCTTGTCACCGAGTCCCTCAACAACCATAGCGTCGTCGCCATTCGTGATGGTGAGCTTGGACGAAATGGTCTTTCCCTTGCCGTAGTCGACCGTATCCACGGTGATCTTCGTGCCATCATCGAGTTGCAGGGTCATGCCTTTCTTGAAATCAAAGTCGTCCTTGCCGTCTCCATTAGCATCGACATGAGGATCGCCATGAATCTTCGAGACATGGCCGGTTTCTTTGTTGCGAATGGTCCAGGTGCCGTCCTTCTCGTCGGCCGTGATTGTATACTTGTCGCCAAGGTGTATCGTTGCCTTGCCGTCATGGACCTCATGCGACCACACCGGATTAGATTTAGGTGGCGGGCTCTGGTTCACCGCAACTGGGGTCATCGACGCAGGCGGGGGAGGAGGAACGAAAACTGGCGTGTAGTAGTACAATGGAGTAGCGAGCGGCGCAGGAGTGTACTGGGATTGGGAGCCGGCGCCCGGGGCGCGCCCCTCTTCACCAGCATCGATACTCGCCTGGTCCACCTCACGCCCGGCGCCGTCGACCCAACCCTGACCTTGCTCATGGATCGTTTGTGAACCATCGGCTGTCAGCTCATCGAGAGTGAGGCCAGCATTAGACTGCGTCACCTTCAGATTGTTGGCACCATCCTTGTCGTCACCGAGGCCCTCGACAACCATGGCGTTGCTGCCATTCGTGATGGTGAGCTTCGATGAAATGCTCTTGCCGTTGCCGTAGTCGGCCGTATCCACGGTGATCTTCGTACCATCATCGAGTTTCAGGGTCATGCCCTTCTTGAAATCGAAATCGTCCTTCCCGTCCCCATCAGCATCGAAGTGAGGATCGCCGTGGATCTTCGTGACATGGCCGGTCTCGTTGTTGCGGACAGTCCAGGTGCCGTCCTTCTCGTCCGCCGTGATTGTATACTTATCGCCAAGGTGGATCGCGGCCTTGCCGTCATGGACCTCATGCGTCCACACCGGATCAATTGAGGACGACGAGCTTTGGTTCTGCGCGACCGGCGCGAACGAGGGAGGCGGCGGCAGGGCGAGAACGGTTGGAGCAACGTAGGCCGGACTAAGTACGGCGGGAGCGACGACGGCCGGACTATTTACCGGCAGGTACTGGTAGGTCCCAACCGGGACGCCGGCAGCGCCGGCGTACTGCCCCATCGCCACGTTGAACATTGGAGCGGCGGGCACGCCTTCAGGCACTAGCCCTACCGCCGGATTGAAGCCGCCCACCACGGGAAGATACGCCATTTTCATTCACTCCTATTGCATTGAAGGAAGCGACAGACTGCGAGGACCACCCGCACAATCAACTTGGCACGTTGCGCCGAGGCCATTCAAAAACCAATCCCACGTCATGACCAGCAGCAGGCCGCCCTCGCGTTTCTTGTTGCGGGTAACAACAGCCTTGATCGGCGGACCACTTCTCTTACCCCCTGCCTTCGGCAATGCGGGCCTCTCACGTCGAGCGTATCCAACACGTCGAGCGTATCCAAGTCGCAGGAAGTTTATCCTGAGTACCTGTCGAAAAGCTGACGATAAGATAATCGCCCACCAGCACATCAGGCTTTCGGATCATCTGAATGTTGAGAGCATGTGATCGCGACGAATCGCTCTTCGTGATGGGCGTCGGAACAACGACATCTTGGGACGCGCGGCCGGCGAGCGTCCACGCTCTCTAAAGAACGTCGGCCGAGCGTCTCGCGTGAATGCTCCAGGCGGTCTTTCGGTGCCTTAGAGAACCGACACATTTTCCGTGAGAGAAAAAGTTGGGCCACCACGACTCATTCCGCGGCCTTTCTGAGACTCGTCAGCTTCTCGAAAGGTAATCCTCTTAGGATGAGAGCGCTGATCTCTAGGCGACGAGTCGTCTATTGATCTTAGTGGAGATGAACACAGGAGAATGCGATGATTGGAGAAATGATCGGAAGCGCGGCTGGTGGATGGCTCGGTGGACCGTCGGGAGCGGCAATTGGTTCCGCTGTCGGTGGAGTACTCGACCAAGCCTTCGAGAAGGTTATTCACAGCTTGGAGCCTGAGAAGGCTGATGCTGACAAGGTCGCCAAGGACAATGGCCCGGCCGCAGGAAGCACCCCCCAGTGTAACCACGGCAACGGCGAATTGACTCTCTTGAATGGCGCACCAGGCGCGCATGTAATGATTTCATTTCCTGCCGTCGTCACGCCAGCTGGTTAGGCGTGAGGCAGGTCATTAGTAGCAGTAACTTCCAAACAGAAAGGTGAGTCGATATGGTTTTTCGCGTTGGTGGTTCCCCCGCTGCGTCTGAAGTCGCGACGAATCAGCAAACCGGTGCTACCGGGGCTGGCGATTTCGCGGCGCAGCTCGCCGAGCTCGAGCGTGTTAGCAAAGAAGCTCAGGCCAATAGCATCGTGATGCGCAGAATTACGACCGAGCTCTCGTCCGAAAAGAAGGTTGCCGACGAGCGCGTAAGTTAACGCTGCAAGAGGGGGCCGCTCATTTCGCGTGCTGGATGCTCTCCACAGCCTGACGAATTCGGAACCAGCCGTACGGCAACGCCGTACGGCTTCTCGTTGCTCAGGAGACTCTCCGTGAACGAACCGGCCTCCGTTCATTTCGAAGTGCTATCAGGGGTCTATTCCGGGGTGACCGGTGAAGCGCCCGTCGGAACGAGCCTTATCGGAAGTGGCCTCGATGCCGATATCGTCTTCGTCGAACAGGGGCTCGAGCCCAATCACTTCCGTCTCACCCCCCTGCACGATTCGATGGAGATCGAGGCTCTAGCAGCCGGAGTCAGCATAGAAGGAAACGGAGATATTGCCGTAGGCACGCGGGTTGTTATTTCTCTTCCTGCCGTCGTTCATGCGGGCACGATGTCCATTCGCTGCACACAGGATTCGGAGCAAGGATCAATCGGCCTGTCGCGTGTCTCGATAATAGCAGCCGCCTTGGTCTTGCTGAGCTCTGTCGGGATCGCCACTCTTGCAGTCAGCTTCCTCTTTGACGGCAGTGCCGGTGCACTGAGCCCCGATGCGCCCCCTGTCGCCGCACTTCCACCCAAGCTGACGCTCAACGGTCCTGATGATCGCCCCCTCCATGCGGCCGCCGAACAGCTGCAAGAGGAGGTCAACAAAGCGGGACTTCTCAATATCAAGATCGGTCCTGGGCCAGGTGTGCTCAGCGCCGAGGGCACCGTGACGCCTGCGTCAGTCAGTAGATGGCAGAAGGTTCAGCAATGGTTCGATCAGCATACGAACGGATCGCTGACACTCGTAAATGGAGTGATCGTGAAGGAGGATAAGCCGCCCTCCTCAATTGCTGTCCAGGCGGTGTGGCGCGGAGCCCACCCCTATCTTCTTATTGGTGGCCAAAAGTACTTCGTGGGCGCGCTGTTGAACGATGGATGGACGGTCGATCGAATCGAGGCGGGACGCGTACTGCTCAGCCGGAATGGACGGCTTGCTGCTCTTCCCTATTAGAGCTCCACCGCCGCAGGAAAGGAGAACGTCGTGACCAAGCTACCCCAGCATCCTGTCGGACTTGGCACCTCTTCGCAAAGGCTCAACACGCACGACCATGAGCCAGCGAGCAAGCCGGCCCTCCCTCAAGTCCATAATTTAGAGATCCAAGGCACCGATGGCGGTGGCGAGAAGAGGCACGGGTCGGTTTGGCCGGATACCGAGGCGCCGGATCTGCCAATCGAGGCCGCGCTTGATGTAAACGATATCGATGCCGTCTCGCGTGTCAGTCTCAACGAGAGGCGCGTACCGATAGCTGAGATCGATCCCCGTGCAGCACTCGCTTCACTTTATGGCCGCAATCTCGCAACTGGCCTGCTCTCCTTCGTGACACCACGCCTGCGTGACCCGGACGTGCTGCGAGCAGAGAAGCATGGTGTTCTTCTCGAGCGCTTGGCCGATAGGCTATGCGCCGGACCGGAGGATTCGGCGGCGCGTAAAGGGACCGACGCCCTGCAGCAGGAGCTCCGGCGGCTCATCCTGCTCCGGCAGAACCAGAACAGCTTGATTGGGGGCTAGCATGATCGACTCGGGCGGAGCGCAGTTCGCCAGTCCACCGCCGCCGGCCGATGCTTCCAAAACCGGCGATGTCTTGCCAATCTCAGGGCAGGAGCGTGATTTGGTCTGCGCAATATCCTTCGTCCACCTTGCGTGTGGACAGAGCGCACAAGCTCTCGCTCTGTTGCGGCTCATTGCCCATGACGATTCGCAAGACGTCGACCTGCTTCGCATTCTTACCTATGCTCTCATCTCGGAGGGCTTTGGCAATGAAGCACTTGCGGTGCTGGATAGACTAGACACGCTTGATGACGAGCCCTCTTCGCGTCTGCCTTTGACGCTTCTCCGCAGTCACGCGCTACGACGGGCCGGCCGTATGGACGAGGCGCGGGCAGTCTTCCAAGACTATGTGTCCCTGCGTGGCAGGACAGCCCCAACGGAACAACAATAAGAATCGTCTCCATGATAAACCTCCTTCGTAAGCTTATCGTGCGCGCGCCATTCCACCCGGATTTCATGGTCGCGTTCATGCTGCTTCTGGCAATCGCAATGATGATCATGCCGATGCCGATCGTCGTGGTCGACATGCTGATCGGCTTCAATCTGGGTTTTGCCGTATTGCTGCTGATGGTTGCTTTGTATCTCAGTACGCCACTGGATTTCTCGTCCTTGCCCGGTGTCATCCTGATCTCCACCGTTTTTCGTCTGGCGCTGACCATCGCGACAACGCGGCTGATTCTCGCTGAAGGAGACGCCGGCAGCATCATTCACACCTTCGGTGAGTTCGTGATATCAGGGAACATCGCGGTCGGCATTGTTATATTTTTGATCGTGACCATGGTGCAGTTCATGGTTCTCGCGAAGGGAGCCGAGCGCGTTGCTGAAGTCTCGGCAAGATTCACGCTCGACGCTCTGCCTGGCAAGCAGATGGCTATCGACGCGGAGCTACGCAACGGTCATATCGATCAGCACGAGGCACGCAGCCGGCGAGCATCACTGGAGCGAGAGAGCCAACTTCACGGCGCGATGGATGGCGCCATGAAGTTCGTGAAAGGGGATGCCATTGCCGGACTCATAGTCATCTGCATCAACATGCTGGGAGGAATCAGCATCGGGCTGCTCTCCAAGGGCATGTCCGTCGATGAGGCATTGCATCAATATACGCTGCTCACCATCGGCGATGCGTTGATTTCTCAGATTCCGGCGCTCCTGCTGTCGGTTACGGCCGCAACCATCGTCACACGTGTGAATGGGCCTTCCAAGCTCAAGCTTGGTGCCGATATCATCAACCAAGTCACGGCCAGTACCCAGGCATTGCGGCTAGCGGCCGGCGTCTTACTTCTCATGGGGCTGATACCAGGTTTCCCTTTGCCCCCGTTTCTCATGCTGGCCGCACTTTTTGCCGGGACGAGCTATGTCAAAGGCGGTGTGCAAGGCGCGAACACGGGCTCCAAGACGAGCGCTAACGTTAGTACTCCGACTTCAAATCCAGCGCAGGCTCAACGGCAAACCATACCCGCGGAGGCGCTTCCGGTCGTGGTATTCTTTGCACCTAACCTGGTAAACGCGATTGACAGAGAGGAAGTTGAGCAGCACATCGCTCGCATTTCGGCACTGGTCTCAGCCGATCTTGGCATCACGATTCCCCGCATTCCAGTCCAGGTCGATCAACGTTTGGCCCAATCCGAGTTTAGGCTAGATGTGGAAGGGGTACCGGTTGAACGGGATCGGGTGGATCCGACGCAGCTCGCGCTCACCGACGACCGAGCGAACATTGAATTGAGCGGCATCCCGTATCGGCAAGATCCAGACACCGACCGGATCTGGATCGAACAGAGCCATGCACCGGCTCTCAAAGCGGCCGGGATCGGGCATCACCGTCCGAGCGAAATCATAGCCCTGCGCGTCAGTTCCGTACTGACGCGATATGCGCAGCGCTTGGTAGGCATTCAAGAGACGCGACAATTGCTCGCCCGGATGGAGCAGGAGTATGCCGACCTGGTGAAGGAAGTGCTACGCACGACTCCAGTTCCCCGGATCGCCGATGTCCTGCGTCGCCTGCTCGACGAGGGCATCCCGATTCGTAACACCCGGCTGGTCTTGGAAGCGTTCGCCGAATGGAGCGAACGCGAGCAAAACGCCGTCCTGCTCACCGAATATGTCCGCTCCGGCCTAAGGCGGCAAATCTGCTATCGCCATGCCAACGCTCACCGTGTTCTGCCCGCCTTTATCGTCGAACGTGAAACTGAAGATGTGATTCGCAGTGCGGTCCGAGAGACCACCGTCGGGCCGTACCTCGCGCTGGAGGACCGGCATAGCGAGATGTTGCTGTCGCAACTGCGCCAGATTCATTCAGGCATGCCACCAGGTCAGAGCCAGCCCGTCATCCTGAGTTCGCTGGATATCAGGCGTTTCGTCCGCGGCTTTCTCACCCGCAACGGGTTCGATCTTCCTGTTCTGTCTTATCAGGATCTTGCCTCCGATTTCACGGTCCAGCCGGTGGGGTCGCTCAAGCTTACAGGTCCCAAGGAAAAAGCTCCGACAGGAGAACAACCCAACCTGCTTGCCACAAACGGCTAACAGAGTGCAGCAGTCGGTCGTGAGATGGATGGCATGAATTCACCTACAACAACATTCGCTGCTCGATTGTATGCGTTCCATCCGCCCTCGGGCTTAACTCTCCTCGCTTTATTCGCCATCCTTGTGCTTGGTGGTTGCGCCAGTCTGGATCACCAAGCTATCTCAGTTCAAGAGACGCCGCGGCCAGAGTTGCTGGGCGCCAAGGACATCGATCCTGCTATGCGCGAGCGCATTGCACACGCCCTCCTCCGGGTTTCCGATGAAGAGAGTTTGCGTGAGGCTCTGAAGCAAAAGCCAGACAATGTCGATGCGGCAATCTCGCTTACGCAGGCCCTTCTGGCACAGAAACGCGCGGGCGAAGCACTTGAGGTAACCGACAAGATCTTGCTTACAGTTCCTGGTGATTTGCGTGCCCTGAACGCAAAAGGGGTGGTCCTCGACGCCGAGGGGCGTCATGATGAGGCACAAGCGCTATATCGCGAGGCTCTCGCAGCGGCCCCAGGCAATCAGATGTTGCGCAACAATCTCGGCCTATCGCTCGCACTTGCTGGGAATGCCGATACCGGAAATCCTAGCCTGCAACCGCTTTCGCACGAGCCGGGTGCGCTGGCCCGTTCGCCATAGCGTGGCCTTCGCGTAGAACGCCGGATCGTACACGCTTAACGCCTGCGCGTCAGCTCGTCGTCAGCTGGGCTGACTATCAAATTCGCGGTGCCCGACGAGTCTGAACTCAGTGGGAGAATACTTCACCGATAGGAAACCCAATCACCATGTATGGCCGAATCAATAGCTCACCCGGTGCTTCCGACACTGATGAAATGAGACAATCCGCCACCAACCACACGCAATCTGATGCAGACAGCCAGCGCTTTGCGGACATGTTTGCTGGGATGCACATAGCGGCGCCGAGCGCTAGGTGGTGTGGACACTTACCGCATCCATAAGATGATGGCTGCGAGAGTGACGACGGCACGGTAGTTTCGGGCAGTCTTTTCGAAGCGGGTTGCGACGCGGCGGAATTGCTTGAGTTTTGAGAAGCAGCATTCCACGAGATGGCGCTGGGCATAGAGATGCTTGTCGAGCGGATATTTGAGCGCGCGTGACGGATTGTTAGGGATGACGGCGAGCGCGCCTTTGGCAGCGATGGCCTGGCGCAAGTGATCGGCGTCATAGGCCGTATCGGCCATGACGACTTCGGCGGCCAATCCCTCGATCAATGCGGCGGCTTGCGGTGCATCGCCCTTCTGACCTGCGGTAAGGATGAACCGCACGGGACATCCCAAGCCTCGAACGGCCAGATGTATCTTGGTGCTCAGGCCACCGCGCGAACGGCCGAGCGCCTGATCTTCAGACCCCCTTTTTTGGCCGCGGCAGCGTGCTGGTGGGCTCGGACGATGGTGGAGTCGACGATCAGATATTCGAAATCCGGATCATCGGACATCGCCTCAAAGATGCGCCACCAAACACCCTTGACGCTCCATCTACTGAAGCGACGGAATACACTGTTCCATTCCCCGAACGCTTCCGGAAGATCACGCCAGGGAGAGCCCGTACGCACGATCCACAGCACACCTTCCACAAACATCCGATTGTCGCGGCCCGTCGAACCCTTCTGGTCAGGTCGGCCGATGATCAGCGGCGCCATCCGCTCCCACGCCGCGTCGCTCAAAACCAACCGGTCCATCACACCCAAGGCTGCCTCCCCAAAAGCAGCCTTGAATCTGATTTGCTCCTAAAAAGGAATCCTTAGAGTCCACACCACCTAGCTCGTCTTCGGGAGCAACACCCTCGTACTCCCTCGTTCGGCGACCTCCTTTGGTGGAGATCACAAGGTCTTCATTCGAGGAGAACGTGAAGGACTTTTATAGCGATGAAATCGAGCATATCGCCGCGAAACCACAGCAATACTCGCTTCCGGTATCCTCGAAAGCCGAACGAACGGCACAAGTTGCTTATGACCACGGCAGGAAATCTGGTTCGGAAAACGCACGCTATTTCAGCTATCAGCTAGGCAACAAGAGTGTTGGACTTCTGCGAACGGAAGGCGGAGCTAGCATGAGTGATGTGTTCAAAGAGGAAAAGGCACGCGCGCGCTGGCGGGAACAGTTTCCCGGACGGACCGAACTCACATCCACTGTGGATTTTCGGGTTACTCATCCCCTGGTCGAGAACGCAGGCGATATTCTGTTGGAACATCAGCTTCGGCTCGACGGCGAACGGCCTTTGCTCCTCTCTCATGCTGTCAACGACGACGCGAAAGCCCGCGCAGCGGCGTTGGGTTTTGTTGAGGTGAGTGACTCGAGATGGTGCTTGACCTACCCAGCATTCCGACAAGTGGACGAAGAATGATGACGGCGAATGGCAGCGGAAAAACAAGCCTCAATTGTATCTTTCTAAAGCTGAACCCAATGACGGCAGTGAAACCAGTGGGGCCCAGTGGGGCCCAGCGTGCCCCAGATACCACGCCGGCTTGGGACGACGACGACTTTATGTAGATTGGTCCGAAGAAGATCGATCATGCGAAGCGAGACCGGATTTGCAGTGGGTCCAGAATACCCTTCTTTGGTGTCCGTCGCCATGCAGCACTTCAGGATGCTGAAGAAGATTCATCGCCTACGCGGGCCTCACGCGCGGTAAGCGCTGGTTGTGCTGGTTGGACAAAAGAGCGCGCCGGCTATTCTCATCGAGAGCCGGCAAATCGAGGCTATGGTCCAGCTTGCGAAATCGTCTCGGGGCAGCTCACCACAGGTTCGGTGAGTGCCGCTCGCTGATGCGCCCAGTGGGTGTCAAAAGAATGTGTAAGCAGGTTTCTGTGAGTTTACCTTACCGAGGAGACTCACATGAGGACCGAGACGACGATTACACCCTGAACTATTTGGATCAACTGCTTGCTAAGTAAGTATGAGAAGCCTGAAGACCTCACAGGTGCAGACGGGCTTTTCAAGCAGCTGAAGAAGGCGCTGATTGGGCGGGCGCTTGGTGCGGAGCTGAGTGATCATCTTGGCTACGAGAAAGGGATCCGGTGCCTTGACAGAGCTTGCTGCCCGGCCACTGTTAGCCACCATGGGATCGATGACAATGTCCGGCTGATGCAAGAAACAACTACAATTCAACTTTCACAGAGACCTCTTACACGAATTCTGACATTCCCCCTTTCAAACGGCCGATGGCCTGTCTTGTATTTTTTGCGCCCTATCCGTGGCGATGGACCTTGACGATCGTGGCGTCTACCATGGCGTATTCCATGTCCGGCTCGTCCGAGACCGCGCCGAACAGGCGTTTCCACACCGCCTTCACCCAGTCGCGGAAACGCGTGTACACGCTATTTCATTGGCCGAAAGCGCGCGGCAAATCGCGCCAGGGACTGCCCGGGCGCGCGATCCATAACACCGCCTCAACAAACAGCCGGTTGTCCTTGCCGCTGCGTCCGGGATCGCTCGGTTTGCCGAGACACAGCGATTCCATCTTCGTCCATTGGGCGTCAGTCAAAAACGAATCGTTCCATCCGAAGCTTGAATCACAACCGAGCCCCGATGAGGACCCCAACAGGACCCAGCGCCTGGATTTGGGACTTTTCATCCACACGGCGCCGAGACGTAGGCTCGCCAGATGCCTTGCACCGTCGACACGGACAGGCCGTTGGCGTTCGCCATGTCGCGCGAACTCCCGAACTCCAATGGGTGGCGTTCTCGGGGGCATTGCTCCAGCATCCGCACGACCACCGCTTCGATGCGAGCATCGTCAATCGTGCGCGGCGCCCCGGAACGCGGCTCGTCGTGCAGCCCGGCCACGCGCCGCTTCACAAAACGACGCTGCCATTTGCCTACCGTCTGCGTGTCCAGGCCCAACTTGGCCGCCACTTCCTCGTTCTGACCGCCCTCGGCGCAGGTCAGCACGATCCGAGCTCTCAGAGCCAGCGCTAGCGCCTTCTTTCGCCACATTGTCAGCGACTTCAGTTCGGCACGCTCGTCATCGCTCTATATCAGGGGCGCAAGTTGCTGGACCGCGATCAGATCCGCCGTCGCTGTTGCCAGCGCGTCATCTTTGGCACAGCGACGCGAAGCTACGATTGCGAACTTGTGACTCGGGACACTAGCTAGCACCACGGCATCTTCCATGGAATTGGAGCCACGGTGATTCGGATTTTCTTTGTGCATCCGTGAGAATGCCCTTCGTCAGCTAATTGTCAGCCAGGCTGTCTATCTAGACAGGCAGCGCATTCTCGCCTGTATCGGAGATTGGAATATGACGGGCATTGGCTGGCCTGGCAAATCCCACGTTGGGGCTGCTGGAGCCGACAGCACGTGGGGATTGAGCAGTTCGCGCTCGCCGCGGCCCTGTGGCTGCCTCCCGGCGTGCAACAAGACGAGGAGGCGCTGGACGAAATCATGGCGCAGTCCCTGAGCCCGGGGATTACCGAGGATATGGTACACCTGCGGCGGGGAATGGCCCCGCTCACGCCAATGTTGCGAACGGCTATTAAGCGGAATTCGGAGACGCTGAAGCGTTGGCCCAGCGCTTTGGCGTCGGCCAGGAAGCCGTGCTGCGGCGGCTGCTTACGCTCGGTCGCACCACCCAGGCCTTCTATGACAGCAAGCGCGCTGATTTCCAGAAGATCTGCGCCCAGCTTGACGAACAGAAAGAACCGTCCGAAGGCGGCCCCAAGTATCATTACGTGGTGCTGAGTCAGTTCGGTCGCACGTTTACCCAGCTTATTTCCAGGGCTATCACGATCGATATTTCACACTGCGCGATGTCGCGGATCTCTTAAATATGAAGGTTACGACCGTTGCTCTAATGGAAAAAGGCGGCCTTTGGCATGGCGCCGTAAACCGGAATGGCCAAGAAGATTTACTGCATCGAAACGAGTGCGCTGATTGCCGCATGGTACGAGCGTTATAAACCGAAGCGGAAGCTTTCAGTCTACCGGCCTGCTGAAGACCCATGATCTGATCACGGCCTGCTGGCTCCGGATTTCGGAGGTCTGGCTGATGGTGTCACCACAATCGGCACTCTACCGCGAGACGCCCCCGACTACATCCCGTGTCGAGCGGCCTGCGTCGACCGGTGCTCCGCCTCGGCAAGCGGATAGCGTGGGTGGCCGCCAAGCACTGTGCTCAACAAGGACTTACAGAACGCAGGCGTAAGCTTGCCGCGGTGGACCACGACGCTCTCGTGACCCGTCGCAGCCCGGGCGTTCTGCCACTGCCGATTGTAGCCGCGCTGTTCATTGGACTTGACGTGGCAAGCGGCGAAGTCCGCGTCATCCAGCGTCGCCAATTGCCGCGCAAGTACCGGCCGCTTCGTATGGATGTGCACCCACATCGGACTCGGCATTGCACCATTGCGCAGCGCCTTGGGTTGCAGCTTGATCTCGAACAGCGTCCCTGGCTCGCCCTTTAACGCGCGCGGTAGATCCGCAGGCGCCAACTCCTCGGCCGCCCGCAAGTGTTCAAGGTACTTCTGCGACGGAAAGGCGTAGGTTTTCATGCAATCGATCCTAGTCGTGGCCTTTCGCTCGTTCAAAGCCTTGGCCAGCCCCTGCGCCTGGCTCCAGAGTGCGGGTCAAGCGCAGCTGCGAAGCCCGCGATGCATCGCGTGTCTTGTACGAAATCTCCGTGCCCCAATTCTAGCAGATCATGGAAAGCGAGTTCCGCGATTGACAGCCCAGACGCTTGCCCCCCGAATGCACGTGTCAAACCAGTTGGTGCAAAAAAGAGTTTTGAGAGGTCGAGAGGTCGTAATTCAACGACTTGCGAGAGCGTTATGCCGTCGCTTCACATTTGCAACAAATGCGCGCAAGTACTGCGAGATGCACGCGTAGCTCAGCTGGATAGAGCGCGACCCTCCAAGGTGGAGGCCACCCGTTCGAATCGCGTCGGCTGCGCCATTTCAGTACAGAACCGCGAACGCCGAGAGCCGCCGATTTTTCGCTTGAGCCGGCGACCAGGGTCGCAGCAGTTCTGACTTCGATCCCATGATGCGGACTCTTTTTCCGCCACCTCAATGCGCTGAGCGAGCGCGCGCAGGTGATCGCGGCGATAGCCGCCGTCGCGAAGCCGGAGCCGCTCACGGGCAACGTCTGCGAACGTCTTGACCATATCGGGGCTGACAGCCTGATTGCCGACGCTGTCGAGCGCGGCCTGGGCGCGCTCGGCGTCAGCCGTGGCCTGATCCCGAATCGCCTTGAGGCCCGCGATGCTCTCTTTCAGACCTGGGGCATCCAGTACGGCTACGCCCGATTCGATCGCGTCGTAGAGCCGGTTGAGCCGCTGGTCGGTTTCAGTGATCCGCTTGTTGAGCTCGGCGATGTGCGCGGCGGCGCGCTGAGCGCTCCTGGCGACGGTCAAGGACGCTGGCAAGCACTTCCTCCAGCCGGTCGGGATGGAGCAGACGGCTCTCAAAGTGACCGGCGACAAGATCGTCGAGCTTGTCCATGGGAATCGAACGGCCCTTGCATCCGGTCTCCCCCTGCCGGGCCTTGGTCGAGCAGGTGTAGTAGCGATACATGCCGCCTGCGCTGCCCTTGCCGGTCCGCAGCGTCATCGCTCCCCCGCACTTGGCGCAAAAGCAGATGCCGGTAAGGAGGGTGGGACCGCTGGTGACGCGGGTCGGCGTCACCATGGGGCGACGAGATTTCAGGTCGGCCTGCACCGGTCACGACCTCGCTCTAGGTGGTGTGGACTCTAAGGATTCCCATTTAGGGGCAAATCAGATTCAAGACTGCTTTTGGGGAGGCAGTCTTGGGTGTGATGGATCGGTTGGTTTTGAACGACGCGGCGTGGGAGCGGATGGCGCCGCTGATCATAGGCCGACCTGACCAGAAGGGTTCGACCGGCCGCGACAACCGGATGTTCGTGGAGGGCGTGCTTTGGATTACCGGCTCTCCCTGGCGTGATCTTCCAGAGGCGTTTGGAGATTGGAACAGCGTGTTCCGACGCTTCAGTCGATGGAGCATCAAAGGTGTCTGGTGGCGGATCTTCGAGGCGATGTCCGACGATCCGGACTTCGAATATCTGATCGTCGATTCCACTATCGTTCGGGCGCATCAGCACGCCGCCGGCGCCAAAAAAGGGGGTCTGAAGATCAAGCGGAAGATCAAGCGATCGGCCGCTCGCGCGGGGGCCTGAGCACCAAGATACATCTGGCCGTTCGCGGCTTGGGATGTCCCGTGCGGTTCATGCTTACCGCAGGTCAGAAGGGCGATGCACCGCAAGCCGCCGCATTGATCGAGGGACTACCCGCCGAGGTCGTCATGGCCGATACAGCCTATGACGCCGATCACTTGCGCCAAGCCATCGCCGCCAAGGGCGCGATCGCCGTCATCCCCAATAACCCTTCACGTGCGCTCAAATACCCGCTCGACAAGCATCTCTATGCCCAGCGCCATCTCGTGGAATGCTGCTTCTCAAAACTCAAGCAGTTCCGCCGCGTCGCAACCCGCTTCGAAAAGACCGCCCGAAACTATCGGGCCGTCGTTACTCTCGCCGCCATCGTCCTATGGCTCCGCTAAATGTCCACACCACCTAGCGTTTGCGCTCCCGGTCCTTGTGCGAGCGCTTGTTGAACTTGTGCTCGCCGATATAGGTCGTGCGGGTCAGGATGCTGTGGATCTGAGCCAAACCTCAGCGCCCGCCATCGCGGGTGAAGGTTCGGCGTTCATTGAGATAGTAGGTAATGGACTTCACGCCCATCGGGCCGGATACGCCGTCCCCCTCCAGAAACAGACGATAGATCATTCGCACCGTGTCGGCGTGCAGTCGGTCGATCTCCAGTTTCTTCTTGGGTCTTGGCGCACGCTGCTCGGCCGCGACGATGCGATAGCCGATTGGCGGTAGGGCGCCATTCCAGAAGCCCCGCCGTGCATTCTCGCTCATCGCGCGCAGCACGTGCTTGGCGTTCTCCTTGGATTGATATTCATCGAACAGCGCCATGATCTGGCGCACCATGACGTGCATCAGGTCATCGCCCATCTCCTGCGTGATGGAGACGAGCTTGACGCCGTTCTTCGCCAGCTTGCGGACATAGAACTCAAGCTCGAAATGGTCGCGGAAGAAACGGCTGAACGAATGAACCACGACGATGTCGAAGGGTGCGGGCTTGCATGTGCCCGCCTCGATCATGCGCTGAAACTCAGGGCGGCGGTCGTTGGTCGCGGAGGCTCCCGGCTCCACATAGGTCTCGACGATCGCATAGCCGCGCGCCGAGCAATAAGCCTCACCTTGCCGCTTCTGATCAGGAATGGAGACATCATGCTCGGCCTCCCGCGCCGTCGAGACGCGCAGATAGAGGGCGGCGCGCGCCCCTTTCGAACATTGGGGCACGGTCATGGCGGGCGTCTCCTTGTCAGATCATCGGCATGGCCCGAACAGGTCGTCGAAGAGATCGGCCGAACCACGCCTCGAGTACGTCCACCTCGGCGTCCGTGACCGCGACGCGGTCGGGCCAATCGACTGTGACGGTCCAGTCAGCAAGATCATGCTTTGGCGGCCTGCCGGCACGCGGCCACGGCTCGATGCTGGCATAGTCGAAAAGATCATCCGGCAGGATGCCGGGACGCGACGGTCTTTGCTGGGTTTGGCGCGCGCTCGGGGCATCGCGCCAGGATCGCGCGATCTGTCGAAAGCAAGAAGTAGCCTAATTTTACGTCATGATACGCTAAGCTGCGCGATAAGCCGCGCAGCGTGAAAATACTTGCGTGGTGCGGGACCAGAGCTATTCATCGCAATTCATCGTCGACTACGCGGCGCGTTTCAGCGGACGAGCGCGTTCGATCCGCTGACGCTCCTTGGGGCTGTTCATCGCTTCCCAGAGATCGCTGCGCCGCTGCACGTTGAGCCAGAAGTCCGGGCTGTTGCCGAACACGCGGGCGAGGATCAGCGCGGTCGCCGCCGTCACGTTCCTGCGGTTGTTGCACAACTCGTTGACGTGCTTGCGCTGAACGCCCATCGCCTGGGCAAGCGCGCCCTGGGTCAAGCCCATCGGCTCCATGAACTCCTCGGTCAGTATCTCGGCGACCGTGGCCGGCTTGCGCTTCGTCGTCAGCATGGTTTGCCTCGCTCACATCGGTAGCTGTGATCATCGAGATAGACGCCCGCCGCTTCGCCTCGCTTGCCGTCCCAGCGGAAGATCAACCGCCATTGCTGGTTGACGCGGATCGAATGGAACCCCGCCAGATTGCCGCGCAGCTTCTCGAAGTGATTGCTGGGCGGCGCGCGTAAGTCCTGATCGGTCGTCGCATCGTCGATCATCTGAAGCTTGCGGAATAACCGGCTTCAAGATCGGGCGGGACGTTCCGCGAGCGGACATCATCCACAAAGAAGGCGCGTAGCCATTCATCCCGAAAGCCAACGATCATTCCAAGGCTCCAACATAGAGCCTATGTACCACCCTATGGGTCATATTACAAGCCGCAACCTACCATTGCGAACCCCTTCACCTCGGGCATTGGAGCGCTCGCGCCCTCAATTCGCCTTACCTGCTTGGAGAGCCCAAGCCGGGGCGGCGACGACTGGTCCAGGCCGTCAGCCGCGAAGAGGAGGCGCGACAGCGGCAGCCTTGAAGAGTCGTCGCTGATCCGGCCCACTCGCGCCAAGCACGCAGGGCTTTTCCGCTGCTTCACAAGCCCAACGTGTTTGCGTCCGAAGCTCCACTCGATGCCGCCGCTGTCGCGCATCACACCGCTGATGCTGGCCGATGCGCTTGTCGAGCACAGGCTGCCAGGGGACGAACTGGAAGCCGAGGCCGTCGTCGATCATGGCAAAGTGCCCGCTGGCGAGCGTGGCGATGCCCGCAAGCTTGCCGGCGACGAACTCACCCGGCTTGCTCGGTGTGTAATTGACGCGATCATCGGAGGAGCCGCCGCTGGCCTTCATCAAACAGTGGCATCGGTTCGAACGTTCGCCGCGAGCAGTGTTCGAGCGCGTCCAGCTCTGCGTCATGACGTGAGCTTTCGAGGCATTCGATGTCCGGCGAGGATCTTCGCCGGATCAACGTCGTGGGGGCCGTTCAGCATGTGCTGCTACGTCAAGACGGCCGGCTCATCATGCGCGAAACGCCAATGCGTTCTTCGCGGACCATTACCGGACTGGATATGTTCCATCCAAACAATAGATTTTACCAATTTTGCCGCAATCCCCATAGTCAGACGCTGGCTAACTCAAGGCATCAATCAGGAAAATGCGTGTGAAATGACTGGTGGTTTCAACACAGTTGCTGGATGATAGGCAAGCGCGAACGGATGATTGCCCAGCTGCGTCCTGGTGTGCGCCGTACTGGATTGGGACTGACGAGGTGCTCATGAGGTCTGCGAAAGCTGGACTGGAGGCTCTTCAATGGTCGGTAGTCCCGCGGAGGCGGAGCTTTCCCGTAGTTCTTCGAGGCTGGTCTCGTTTGACAGCATCGGCACGGGCACCCGATCGTGCATTCTCAGTAGGTAGGTGACTCATGAGTTCGGACAGCAAGCATCAATCGCTAGAGCAGGAACTAGCCGCCGACGATCCGTGGAGGCTCGACGGTAATCCATTCGAACGCGAGCGTCACTCGCAAATGCTCCGGCTATCGCTTTCGCAAGGCGTGATTTCGCACGCCCTCGAGGTCGGGTGCGCGGCCGGCGCATTTACGGAAATACTAGCACCTCATTGCAAACGGCTCACAGTCATCGACGTTATGCCGCAAGCGATTCGTCGAGCTAGCCTGCGGACGAAACGGTGGTCGCACATAACCTGGATGGCTTCGGACGTTCAGCAGTTTTCGACCGCCGAGCGATTTGATTTGATCGTACTGGCCGAAGTCCTCTACTACCTTGGAGGCGTGGCCGAGATGCGTGCGACTATCCGCAAGTTGGTGCAGATGCTGGCGCCAGATGGACAGCTGGTTTTTGGGTCAGCCCGAGATACCAACTGCAGGCGTTGGGGCCATGCCGCTGGAGCTGAGACTTGCATGCTCATGTTGAAGGAATCGTTGGTCGAAGTCGAGCGAGTGAGTTGCCAAGGTCAGTCGGCTAACGAAGACTGCTTGATCTCCTGCTTTCGGAAGCCGAATTGATGCCGGCTCAAGAGGGTGTCAGAAAGAATGTGTAAGCAGGCTTCTGTGAGTTTACCTTACCGAGGAGACTCACATGACGACCGAGACGACGTTTACACCTGAACTACTGGATCAACTGCTTGCTAACTATGAGAAGCCTGAAGACCTCACAGGTACGGACGGGCTTTTCAAGCAGCTGAAGAAGGCGCTGATTGAGCGGGCGCTTGGTGCGGAGCTGAGCGATCATCTTGGCTACGAGAAGGGGGACCCGGCCGGCCGCGGCAGCGGCAATAGCCGTAACGGGACCAGCGCGAAGACGATCCTGACCGAGGACGGCGAGACGACATAGCTTTGCCACGCGACCGGGCCGGCAGGTTCGCGCCGCTATTGATCGCCAAGGGCCAGACCCGTTTCGACGGCTTCGACGACAAAATCCTGAGCCTCTACGCGCGCGTTAGCTTGCGCAAGATCATTAAGACCCGCGGCAGTTTCCCAACGACGACGATGCGTTGAAGCTGCTTTATCTCGCACAAGAACGCCGGATTGAGGTGGCGGCGAGGTGTCGAGTGGACTGCCGCCATGGGCCAGTTCGCCATTCACTTCGGCTCGCGCTTTCCGGGATCAGCGCGATGACCAAAATGTCCGCCTTATCCGGCGGACCGAGTTTGGCCGATCAGCAAGCTCTGTAAAGGCGGGCCTGCGGCCCCCGCCTGCGACGGCTGCGGCTTTGACAGAGCTTGCTGCCCGGCCACTGTTTAGCCACCATAGGATCAAATCACAATGTCCGGCTAATGCCAGAAACGACTGCAATCCAGCTTCACAGAGGCCTCTTACACAAATATCTGACATTCCCTGCGCGCCCTTGTTCCTGCTTCCTTAAGCCCTTGAACGAGCTGCTCTCCGCCCATCATTCTCGACCCCTGGTTACTTCGGAGCGGCGGTGCGCGATCAGATATCAACCAGCTCCGTCTCAAGCTCAGACCGCCACGAGGCGTGGCTGATCTATGCATGAATCCCTAAGACGATCCGCCCTGTAGATTCCTGCCACCCTTCTTACCGACACCAGCGTAAGAACATATGTATCCTCAATCGTGTAGTCAGCGCCCGCGAGGCAGCCACGCGCTATCTCATTGACCGTATCCCGGATTGAGCTTGTGTCACGGTACTCAGTGTTGAGGCACGCTGCGATGAGTATACTCTCTGCTTTGAGAGGCGCTACCCTGCTCAGGCGTGCCTCATTGATGCAGTGCAACGGCATCGGCTGACCTCCTCGCCAGTTCAGAGGCTCGAACCCGTTTTCCCGTTCTTGCAAGTTGAAACTATGACAGGAGCGCATCTCATGTGGCGCGATCTGCTGTTTTCAGGCGGTCGACTACTGCGGGTTCTACTCGATCGTATCTCCTGAGGCTGCGGGTCGAGTTTGTGTGCGCCACCCAACCACTTCTTGGTGCGGTCCGACATGCTTCTCATTTTTGGCTCGAAAGCGATCTGGTCCACCTTCCACAATAGACGTTGCGATTTGCACACACCGAGCCCGCCGCTTCAGATGAAGCAAAAGCAGTACGCCGCCAAAAAGGCTCGTCATTATTATAACGGCCGTCATCACAAGGCACGCCACACAGCACAATGCGGCTATATCCAAGGCCGATCGCAACCAGAACGGCACCCAATCCAGACGTGCCGTGTCCTCCGTAGGGCCAGACATGCTCGCTATAACCCGCTGCTCTTCTCGATGCGTGATAAGGCTAATCGTTCACCGCCTATTGACGGATCGGCACCATAAGGATACGAGCTGACGCCAAGCTGACGAGTTTCCCCACGGCAACGATATCGTCTGGCGGGAGTCCCAGCCCTTGTTGATCAGCCGAAGGGATCTGAAAACTCCCCGAACAAACATCAACAAGCATCTTAGTGTATTGAAGAGAGTTGTTCGTCTATCGCAGTTGTCGTTCCTACCGGAATAGATGCGGCGGCGCCCCCTGTTGGGGCCCTCAAATCGTTGTAGTAATACGGGTCTCATGATAGCCCCCCAATCTGTGCAAGCAACATTGCCGTTTCAGATGGATCAAGCCCGACGACGCCTACGAAGCTAGCCGGTGGCATTGGAATGTCCCGACGAGTCGGCTTCCAGAGATGCAGGCAATACCGGCTGTTATTCACGTATTGCGAATGAGGAGGATGCAGCTGCATCACGCACTCCTCTTCATCCCAAAACAGGTCTTTGACGAAGCACATCTCTTCCCAGTTCGGACAACGTCGCGACGTAGAGACGGAGACATGCTCCCAACTTGGGCGAACAAGTCCGATTATCCTGAGCTTGCAGCCACAAGGCCCCTGGACAAAAAAGAGGCCGCAAGGACCTGACTCCGGCGCGCTGGCGAATTGGCCATATCGTACGCGGCCAGCCTCGAGCTTTTCTAGAACTTGTGCTCTCACGTCGCCTCCTTTGCCTCGCTTGATTTCGAACAAACTGCTGAGCAAACCGTAGTGTAGATCATCTCTCTTCTTCCGCTTCCAATGCCGGCAAGCACATGCAACCGGGCGCTCGCTTCTCCTTGAACCGGTAAAGAACCTCCATCGAGAGGCCGGTACAAACTTTCGCCATCTCCTTCACCTTTACTGAGAAGAACGCGTACGTTTCCTCACGGATATGGTCACAATGGTGCTTTTCAGCTTGCGAGTTTGGTTCAGAGCACCAGATCTTCCTTTTTTACCTCACCACATCAACGCACCGTCGGAAACAGCTGCTCTTCCAGTTCAGTCACGGCCGGCCGGCGGAATGAGCCCCCTTGAATGCCAGGATCATAAGGCGACCGTTTCCGAGCTTGATCCCGCCGTCGAAGGCGCAGCGGTGCCCGTCGAACCTGGTGAACGGTCTCGGCAAGTGGCCGGACGAGCCAGGCTTCTCCCAAGCCTCAGTCGCAATCGCTCGAGATGTTCTTCGAGCCGACGAGCTCGCTGCTTACACTTACCAAGCGCTAAACAGCTGGTGAAGGGATCCAGCGAGCGGCCGCGCCAACGCACAGTCGGGTCGGCTGTAACATGTAACGGCAATTGACGGCCACCCCTTGCGCTTCCGCAGGATGCTCACCTCAGACGCTTTATCGACGAACAGACCAATGTTCAAATTGCCCTTTGATACAGTTCTAAATGCCACTCGTGATGAGATCGCAGTGCGCATCATTGAAACGCTGCGCAAGCTTGGCTTGGCGCTGCGCTCACTCGCGCCGTCTTTCCAACATACTCAAGGACTGCTGCAACGATACTGAATTGGGAGCGATCGAAGCAGCCCTTGACTGAGGATAAGCGGTCCACTGAACAAGAATGTGCAGGCAGAGCATCGCGAAATGGCGTCCGAGCGAGCACTAAGATCAGCAATTGAGGGCAAGACATTTCGCTATCCGTGAATGACGTCTGGATGAGGCGCGGAAAGCGGAGCTGCGAGCAGCTGAGCCCCTCCTCGGCTCGACAACCAAGTGTCCAGACAATTGGCGGTATTGATCCACGAACAGCGCGATCTGGTTTGCATCACGCGCGGGTGTTTTTCATCGATCTAGACCCAGACTGGTTTCATCGCTTGCTCCTCCCCTAGCGCGCCGGATTAATGTCGTTGAAGCCGCAGATCGCAGGCGGCAGCGACATTCGGCTTGGCCGTTGGCGGTCATGAGGAGGCACACCTCAATTGATCGTCCGCGAAGCGCCCTGCAAGATCGCGCAACGCATCGATGCTGGAGCGTTCAAATCCCAGAGAGTTGCCAATGAGGCAAAAAGCAGCTCAGAGCAGCTGACTAGGGCTTCCAAAGAAGCTGCTCTGCCGGCAAATTCGAGAACCGCCGCCGCTTCCAATTTATTCCGCTCGCGCGCCGCATCGAGAGCACACCCGCGCGTGGCGGGCGCTCCCGTTGCAGCGCCCCTTCCCGGTGCATGCCGCTACGAGAAGTCGGCCACTTTCAGGCCAAGCCGCACCCGGCGCGACTTCTGCTAGCCAGTCCCCGGGCCTAAATTGAGCCGGTCGAAGTACCAAGTAGGATCGTCCCCCGACGAATCCGTTTCGATGTATTCTTCGCCCGAATATTTCTCGACACTTCCTTCGTTTTCGTCATCACTACTCTCAACTTTGGAGAGATATAGCCGAGGCTTGTCCACCCGCTGCCATTTTCCCTCATCGTTCAGCGTCCACTTGTCGGGATGCTGCCTAGGGTCAAGCACATATTCATTGTCATCTTCATTGTCCCCCACGTGAACAAAACCCATCTGCTCTAGACGGGGCTTCACCTCATCCGTGGCAGGACGCGACATGACCAACGCCCGCTTGCCGTCAAGCCGAAGTTGATGTTCCAGCAGAACATCGCCTGCGTTCTCGACGAGCGGATGAGTAACCCGGAGACCGACAACGGACGAGACGTGTTTTCGCCCAGGAAAGTGCTGCTCCCACGCCTCCCCTCCCATGCGACGTCGACCTTCGGTCTTTAGAAGCCCGACACTCTTGTCACCCAATTGATAGCTGAAATATCGCGCATGGTCCGAATCCTCTACGGTGGATCCGGCTCTGGCGACCATCGCTGTGCGCTCAGCCTTTTCGGAAACGAAATCCGAGTATTCTTGCGGATTATCGGCTATGTGCTTGATGTCCTTACCGTAAGAATTTCTCAGTTCTTCCCTGAATGACTCCCTGTCAATCTCATCGATGGGAGGTTCGGAAATGAGGGAGTACGGCCGTGTCGCCCCCGAGGACGAACCAGGCGCCGTAAGCGTTTCCGTAAACCTACGGCCATCTGCTGATAGCTCCGATTCATCGGCCTGGCTCGCGCTTGGAACTTGGCTGGAAGAACCAGTGATTCTGTTATACATGCGGTTCGCTCTCCCTATCGCAACGTACTGGCCTACTCGAAGACCTGTGGACAATGATAGGCGCGCGAGCTGACAACAAGCTGACGCACAGAGGGGGGCGCATCACCCTAGCCTCACCGTGCCACGCCAAGGCGAGGAGCGGCTGGCCTTTCCAGAGCTACTCATTGGGCTTCGCGGCTATGATGCCATTTGAGAGTCCGCCTGCATTCTGTTGCAGAAACCCGAAGAGATTGTTTAGCGTTCGTTCCGGCATGTCGACGATATTCTCGACCCCTCGTGCGGAAGGTATCGAAGCTCTGCAAAAATCGGGTTTCCTTCGGAAGATCCTGTTCGACGGTCCTCTGCACGCATTCGTACAGAAACTCGGCGTGTGGCGTCGCGTCGAAGAAGCGGTAAAAGTCGCCCGGTATCGTTCACGACCTTCATGTTGCCTTGTGGCGTCGGCTCCCGATTCAACACACGGAAGCAATCTAATCGAATAGCTTTCCAGCACTTCCTTGTATTCGCTGATCTTGTCGAGAGTGACTGCCGAAACCGGAATGTCGATTCCAGCGGGATTGAAATCCTCGTCGTGCCAGAACATGGTGCATCAGCTATCGGTGAATGCGGCCATTGCCGTCCTCAAAGCGGTGGATAAAGACGAAACCGAAGGCCAGCACGGCGGCGGCGACGACTGGATCAAGCTCATTTTCCGCCGCATGATCGAACGCGATTGGTCCGCGGACCAGGGAGGCGATATCTTCGTGGCGCGCGCTGATATGATCCGGGATCGGTCTTTGCGTCTCGCGGTCGTGGTCGCCGACGAAACCAGCTTCGGTACGGAAGCCGAGCTTCACGAAGCGCTCATCGCCGATCGCGATGCGCTGCACGCGTAGAACCTCTGCCTCATCGAGCGGTCCCCGTCCCGCCTTCCCGATGACCATTCCCCATCGCTGGATACGGTCCTGCGGTGGTCTCTCGCCTTCTATTGACGTAGCTCGACTTTGAGTCTTTGAGGAGAAGAACGGCAGCGGTTCGCGCGAGCAGATCTTTTGGAATCTGGCTCACTACGGCGCGGGCGCGTTCCTTGATATCCTGCGCAACAGACCCACCAGTACTGGCGTCTTGAAAACGAGCGGGCAGAAGTCCGGTGTACCCGGCAGATTGTTGCGGACACGATGCCGTGCCGAATTCTGCCCGGAACTGGCGTACTGGAGCTCGGTGTCAACGGAGATTTAAGTCGGCGCCCCAACAGCCATTCATGGAGAAACCAGATGCGACGTGTGTAGAGTTCTTGAAGGAGACGCCCTCTCGGGCGTGACTATCCGAAAGGTACCGCGTTTACCGTGAGGAAACTTCGGCAGGTAAAAGGTTTGCCACGAGAGGCGCTGGCGTACCGCGCGGAGACGATCGAACCTAACGTCAATCAGCGATACGTATGGTTTTACAATCTCATCCTCGCGGCCGCGCCTCACATGAGCAAAGCTTAATGCGGGGCGGCGCGTCTCTCTCCGTTTCGTGATGGCCGGCACGGACAGTGCCGTGTAGGGTGCCCGTGCTTTCGCGCCCCGACCGCATGTTCGGGCTTCCATAAGGATCATGATGCCCTCACACCGAGCGACCGCCCTTTTCGTTGCCGCACTTGTTTGCACGACCTCGCTGTCAAGCAGCGGCCTCCGCGCCCAGACCACGGTTACCTCCGAACGCCCCGCCAGCTTCACGCTCGACAACGGCCTGCAGGTTGTGGTGATCCCCGATCACCGCACGCCTGTCGTGACGCAGATGATCTGGTACAAGCTCGGCTCCGCCGACGAGACGCCGGGCAAATCCGGGCTCGCGCATTTCCTCGAACATCTGATGTTCAAGGGCACCGCCAAGCACCCGGCCGGCGAGTTCTCGCAGACCGTGCGGCGGGTCGGCGGCAACCAGAACGCCTTCACCTCGGTCGATACCACCGGCTACATCCAGCGCGTGCCGCGCGAGCAGCTTCCTGCCATGATGGAGTTCGAGGCCGACCGCATGACCGGCCTCATCCTCAAGGACGAGAACGTGCTGCCCGAGCGTGACGTCGTGCTGGAAGA
This sequence comes from Bradyrhizobium valentinum, assembly GCF_001440405.1. Taxonomy (GTDB): domain Bacteria; phylum Pseudomonadota; class Alphaproteobacteria; order Rhizobiales; family Xanthobacteraceae; genus Bradyrhizobium; species Bradyrhizobium valentinum. Next base: position 66,527 of record NZ_LLXX01000066.1, read on the forward strand.
ATACAACATGCGCGTCGCCAACGAGCCGGACGAGCGGCTGACCGAGCAGATCATGGCCGCGCTCTACCTCAACCATCCCTACGGCCGCCCGGTGATCGGCTGGCACCAGGAGATCGAAAAGCTCGACCGCGAGGATGCGCTCGCGTTCTACAAGCGCTTCTACGCCCCGAACAACGCAATCCTGGTCATCGCCGGCGACGTCGACGTCAAGGACATCCGCCCGCTGGTGGAGAAGAACTTCGGTCCGATCCCGGCGCAGCACGCGATCCCCGAGAAGCGCATCCGCCCGCAGGAGCCGATGCCGGCGGCGCCGCGCACCGTGACGCTGTCGGATCCGCGCGTCGAGCAGCCCGGTCTGCGCCGCTATTATCTGGTGCCGGCGGCCGCGACGGCGGCAACGGGCGAAAGCCCCGCGCTCGATGTGCTCGCGCAATTGATGGGCGGCGGCGCCAACTCCTATCTCTACCGCGCGCTGGTGATCGACAGGGGTCTCGCGATCAGCGCCGACGCTGGCTACGATGGCACGGCGCTCGACCCGTCGCAATTCTCGATCTTGGTGACGCCGAAGCCCGGCGTCGAATTTGCGCCGATCGAGGAGGCGATCGACAAGGTGATCGCCGACCTCGCGCAGAATACCGCACGCGCCGAGGACCTCGAGCGGGTCAAGACCCAGCTCATTGCCGAAGCGATCTACGCCCAGGACAATCAGGCGACGCTGGCGCGCTGGTATGGCGGTGCCCTGACCACCGGTCTCAGCATCGACGATATCAGGAGCTGGCCGGACCGCATCCGCGCCGTCACCGCCGAGCAGGTGCGCGACGCCGCGGCCAAATGGCTCGACAAGAAGCGATCGGTGACCGGCTATCTGATCAAGGATACTGCGCCGAAACATAAGGAGAAGCGCTCGTGACCTATTCCCTCACCCGCCGCGCGGCACTGATCGGCGGCGCCTGCGCCGCGATGCTGACGCTGTCATCCGCGCCCTCGCAGGCTGCAGCTAAGATCCAGCGACTGGTGTCGCCTGGCGGCATCGAAGCGTGGTTCGTGCAGGACGCGACCGTGCCCCTGATCGCGATGGAATATGCCTTCAGCGGCGGCGCGAGCCAGGATCCGGCCGGCAAGCCCGGCGTCGGCAATCTGGTCGCCGACCTGCTTGACGAAGGCTCAGGCGATCTCGATTCCAAGACCTACCATGAGCGGCTCGACCGCCGGGCCATCAAGTTGAGCTTCTCCGCGACGCGCGATCACTTCCGCGGCTCGCTTCGCATGCTCAAGGACAACAAGGACGAAGCGTACGACCTGTTGCGGATGGCGCTGACCTCCGCGCGGTTCGAGCCGGCCGATGTCGAACGCATCCGCGCCCAGGTGATCTCCACCCTGCGCCGTGAATCGACCAATCCGTCCTCGCTGGCCGACCGCAAGTTCCTCGAAGTCGCGTTCGGCGATCATCCCTATGGCAGGCCGGCCACCGGCACGCTGGACAGCGTACCGAAGATCGAGATCGCCGACCTGAAGGACTATGCGCGCCGGATCCTCGCCAAGGATACGCTGCGCATCGTCGTGGTCGGCGACGTCGATCCCGATACGCTCGGCAAGCTGCTCGACAAGACCTTCGGCGCCCTGCCGGCCAAGGCTGAACTGACGCCGATCCCCGACGTCGTGGCGGCCAAGCCGCCGCAGCGCGCCTTCATCCCGCTCGACGTGCCGCAGACCGTCGTCACCTTCGGCGGACCCGGCATCAACAGGCACGACCCGGAGTTCATGGCGGCCGGTGTGGTGAACCACATTCTCGGCGGCGGCGGCCTGTCGTCGCGGCTCTTCAAGGAAGTGCGCGAGAAGCGCGGGCTGGCCTATTCGATCCATGAAGCGCTGCTCTGGATGGATCACTCCGCGCTGTTCATCGGCAACACCGGCACCCGCGCCGATCGCGCCGGCGAGACCGTCGATGCGGTCGAGAAGGAAATCCGCCGCATCGCCGAGGAGGGCCCGACGCAGCAGGAGCTCGACGAGGCGAAGTCCTACCTCAAGGGCTCGCAGATGCTGGCGCTCGACACCTCCTCCAAGCTGGCGCAGGCGTTGTTGCAGTATCAGCTCGACAAGCTGCCGATCGACTTTATCGAGAAGCGCAACGCCATCGTCGACGCGGTGACGCTTGATGACACCAGGCGGGTCGCGAAGAAGCTCTGGGGCGACGGCCTGCTCACCGTAATGGTCGGCCGCGCCCCGCAGGCGGCCGCCCAGCCGCCAGCGGCGACCCCGAAGTCGAACTGACGCTTTCTAGGCGCCCTCCGTTGCGGCTTATCCCTGTCCCTACCCCCTCCCCCGCGAGGGGCCGCAAGGGGGGACCTGAACGGGGGTGCTCACCTAACAGCGCGTCGCAGATGACTCCGAAGTCATTGGGATCAGTAAGGGGCGCATTGGCGGACGGACTCCCTACGGGCTCCCTCCCCCCTTCGCTGACGGGATCCCCGAAAGTGATTGATCGAGAGGGAGGAGCCTCGCAGCTCCGCCCACCGGGTCACCGGAGGCGGTCGCCCGCCCCCGGTTCTCACAGAACGTGGCGTGCGGATTTCCCGCACCACGCTCTTCGGCAGTTGGTTCACAGCTTTTACTGCTATCTGTTCAGTTTCGTTTCCCCATGTGGCCGGCTTTCCCGTCCTCGGAGTGTCGGGTCGGGGGAGGCGCCCATTGAAGGGCTTGCCTAACCCCCGCCGCTCAAACGGCTCGTGCAGTTTTCCCGCAAGCCGCTTTCATGAATGGGCTTTCGTGATCTGAAGTGAAGGGATCAGTGAGACAAGGCAAGACAAGGCCAACTAGTGGTTCATCACAGTGATTTTGACTCTTTGGCGGTGGTTGGATATGCGCGGCCGAGTTTGGCGCGGGGTTTGTCGGTTGTGAACATCCATTTGATGCGGTCTCGTGCTTTGTTTCGCTGCCGTTGCCATGCTGCGATCTCTTTTCGGAGCCGTTTGGGGTCGTCGATGCGGCGGCCGAGACACTGGCGCTGTAGCACGTTGATCTCGCACTCGACCATGTTGAGCCAACTGGCGTGTTTCGGGGTGTAGTGGAATTCGAGGCGACGCAGGATGCGCCGGGCCTCGGCGGGCGCGAAGGCCTCATACAGCGCCCCAGGCTTATGGATCGACAAATTGTCCTGCACGACACGGATGCAGGCGGCGTCGGGATAATGGACGTCGACGAGTTCACGCATGCAGTGGGCGTAGTCCACGGCGGC
>NZ_LLXX01000067.1:0-235 GCF_001440405.1 Bradyrhizobium valentinum
CCGAAGGGCGCGCAGCCGCCCCCGGCCAAGAAGGGCACTGCGCCCGCCGGCACCGCCGCTGCGCCGGCACCCGCAACGCCTCCGGCCGATACGACCGCCACCGCTGGGGACGGCAAGGACAAGCCGATCCGCACCGTCGGCCCGACCTTCATCCCGCCGAAGCAATAGCTCAGGCCATCGAACATCTTCCGATGACAGGCGCGATCACAGGCTCGCGTTCGTAGCTACGGCTCCC